>NZ_JBICUD010000010.1:0-482190 GCF_043198015.1 Spirillospora sp. NPDC048911 | reverse complement strand
TCCTCCGGGTAGTTCTTCAGAGCCATCAGTGACATCTCTTCCCCTGGACCTCAAGATCCAGTCTCCAAGGTGTCCACACTCAGGGGTGAGGCCCCCAGGGCCCGGATGATCTGAACGCACTCCAGCAGTCGCGCCATGCGCACGTCCTTGCGCGGCCAGCCGTCGCCGGTGATGTGCTCGTTGCTGGCCTCGCCGCTCCCCAGCGCCGCCCAGAACCGGCCCGGATACATCGCGCCGAGCGTGCCGATCGCCTGCGCGATGATCGCCGGGTGATAACGCTGCCCCGGCGCGCTCACCACACCGAACGGCAACCCCGTGGCCTGCAACGCGGCACCAAGCCACGACCACGCGAAGGCCGACTGTCCCTGCCGGGCGCTCCACGGCGAGAAGTGGTCCGACGACATCGCCGCCGCGAAGCCCGCCTGCTCGGCCCGCTCCATCGCGCTGAGCAGCACGCTCGGGTGCACCTGCTCGTGAGAGGCGTGTATGCCGTAAACGCTCATACGCCCGCACCTACCCGGTCAAACCGCACCTAGGCGCAACCGCGTTCCCGCACGCTCGCCACCGACAACCCCACCTGACACCACCCCAGCCAAAACCTCCCCGGCCCCAACCACCACGCCGGCGCAAGCCGAGATCATCAGACTGTGCGTGAGTGGCGTGATTTCGTCACGCGAGCGATTGAATACGTCACACGGCGAGGCACAGCATTTCGTCACTACGGCCGTGACGAAAAGGGTGGTCGTGATGGGGTGTGCGGTGTGTGGCGGTGAGGTGGCGGGTCAAGCCACGCGGCCGTCCAGCGGTGTACTGTTCGCGCGCTTGCCAGGCCAAGGCTTATCGGGCGCGTAAGGCCGGCGAGGACGCTCCTGCCGTTCCGGGGCGGCCAGCCGTGCAGGGCCTGGCCGAGATCCTGTGGCGGGACGTGCTGGTCCTGGTGGAGGCGGTCCGCGCCGTCGAGGCAGGCCGCGACGTCGATACCGAGACCGTCACGGCCGCCGCGGCAGCGACCCGCCGGGGCCTGGACGACTTGGTGGCCCGCGTCCGCCGCGCACTCCTACCCGCCACCGGAGGGTGTGACGAAGAGCCGGTACCGGTGACGCAACAGGCGGCCCTCGCTCTGGTGCCCGCCCTGGCGCCCGTCATCGAGCCACTGGCGCGCGGGGCCGAGCGGCTCGATGCCGCCGCCGCGCCCATGCCCGTGCCGCGAGCGCCTTCCATGCCGAAGGCCGCGCCCGTGACGAAAAGTGTGACGGAATCTGGGGCGGACGTCGGGACCGATGTCGCTGAGCTGTACCTGGCGCGGCTGCACGGCGAGGACTACCTGCTGCTGGCCGACGATGCGCGCCTGGGATGCGCGGCCGCGTCGCCGAGCGCACCGACGTGATCGTGCGGGGCCGGTGCGTCGGCTGGCTCCAGCGCCACTACCGCCGCCACGTCGCCTGCACCCCGGACGGCCCCGTCCGTACCCCGGACGGCGGCCCGGCCGCCACCGTGGTCGACGCGGTGATGCTGCTGTTCGCCGCGCTGTATGCGCCCGCGCCGCTGCCCGACCTGGGGCCCGGGGCCCGCACGCCGCGGCGGCCACGCAACCGCCCCAAAACCGAGCGGCCGTTGTGCCCCTACACCGCCGCGCAGCTCGCCACCGCCCTGGACCCGCCGCGCCTGGACGGCGGTGGCTACGCCGTCGTGGTCGACGACTACGGCGAGCGGGTCGTGCTCGGCCACGTGTACCGCACCGGGCGGCGCTGGCAGGCCACCACCGACCGCCGGCGCGTCCTGGTGCACGGCGCCGCCACCCGCACCGAGGCCATCGACTGGCTGCTGGCCACTCCCGGCCCGCTGTTCGGCGACCCCGCCGACACCGTCACCCATGTGTTGTGACGAAAAGGCGTGATGAAATTTGACGGTTGTCGACCGCCGCCGCGCTGCCGACTCCCTGCCGACAGAGAGGCTCGCATGTCCGGTCACGAACTGCCCGCGCTGCTGACCGCCGCCGCCGTGGTGCTGGAGCGGGCCGGCGAGATCGGCCCGGTCAGCGTGAGGTGTGACCGGGCTAGCCGGTCGTTGCCGCCGGTCACCATCACGCCCGCCTCGGTCACCCTGCCCGGCGACGTCCAGCGCGCCATCGTGCGCACCATCGCCGAGGCGATGGGCTGGAGGGCGCGGCCCCTGGACGGCGAGGACGGCACCACCACCCGCGGCCAGGTCGGCGCCATCGAGGTGGATGCCCTCGCGGTCCCGCTCCCCGGCCACCCCGTCGACCGGCCCGGCCCGTGCCGCACGACCACCGCCGCGCACGCCGACCTGCTGCGCGCCCTGGCCGGGAAGGGGGGCAGTTCTCTGTTCTGTCCGGTTAACTGTCCCCGGGATCAAGACGGCCCCGTCCGCCCGGGGAGCCAGGCCGTCGTGATGCCGGGCGTCGCAGCATGAGATCCCGGACATCTGCGGAGACCGGATCACATGAGGTTAGGAAGGGCCGGCCTCCTAACCCGCCAGTGGGCGAGCTCAGATGGCAAGCGTCATGTCGTCCTCGCCACAAACGGTGGGGAGCGGATCACCATCGATCTTGACGATCCACTGCCAACTCGTAGTGTCGCCGCCAACGGCACTCAAAAGCCACCGACCCAGGCATGGTTGGCATAGGAGCCAGACGGGCAATACCCGTACGAGCCTCTTGTGTCACCGCCATTACGCCATGGGCCGTAATACCAACGGCCGTCGGTGCATAGGACCCCGCCGAAATAGCGGAAGCCCGTGCAAATGCCACCTCCATGACGGGCGCCGAGCTCGATGTAGCACGTCCGCGGGGCGGCTTGAGCGGGGCTCGCGGGCATCAGGACCGTTGCACCGGCACTCAATGCGAGCACCGCGAGACCGAGACTTCCGCGTTTCCTCCCCGTGATCCTCTGCTTTGCCTTTACCATTGATCATCTCCAATGGCGTCGTGGCCGCCAACTCGTGCCATCCATGCTCCAATATAAAGCAACAGCACACCATCACAGTGGCCGGGATTGGCCGTATAAAGACCTCGCCGCCGGGCAGACAACAAACCCCGGCAGCGGTCATGCAGGTCGACGTCGTAGCTAGTGAGGCCCCGATTTCAATCGCCGAAATATCCAACGGATGTGTGTGCCTCTCTGACCAAACAATTTGTCCGGTCCGTAAAGCGTTCAAGCCCGCGCCGCCCTGCAGACCCGCGCGCATCAGGACAGCAGGTGGTCGGCGGCGACGTCGACGCCCGGATTCCGGGGGCTAGGTGGGGGTGGGTGGTTGCTGTCGGGGGCCGGACGAGGTGGTCCAGGCCGGCGCGCCAGATCTGGCCTGGCACGGTGGCCTGGGCGGCGAGCTGGTCGTAGCGCTGCCACAGCGGGGAGAGCTCACCGGTAGGGGTGTGGCGGACGATCGGGCGGTTCCACGCGGTCCGCTGGACCGCCGGCCACAGGCAGGCCATCACACCCCGTCCGTGCTGCGCCCGGTCACCGGCGCGCTACGCGACGTCGTGACCGCGCTGGAGCCTCACGGCCTGGCCCCCACCACCCGGGACGGCTACGACGCCCTCGCCGGTCGCCGGAGTTCGTCGAGTTCGGTGACTTCCCTAGGCGTTGTGCCGCAACCGAAGGCGCCCAAGCCGGGCAGGCAGCGGCCGACGGGGCGCGTCACCCGCGTGATCAGTTGTCCAGCCCGGTGGATGGCGGAAGAGGGCGGATGCTCTTGGCGATCGAATCGAGCTCGGGGGTCAGTGAGCCGGGCCTGGCGGTGAAGGTGACGGTGCAGACCTTGCGCCCTGGATACATGATCCGGAAGTAGACCAAGCGCGTCAGGCCGTCCAGGTAGTCGGCCTTCATACCGCCCGGATCGCCGATCGCCACCTGCGACACCGCGACCGGGCCGACGATGCTTTCGCGTCTCGCGAGCTGCTGTCTCACCTCAGCCATCTGGACAGAGATCGACCGCTCCTCGCCTCCGTCGCAAGTGCCGCTGATGGTGTTGACCGGTGACCTGGCGGTGTCGCGCGAGTCGGCGACGTACAAGGCGTGCTTGCGGCCCAGGCCCTTGGCGTTGTCTTTGATGTAGGCCATGGCAGGGCCGCCGAAGCCCGCCTTCTTGATCTCCCGAGACAGCGAGGTGGCGTTGAGGTCGATCCGCCGCCAGCCGGCCGGCAGATCCAGCGCGATATCGCCCTCGACCGAACTCAACGTCCGCCGCCCCGGGGGCAGGGTCCGCGCGGTGATATAGCCCGTGGCCGCACCGCCCGCCTGAGGAGTCGCCGGGGCTTGCGGGTTCGTCGCGGGCGAGGTGCAGGCGGCCGCGCCGGCAGCGAGCAGGACAGCAGCGGAAAGGAGTTTCAACGATGACCTCGGGCTGGTGGTTCGGGATCCAAGTCCTCGATGTGCGGGACGGCAGGCCCGGCGATCGACCAGCGGCCTCCGTCAGCAGATCGCAGGGATCCTATGGGCCTGGTGATCAGCCTGCCAATCGAGTATGCGCTGGCCGTGCAGAACGCGGATCGTCCAGCGCTGAGCGGCAGGGCTCTCCTAGGTGATACATGCCCGAATGAGTGATATGGCGATTACGTCAAGTTAGCCACGTCGTATTGCATCGGATGCGAATTCTTCGCATCTAACGGGACCAGAGTCGGAGGGATGCCATGGGCACCGGCCGCGTCCTCGGGGAGTGTGTGACGGCCCGGTTCGAGGACGATATTCCTGGGCGCGCAGGGACGGCCTGGCTCAGGCCCCACCCCGCCATCCCCTGCGCCTCCCACTGATGCCTCAGGAAGTCGACTACCGCAGCCCCCTCGACCCACCTTCGGCAGGCAGCGGACGGCCCCTCACAAGGCGACAGAACCCCGCCACGCCATCAGAACGCACCCGGGTCCCACGACATGTCCTCGACGACCTCCTCCTTCGGGAAGCTGAAGGCCATGGCCCGGTGCAGCTGTTGGCGCTGCTCGGTGTCGAGGGCATCCTCGGCCGGGTGCGGCAGAAGGGTGCGGCAGTACTCCGCGAACCAGTCCCGGCGCCACGGCCACACGATGAGCACTATCACACCCAGGACCAGCGCGAACGCCCCCCACATCAGCAGGCCCACGAACACGGCGGCCACGACCTCGTCGCCGGGCCCGGAGAACGCCCCGACCGCATAAAGCAGTTGGGCAGCGCACCAGCCCGCGAGCAGCACGGCGGTCAGGATCGCGACGGGCCGGACGCGATCCCGGTCACGCGTGGACCAACGCGGCCACCTGGCGTCCTCGCCCCGCAGGAAGGGGTCGCGCCGCCCGCAGTGCTCGGTGTCGACATACAGGTAGCCCAGCGGCCAGGGCCCGGCGTGGCCGCGCAGGGTGGCCAGCACGGCGGCCGGGACCGGATGCTCCGGCGTCCGGCCGGGATCGGCCCCCCTGGCGGTGACCGCCACCTGCCCGTCCTCCTCGATCCGGATAAGGCCGGCCAGCAGCAGTTCGGCGGCCCCGGCCCGGTCCGCGCCGCGGTCGCCGTCGGCCGTGGCGACCGCGTGGTACGGGTCAATGTCCATCGCGTCCAGCCGCGCGACGGCTGCCCGGTCGGCCCGGTCACGGACCCACCACAGCACGCCGAGCACGGCGTACACCCCGCAGACCGCTGTCAACACGACCATGAACAGGTCCATTTGGCTCATGGCTGGCTTCCTCCCGGGACAGGACAGCGCGGGGACAGCGGCCGATCAGGTCGCTCGTCGAAGTTTCCCCTAACGCGACGAATCCAGGTGCGAATCACGTCCGTTCATGTCTGTTCGTGATACCTCGTGAACCGCACCGGAGCCGCCAGCCGGGATCAGGAGAACGGGGACCGTTCGGGGCACCCTGTCCCACTTTCGGGCTCGCGGTCGGGCTCGCAGTCGGGCTCACGTTCGGGAGGCATCGGGCCTGGGTGGCGTACCTGGTCGCCACCTGGCGGCCGGCCCGGGCCGTTCCTGGACGACTGCCATCGCCTCGGGCCACTCCGGGCAGTTGGCCCCCTCTACCAGTTCCGCCACGCCGAACTCCACGACCACATCGCCGCCACCTACCAACCGCCCCCTTGACGAATACGACACAGTCGAATACGACACGGCACCGGTCAGGCGCAGGGGGCTGCTTTTGGCGGCGGCATCGCCGCCGACCGAGGATCCGTTGGTCGGGCAGGTCATAGACTGGGGGCATGACCGCCAGCGCGCCGGAACCCGCTGCTGCACCGCCGGGCAAAGACCTGAAGTCGATCCGGGCGGCGCTGCTGCCCGAGGACCGTGCTGGGTTCGACTCTGGGTTGCGGCGGGCGATGAACACCGCGGCCGACCATCTGGATCTGGCGCCCGTTCACGAGTTCATCGAGGCCTGGTGGCGTATCGCGGTGTTCTCGATGGATCCGGACAAGCACCGCGCCGCTCGTGGCACCGCTGAGGCCCTGGTGCGTGGTGAGCGGGTCGCGACGGTCGACGCCACACAGATGATCAGGCGGCGTATCGCCGATCTCGAGGGCGGACGTTGATCTATCGCGAGCAAAACAGCTGATCGCCGAGATGATGGACAACCTTCCCGATCTACGACCTCCCGCAGCGCCAGAAGCCGTCAATGACAACGTGCCCGCGCTCATACCGGAAGTGCTCGCAGAGCTTCCCAGGCCGGTCCGGCCCTACGGCGGGACGACGGCGATCTTCACCCTCGACGCCGAGCACCGTGCCCCTTTCTGTCTGATGTGGCGCACCGGTGGCTCAAGCCGCCCGCGCGCGGGCGGGTTGTTGCGTCCCATCGAGACCGAGGCAGTCACGTTCAACCCAAGGCATTCGACGATTTGCCTCAGATGCGCGGGACTGTCTGCCGCCAGACCTGCGGTTTTACGGGTAAGTGATCCGTCGGGCTGTGGCGGTGGGGCGATGGCAGCGCTGTAGATGCCGGTCTCGACGACGGTCTGTGGTGCGGCGCCGGCATCGCGCCACCGCTAGGTCAGGCGGCCGTAGAGGTCGTTGCCCGGGGCGTTGGGGTCGGTGCCGCAGTAGAACTCGCGCATGGCGGCGGTGAGTTCTTCCTTGCTGAGGCGGCCGTCGCCGTCGGTGTCCAGCCGGGCGAAGACGGCTTCGGCGTCCTGTTGGGGGCGGTCGGGGCCGACGTACCAGCGGTGGAACTCGATGGCGTCGATGTAGCCGTCGCCATCGAGGTCGGCGAAGTCCAGCACGGCCAGTACGGAGGGCAGGATCGCTCGGTCGAAGCCGCCGTCGCGGCCGATGACGCCCTTCTCCAGGGCGGCCGTGAACTCTGCCAGGTCGACCCGCCCGTCATCGTCGGTGTCGGCGCCTCGCCGGATGGCCTCCCAGATTCCCAGGTAGGCGTCGTGTACCCGCCGCATGGCGGCGGGATCGGCGCGCCCGAGCCGTTCGGCCAGGTCGGCGGCCAGCCCGGCGTAGTCGCTCTGCTCCAAGAACCCGTCACCATCGTGGTCCAGCGCCTGGAAGCGCCGTTCGATCTTTGTTCGCTGCAGGTCGGTCAGCATCCCAGACACACCCACCCTCTCATGACTTACTGAGTTCACATTGACACTTTAGGTAGTCACGGTGAGGTGGTGAGCGAACCCGAGAGCAAGAGTGCCATCACCGCCGCGAGGCAACCAGATGACTTGAGGTCGGGAACAGCCTTGAACCACCGAGATGCGCCACCGCGCAGTGAACCCGACTCGAAACGATCACGGGCCGCAATCGTGACCTCTCACTCGGCTACCTGGCGGCTGGGAACCCAGGGCTATTTCGCACATGGGTAGCTGGTTGTTGATCGCCTCGAACATCCGCAGTGCGGACAGGTCTTCCCAGACCGGGCCGTACCGCTCACCACGCCAGGCCAGGGACGGAACTCGACAGAGCGGGGGCTCTGTCTGGCCTGGCGCACCGGCGCTTCCACCTGCGCGCATCACGCGCGGCGCACCTTGGGGCTCGCAGGCAATCAGTAGTCGGTGGCCGCGCGCCGAGTTGATGTCGGTGGCGGGTCGGCGGGGCGGGTCGGCGCTGCTGGACAGACAATCGCTCACCTACCGCATACGAATGTAAGCGGCGGGTAGCTGCATGGGGAAGGATGCCCGTCTTCTGAAAGGCGCCCCCCATGCGTACGCTCATCCTCACCTGCGCCGCCGCGGCCGCCCTGCTGGCCACCGGCGCTCCGGCCCCCCCACCCACGTCCGCCGTCCCGGCGGCAGCCCCGAAGCCACCCCAATCCACCCTCGCCAACATTCCAGGTCTCAGCGGCCTCCTAGGCGGGGGTGCTAAGAGCGCCGGCGGGGGAGGTCTCCTCGGCCTTCCCCTTCCCATCTAAAGCTCAAGGCCGTGTAGTTAAGGGCGGAGTGCCTGCCCGTAAGGGCTGATCACGGTCTGGTTGATCTCGGGAAACAAGAAGCGGAGCCCCGGTAGAACGACTTGTCCGCCAAAGACACGTCGCATCACGGAGGCTCCGCTGTCTGTCCAGTCTGTCATCATCAGCAAGATCACGGTGGCTGGAGGCGTGTTCGCGCCGGGTCATCTGGGAGAGCTCACCCAGATCGTCTCGTTCGACATGGTCGATGCCGTATTGGCAGAGGTCGATGGTCTCAAGCGCCGGGTGCGTAAACTCCCGGCCCGGGTCGTGGTCTACCTGTTGCTGGCCGCGGCCTTGTTCAGCGAGGTCGGCTATCTGGGCGTCTGGCGCAAGCTGACCGGCGCCCTGGACGGCCTGCCCATCCCCACCCTCACCGCGTCGGCGTTGTGGCAGGCCCGCACCCGGCTTGGGCCCGCTCCGCTGCGGGTGCTGTTCGAACTTTTGGCCGGACCCGCCGCCACCACGCTGACCCGGGCGGTCCGCTGGCGTGGGCTGCTGGTGTGCGCGATCGATGGCACCAGCCTGGACGTGCCCGACTCGCCGTCGCATCGAGCCCGGCTCGGCAAACGCGGCAACCAGTACACCACCGCGGGCTACCCCCAGATCAGACTTGTCGTGCTGGTCGCCTGCGGCACCCGCGCGATCATCGATGCGGTGTTCGGCCCCGCCGAAGGCCCCGGAACCGGGGAGAGCACCTACGCCACACGACTGCTGCGCCCACTGCATGCCGGGATGATCGTGCTGCTGGACCGTGGCCTGTCAGGCAACCCGCTGCTGGTCGCCACGCACGGCACCGGCGCGCACCTGCTGGCACGCCTGTCAGCCTCCCGGCGGCCCCCGCTCCTGGGCCGGCTGTCAGACGGCTCGATCCTGTCGAACCCGGGCGGAGTACCGGTCCGCATCATCCAATGCCAGATCACCATCTCCATCACCGCCGGCACCCAGACCGGCCACTACCGGCTGGCCACCACCCTGCTCGACCACCGCACCCACCCCGCCGCCGAGCTGGTCATCCTCTACCACCAGCGCTGGGAGGTCGAATCGGCCTACTTCGCGATCAAGAAGACGATGCTCGGCCGCCGCGTCCTGCGCTCGACCACCCACCCGGCATCGACCAGGAAATCTACGCACTCCTGACCGTCTACCAGGCCCTACGCATCGCCATCAGCGACGCCGCCGACACCACCGGCACCGACCCCGACCGAGCCAGCTTCACCATCGCCCTGGCCACCGCCCGCGACCAGGTCACCCGAGCCGCCAACATCCTGGCCGAACAAAGGATCGACCTGGTCGGCACCATCGGACGACACGTCCTGAACAACCTCATGCCCGACCGACGCCTGCGCATCAGCCCCCGCGCCGTCAAACGCCCCATGAGCCGCTACGCCTACAAAAGCCTGCGCGTCGACCGCCGCACCTACAAAGCAACAATCAGCATCGACATCTTGACCAGCCCGATCAGCCCTTAACTACACGGCCTTGGCCTTTAGTGTCCATATAGAGAGTGAAGCGATCACACCGGCGCATACCGAGACCCGCCGCACCAGCCCGACGATCATTTGACGACCCCCGCTGCCGAAAGCCGGCCTTGCCGTCGGCAGCGGCCGTCCCCAAAAGCGGGCTGCATACCGTTCCCGCTTCACTGGCCATATCGACCCGATAAGGGATCAACGAGCCGAAACAAACACCGTCTCTATGACGCTGTTCCTTTCGGCTCTACGACGCTTCCACGCCGCATTCCGGCGCACCCACTCAGAGGAGGCCGCTGACGAGCTGGCTGAGGAGTCCTCCGATGTTGTCGAGGCCGCTGCCGTCGTCGGCGTAGGCCGGTGCCGTGGCGGCCGACAGCGTCGCGGCAGCGATGGCCAGCACCGCGATCAGATGACGGGCGATGCGCATGAGAATTCTCCTCACGGTGCGGAATCGGTCGGTCACTTCATGCCCGCCCTGGGTGGCGAGCCGCCTTACTCGCGCGCCCGATCCCCCGATCCGGCAAGCAACCATCTCCGCAACGCCGCGCGGGGCCGCACTCGCTCACGCGGACGGCCCCCCACTGCCTTTTGCCGAATGTTACACGCGGGCCTGGGCGAGTGGTTCGTCGCGAGCCAACGGGTGGACGAGGCCCTCCTGAGGGATACATCCCGAATCAGCGATAAGTACGATTATGTCAACATGAATGGCCGGTAGTGCATCGATGCGCGATCGCCCCTTGGGGCTCTCTAGCGACCGAAGGTTCTTGCATGCTGGGAATCTGGCCGGGGCTCCTGTCAGGTGCTGCGGGGCATTCGCGGCACGCCGAGTTCCTCCAAGACCGAGATGTAGGAGCACAGGGCCGCCGTGTGGCTTTTGAGAGTGGCGATGCACTCGCCGAGGTCGGTGGTGCGGACCTCGGGCAGCTCGCGGATGAACCGCTGGTTGCCGTCCTGTTCGAGGCCGGGAAGCGGATCATCCACCATGACGTCGCCGGACATTTCGAAAACCTCGCCCCGGATCTGGATCGTGACGTCCAGGGAGACGTCCCGCTTGTCGGCGTCGTTCAGCTGTCCATGTCCGCCACGCTACGCGACAGTGCGGCCCTGAGCCGCCGTCGAGATCGACAGCCAATGCCGAAGCCGGATCGAATATCGGAGGTCACCAGCAGGGCTCCAGGCCGAACAGCACCGAGACCCGGCGCAGGAGCGGGCGTGGCCGGACATCGCCGCGTCTGTGCCGTATAGGAGCATCCCGTACCGGCCGGCGATGCGCCGGGCGATGGTGGACTTCCCCGCTCCGCTGCCGCCGATCCAGTAGACATGCCCCAGTCTCCCCCGCCGTTCCTGAGAGGTCACCGGCACAACGGTAGAGGCCGCCGTGGCGGACGCCGTTCGTCTGGCTGGGGTGGGAGTTTTGCCGGACGGAGGTGCGCCCGATCGTGCGGTGTGCGGCGGAGGCTCCGTGCATACCGTCGTTGGCACCGTGCTCCCGTGAACAGAACAGGTGGCAGCGATGCGTATCGCGATGCTCGCGGCCGGTACCCGTGGCGACGTCCAGCCGATGGTGGCGGTCGGCGACGAGCTGGTCCGGCGTGGCCATGAGGTGGTGGTCGCCGTCAACTCCGACCTCGCCGGCTGGGTGACGCGGGCCGGGTTGCGGGCCGTGCCGACCGGGGTGGACGTCGGGCGTTTCCTCAACTCGCCCGAGTCGCGGCGCATGCTCGCCCGCGGCAAGGTGGCCACGACCATCAAGCACATCGCCGAGGACGAGCAGCGGGTCAACCAGGAGATCGTGACTGCCTGCGCGCAGGCCGCCGAGGGCGCCGACGTGGTGCTCACGACGTTGACAATGGCGCTGCGGGGCCTCTGTTTGGAGAAGGCGACCGGTGTGCCGAGCAGGATCCTCTATGCCTTTCCCATTCTGCCGACCGGCGACTTCGCCAGCATCATGCCCGGCATCCGCGACTTCCGGGTGGCGTGGGCCAACCGTGGCAGTTCGCGCCTGCTGAACCAGCTGTACTGGCTGAGGAACAAGCCGAACCTCGACGAGATGTGCGACCTCCTGGGCGCGCCACGGATCAAGAGGCTTCCCCGGCAGGAGGAGTGGCCCGCCCTCCACCTGTACAGCCCGCGGGTCGTGCCGGAGCCGTCCGACCTTCCCGGCGGGCATGAGCTGGTCGGCTTCCCGGTCCTGTCGGACGAGCTGCGCGACCGGCTCGGGGAACGGGCCGTCGTTCCCGAACTCGACCGGTGGCTCGACGCCGGGCCGGCGCCGGTCTACTTCGGGTTCGGCAGCATGCCGGTCCTGAATCCCGAACGCACGCTGCGCGATCTCGTGGACGTCACGGCGCGGCGCGGCATCCGCGGCCTGGTCGGGGCCGGCGGCAGCGAGCTCGGCAGGTACGCCGACGGCCTGCCCGGCCACCTGTTCCTCGCCCGCTCGGAGTTCGACCACGACCGCGTCCTGCCCCGGTGCCGGGCGGCGGTGCACCACGGCGGCGCGGGAACGACGGCGGCGGCGCTGCGGGCCGGCCTGCCGGCGGTGGTGGCCAGTGTCTTCGCCGACCAGCCGTTCTGGGGCTGGCGGACCGAGCAACTGGGCGTCGGAGCCGCCATGCCGTTCCGCAGGCTGACGCCCGCGCGGCTGGGACGCGCCCTCGACCGGGTGCTGGACCCGGCGTACCGGACCCGCGCGCAGGCGATCGGCGCCGGCCTGTGCCGGGAGGACCCGGTGGGCCGGGCGGGCGACGTCATCGAGCAGTGGCTTTCCGTTCAGCGCCCTCAGGTGAAGGGGATCTCATGAAACTGTCCGTCGAGCCGGCGCCCGAGGCCGGCGTCATGCCGGCCGCCGCGGAGATCCCGCGCATCCGGGTGATCACCGCGCGGCCCGGCATCGCGCCCGGCTACCTGTTCATGTCGCCGCAGTCGCTCATGGAGCCGCACCGGCCGCACGGCCCGCAGATCGTGGACGACCAGGGACGCGTGGTCTGGTTCCATCCCGTCCCGGAAGGCCAGTACGCGACCAACGTCCGGGTGCAGCGGTACCGGGACGAGCCCGTCCTGACGTGGTGGCAGGGAACCGCGACCCCGACCGGCGTCGGTGACGGGATCGGCTACGTCCTCGACCAGAGCTACCGCGTCGTGGCGACGGTGCGCGCGGCCGGCGGGCGGCCCTTCGACCTGCACGAGTTCCTGCTGACCGACCGCGGCACGGCCCTGCTGGTCAGTTACGTCCCCCGGCCGTACGACCTGCGGACCGTCGGCGGGGCCGAGGACGGCGTCGCCCTGGACGGCGTGGTCCAGGAGATCGACGTGGCGACCGGCGAGCTGCTGATGGAGTGGAGCGGCCTGGACCACGTCCCGCTCACCGAGAGCGACATTCCCGAGGCCATCTCCAAGCCGTACGACCAGCTCCACGTCAACTCGGTCGCGGTGGACGAGGACGGCGACCTGCTGGTCACCGCGCGGATGTCGTCCGCGCTCTACAAGGTGGACCGGCGCACCGGCGACATCGTCTGGAAGCTCGGCAGCTCCGCGAGCACGCTGGTGCTCGGCGTGGGAGTGCGGTGCTTCTGGCCGCACGACGGGCAGCCGTGCGGCGACGGGGTCTACCGCCTGTTCGACAACGCCGCGAACGAGATGATGGAGGGCTACGAGTCCCGCGTGGTGTGGATCCGCGTCGACCCCGGAAGCGGGACGGCCACGTTCGTCCGGCAGATCACCCATCCCGAGCATCTGTCGTCGGTGGCGGAGGGCAACGCCCAGGACCTGCCGAACGGCAACACCCTCGTCGGCTGGGGCCGCGCGGCGCGGATCTCGGAGTTCGCGCCGGACGGGACCCTGCTGTTCGACGCCTGCTCCCCCACGGGCAACGGCTGGACCACCTATCGCGTGTACCGGCAGGAATGGGATGGGTTCCCGGCCGCCCCGCCCGAGGTGCACGTCGACGGGCGGCGCGTGCGCGCCATCTGGAACGGCGCGACCGGCGTCTCCCGATGGCGGGTTCACGTGGGCGGCGAGCACGAGCGGCGCGCCGTCGCCCTCGTGGCGTGGGACGGCCTGGAGACGGTCGCGGAGATTCCCGAGATCGCGCCCGGCCGGTTCGTGAGCGTCGAGGCCCTCGACGCCCACGGCAGGACGGTGGGCACCTCCCCGGTCGTTCGGGTCGGGCCCTGAGCCGACCCCCGGGTTCGTCCCCGCCGAAGCCGCCGAAGCCGCCGGAACGCAGGGCGACGCGCGTCCGCGCCGCCCCCCGTCGTCGAGGATGTGAGCCGTTTGGAAGCCCCCCGGAACCTGGAAGACTCCGCGACGCCGCGGCCGGCCGACGAGCCGGTGGCGGTGGTGTCGATGGCCTGCCGCCTTCCGGGCGGCGTCACCGGCCCGGAACGGCTCTGGCGGTTGCTGGACGAGGGCCGGGACGCGGTCGGCGCGTTCCCGTCCGACCGCTGGGACCTCGGGGCGCTCTACGACCCCGACCCGCGGGCGCCGGGCACCACGTACGCGCGTGAGGGCGGCTTCCTCGACGACATCGACGCGTTCGACCCGCGCTTCTTCGGGATCACCACGCGGGAGGCCGCGGCGATGGACCCCCAGCAGCGGCTGCTGCTGGAGACGGCCTGGGAGGCGCTGGAACGCGCCGGGACCGTGCCCGCCCGGCTCGCCGGAACCCCGACCGGCGTCTACGTCGGCATGCTCGGCAGCGACTACCTGTCGGGGATCGGCCTCGACCAGTTCAACGGCTATGTCGCGACGGGCTCGGCGCTGAGCGTCGCCTCGGGCCGCCTGGCGTTCACGCTCGGCCTGGTCGGCCCGGCGATGACCGTCGACACCGCCTGCTCCTCGTCGCTGCTGGCGGTGCACCTGGCGGCGACCGCGCTGCGGCGGGGCGAGTGCGACACCGCGCTGGTCGGCGGGGCGACGGTGATGACCACGCCGCAGACGTTCGTGGAGTTCAGCCGGTTGCGGGCGCTGTCGCCGAGCGGGCGGTGCCGGTCGTTCTCCGACGACGCCGACGGCACCGGGTTCTCCGAAGGCGTCGTGATGATGGTGCTGAAGCGGCTCGGCGACGCGCGGCGGGACGGCGACCGGGTACTGGCCGTCCTGCGCGGCACGGCCGTCAACCAGGACGGGCGCAGCCAGGCGCTGCTGGTGCCGCACGGCCCGTCCCAGGAGGCGGTGATCCGCCGCGCGCTGGCGGCGTCGGCGCTGGACCCGGCCGACATCGACCACGTGGAGGCGCACGGCACCGGCACCACGGTGGGCGACCGCGTCGAGGCCGACGCGCTGTCGCGGGTGTTCGGCGACGGCCGCCCGGCGGACCGTCCGCTGCTGCTGGGCTCGCTCAAGTCCAACCTCGGGCACACCCAGGCCGCCAGCGGGCTGGCCGCGTTGATGAAGGTGGTGCTGTCGCTGCGGCACGAGCGGCTGCCGCGCACCCTGCACGCCGGGACGCCGAGCCGCCGGGTCGACTGGGACCGCAGCGGCCTGCGGCTGCTCCAAGAGCCGGAGCCCTGGCGGCGGGGCGATCGGGTGCGGCGCGCCGGGGTGAACTCCTACGGCATCAGCGGCACGAACGTGCACGTGATCGTCGAGGAGGCGCCGGAGGAACCGCTCGTGCCGGAGGAGGCGCCAGCGGAACCGCCTGCGCCGCCGTGCGAGTCCGGGACGGGCCGGCGGATGTTCGTGGTGTCGGCACGCGGTCCGGCCGCGCTGCGCCGCCAGGCCGGGCGGCTGGCCGCGCACCTGGCCGACGACCCCGCCGCCGCGTTGCCCGACGTCGCCCACACCCTCGCGCTGCGCCGGACGCACTTCGACCGCCGGGCGATCGTGCTGGCCGCCGACCGGGACACGCTGCTGTCGGGCCTGGACGCGGTCGCGGCCGACCGGCGATCCCCGGTCGTGACGCCCGCGGCCCGCGAGCCGCTGCACGGCAAGGTGGCGTTCGTGTTCCCCGGCCACAGCGCGCGCTGGGCCGGGATGGGCACCGACCTGCTGGACCGGTCCCCCGCCTTCGCCGAGGAACTCGCGCGCTGCGACGAGGCGATCGGACGCCACGCGGGCTGGTCGGTGCTCTCGGTGCTGCGCGGCGAGGACGGCGCTCCCGGCCTCGACCAGGTCGAGGTGACCCAGCCGGTGCTGTTCGCCCTGCACTGCGCGCTGGCCGCGATGTGGCGTTCGCTCGGCGTGGAGCCCGGCGCGGTGGCCGGGCACAGCCTCGGTGAGATCGCCGCCGCGTACACGGCGGGCCTGCTCACCCTGGACCAGGCGGCGGCCGTCGTGACCCGGCGCGGCCTCGCCATGCGGGCGGTCGCGGGCCGGGGCGGCGCGGTGGCGGCCGGGCTGCCGGCCGGCCGCGTCCGGGAACTGCTGACCGGCTTCGGAACCCGGCTGGAGGTCGCGGCCGTCAACAGCGGCCGGTCCACCACGGTCTCCGGCGACCTGGACGCGTTGTCGGAGTTCAGGTCGGCGTTGCGGCAGGCGCAGGTGCCCGTGTGGGACGTCCCCGTCGGCTTCGCCGCGCACAGCTTCCACATGGACGCCATAACCGGCGACCTGCGAACCGCCCTGGCCGACCCACCCGATGCTGCCGGTGCGACGGGCGGCTCGGCGGCAACGCCGCCGCCGGACTCGACGCCGACGGACTCGACGCCGACGCTGTACTCGACGGTGCTGGCCGAGCCGCTTCCCGCCGGCGCGCTGGACGCCGCCTACTGGGTGCGGAACGCGCGCGAGCAGGTCCGGTTCGCCGACACCGTGCGCCGCATGCTTGACGACGGGTTCCGGTACTTCGTGGAGGTCGGGCCGCATCCGACGCTCGTCTCGGCCATCCAGACCGTCGCCGCGGAGGCGGGGATCGCCGCTGTGGCGGTGGGCTCCCTGGCCCGCGGCGAGGACGGCCACGACTCGATGCTCGGCAACCTCGCGCTCCTTGCCGCCGCCGGTCACGATCCCGACTGGTCGAAGGCCGTTCCGGCGGGCTCCCTGGTGGACCTGCCGACCTACGCGTTCGAGCGCGACCGGCACTGGACCTCCCCCACACCCGCCCGGCAACCCCCGGACGGCCCGCCCCTGCTGCATCGACGTGTCGAGGACGGCCGCGCTCCCGGCCGCCACCTCTTCGAGGCCGAGATCGACCTGCGCGACGACCGGTTCGCCTACCTTGCCGACCACCGCGTGGGCGGGGCGGTCTGGCTGCCCGGCGCCGCGTACGTGGAGATGGCGCTGGAAGCGTCCGGCGCGCTGGCGCCCGGCGCGGACCTTTCCAGGGTGCGGTTCGAACGGCCGCTCAGGCTGGCCGAGGACGAACCGGTCGTCCTGCAACTGGACGTCCAGCCCCCCGACGCCGCCGAGATCCGTGCCTTCACGGTGTCGTCCCGCCCGGTCGGCGACCTGGACGCGGCATGGACGCGCCACGCCTCCGGCCGGTTCGAGACCGCGGCGGATGAGCCGGACGAGGCGGGCGCGGCGACGGACGAGGTGGACGCGGCGGCGGGCGCGGCGGGCGAGGCGGCGGACGTGCCCGGCCCGCTGGGCGAACTGCGCGACCTGTGCACCGAACCCGTCGAGATCTCCGCGCTCAACGCCGCGATGGCGGAGACCGGGCTCGACTACGGCGCGGCCTTCCAGCTCCTCGAAGCCGGATGGGCAGGGCAGGACATGGCGCTGGGGCGCCTGGCCGAGCCGCCTCCGTCGTCCTACGTCCTGCATCCGGCGGTGCTGGACGCGGCCTTCCGCGCGACGGCGCTGCCGGGCGGAGGCCCGGCCGGGGCGACGCTCGTGCCCGCCGGGGCGCGGCGCGTGCGCCTCAGCGGCCTGCGCACCCGCCCGGCCTGGGTGGCCTGCCGCGTCCGGTCGCTGTCCGCCCGGGGCGCCCTCATGGACCTGTGGCTGCTCGACGAGGACGAGCGACTCGTCCTGACCGTCGAAGGCTTCGCCCTGGCGGCGCTACCGTCCCAGCCCCGGCCCGAGGAGTCGCTGTTCGAAGTGGAATGGCGGCACCGTCCCCTCGCCGAGGAGCCCGCGGGCGAGGGCGCCTGGCTGGTGCTGGCCGACGAGTCGGGCGTGGGAGCCGATCTCGCCGAGCGGCTCGGCGATGTCGGTCCGCACGTGATCGTCCGGCGTGGCGACGCGTTCGAGGCCGAGGCGCCCGCCCGCTACCGGATCGATCCGGCGGACGCCGCGCAGTTCGCGCGCCTGCTCGACGAGGCGTTCCCCGGCGGGCGGCCCGAACGCGTCGTCCAGCTGTTCGGCCTGGACGCGCCGCCCATCACATCAGCCGAGACCATGGCGGAGGCGGCGCTCCTGTGCTGCACCTCCACGCTGCATCTCGTCACCGCGCTCCGCGAACGCTCGTGGAGCCCGCGGCTGTTCCTCGTCGGCCGCGGCGGGCAGGCCGCCGGTGGCAGCGGTGCGGTGACGCATCCGCAGACGGCGCTCGGCTGGGGCTTCGGCACCACCGTGACCCATGAGTGCCCCGAGCTGCGGACCACCCTGGTCGACCTTCCGTCCAGCGGCGGAACCGGCGCGCTCTGGAGACAACTGCGCCACGCGGACGGCGAGCCGAGGGTCGCGCTCCGCGAGAAGGGCCGCATGGTCCCCCGGCTGCGCAGGGCCCGCGCCGCGACCGCGGACTCCCCCGTCCGCGCCGACAGAACCTACCTGGTCACAGGCGGTCTCGGCGGCCTCGGCCGGGTGGCGGCCGAACGCCTCGCCGCGCAGGGCGCACGCCACCTGGCCCTGCTCGGCCGCCGCGAGCCGGGCCCCGAGGCCAAGGAGTGGATCGGCACGCTGGAGGGCCGGGGGGTCGAGGTCCACGTTCTGCGCGAGGACGTGGCCGACCAGGCCGACCTGGCGGCGGCGCTCGACGGCCTGCGCGCCCAGGCGCCCCCGATCGGCGGGATCGTCCACACGGCGGGCGTCCTCGACGACGCGACGCTGCTGACGCTCACCCCCGACCGGATCGGCACGGTCCTGGCGCCCAAGGTGCTGGGCGCGGCGCTGCTCACCGCGCTGGTGCCCGAGGCGGAGTTCCTGGTCATGTTCTCGTCGGCCGCGGGCCTGCTCGGGCCGGTCGGGCAGAGCTCGTACGCCGCCGCGAACGCCTTCCTCGACGCGTGGGCGCACTCACTGCACGCCGCGCGGCGCCCGGCACTGAGCCTGGACTGGGGAGCGTGGTCACAGGTCGGCATGGCGGCCGCCGCCGACCCGACCGGCCTCGCCGCGGCCGGCGCGGCGGCCGCGGACTCGAGCCGCACGGCGGACGCGGGCCCGCGGACCGGTCTCGGCGCCTTCTCCCCCGACGAGGGCGGTGCCCTGTTCGCGCGTCTCCTCGGCACGGCCCGGCGCCAGCTCGCGCCGATCGTCGTCGACCAGGCGGCGCTGACCCGGCACGCCACGGCGTTCGCGGCGCATCCGCTGCTGTCGGAACTGGTGCCGAAGACGGCCGCCCCGCCGCCCGGCAGGCTCGCCGAGCGGATCCGCTCCGCCGCCACCCCGGCGGAGCGGACCGGCCTCGCCGAGACCTACCTGCGCGGCGCGGTCGGCGACATCACCGGCGACGACGCGGCCGAGGTGCCGTCCGGGAGGCCGCTGAAGGAGCTCGGCTTCGACTCCCACACGCTGGTCACGCTGCACACGTCGATCATCGGCGACCTCGGGATCGAGGTGTCCCTCACGGCGCTCGCCGCGTCCGACCTCCGCGAGCTCACCGGACTCGTCCTCCAGGCCCTCGCAGGAACAGGCGCCTCGGCGGCCTCGGCGGGTGCGGCCGGCCAGCCGCCTGATACCCGGGAAAAGGCGCCCGAGACCGAGGACGAGGTGCCCGAGCTGACCACCCGGCCCGCGCCGCGCGACGTGCTGCGCCTGCTGCGAACCGGGCGGCAGGGGACCCCGGCCGCCGCGCACCACCTCGGCCTGGCCGTCCGGCTGACCTCGCCCGTGGCGCGCGAACGGCTGACCGGGATCCTGGCCCGGATCGCCGACCGCCACGCCGCCCTGCGCATGGCGATCGTCCAGGATCCCGAGGACGGGCAGGTGCTCGAAGTACGGCGCCGTACCGCCGAGCCGCTCCTGCGCTGGTCGGCCGTCCCCGAGGACGTCGATCCCGGTGAACGGCTGCGGACGCTGATGGAGCCCGCGTTCGACCTCACCGCCGCTCCGCTGTGGCGGTTCGAAATGCTGGAGACCCCGTCAGGAGAGCAGTACCTGCTCTACGGCGCGCACCACGCGGTGAGCGACCTCCAGTCGCTGATGCTGGTGATGGGCGAGATCGGCGCCGAGCTGGCGGGCGCGCCGCTGGACGCCACGCCGTCCAACCGCGACCTCGACCTCCTCATCGAAGCGCAACCCTCGCGGACGCCCCGCGAGCGCGATGAGGCGATGCGGCGGTGGCGCCGGGAGATCGCCGGTTCGCGGCGCCTGGAACTGGCGCTGGCACGGCCGCGACCAGCCGAACGCACCTTCCGCGCCGGAACCGTCGCGGTCGAGATCCCCGGTGGCCTCATCGACAGGGTGGCCGAGCAGGCGCGGCGGCTCTCCATCACGCCGGCCGCGTTCTGCCTCGGCGCGCTGACGGTGTTCCTCGCCCGGCTCCGGCGCCGCACCCGGTTCGCGCTGGCCGTTCCGGTCGACACGCGCATGCACGCCGGCGCCCTCGGCGCGCTCGGGTTCTTCGGCGTCCCGGTCCCGTTCGCGGCCGAGGTCGCGCCGGACGAACCGATCGCCGACGTGCTCCGCCGCACCGACGAGCGGCTCGGCGGCGTCCTGGAGAAGGGCGCCTCGTTCTTCGACGCGATGGCGGCGCTCGCCGAGGAGGGCCTGTACCGGCCGGACGCGCCGCTCGTCGAGGTGTACTTCAACTTCATCAGGACGCCGGCCCCTCCTGGCGACGCGCTGGAGTTCCTTCCGGCCGGCACCGGCCACTCCGACCTGGACCTGATGATCACGATGGCGCCGGACCTGGGCCACCTGCGGCTGGACCACAGCCTCGACATCCTCGACGAGCCGACCTGCGAGCGCCTCGGACGGGACTACCTCGACCTGCTGACCGAGCTCGCCGCGAGTCCGGCGGCGGCCACGGCGTCGACCTCGATCCCGGCGGCGGACGAGCCCGACGAACTCGCGTCGCGCGTTCCAGCCGACGAGCTCGCGCCGCCTACGACCGCGGCCGAGGCCCGGCCGTCGGTCGCCGTGGCGGCCACGTTCGCCCTCGGCAACCTGCCCGCGCTGCTCGGCGCCGCACTGGACGACGAGTTCGACATCACCGAGGCCCCGTACCACCAGGTCTTGGCGAGTCTGCGGGATCCCGGCGGCGCCTTCGCCCTGCCCACGGCCGCGGCCGGAGTCGTCCTGCTGCGGGCCGCGGACCTGACCCGGTTCGGCCCGGTGACCGACGAGCTCCTCGCCGAACTGGCCGGCGAGTACCCCGACGCGCTGCGAACACTCCACGAGCGGACGGGCATCCCCGTCATCGTCGTGTTCCTCCCCGCCCGGTCCGCGGACGAGCGCCTCGAACGGTGGGAACGGGAGCTGGCGGCCCGGGTCGCGGCAGTTCCCGGAGTCGCCGTCCTGTCCCGCGACGACTGGGCACGCCACCATCCCGCCGGCGACCCGTTCGACGACGAGACCGACACCCTCGCCCACCTGCCGTTCCGGCCCGAGTTCCAGGCGGCGCTCGCCCTCGCGGCGGCCGAGACGATCCGGGCCGTGCGCCGTCCCCCGCCCAAGGTGATCGTGGTGGACGGCGACGACACCCTGTGGGGCGGCGTGGCGGCCGAGACCGGCCCCGGCGGCGTCGAGCTGGCCGGGCCCTACGCGACCCTCGCCCGGCGGCTGCTGGAGTGGCGCGCCGCGGGCGTCCTGCTGGTGCTGGTGACCAACAACGACGAGGCCACGGTGCGGGAGGTCCTGGCCAGGCCGGACGGCACGCTCCGCGCCGAGCACTTCAGTCTCGTCTCGGCGGACTGGGGATCCAAGCCCCAGCGGATCAAGGCGGCCGCCGCCGACCTCGGGCTGGGCCTGGACGCCTTCCTGTTCCTGGACGACAATCCCGTCCAGGTCGCGGCGGTCCGCGCGGAGCTGCCCGAGGTCCTCTCGGTCACCTGCCCGCCGGCGGACGAGCTGGAGGCGTTCCTGGCGCGGCTCTGGCCGGTCACGCCCCGGCCCGCGACACGCGAGGACGCCGACCGGGCCGACTTCTACCGGCAGGAGCACGTCCGCCGCCGCGAACGCATGCGCACCGGCTTCGCCGAGTTCCTCGAACGGCTGGAGCTGGAGGTGGACATCGCACCGCTCGACGAGGCCACGGTCGAGCGCACCCTCCAGCTCGGCCGCCGCACCAGCCAGTTCAACCTGCGCCCGGCCACCCCGGACGCGGCGGCGCTGGACCGCTGGCGGCGCGACGGCGAGGTCTGGACGGCCTCGGCCCGCGACCGGTTCGGCGACTACGGGCAGGTCGGCGTCCTGGCCGTCCGGCCGGCGGACGGCACGCTCGAGGTCGTCGCCTGGATGCTCAGCTGCCGCGCACTCGGCCGCGGCGTCGAGGAACGGCTGCTCGGCTGGCTGGCCGACCGCGCGGACGCGCTGGGCTGCGCGAACGTCCGGCTGGTCGCCGAGCACACGGCCCGCAACGTCCCCGCGCGTCGGCTGGTCGCCGCGCTCGGCGGGGTGAGCGCCGACGATCCGGTGCTCGACCTGACGGTGGAACCCTCGCGGCTCCGGGCGTACCGCTCGTGGGCCGAGGACACCGGCGAACAGGACACGACAGCGGCACGCGGGGAGGCCCACGGTGACTGATTCCACGGTGAACGAAACGGGCGGCGGCCCGCCGCCTCGCGGCACCGACCGCGGCCGCGAGGCCGAACTGATCGAACGCCGCGGCGGGGACGGATCCGGCGTCGCGGACCTGCTGGCCCGCGTCCGGTCCCGGAGCACCAAGGACGCGCCACCGGCCACCGGCACCTGGGACCTGGAACGACTGGCCGCCGCCATCGCCGAGCGGGCGGACCGCTTCCTCAACGGCACACGCGTCGACGTCGACACCGACCTCTTCGACGCCGGAGCGACGTCGGTGGACGCCGTGGAGCTGGCCGCGGTCCTCGCCCGGGAACTGGGCGTACGGATCACCCTCGACGACGTCTTCGCCGACGGGCGTCCGCGCCGCCTGGCACAACTGTGGCTCACACGCGAGCCCCCCACACCGACCACCCCCGGGTCTGCCGCGCCCGCTACCGCGCCTGCCGCCACGTCCGCCACGTCCGCCACGTCCGCCGCGTCCTCCGCCGTCACGTCGGCCGTGCCCGCTGCCGCCGCGTCTGCTGCGGCTGCCGGTGTGGGGGGCGGGACGGGGTCTGCGACGTCTGTTGCGGTGTCCGGTGACGAGCTTGGCGCTGTCAAGGCCGACCTCGCCCGCGCCGACGACCTGCCCTGGGTCGGGCCGTCCGAACAGGCCGAGCCCCGCCGGATCCTGCTCACCGGCGCCACCGGGTTCCTCGGCGGCCACATGCTGCTCGACCTGCTGCGGCGCGGCGACGCGCACGTCGTCTGCCTCGTCCGCGCCGCCGATGAGCGGGAGGGCGAACGGCGGCTCGCCGAGGCGCTGACCGGCTACCACCTCCCCTGGTCCGCCGAGGTCGCCCGGCGGGTGACCGTGCTGCCCGGCGACATCCGGCGGCCGAGACTCGGCCTGGACGAGGACCGCTGGCAGGCGCTGGCCGGCGAGGTGGACGCGATCGTCAGCGTCGCGGCGGCGGTGGACTTCCTGCGCGGCTACCGCTCGCTGCGGCAGACCAACGTGCTCGGCCCGCTGACCCTCACGGAGCTGGCGGCCACCGGCCCGGTCAAGCCGCTGCACCACATCTCCTCGATCGCGGTGTTCAACGAGCTCGGCATCACCGCGATGGGCGAGGACGATCCGCTCGGGCACGTCGACCGGCTGTTCACCGGATACGACCAGACCAAGTGGGCGTCGGAGGTGGCGCTGCGCCGCGCCCGCGAGCACGGCGTGACGGTGACCCTCATGCGGCCCGGCGGCATCGGCGGGCACACCCGCACCGGCGCCCACAACCCCAAGGATCTCGGCAGCGGCCTGCTGTCGGCGTTCTCGCGGTTCCGCGCGGTGCCCGCCTTCCGGTACATCAACGCCTCCCCGGTGGACTGGGTCAGCCAGGTGGCGGCCGCGATCGTGTACGAGCCGAGCGCCTGGGGCACCACGTACAACCTCACCGGCGAGCCGAACACGCTTCAGGACGTGCTGCGCGACATGCGTACGGGCGGCATGAACGTCCCGGTGATGCATTGGGAGGAGTGGCGGAGCGCCTTCCTGGAGTTCATGGAGGCCGACCCGGTGCCCGAGCTGGAGTTCCTGGTGCGGATCCTGCGCAGTCCCACCGCCGTGAAGCTGTGCGAGGCGACGCTGCTGGGCCCGGCGGCGTCGGCTGGGCGCACCGAGGCGTTCGTGGCCCGGCACGGCCTGCCCGCGCCGGCCCGGTACGGGGCGCAGGCGCAACTGAAGACCTACGAGCGGCTCGCCGAGGACGGGCTGGCACGCCTGCCCGACAAGGACGATCCGCCGTTCCTGTCGTTCCGCGAGACGATGCGGGGCGTTCTGGAGGACACCCGGTGCGAGCTGTCGCTGCGGCTGTCCATCGCGGGCATGTACCAGCTGGCCAGGGAACGCAGGCTCGATGTCACCGGCGAGGTGACCTGCGCCCTGCTGCATCCCGAGCCGCTGACCGTCGAGGCCGGGGACATCTGGGTCCGCCCCCTGGACGGGATCCCGCACCGCCACGGCCTGAGCCATCCCCTGCTGAGCTATCGGCTGCGGTTGCGCGACGCCGCCGGGCAGGGGTGGTGGCTGGAAGGGCTGAAGACCGCCCGTGCCCGCCGCGACCTCTGGCGCCAGTCGCGCACGCTGGCGATCCGGGTCGGGCGCGAAGGAGAACCGGCGCACCTGGCCGGCGAGGTCGTGGTGCCGCCTGACAGCTACGTCCGCGACCAGATCGACGGCATCGAGGTGAACCCGGCGCTGCCCGCGCCGGAGCAGCGCCTGGCCAAGCTGATGTGGCTCGGCTGGTTCTTCGCCCAGATGGGCTGGGGCCTGCTGGAGCCGTCGCTGCGCGCGGGCGCGGAACTGCTGGACCTGCGCCGCGACGTCGCCCGTACCAAGGAGATCCGCTGATGCCCCGACCGACGTCCCACGTCCCGCCGCGCTCGACGTCCCACGCTCCGCCACGCTCAGCGTCACGCGCCCTGCCGCGCCCAGCGTCACGCGCCGCGTCACGCCCGCTGCACGCCAGGCTCGACGACGCCACGGTCGAGCAGGTCCCGCTCCGCGTCTCCGACGGGACCGAGCTCGCCCTGCACCGGGTCTACCGGGTGGACGACGACCGGCCGGCGGTGCTGCTCCTGCACGGCCACACCGCGTCGGCGGACATGTTCGTTCTGCCCGAGACCCGCAACCTCGTCGACGCCCTGCTCGACGCCGGCTACGAGCCGTGGCTGCTGGACTGGCGGGGCAGCTGCCGCCTCCCCTACAACGAGGACGGCACGACCTACACCTTCGACGACGTCGCGCTCCACGACATCCCCGAGGCGGTGTCCCTCGTCCGGGCCCGCATCGGCACCCGGCGCCTGTTCGTCGTCGCGCACTGCCTCGGGGCGCTGTCGCTGTCGATGAGCATGGCGGCGGGCCTCGTGCCGGGGCTGGCGGGCGTGGTGGCGCAGGGCGTCTTCATGACGCCGAAGGTGACCGTGCCGACCCGGTTCCGGATGCACCTCAGCTTCGAGCTGCTGCGCAAACGCGTCCACCACCTTCCGGTGGACTTCCGCAAGGCCGGATTCCGCTCGAAGTACACCCCGCTGTTCGCGCTGGCGTCGCTGGGCGCGGACTGCCCGGACCCCACCTGCCAGATGCTGCACAACTCCGCGTGGAGCGTCGGGGCCTCGCTGTTCGTGCACGACAACCTGCATCCCCGCACCCACGACCGCCTGGCCGACCTGTTCGGGACGGTGCCGCTGTGCGTGCTGCCGCACCTGCGGCGCATCGAGCTGGCGCACACGATGGTCCGCTGGAACCTCAGCGACCACCGCTACCGGGCTCTGCCGGAGAACGCCCTGGACAACGCCGGCCGCATCGACTGCCCGGTGCTGCTGCTGTCGGGCAGCGAGAACCGGCTCTGGCTGGACGCCAACAAGCTGTGCCATGACGTGCTGAAGGCCCGCCAGCCGCAGCTCGACGTACGGTACGTCGAGGTTCCCGGCTACGGGCACGTCGACCCGTTCATCGGACGTGGCGCGGCCCTGGACGTGTTCGGCCACATCATCGACTTTCTCGACGCCCAGAAGTAGAACCGACCGGCGCCCCGCGGACCGCTGCCGCACGGGGCGCCGTCGTCAGGAGATCAGCGGCTCGACCGCGCGGTGAACGCGTAGTTCTTGACCTTGGCGTGGCCCTTGAAGCTCATGGAAGGGGTGCCCTTGCAGCCCTTCTTGGACCAGAACGTCGTGCCCTTGGAGCTGTTGATCTTAAGGGACCGGATCTTGAAGGCGTTGTCGTAGTTGACGCACTTGTTCTTGTAGTGGTTGTAGCCCTTCCAGGTGCCCTTGAAGTTCGCCTTGGTGTACATGCAGACGTCATAGGTGCAGGCCCGCTGGGCGGTGGCCGGGGCGGCCTGCGCGGCGGTCGCGGTGAACGGAACGAAGGCGGCCGCGGCGGCGATGCCGACGCCCAGCGTGCGCGTTCTGAAAGACAAGAGAACTCCTCTTCGCGATTCGGGTGAACGGCCGTGGCTTCAAACGATCTTCGATCGGGTGAACGGCCCACAAGGCGCCTGGGCACCGTCTGCGAGCGGGCGCACATGGCTCTTCGGCACTAATCACGAATGGCCGTCCCCGCCGTGCGCCTAGGACGGTCAACACGCCTGAGAGGATCTCGTCCTGCGGCGATGGCGTTTTGGCCCTGCTGACCTGCGGCTTCGCTGGGCGGCTGCCCTAGCCTGAGGGCATGGGGGGACGTCGGGGGCTGCCGCGCGCCGATCGCGGGGGTGAGCTGCTGGAATGGTTCGTTCTCGCCGGGATCAGCACCGTCCTGCTGACCCGCGGCTACCTGGAGGTGACGGGCTACCCGCAGATCGGCGGGGACGGGCTGCACATCTCGCACGTGCTGTGGGGCGGCCTGCTGATGCTGGCCGCGCTGGTGCTGACGCTGCTGTACGACGGCCGCCGCGCCCGCCGCTGGGTGGCGCTGCTCGGCGGCGTCGGCTACGGGCTGTTCGTGGACGAGGTCGGCAAGTTCATCACCAGCGACAACGACTACTTCTACCAACCTGCCGGAGCGGTCATCTACCTGTCGTTCGTGGTGCTGGCGGTGGTGCGGCTGCTGGTGGCCCGCCACCCCGGCGACGGTTTGTCGCACTCCCCCGCGCGGCACGAGGTCACCGCGCCGGTGCGGTGGACCCGCCGCGCCGCCGACGCGGTCGCCCGGCAACTTCAGCGCCGCTGGGCGGTGGTGCTGGTGGCGCTGGTGTTCGTCGCGCAGGCCGTGCCCGGCATCACCGTCGTGGTGTCCTACGTCGGGCGGATCACCGATCCACCCGAGCTCGTCGCCTCGCTGGACACCGTCTCGGAGATCACCTCGATCGGCACGGCGGTGTCGGCACTGGTTTCGGCGGGCTTCGGGGCGGCGGCCGCGGCCGCGCCGCGCGACCGGCCGCAGGTACTGCTGGACCGGCTGCGCTGGGCGGTGCTGGTGGACCTGCTGATCACCCGGATGTTCGGCTTCTCCTACGGGCAGTTCGCCTCGACGGCATGGCTGGCGTTCGACCTGGTGCTCTACGGCATGATCACCCGCGAACGGCAGCGGACGCGGGTCAGAGAACGTGCGCCGCGGTGAACCGTTCGGCGGCGTCCCATAGTTGGCGTTCGCGCTGGGGGTCATACGACTCCTCGGACGACCTGGCCACACGGTCACGGTCGACGTACGACCCCGTCGGTGCCTTGGTCGTGCCGAGGACGACGTCGGCGAGGCAGCGGCCCGCGGTGCCGGGGCTGGTCGCGAACGGCGTGAGGGTCATCACCGGCAGGACGCGCCGCATGGCGAACCGGGTCAGGGGCCCGGCGTTCCGGGCCAGGCCGGTGCCGGGGACGAGGCCCGGGTTGTAGGCGACGGCGTCGATCCCGGCCGGCAGGCGGCGCGCGTACTCGTGGACGAGGTAGATGGCGGCCAGCTTGCTCGTCGAGTACGCGGTGCGTCCGGCGCCGGTGCCGCCCGGCCGGGGGAAGGCGCCCGGGCGGGCGAGGACGTCCGGGGACGTCCAGACCGGGCCGGGCACCATGCCCATGTTGTGCCTGAAGTCACCGAAATGGGTGTCGCTGGCGGTGATCACGATCCGGGCCGGGGCGGCGAACCGATCCTGGAGCAGACGGACGAGCAGGTGGTTGGCGAGCACGTTCACGGTGAACGTCGACTCCAGCCCGTCGGGCCCCTCGGTCAGGGCATTGGTGTACTGCATGCCCGCGTTGCCCACCAGGCCGCGCAGCGGCGGCAGGTCACCGCGCTCCAGCCGGTCCCGGATCTCGGCGGCGGCCGACCGGACACTGCCGAGCGAGCCCAGGTCGGCCGCGACGTGCGAGACCGTGCGCCCGCCCGCGGCGAGCTCGGCGGCCAGCGACGCGCCGGCGGATTCGCGGGCGACGACGAGGAGGTGCACGTCCGGCGACCGGCGCAGGATGTGCTCCGCGGCGACGCGGCCGATCCCGCGGCTGGCGCCGGTCATCACGATGGTGTGCTGCACGACAGGCTCCTTCACTGGTCGGACGAGGGCACCGACCAGGTTCGCCGCTGTGGCCATCACCAGCCAGTGCCGTCCTGGTCACTAGGACCGGCAGTACCAGGCTGGTGCGCTGCCTCGCCCCGCCGGCCAGCGAGAATGAAGCCATGGCTGACTTCGGGCAACTCCTGCGCGCCTGGCGCGACCGCCTCGCCCCGGCCGACGCCGGCTTTCCCGCGATGCCAGGCCGTCGCGCGCCGGGGCTGCGCCGTGAGGAGCTCGCGCAACTGGCGGGGCTGTCGGTCGACTACGTCCTCCGCCTGGAGCAGGGACGCGCGACGAATCCGTCGGCACAGGTCGTCGGCGCCCTGGCCCGGGCCCTGCAGCTCTCCCCCGCCGAACGCGACCGGCTCTACCGCGGCGCCGGACTCCTGCCGCCGCAGGACGGAACCGTCAACACCCACGTACCGGCGGGCATCCAGCGGCTCGCCGCACGCCTCGGAGACTTCCCGATCGGGGTGTTCAGCGCCGACTGGACGCTGGTGTGGTGGAACGGCATGTGGAACGCCCTGTTCGGCGACCCCTCCGCCGTCCCGGCCGCCGAACGCAACCTCGCCCGCGCCCTGTTCGGAGACGGCCCTGCCAGCCACGCACTGCGCCCCGTCCACTCCGAACGCGGCGAAGACGCCTTCGCGGCGTCGATCGTCGCCGACCTCAAGGACGCCGTCTCCCGCTACCCCAAGGACGCCCGGCTGGGACGCCTGGTACAAGAGCTGCGCGAAACGTCCGACGCCTTCGAACATCACTGGGCCACGGCGACGCCGAGCTCGCACGTGACCGACCAGAAGACGATCAGGCATCCGGAGATCGGCGACATCCTCCTCGACTGCGACGTCCTCATCGTCCCAGGTGCGGACCTGCGCATGGTCACCTACACGGCGGCGGCCGCGAGCAGCGACGCGGGAAAACTGGACCTCCTCCGCGTCACAGCCGGCCACACCACACTCCCCTGAAAGCGGGCCGCGGCTTCGCGGCCCAGCGTCGCGCCTCGGCTTCGTGCTGCGGCGGGCTGCGGGCTCAACGTCGCGCGTTAGCCGCCAGCGGTCGCGGCTTCGCGCTGTGACGGCCGTTGGGTGGCTGGAGCCCCGTCACTGGGCGAGGTCGGGAGGCCCGTCGTACAACGACTGCAGAGCAGCCGCGTCCAGCGAGGCGACCAGCGCGCGCGGCAGGGCCTCGTCCTCCGGGTGATGGCCGGCCAGGTACACCAGCGCTTCCCCGATCTCCTGGCCGGTCAGTTCCGCCAGCGTCTTCCCAGCCCACGTGGGTCGCTGGCCCGGGCCGGCCTCGGTCGTCGCGATCACGTTCCACCCCCTGTAAGAACGTAAATTTAGCCAGCGCCTGTCACCGTCCGCACAGAAACCGGCGCAGCGATTTGACCACATCCTGACGCTTTGCCGCCCACCCGACAGCCCGCGAACCCCAGCCCACCTGGCGATTGACGCGGGTGGGCCGCATGACCGGCCCGAGCCCGTGGTGATCGAAATCACCTATGGTTCACCGGGGCTGGGCCTCTGCGTCGGCCGCCGTCACGTCCTCCCAGGCGGCCAGCGAGCCGGCTTGCTTCAAAACACATAAACGAGGTCGGGTTTGGCGTGCGCCGCGCGTGTCGCGCTGCCGCGGCGCACCGCCCGGCAAAGTCCGCGGGTCAGGCGTTCTGCGGCATGCGCTCGGGAGTCATGCCGGGGCCGATGGCCGCTTGAATCTTCGACGCCGTCGAGGCGCGGTTGCGGACGGCCGGCGTGGACTGGGTCGTTCCCCCCGACGATCGCCCCTCCGGCCGCTTCGGAACGTTCGCCGACCCCGACGGCAACTACCTCCAGATCATCCAGTTCCGCTGAGCGGCCACCGCGCGGGCGGGCGCGACAACGGCCTCTCGCCAGCGTGTGGGCTGGCGAGAGGCCGTTGCGTCGCGGAGCCGCCGGCATGTGCCGCCCACAGCTCCGGGTGGGACGTGGTCTCTCAGCGACGGTGGACTTCCAGGGCGGCGCGGACGGCGCTTTCCAGGGCGCCTTCGATCCAGGCCGGCTTGAGACTGGTGTGGTCGCCGGCGAAGTGGATGCGGCCTTCGGGGGTTCGGGTGGCCGGGTGGTGCTCGTGGAGCTGGCCGGGCGTGATGATGGCCGCCTCGCCGAGGGCGTACCGGGCGCGGGTCCAGGATTGGGAGATGCCGTGGCCGGTGAACTGCTTGTAGACCTGGTCGCCGAACATGGCGGCCATGCCCTGCAGGGCGAAGTGCACGCGTTCGCTCTCGGTGAGGGAGTCCCAGCGCATCGCGTCGTCCGACCAGGTGTAGCTGGCCAGCACCACCCCGCCGCGCGAGTCGCCGTCGACGTGGGACGGGAAGTAGGTGAAGCGGTTGGGCAGGTCGGACACGCAGCCGCCGCCGACGAACCCGTTGGCGCCCTGCTCCCAGAAGCGGGTCTTGAACTCCAGCAGCACCTTGGTGGCCGAGTCGTAGTGCAGCTCGGTGATCGCGCGGCGCTTGGCGTACGACAGGGCGGGCTCGAACGTGCAGAAGCGGGCCGCGGTCGCCGGGATCGTCACGATGACGTAGTCGGCGTCGAAGACCTTCACCGGGTCGGTCGGGGCTCCGTCGCTGTCCTCGGTGCCGGACTCGGCGGTGGTGTGCACGTGGACGCCGTCGTCGGACTGGGTGATGCGCGTCATGCGGCGGCCCTGGTGGATGTCGCCCTTGAGCTCCTTGGCGAGAGCGTCGGTGAGCGACGCCGTGCCGCCCTGCAGCTCCCAGAACTGCGTGGACGGCCCGATGAGGGCGTGGTCGACGACGGCCGGGATGATCGAGTAGTGCAGGCGTGAGGTGAGGTTGTCGAGCGTCCCCACGGCCTGGATGCGCGGCAGCTCCCAGCCCTTCTCCACCAGGTACCGGTGCATCGAGTGGTCGTCGAAGTCGCGGTACACCCTCGTCCAGCCACGGATCTGCTCGGCGATCGGCTTGTCGGCCGGCACGTGGAGCGGGGCGAGGGCCGCGTCGAGCGCCGCGCGGGTGGACGTCGGGATGCGCACGCCGCCGAACGAGGCGTTGACCGGCCCCGGGTTCTTGGCGTATTCGGCCCGGGTGACCCGCTTGCCGTTCACCTGGATCAGCGTCCGGCCCCCGGCCTTGGGCGCGCGGAACCCTCGCCGGGGTCCGTTGCTCCACTCGTGCCCGGTCCACGACCGGTAGACCACCGAGGGCGTGGCTCCGGGCCGGGAACCGGGCAGGACGTCGGACAGGTAGAAGGGACGGCGCCGCAGCCCGAGCTTGTCGGCCAGCGCCAGGACGAGAGGGTGCGAGTCAGGCAGCCGCATCGCCCCGGCCTCGGCGTAGAGCGCCTTGTCGGCGAAGACGCCCCGGAAGGTCTTGACCCGGCCGCCGACCCGGTTGCCGTTGGCCTCCACGATCGTGACCCGGTGACCGGCGGCCTTGAGAAGCCTGGCGGCGACGAGCCCGGCGGGCCCGGCCCCCACGACCACGATCCGCTTCGGCCGCGTCGCCTTCGGCAGGCCCTCGTCGATGAGGATCCGCAGGTACTGGAGCTTCAGGTCCTCGCCGGCCGGCCCCACCAGGAGCGTCATCTTCGCGAGGTCGTCGCTGACCGCCCGGGACTGCCGCAGCGGCATCCCTTGCAGTGCCTGCGCCGGCCGGGCCCCGGCGAGCAGCGACGCCGCCGCCCCGGCCCCGGAGACCGCCAGAAATCCACGCCGACCCATCCCAGATGAATTCTCCGCCACGGCCCGGGCCTCCGCTCGTCACTCTTTGTAATTGGATGAACACACTTTTAACACCTGTCGACTGATGTCGGCAAGAGGACGTTGAAACCCGGGTTGGCGCGGGCAAGGGTCGAAGTGTCCGAGACTGGTACAGATCGCCCCCGGCGGCGCTCTGGGCGGGCCGCTTACGTCCGTCCGGCCGCCCTGATGACGACCGGTGCGAGGACGACCTCCTTGACCGCCAGCGCGAAGACGGCGCCGACCGCCCCGAAGAGGGGAACCGTCACCGCTCCGGTCAGGACGACGGCGACCAGGCCCGCGACGCCGCCGGCCGCCGTACTGCGCAGGTTGCGCGATCCGGTGTTCTCCAGCAGGTATGTGGCGTAGGCCATCGCGAGGTAGAGCGGCACGCGGCTCGCGGTGAGCGCGACCAGCAGGACGATCCGCGCGTCGACGACCGCCACCGCCAAGGCCGCGGCGGCGAACCACAGGGGCCCGGCCCACAACACCGCTTGCGCGAGCCGACGGGCACGCGCCCGTCCGAGGGCCGCGCCGTGGCCGGTCAGGCGCACGGACGCGGCGGGCTGGAACATGCGCTGCGCGAAGTAACCCGCAGCGATGAGCAGGGACCAGCCCATCAGCACCAGGTACAGCTCGCCGCTCTGATCGGCGTGGCCGGTGAACGCCAGCTCCACGTAGAGGGCGCTGGTCGCGGCGTTCGTCATGACCTCGGGCGCGCCCATGAGCAGGACGGTGGCCGCCAGCAACCGGCCGGTGCGTCCGGTTCGTGGGCCCCCGGCGGGCAGCCCGCGGACGAAAGCCACGTTCAACGCGGTCGTCAGGGTCAGCAGCCCCCACAGGAAGACGATCGGCGGCAGCCCGACGAGCAACGTCGACCCGAGCAGCACGGCCAGCCCCGCCGACAGGACGGCGTACCCAGCCAGGTCGTAACCCGGGCGTCCGAGCGCGCGGTAGAGTGCGGTGCCGAGCAGCGTGCAGCCCAGGGAGACGTGGTAGGCGGCGGCCGTGCAATAGAGCGCGGCGGTACCGGACGGCTGCACCACCGTGACGGCCACGGCCACGGCGCCGAAGGGCAGGGGCAGAAACGCCACCGCCGCCCGCAGCGGCCTGATCAGATCGCTTCGGGTCCGGCGCGCCCGCGGGAACAGCTTGAGGATCGCCTTCTCCGGCCCGGCCTGGACGAGCGGCGTCAGCCAGACCGCCGCCCCCACAGCCGCCGCATACCGACCGAACTCGGTGCGCCCCCACGCGGCGAGCAGAGCCACGCCCGACACGTACAACACAACGCGGAACACGGCTCGCCCGGCAAAGAGCGACACCAACACCCGAGCCCCAACCAACCGCCCCCAACCCCCCGCGTCCCCACTCCGACCCTCACCCGACCGCCCCCGACCCGCCGCGTCCTCACCCAGAGCCCCACCTGTGGCCTTTCCGGATACGTCGGCGCCCCCCGGGCTTCCGGCATTCCCGGAGACCGCGACCTGCGCCGGGCCCCCGACCCCCTGCAAGCCCCCAACGTCCCCCGCACTCCCCGCACTGTCTGAGGTGCCCGCACTGCCCGCACTTTCCGCGCTGCGCGCGCTGCCTGAGGTGCCCGCGCTGCCCGCGGTGCTTGTGCTGCCCGCGGTCGCTGCGGTGCCCGCGCCTCCGGAGCTCCCAGGGGTTCCGACACCTTCAGAAACCCTGGCCTCCACCGGGATCCCGACGCTCCCCGAGACCTCGACGTCTCCCGCGCTACCCGAAATCCCGGTGCTCCCGGCGTGGCTGGGGACCTCCTCGGCGGGGCCCGGGGTTCCGGTGTTCATGGGGTTGCGGCGATCGCGTATGAGGGGACGAGCTCCGCGCCGAGAGCGGCCTTGAGGTCGCTCTTGCCCTTGCCCAGGATCACCCCGGTCTTACCGGCGGCGATCGCCCACTCGATCAGCCGGCCGTAGGAGTCGAAGTACAGGTGCCGGACGGGCAGCGCCCCCCAGCGCCAGTAGAGCGGCCACTCCGGATGGTCGAGGATCAACCCGGCGCCGAGGAGCCGGTCCCGCCCGTCCCGGTAGGTGATCGCCTGCACGTCGGGCTGGCCGATCAGGGCCTCGATGTAGGGGAACGGCAGTGGCGGCGAGGGCGCCAGCCCAGACAGCAGCCCGCCCCGGTATTTGTTCTCGTTCCGCCAGAGCAGCGCGGCGAACTCGGCCGCGCTCGCCAGGTCGCGCGCCGGGCCCGTCAGGCATTCCAGGTCGCGCAGGCCACGCCGCTGCCGCCGCAGATCGGCCCGCCGCGACTGCGACAGTGCCGCGTACCAGCCGTCCACGTCGCGCCAAGGCGTGGCCACCCGGGCGACCGGGTTGAGCGGCCGCGTCAGCCGCACCGCGCCCGGGATCGTCGGGCGGTCCCGCTCCCCCGCGCGCAGCCAGAGCACGCCCGGCCGGAACCAGCCGCGCGTGGCGTGCCGCAGCAGGTCACGGCGGTGTTCCGGCGCGGGCTCGCCGACGAACCACCAGCCGCGTTCGGCGCTCGCGGACGGGACCAGCACCGCCGGTACGCCGAGGCGCGCCATCCCGGGTGACGCGTACCGGCGCGACACCGCCCGCATCCCCGCGAGCACGGCGCACACGACGGCGGCGGGGCGGCCCGAGTCGTGGACCACGCTGAGCCGCAACTGGTGGCGCGACGTCCAGGCGGCGATCCGCAGCAGGTCGTACGACCAGACGGCGTGCCGCCCCGCGTCGGCTACCAGCGCCCGCCAGTACGGCGGTTCGGGGTCGCGGCGCGGGTCGAGGACGTCCAGTTCGATCATCGCCGCCGCAGCCGCGCATAGGCCGCGCGCACCGCCCGGCCCGGGGTGAACAGGATCGCCAGCGCCAGCGCGACGTGCACGGCGATGAACACGAACGCCTCGTTCTTGGTCGGATAGTGCCCGAGGCGCACCTTCATGTGGTCGGCCCACGTCCAGACCTCGGGAATCGGCGTCCACTTCGGGTCGGTGTGCGGGTTGACCGTCAGGAACGCCAGGTCCTCCAGCCCGGAGAGCTGGAGGGCGAGCAGGGCGAAGGCGATGCGCAGCGTGTTGTTCCGCGAGCCGCCGCCGAGCCGGTAGGCGAGCGCGAGCGCCAGGATGATGAACGGCACCAGCGTGAGAACCGTGTAGTAGAGGTCCGAGCCCGGCTTCCCGGCGACGAAGAACATCCGCGGCACGAAGAAGCAGAAGAACGCCAGGAAGCAGACCGGGATCGCGATGAGCGAAAGCCGCAGCCGGTGCGCCCACCCCAGGTGCAGGTGGCCGATCCCGACCGCGGCGGTGATGAACGGGGTGAGCTTGAAGAGGAAGACCCAGAGCGAGTCGATGTCGTGCTCATGCGGCAGCGCGAACCACACGATGCCGCCGAGGACCGCGGCGACGGCCCCGGCGATGAGCGTGACCGCGTTCGCACGGAAGAACGGCGGCAACGCACCCGCTCCAGCCGCCCCCTCGGTGGCCTCGACCGCCTCCGTTGTCTCAGCGGTCTCAGCAGGCTCGCCGGTCTTGGAGGTCTCGACCGCAGCGGCTCCAGGGGCGGTAGGAGCGTCTTGGGGTTCAGGTGTGTCGGCCACTTGCGTTGGTCCCGTCGGTTCAGCGGACGACATGGTGTTCTCCTTCTGCGGCTTCGGATGAGGGGAGCACGGGACGGACGTCCAGGCGCAGCCGTCCGACGGCGGTGTCCAGGGCCTGCTCGGCGGCGGCCGCTGACTCCCCGGTGCTGACGATGTGGCCGATCTTGTGGCCGGACTGGTCGAACGGATCGACGATGTCGCCGGGCCCGGCGAAGAGCTCCAGGTCGGCGACGCCGCCGGAAGCGCGCGCGTCGTCCAGACCATTGACCGCCACGAACTCGCCCGGCTTCTCCAGCGGCGAGCCGAGCAGCTCGAGCAGCGCGTGCCGGGGCCGTCCGGCCGGGGTGAGGTCGAACGGCTCGCCGAGCACGAGCGACACCAGCGCCGCCACGACGTCGACGCCGTAGGCCGCCGACAGCAGGCGCGGGATGCCGTTGCCGCCGAGCCGCGCGTTCACCTCGATCACGCGTTCCCGCCCGTACGGCGGTAGCACGACGTCGAAATTGGCGGGTCCGTCGGTGATGCCGAGCGCGCGGCAGAGCCGTTCGGCGGTGGACGCGAGCCGCGCAGCTGTAGAGCTGTGAACGAGCGCCGGGCACCGCAGCCGCCGCACGACGAAGTCGCCGTCCGGCACGAACGTCTTCTCCAGCACGGCGGTGAAATGCGCCGCGCCGCCGCGCATGAACGTCTCCACGACGAGCTGGCGTCCCTGCACGACCTCCTCGACGATCACAACACCCGCGCCGCTCGCGTACGCCTTGGCGTGCGCGATCGCCGCAGGGAGTCCGGCGGGGTCGGCAACGCGGCGCACGCCCTTGCTGCCCGAGCCGTCGGCGGGCTTGACCACGAGCGGACGGTCAAGGAGGGCGGCACGGACGGCCAGCTCGTCGGGGTCGGCCGAGCAGACCCAGCGGTAACCGTCGACGCCCGCGGCCCTGGCGACCTCATGAAAGGCTGCCTTGTCCATGGACGCGGCGACCGCCTCCCGCGGATACACGTACGGCGTTCCGTACCGGACACACAGCTCGTGCCAGGCCGACAACCCGGCGTCGCTCGCGGCCGACACGATGCCCGCCGGACGCGTGTCGCCGAGCGCCTCGGCGATGGCGTCGGCGTCGCGGATCGAGCAGTGCAGGAACCCGTCGGCGAACGGCAGCGCTGGACGGTCGCGGCGGAAGTCCACGGCGATCGCCCGCACGCCCCGCCGCCGCGCCTCGCGGTAGATCGGGATCTGTTCCTCCGCCGCGCCAAGAACCACCAGCTCCCCGCTCACGACGCAACGACCGGCGGCACAGACGACGAGTTGGACGGCGGGGCGGTCGGTGGGTGCGCGGCCGGTGGGGGTGGGGTGGGGAGGCCGTTGTTCAGGGTGTCCTCTGGGTGGAGGTTCACGTTGGCCTCCTTGATGTAGTAGGGGCGGGGCCGCTGCATGTCGAGCAGCAGCCGGTAGAGGTAGCGGCCCACCAGCGCCGTCGATGCCAGGGCCAGGCCGGAGAGCAGTGCCGCCGTGGCCGCGTGCGTGGTGGCGCCGCCCGTCCCGGCGTAGCCGAACAGCGCGGTGAGCAAAGCGAGAGCGAAACCGAGCGCGGCCACCAGGTAGACGGCGTTCAGCGGGCGCCATGAGTAGCCGAAGAAGAGCTCGAAGCTGTGCCCGGCCAGCCGGGTGAGCCGGAACTTCGAGCCGCCCCCGGCGCGCGGACGGTGACCGGTCTCCACCACCGCGTACCGCGCGCCGACCATCGGCACCATCGCGATGAAGTACGGGCTGCCGAGCCGGAGGCCGACCAGGGTGCGGGCGACCTCCGTCCGGACGACGCGGAACGTGGAGGCGCCGGGCGGGATGTCGATGGCGAGCAGCCGCCGCGCCGTCCACTGCTGGGCGGACGCGCCGAACCGTCGCAGCGGCGGGTCCTTCCGGTCGCGGCGGATGCCGAAGACGACGTCGTAGCCTTCCGCCGCCTTCTCCAGCAGGTTCGGGATCTCCTCCGGCGGCGCCTGCAGGTCGGCGTCGATCTGGGCGCACCAGGGCTGGCCCGCGTAGGCGAAGCCGGCGGCCTGCGCCGCCTCGAGCCCGAAGTTGCGGGTGAACGACACGTACCGGACGCGCGGGTCGCGTTCGGCGAGGCCGCGGATGCGGTCGAGGGTGTCGTCGGTGCTGCCGTCGTCCACGAAGAGGATCTCCAGCGGCTCGATCCCGCCGAGCGCGCCGGTGAGCTCCCGGTGCGCCGTCTCCGTCTGGACGCCCTCGTTGAAGCAGGGCACCACCACCGTGAGCCCGCTCATATCAGCCGCTCGGTCCACGTCGCGGGCGTGAGCCCGGAGACGATCTCCAGCTCGATGTCGTAGTCGAACTCGCGGACGCCCCGTTCGCGGATGAAGTCGACCATGCTGACGATGCCCTCCCGCAGGGTCGTCCTGGTCTCGTAGCCGAGGAGCCGCCGTGCCTTGCCGGAGTCGCAGGTGGCGTGGTGCACCTCCAGCGGCCGTTCGGGCATGAAGATCGGGTCGCACGGGATGCCGATGACCTCGGCGATCGTCTCGGCGAGGGTGCGGACGGTGACGGGGTTCTCGTCCGGGCCGACGTTCACCACCTCGCCGCGCACCGCCGGGTCCTCGCCCAGCCGGACCAGGCAGGAGACGACGTCGTCGACGAAGCTGAAGCAGCGGATCTGGGAACCGTCACCGTAGATCACCGGGCGCTCGCCGCGCAGCATGCGGTTGATCATGATCGCCGCGACGTTGCGGTAGGGGTCGCAGTACCGCTGTCGCGGTCCAATGATGTTGTGCGGAACGGCGATGTTGTATTCGACGCCGTGGGTGTCGCAGAGCGAGCGGATCGTCAGCTCGGACGCGTATTTCGCGATGCCGTACGGGGTGAGCGGCGCGGGGGTCATGTCCTCGGTGAACGGCGGCTCGCCCTCGCCGTAACGCGACATCGAGGAGCAGTGCACGATGCGGCGGACACCCGCCTGAATGGACGCCGACGCCACCGCGACGGTGGCGCCGCAGGTGTGCTCGTAGACGTGTGAGGGAGAAAAGACGCTGAGCCCCTCGTAGGCGGCCGCGGCACAGTTGTAGACGAGGTCGACGCCGGTCAGGAGGTCGGCATAGGACGCCATGTCACGGCAATCGGCGTCCCGGAATTCGACTCCGTCCGGAACGTTGTCCTTGTAGCCGCCGTCCAGGTTGTCGATGCCGCGGACGATGTGTCCGCGGGCTAGAAGTGCGTCCGCGAGATGGCTGCCGAGAAATCCGGCGACCCCTGTGATGAAGACGGGTGTGGACACCACAATTCTCCTTCCGCACCGCGCTGTGCGGAGCGGTGGTGACGCTCCGCGCAGCCGCGAGACCCACGGCCGGAGCGGGATGGCCGGCCCAGGTGGAGGGCTTTTTCGCGGAACTTAGCAGCCCGAAATGCCGACCGCACAGACTCGTTACCGATCCGAGTTCTGGTCAAAGCCGAAACAATTTTCAGCGTCCCCGAACGGGCCTTGTCACTATTGACTTAGCGGCTTACCATCCAGCGGGCCCATTGTGAGTCGGTGACAGATGTGAAAGCTGTCGACGACCGTGACCTCTTCGAGTCGGGCGCGGACGGCGTCCAGCAGGGGACGGGAGCCGTCGTCGAGATGGGCACGGAGCGCCGCGCGGACCACATCCTCGCCGAACTGCGCGATCACATCATCAGCCGACGGACCCTTCTTCACGTTGAACAGCGCCGCGCGGAAGGTCTGGCTGTACCCATGCCTGACCCCGTGCACGAGGTCGTCCAGCGCGAGCAGCGCGGCGGCCTCAGCGGGATCCGGGTCGGCGACGGCCGCCGCGAGCCAGGTGCTCTTCCTGCCCGCCGGGGTGGCGAGCCAGGCGAGCGCACACCTGACCCGCTCGCGCACAACCGCCTCCTGCGCCGCCCGCTCGCGCACGGTCTCGTCCTTGGAGACGGTCCCCGCCGGCGTCGCTGGAAGCAGCCGCCGAACGGCATGCTCGGCATCGAAGCAGGTCGCATTCAGGGCGCCGAGCACCTTGGTGAACTTCGGTGGCCTGCGGTCCGGCGAGTGGGACGCATCGAACTCGTTGTACCAGCGAGTGAGCGTGTCCTTGTCGGGCTCTGCGGCTCCGGCATCGCGCTCGCGCAGCCACCGAACCATCGCGGCGGGCATGAACGGCGGATCCACCGCCTCCACCGGCAAGCCGGCGTCCGCGGCCCGCCGAGACGTGATCACAGCACCACAGACCCGGCACGACCGGCGCACGGTTCGCCGCGACACGTCCAGGATGTCCGCATCCGGACGCCCACACTGCTCGCAGACCGCCGACACGCCCTCCCGGCGCCCTCGCAATATCGACCGAAACCCGCTCATCGGCCCATTCGCAAGACGTTCGAGAGCCCACGGCTCTGTCCCGGCGACCGGACAACGAGGATCACTGGTACGCGGCGCAACCGGGACGCGCCAGTGAGAAGAGACCAGGCCTCCTCGGGCACCGCGCACGTCCAGCCGAGGCCCTCCACCCGACGGACGGGAGCTATACGGTCGAACACGCCGCCAGTGTGACACTGGATTCCGAGAAAGAGGACGGGCGGCGGTTCGTCACCGAACTGCGGCAGAAGGCGATCCAGGCAAGGAGCTCAGCCACCGCTGCAGGGTCCAGTTCCTGGACGTCCATACGGGAGATCGCATGCTGACGCTCACCGGAGCCGGGTTCTCCGCCCTGCGGTGGGAGGCGGCCCGCCGCCGGACGGTGGCGCGGGCGTTCCGCACGGTGCCGTTCTATCGCGAGCAGTGGGCGGTGGCGGGCCGCGTACTCGACGAGCCAGTGCCGGTGGCCTCTGAGCAACTGATCGATCAGCTCTTCCGGCTCTGCCCGCTCGGCCGCCCGTTCCAACCGTCCCGCGAGCCGACCCTCTGGTCAGACGACGGCACGACGCTGCGAGTCGCCATAAACGCAGCGTCCGACAGCCGTACCGCCACGCACGCGGTTTTCGGTCGCGAGGCCACCGCGCAAGCGTCATCTGGTCGCCGTCCCGCCGTGCGTGCTTTGTCCGACCGCTGGGCCGCCGTGCGCGCGGCATCCGGCCCGGCCGCTGCGCGCACGGTATTCGACCGGGCAGTTGTACTGCGCGCAGTGTTCGGCCATCGTGCCACTGGGCGCGCGGTGTTCGGGCGTCGTTGGACGGCTGTGCTTGAGGTGCGTGATGCGATGATCGATCGGCGCTGGCTCGGTCGTGGAGTCCCCTACGCGGCGCTCCTCTCCCCCAAGGCCGACGTGGTGAACGAGGAACGGCGCGCCGCTCTCAACCGCCGCGCAACCGAACTGGCCACGAGCGGGGCCGTCATCGTGGGCACGCGCAACGAGCTCGCGGATGTGCTCCCCGAGATCGGCGCGGCCTCGCTTCGGGTGCTCCACCGCGCGGGGCTTGCCGACGCCCTTGGCATGGCCGGGCCGGTCGTGGCATACGACCCGGTGCTCGGCTACTACGCGGCACGCATGCCGTCCTGCGGCCACCTTCATCTGCTCTGGCGGCTCTTTCACGCGCGCGTCGCCGACGGCGCACTCCAGCTCACCGCCCTGCGACGCCGCCGCCCGGTGTTGTGCAACGTCATCCCCGTGGACGCCGCAGGCGCCGCCGTGGAGCGGTGCCCCCGCCACCACACACCGATCCTGACGACCACGACTGCCTAGCGACTTTCGCGGACGCGGTTGTTCTTCCCAGGCGGCCTCTGCGGCATGGACGGCGAGCGGGGTGACGGCCGCCGCTTCCGGGGGCGGTGCCGAGGTCAGGTCGCCGTGAAGATGACCGCACGCCCGGCTTCGGCCGCCCGCTCGTAGAACGCCCGCACGTCCAACAAGTTCGTCCAGGTGTACTTGAAGTCTTCGTCGTCGTGGGGTCCGCCATAGTCGGGGTCGTCTATGGCGTCGAATCGCTGGCGCAGCCACGCCTCGTCCACCCCGCTCAGCGCCTCGGCCACATCGCGTACTTCGGCTACGGTGAGGTGAACCACATAGATTTCCTCGTGCAGATGCCGGCCGCCGAGAACGGCGTGCGACAGCGGATACTCGCCGCCATCGGGGTCCAGTGTTCCGTCGCTGAGGCAGCGGTGCATCGCGTCCCACGCCTTGTCAGTGGAGACCGACAGAGCGTCCTCATTCCAGTTCTCTTCGATGTCTTCGAGGATTTCCCCGATGCCCGCGTCGCTCGCGAGCAGCAGCCGCTCCTGGTCGGCGGTGATGGCGAAGTGCACTCCAAGCATGCCGAGGGATGCTACGCGTCACCCCCGACAACACTCGCGGACGTCCGTCCTCCGGAAGATTCACGTGACCGAGGAAGCCCCAGGGCGCGAGCTGCTCAAGCCCTTGCGGCCGTGACGGCGTTAGTGGGTGACCCCCTGCAAGGGCGAGGAATTCCTGGCGGGAACGCGCGTCGTGACGGAGAACGCCGTGCAGGGTGGACGTCACCGTGGCGGATCCGGCCGCGCGTACACCGCGCAATGACATGCACATGTGCTCGGCCTCGATGACGACGCCGACGCCCTTGGGAGCCAGGTGTTCGTTCAGCCAGTCGGCGACCTGCTTGGTCAGCCGTTCTTGCACCTGCAGGTCGCGGGCGAAGAGCTCGACCACGCGCGCCAGTTTCGACAGGCCCAGGATTCGCTCGCCCGGCAGGTAACCGACGTGGGCGACGCCCTGGAACGGCAGCAGATGATGCTCGCACAGCGACTGCACCGGAATGCTCTTGGCCAGGACGAGTTCGTCGTAGCCTTCGTCATTCGGAAACGTGGTCAGGTTGAACTCGCGCGGGGTGAGCAGTTCGGTGTAGGCGGCGGCCACCCGGCGGGGCGTGTCGGCGAGATGGTCGCTCGCCGGGTCCCGTCCGAGGGCGATCAGCAGATCGGCGACGGCCCGCTGGGCGGCCTGCAGATCCACGCCCGGGCCGCCGCCGACCACCGACAGCCGCCGGTGCCGGACGTCCGGCACCGGCGGCTCGGCCAAGGCGCCGGGCTCGGTGACGCTCATGCCACCGGCCCGCGGTCGCCCGGCCGGACGGTCCTGTAGCGGAAGGCCAGCCGGGACAGGGCCACGGCACCGGCCAGCAGCCCGGCGTCGCGCAACGCCACGTCATAGAAGTCCGGGATGGTCAGCAGGTTGAGAATGATCCCTGCCAGCCACGCGGCCACGAGCAGGCCGCCGAACCGCGGCGCGACCGCGACGACGAGGCCCGCGACGATCTCGACCACTCCGACGGCGTACATGGCCTGTTGCCCGGTGCCCGGAACCAGATCGTTGATCCAGGGCGCCAGGTAGACCGGCCAGTCGACCAGCCAGCCGGTGAACTTGTCGAGCCCGAACAGCACGGGCGCGACGCTGAAGACCACCCGCAGCACCAGGTAGGCCTGGTAACCGGGATCGGCCAGCACCTCCCGGCCGGGTGCTCGTGTGGACAGCGGTGCCGTCATCACGTTCCTCCTCGTGTATCGACAACTTCTGTTAACGTTAGAACGTAACGAAGATTTATTCAACAGAAATGGTTTTTAGAGATGGACGAGTCGCTGACCTCGCGCGTCGCGGCGGTGGCCGCGCTCGACGAGCCGACCCGGCGCAGGCTGTACGACTTCGTGGTGCGGCAGCCGGCGCCCGTCAGCCGCGACGCCGCCGCCGAGGCGCTGGGCCTGTCGCGCAGCACCGTGGTCTTCCACCTGGACCGGCTCGTCGGCCAGGGACTGCTGGACGTGGTGTCCGAGCGCCGCACCGGCGGGCCCGGCGCCGGCCGCCCGTCCAAGCTCTACCGGCGCGCCGGGCAGCAGATCGCGGTGTCACTGCCTGGCCGGCAGTACGAACTGGCCGGGCGACTGCTGGCCACCGCCGTTCAAGAAGCCGACGCCACCGGCCAGTCGCCACGAACGATCCTGGATCGGCTGGCCCGCCAGCTGGGCCAGGACATCGGCCGGGCAGCCCGCGACGCCCACCCCAGCCGGACAGCTCGCGACAGCTCAAGCCGACCAGCGCGTGACGCGCACTCTGGCCCGCCAGCGGGTGACGCCCACGCCGGCCGGCAGGCCGTGATGGAAACGCTGGAAGACTTCGGGTTCGAGCCGCGCACCGCCGACGCCGAGATCGTCCTGGGCAACTGCCCGTTCCACACCCTCGCGCAACAGCACACCGACCTGGTGTGCGGCATGAACCTGTGCCTGCTCAACGGCCTGCTGGACGAACTGAACGCGACCGGCCTGACCGCCCGCCTGCAACCCGAACCCGGCCACTGCTGCGTCCGTCTCCAGGAAGCCACCCCCTGACGAACCGCAACCTCGACCGCCACCAGGGCAGCGCAGTCGGCACCGGCCGATCCGGCGACCCCGAACGGCGCCATTCGCAGCGGCACATTGCCGGCGGCCCGGGCGTCGAGGTGCGGATCACCGGCGGTCACACGACCGGACACGCGCAGTACGTCATCACCGGAGGCGGGACCCGGCTGATCGCCTCCGGTGACGCCCTGCGCTCACCGATCCAGGCGGACCACCCCGAATGGTCCTGCGTCCACGACGGTGCCGCGGCCGCCGATCACCGCCGCCGCCTCCTCGCCGATCCCGACACGATTTCGCCGACGTGGTGGTCAGCTGTCCGGCGACGGTCCCGAACCGGCAATCCGTCCGGCGCCACGTGAACGCGGGCGGGCGTGATCACGTCGACCCGGGCGCGTGGTAGGCGGCGAGGAAGACCCGGACGGCGGCGTCGGCGTAGTGATCGAGCTCGTCCGGCGGGAAGGTGACGTCGTCGCCGCAGAACATCACCTTGTTGACCGGGATCGACGTGACGAGCCAGGTGAAGTGGTTGGCGGCGAGGACGGGCTCGTCCACTCGCAGCAGGCCGCGGTCGTTCAGCTGCTGGAACGAGGACGCCAGCGCGGCGTGCACGCGTTCGGGGCCCGCCTGGAAATAGGCGTGGCCGAGCTGCGGGAAGCGGCCGGCCTCGGCGATGACGAGCCGGCGCATCCGCAGATGGGCGGGCCGTGTGAGGGCGTGGACGAATCTGCGCGCCAGCGCCCGCAGGGTCGGCGCGACGTCCTCGGCGGCCGCCAGTTCGTCCATGGCGTCCTGGAACAGCTGGTCGATGCCGACGAGCGCTTCGAGGACGATCTGCTCGAACAGCTTCTCCTTGCGCCCGAAGTGCTTGTAGATCGTCTGCTTGGACGATCCCGCCGCGGACGCGATCTCGTCGGTCTTGGCGCCGACGTAACCGTCGCGGACGAACACCTCGAGTGCCGCGTCCATGATGCGGCGCCGGGCCTCCGCGGCGGGGCCCTGCGCGGCCGGGACGAGTCTCGGCATCGTCGTTCTCCTGAAACCGTTGACGTTCCTAAGGGGTGTACCGTACTGTACGGTTCACGCCGTACAGAACCGTACTGTACACCCCTCGGAGGGATATCGACATGCGCAAGGTCGTCGGATCGTTGTTCATCAGCCTGGACGGTGTCGTCGAGTCGCCGGACCAATGGTCGTTCGACCTGTTCGACGAGGACGCGGGGGCCCACATGGGCGAGTCGTTCGCCGTGACCGACACTCTGCTGCTGGGCCGCCAGACCTACCAGGAGTGGGTGCAGTACTGGCCTACCTCGACCGACGAGCCGGCCGCCAGCCACATCAACAACATCCGCAAGTACGTTGTGTCCGACAGCCTCGATAGCGTCGGCTGGACCAACGCGTCGCTGGTCAAGGGGAGCGAGCTGGCCGGCACGCTTGCCGAACTGAAGGGGCAGCCGGGCAAGAACATCGGCACCGCCGGCAGCGTGACGCTGGTCCGCTCGCTGCTCGAGGCCGGGCTCCTCGACGAGCTCGAGCTGATGATCTACCCGGTCATCGTGGGCAAGGGCACGCGGCTCTTCAACGACGGCGGATCGCTCCAGCGTCTAGACATGGTCTCGTCCAAGCGCACCGCCAGCGGCATCACGATCAACAGCTACAAGCCCCGCACACAGCCGTGACCACCCCCCAAGCGCAGGCCCTCCCCCACCGGGCCCCGCGCCAAGGGGCCGCCTCATGACGGCCCCGGTACGACGCTCATAACGAGCGACGCAGACCACGAGCCGACGCTCACCACGAGCCGACGCTCGTCACGAGCCGACGGCGACCGCGAGGCGGCGGCGCTCACGACGAAGCGGCGCTCGTCACGAGGCGGCGTTGACGACGAGCCGGCGCTGAGCACGACGCGGCGCTCACCATGACGCGGCGCCTACCATAAGGTGGCGCTCACGACAGGGTGGTGCTTATGAGGAGGGAGAGCCGAGTCGTACAGCCGCACCTTGATGTCCAGGCCGCCGCCCCGCTCGGACGCGGGATCCTGCCCCCTGATGAGCCCTTCGAGGTGCTGCCACGCCCCGTGCGGTGCGGGCTGGTCACCACGGGCGATGTCGGTGCTCGCCTGGAGGCGGCTGGCGTACATGCGGGACACACGGCTCTCGCGCATCGCCTCCAATGAGGAGACCGCCTCGACGAATTGCTGCGCCTGGTCGTCGATGCTGCGGTCGATGCGCTTGAGCCCCTCGGTGACGTCGCTGCGCACGAAACGCACGAACTCGTTCTCGAACCGCTGGTAGCGCAGCACGAATATGCGGATCAGCCCGGTGCCCACGCCGGAAAGGCATGGGACGTCCGGATCACAAACGAGTGCTCTCCGCCGCCGTGACGGGCCCCTGCCCAAGGCTGAGGTGGTCGCCGTCGGGGATCAGGCTCCCCCGCCCAGTTGAGCCTGCTCGTCCAGCGTTGGAGGCAGTTGGGCGGCCAGGCGGTCGCGGAGGTCGGTCAGGCGGGCGATCTCGGCGTTGAGGCTGGCCAGACGGCGTTCGGCGATGCCCGAGGGGCGGGAGCAGGCGCCCTCCTGAGCTCCATATGCGGGAAGGGCGTCGACGTCCAGCAAGGCCAGGCGGTCGGCGCAGCCGCGCAGGTCGGCGACCGTCAGGCCGAGGGCGAGGAGCTCGCGGACGACGCGCACGCGGGCGACGTCCTCGGGGCCGTAGTGGCGCTGCCCGGTGGCGGTGCGCCGCGGCGGGGGCAGCAGGCCCTGCTGCTCGTAGAACCGCAGGGCGCGCGGGGTGGTGCCGACCGCCGCCGCGGCGTCGCCGATCCGCATCGGGCCTCCCGAGTGTCTAGAGGGCGACCACGACGGTCCCCAGGTGCCGGCCGTTCATCATGTCGTGCAACGCCTGCGGGGCCGCGTCGATGCCCGGGACGCCGACGTACGGGAAGGTGATCTCGCCGGAGCGCAGCCAGCCGCCGAACCGGTCGAGCCACTCCGACCGGATCTGCTCGTCGCCGCCCGCGCTGTAGCCGCGCAACGTGATCTGCTTGCCGATGAGCATGTACGAGTCCAGCTCGACCGGCGACGTCGTGCCCCTGCCGGACGGCGAGAGCTGCCCGGACAGCGCGCCGACGAGGACGAGCCGGGCTCCCGTCCGGGCCGCGGTGACGGCGGCTTGCAGATCCTCGCCGCCGACGTTGTCGAGGACGACGTCGAGGCCGTCGGGCGCCGCCTCGGCGAGCTGGTCGGCGATCGGCCCGGCGCCCCGGATCACGGCGGCGTCGTAACCGAGCTCGCTGACGAGCCGGTCGCCCTTCTCCCGCGAGCCGGTGCTGCCGATCACGCGTCCGGCACCCAGCAACCGGGCGATCTGCCCGGCCATCGAGCCGACCGAGCCCGCGCCGCCGGAGACGAACACGGTGTCGCCAGGCCGCACGTCCGCCCCGCGGGTGAGAGCTCCGTACGCCGTGGCCCCCTGCGCCAGGTACGCGACGGGGTCGGGCAATGTGCCGGGGAGCGCCGTGCACTGGCCGGCGGGCAAGGTCGCGTACTCGCGCCATCCCAGCCAGTGTGAGACCAGGTCGCCGGGCTCGAACCCGGCGCCCTCCGGTGCGCTGACGACCTCCCCGATCGCCGCGCCGAAGAGGGTGTCGCCCGGGTGCAGCGGCGGGAACGGCGCGCCGTCCAGGCCACCGCCGATCAGGGTGCGCAGGGCGGCGAAGACGTGGAAGAAGCGGTTGCGGACGAGCACCTCGTCCGCCCCGGGGGCCGGCAGCGCCACCTCGACGATCTCGAAGTGTTCCGGTCGCGGCAGGCCGTCGGCGGGCTTGCCGGCCAGCCGCACTTCGCGGTGGGTACGGGGCAGTTCGAGCATGGTCGCATCTCGATTCTGAACGCGCGGCGAGGCCGTCCGGGACGTCCGGACGGCTGCGCGACGTTAACCCCTGACCCATGCGTCAAAGGCAAGCCGCGATGGCGACCGGACGGCTGATCCGCGCTCGGCGCGGGGCGTTCCGCTTCACGCCGGTTGAGCACCAGGTTCCGTTCACGCCGGGTGGGCGCCGAGTTCCGACTCGCGCCGGGTGAGCACCAGGGGGCCGTCCTCGGTGATGGCCACCGTGTGCTCCGAGTGGGCGGTGCGCGAGCCGTCGGCCGACCGGATGGTCCAGCCGTCGGCGTCGTAGACGATGCGGTCGGTCGTGCGGGCGAGCCAGGGTTCGAGCGCGAGGACAAGGCCCGGACGGAGCGTGAGGCCGCGTCCGGCCCGGCCCCTGTTCGACACGTGGGGCGGCTCGTGCATGGTGCGGCCGAGGCCGTGGCCGCCGAACTCGTCGTTGACCGGATAGCCGTAGTCGCTGGCCACCGCCCAGATCGCCGCCGAGATGTCGCCGACGCGGTTGCCCGGGCGTGCCGTCTCGATCGCGGCCTCCAGCGCCTCCTCGGTGGCGCGGATGATCCGCAGATCCTCCTCGGCGGCGGTCCCGACGACGACCGTGCAGGCCGAGTCGGCCACCCAGCCGTCGATGCCGACCGCGATGTCCGCGCTGAGGACGTCACCGTCGCGCAGCGTGTAGTCGTGGGGCAGGCCGTGCAGGACGGCGTCGTTGACCGACAGGCAGATGACGTTGCGGAACGGGCCGCGGCCGAAGGACGGCGCGTAGTCCCAGTAGCACGACTCCGCGCCGCGTCGCTTGATCATGCCGCGCACGTGGTGCTCCAGGTCCAGCAGGTTGACGCCCACGTCGGCGAGCCGGCTGACCTCGGAGAGCACCTCGGCGACGAAACGCCCGGTCACGTGCATGCGCTGGATCTCCGCGGGCGTCTTCAGTTCGATCACGAGTACCTCACGTACAGGAGTGCTGGTATTTCTATACCGGCACTCTAACGCTTGACGGTATAGAAATACCACTCCTAGTCTGGGGGCATGGTCCGCCAACCGCTCACGCCCGAACAGATCGAAGCCGGCAGGCGTCTCGGCGTCCTGCTGCGCCACGCGCGGGCGGGCCGCGAGCTCGCGGAGGTCGCGCGCGCGGCCGGCATCTCGCCGGAGACCCTGCGCAAGATCGAGACCGGCCGCCTGCCCTCCCCCGGATTCGGCACGATCGTCGGCCTCGGCGAGGCGCTCAACGTGCCGGTTCAGGAACTGGCGGCCACCTGGCGTGGCAGCGACCTCCCGCTGGAAGCCATCTCGTAGCCGTTCAGGGTTTGCGGGGCCGTTCAGGGTTTGCGGGCGGCTCCGCCGAGACCTAGCGCCGTCGCCACACCACGTACTTGGTCGACGCCTGTCGCCTTGTCCGGCGCGCACCAGTGAACCGTAGGGGTGAGGCCGGGTTCGACCAGTTCCAGGCCGGTGAAGAAGCGTTCGATTCGGTCAGGGCCGGATCGGCGGCGTTCTTACCGAACTCCCGCAACTCGCGCGCGAACATGCGGGCCATGTGCGCGGAGTTGTCCGGCAGCGGGTCGCGGATCTCGCCGTTGACGTAGCCGTAGCCGCTGGCGGGGATGGCGTGCAGGCGCTTGAGCACCTCGCCGAGCTGCCGGTAGACCTCATGGCGCTGAGCGCGCGTCAGCTGATCGTCGATCGCCGTGAGCGTGCGGCCCGGTCGAAGCGAGGAAACAACACAGGGACGGCCGTGGGGCGCTTTCGCGGACCTGCTGAACGCCAGAACACGCGGTGAGATGTCGATGCCGTGATCGTTCAGGAATCGCAGAGCACGCGCTTCCTTGGCGGCGAACGTCAGGTCGTCGGTTTCATAGATCTTCAGGACGGCCAGTGCCGAATCGGTGCCGGCGAATTCGACGCGGTAAGCACCGGTGACCGACCCCTCAGCGAACCGCGAGACAGCGCGGACCGGGCCGTACGCAGGCAGCAGATCACTAAGAAGTTCGGCTGCGCATTCCACGGTCAGCGCTTCGGACACCCGGGGAGCATACGAGCGCCCCTCCATGACCGCCTACAGAATATTCCTCGAGCACAGCGATCGCCTCGACCAAGCACTCGGTCACCGACCAAGTCAGTGACTTCGGGAGCCTTGGTTCCGGGTCAGGCCGCGCGTAAGCCACCCCAGATCCCGCGCGCCAGAACGCCGCCCCGTGCGCGGCACGTAGGCGGGCCCCGCGCTCGTGCGTTCGAGTGTCCCCGAGGACGGCCACCGGTTGGTTCAGAAACCGCGGGGTTTATCAGACGCCGGACGTCGCCCGCAACGTCCTGATCCGGACAGCCACGAAGAGATCATCGGGCCCGGACCGGTGCTTATGCTTCCCCCGGAGATGGCCCGGAACCAGTCCGGGTCACCCATCTTCGACCGAGGAGTCGAATGTTTTCGCGATCCATGGTGACCTGTACCGTCTTCGCCGCCGCCTTAGTCCTCGCCGCGGGCAACGCCTCGGCCACCGAGACCACCACCTACCGCACCGGGGCGACAGCCCCTCTCCTCTACTTCTGCGAGAACTTCATCCCCGGCATTTCGCCGCAACCGATGAACATCGAAACCCGCTTCGACGCGCCGGCGTCGGTGCCTTCGGGCACATCGATCACGCCGACGAACGTGTCCGGCACGCTGGTGCTGGCCCCCGGACCCCACGCCCTCCTCGACACCATGGGGTTCGACGGCCTGCGCGGCCAGGTCTCGGCCGGGTTGACGGCCACCGGCGCCACCTTGTCCGGGCCCGCGGCATCCGCGCTGACGATTCCGGAGACGATCGCGCCTTTCGGCGGCTCGATGACGATTCCCTTCGCGCAGTCGGCGGATTCGAGCGTGCCCTCGCTGACCGCGGGCGCGCCGGGCACCGCGACGGTGTCGGCCACGTCGGTGATCCTCAGCCTCCAGTACCACAAGAAGGCGAACGGGATCTGGGAACCCGCGACCCCATGGAAGGTGACCTGCAGCCTCAAGGTGACCAACCCGAAGCAGAACTCGGCCTTCACCCCAGCGATCACCGTCACCGAATAACGGCCTGCCGGTAAGACCCGCGCCGTGTCCCCTCTGCCTTGGCTATCGCCGTTTGGCATAGGTGCCTGCGGCCCCCGACGCTGGATTTGCGCGGACGAGGGGACGTCATGGCTGGGGATTTTCGTGATCGCCTACGCCGTCGTGGATATCGTGACATGGGTGGTGGACGCGTCGCTTGGTCGGCCAGCCCTGGACCTTGTGTCGATCCAGGACCTGGCCTTTGAGCGTGGAGCCGCCCCGGATCCGGGGCCGTATGAGCCGGAGCCCGGCGGGCAGCCCACCGTCGCGGCGCCGGAGGTCCCCCCGACCAACCGGATAGGGCTCGCGCAGATCGTTCACGCCCTTGCGGCGGACGGCGACAGGGTCTGGGAACCGCAGGATTGGCTGGGGCTGGCCGCCCCGCTGCTCGCCTGCGGTGCCGGCTGGCCGGCCGTTGCGGACCTGGCGGCCGTACCGGGCGACAGCGCCATCGTTGCCGCTGTCGCCCGCCTGGAGCGGCAGGTCGCCGTCGACCTCGGCGACGAGGACCGGCTCCCGTTCTGGGACGTGGTCGCCGGGCTGATCGCGCGGGCCTGGCGGTTGGGCGTCGGTGGTTCGGTGTGGGACGCCGTCACGCAGCTCGGCGCCCACTGGTGGGATCTCCGCGGTGACCCGCAGGGGCGCCATCCGTCGGGTGTCGTCGCTTTCAACTGCGCGTCGTGGCTCTACGAGCTGGCGGCGTTCCAGGACATCGACCCGCACATGACCGTGCTGCTGTGCGAGACCGAGAGATTGCTACCGCCGTACTCCGTCACCGCGTCCTTCTGCGCCGCGGCCGTCAGCGCCCTGCGGGACTAAGGGTTATCCGTTGCCGAAGGGCCCTTCCAGAACGCTTGAGCGGGTCGGTCGGCTTGGGGGTGGCGGGGCCGGGCGTGAGATCCTGCCCGCGTGACCACCGCCGAACCGACTCCGCCTCGCCGTCGCGGCCGTCCCGGCTACGACCAGGCGACGATCCTGCACACAGCGGTGGAGCTGTTCAACCGCAGGGGGTACGACGCCACGAGCATGGGCGACCTGGCCAAGGCGCTGGGGGTGACCAAGCCCGCCATCTACCACCACTTCACGAGCAAGGAAGAGCTGCTCAAGGCGGCTCTGGACGACGCTCTCGACGAGCTCACGGCCGTGGTGGACGAGGCCGCGCGCAGGCAGCTCGGGACGACCGCGTACGAACGGCTGCGCGAGGTGGTGCGGCGCAGCGTTGAAGTTCTGGTGGCTCACCAGCCTTCGGTGACGCTTCTGCTGAGGGTGCGCGGCAACAGCGAGGTCGAGCTGGCCGCGTTGGAACGACGGCGGTGGCTCGACGAGCGGCTTGCGGAGCTGGTGGCGGACGCGATCGCGGAGGGTGTGCTGCGCGACGACGTGACGCCGACGCTGGTGAGCCGGCTGCTCTTCGGCATGGTGAACTCGCTGGTCGAGTGGTACCGGCCGGACGGGGCGTTCGCGCCCGCGACGGTCGCCGACGCGATCGCCACCGTCGCGTTCGACGGATTGTCCCGTCCCTGATCCCGTCAATTGGCAGGGGTAGGGCGAAGGTTGGCAGTAATGAGGGTCATGACTCGCTGATCCGTGGGTGAGGATTGGCCGGCGCGGTCACCAGGTGAAGAAGCCCTGGCCGGTCTTGCGTCCCAGGTGCCCGGCGGCGACGAGGTCGCGCAGGATCCGGGGCGGCTCGAAGCGGGGGCCGAGCTCGCGCGCCAGGTGCTCGGCGATGGCCAGGCGGACGTCGAGCCCGACCACGTCGGTGGTCCGCAGGGGCCCGATCGGATGGCGGTACCCGAGCGTCATCGCCGTGTCGATGTCGGCGGCGTCCGCGACGCCCTCTTCGAGCATCCGCATCGCTTCCAGCGCCAGGCAGACCCCGAGCCGGCTGCTCGCGAAACCCGGCGAGTCGGACACCGTGATCGGCGTCTTGCCGAGCGCGGTCACCCAGCGCCGGGCCTGCGTCACCAGCGCCGGCTCCGTGCCGGAGCCGACGACGATCTCGACGAGGTCGCTGACCGGGACGGGGTTGAAGAAGTGCAGGCCGATGAATCGTCCGGGGGCGGGCAGGCCGGACGCGAGCCCGTCGATCGACAGGCTGCTGGTGTTGGAGGCGAGCACCGCTTCGGGTGCCCGCGCGGCGGCCATGGCGAGGACTTCGGCCTTGAGCTCGGCGTTCTCGGGGACCGCCTCGATCACCAGCTCGCACCCCGCCAGGTCGCGTTGGTCGGTCGTCGTCTGGAGGCGAGCCAGGCTGTCGTCCAGCGCCGCCGCACCTTCGTTCCGCGCCGCCGCACCGTTGTCTGGCGCTGCCACACCTTCGTCCGGTGCCGCCGTGCGCTTGGCGTGTGCTTTGGCCAGGCTGCCGGCCACTCTGGCACGGGCCGCGCCGGCTGCTCGCGGGTCGTCCTCGACGATGACGGCCCGGCTGCCGGAGATCAGGAACGCGTGGGCGATTCCGGCCCCCATCCGGCCGCCGCCGATGATCCCCACCCGCTGCGGCAGGTCACTCATGATCGTTTGTCCTTCCGCCGGTCCAGGAACGCCGTCATGCGGTCGTGTTTGTCGGCGGTCTCGAACAGCACCGCCTGCGCGAGGTCGTCCACGAACGGATGGGCGTCCCGCGGAGCGTGGAACACCGCCTTGGTCAGCCGGGTCGCCAGCGGAGCCCGCGCGGTGATGCGGTCGGCGAGCCGGTGCCCGGCCGCGAGCAGGTCGTCCGGGTCGACCACGTCGTTCAGCAGGTGGACGGCCCGCGCCTCGTCCGCCGTGAGCACGCGGCCCGCGAGCAGGATCTCCTTGGCCAATGGCTCCCCGACGAGGTCGGCGAGGCGCCAGGCGGCTCCGGCCGCGGCGAGGATGCCCAGGTCGGTCTCGGGGTTGCCGATCTTCGTGCGCGGCGTGCCGATGCGGAAGTCGCAGGCGTAGGCGAGCTCGGCCCCGCCGCCCAGGGCGTAACCGTCGACGAGCGCCACGGTCGGCATGGGCAGCCGGTGGATCCGGTCGAAGATCTTCGAGTTGATGCCCTGGAGCGCGTCGTCCCGGCGCCTGTCGCGGAGCTGGCCGATGTCGGCGCCCGCCGCGAAGGCCTGGCCCTCGCCCGTGAGGAGGACGACGCGCGGCTCGTCCTCGACCGCGGCGCACGCCTCATGGAGGGCGCGGACCATCTCGCGGTCGATCGCGTTGCGGGCCTCCGGGCGGTTGAGCCGCCACACGACCCGGTCCGGGCCGTCCTCGATGATCAGGTTCGCGTCGGCGGTCATGGGCGCTCCACCAGTAGCGCGCTGCCCTGGCCCACGCCTACGCACATGGTCGCCAGCCCCCTCCGGCCGCCAGAGCGTTCGAGCCGGCCCAGCAGGGTGACGAGGATGCGCGTGCCAGAGGCGCCGAGCGGGTGCCCGAGGGCGATGGCGCCGCCGTCGCCGTTGACGGTGTCGATGTCGAGCCCGAGGTCGCGGACGCAGGCCAGGGACTGGGACGCGAACGCCTCGTTGAGCTCGACCGCGTCGAGGTCATCGACGCTCCAGCCGGTGCGTTCGAGCACCTTGCGGGTCGCCGGGACCGGTCCGATGCCCATGATCTCCGGCGCCACTCCGGCGTTCGCCGCCGCCACCAGCCGTGCTCGCGGAACCAGGCCGGAACGTTCGAGAAACCGGTCGCTCACCACGACGACGGCCGCGGCGCCGTCGTTGAGGGAGCTGGAATTGCCGGCGGTGACGACTCCGTCAGGGCCGTTGACGGGACGCAGCCGTGCCAGCCGTTCCAGGCTGGTGTCCGGCCGCGGGCCCTCATCGGTGTCGACGACGCCGCCGGCGACGGGCACGGGCACGATCTCGCCGGTGAACCGCCCGTCCTTGATCGCCGCGACCGCCCGTTCGTGCGAGCGCAGCGCGAACGCGTCGAGCTCGTCGCGGGTCAGGCCCCAGCGTCGCGCGACCGTCTCGGCGGTCTGCGGCATGGACGCGGTCGTCGCCTCGTCGAAGCGCGGATTGGTGAACCGCCAGCCGATCGAGGTGTCGAAGGACGGTCCCGGCTTGGCGAACGCCTTGGCCGGCTTTTCGGTCACCCACGGCGCCCGCGTCATCGACTCGACGCCGCCCGCGACGACCACGTCGGCGTCCCCCGCCGCGACGAGCGCCCGCGCGGTCGCGACCGCCGTCAGCCCGGACGCGCAGAGCCGGTTGACCGTGAAGCCGGGGACCGTGTCGGGCAGGCCCGCCAGCAGGGCGGCCATCCGGGCGACGTTGCGGTTGTCCTCGCCCGCCTGGTTGGCGGCGCCGAAAATCACCTCGTCGACGAGGCCCGGTTCGATCCCGGCCCGGCTGACCGCCTCCCCCACGACGAGGGCGGCGAGGTCGTCGGGGCGGACGTGGGCGAGTGCGCCGCCGTAGCGCCCTATCGGCGTCCGGACGCCGGACACGACGAAGGCTTCGGTCACAGAGCGGCTCCTGTGGTCGGGGTGCTGGTACGCACGCGGGCGGATTTCGGGGGCGGGGCGGGGCTCAGGCGTCGTAGTCGACGGTGACGCGATCGCCGGTCGGGAACGTCTGGCAGGTGAGGACGAAGCCACCGTCGACCTCGTCCTGTTCGAGCGCGTAGTTGCGGCGCATGTCGGCCTCGCCTTCGCTGACGACGGCGCGGCAGGTCCCGCAGACGCCGCCCTTGCACGCGAACGGCATGTCGGAACGCGACGCCAGAGCGCTGTCGAGGATCGTCGTCTCTTGGGAGACCGTCGAGGTCACGCGCCGGCCGTCGAGCACCGTGGTCAGCTCGGTGGTCGCCCCGGACGGTGGCGCGTCGGCGGCTCGCCGCGGCTGGGGTGGCGGCGCGTCGACGTAGAACAGCTCGACATGGACGCGGTCGGCAGGGACGCCGAGGTCGGCGAGCACCTTCCGCGCGTCCTGGACCATCTCCAGCGGGCCGCACAGCCAGACGTGGTCGAAGACCTCGGCGGGAACGAGACCCGTGAGCAGCCGCCGAAGCTTGCCGGCGTCGAGCCGTCCGGAGAACAGCTCGACGTCGCGCGGCTCGCGCGAGAGCACGTGCACGACCTGGAGCCGCGGCCCGTAGAGGTTCTTCAGATCGCCGAGCTCTTCGGTGAACATCACAGTGCGGCCCGTCCGGTTGCCGTACAGCAGCGACACTTGGGCCTGCGGGTGCGCCAACACCGTGGAGGCGACCGACAACATCGGGGTGATGCCCGACCCCGCGGCGACGCACAGGTGGCGTTCGCCGCGTTCGGGAGCGGCCTGCCAGGCGCCTGCCGGGGGCTGCACGTCGATGCGCGTGCCCGGCCTGACCTCGTGGACGAGCCAGGAGGAGAACAGGCCGCCAGGTATCTCGCGGACCCCGATGCGTGGTGAGTCACCGGCAGGCGCGCAGATCGAGTAGGACCGGCGGTGCTCCCGGCCGTCCAGGACGCGGCGCAAGGTGAGCGACTGGCCGGCGCGGAAGTCGTACGTGTCTCGCAGTTCAGCCGGCACCGCAAAGGTGATCGCGGCGGCGTCATCGCACAGCCGGTCGACCGCCGTGACGGTCAGCGGATGGAACACGGCCGACCGGGACTGCGCGGAAGCGGGCGCGGACGTGGTCATTCTCAGATCTCCTTGACGTGCTCGAACGGCTCGAGGCACTCGGTGCAGCCGTAGAGGGCCTTGCACGCGGTCGCGCCGAACTCCGACGTGAGACGGGTCGCGGTCGAGCCGCAGCGCGGGCAGGCGGGGGCGGCGCGCCTGGTCAGCCCGAGCGTGAGCGCCACCGGCCCGGACGGACGGGGCGCTGCTCCCGGAGGTGACACGCCCGCCTCACGCAGCGCGTCCCGCCCGCGCTCGGAGATCCAGTCGGTGGACCAGGGCGGCGTGAGGACGACGCGCACCTCGGCGCGGGGGAATCCGGCGTCGTTCAGGCGCCTGACCAGGTCGTCGCGCATGGTGGCCATGGCCGGGCAGCCGGTGTACGTGGGCGTGATCGACACGATGACGCTCTGCTCACCATCCGGACCCGGCCGAACGGCGACGTCGCGCAGCACGCCAAGATCGGCGAGGGTGAGCATGGGCATCTCAGGGTCGCGAACCTGCGCGGCGACCTCAGCCGCCCGCTCCCGGGCGCTACCCGTGCCCACCGCCTGGGCGTTCACGGCCGCCCGCTCTGGCGCGTTCACCAGCGCCCGCCAGGGTGTGCGCGCGCGACCACCTGCATCTCGGCAAGCAACGAGCCGAGCGCCTCGGTATGCACCCCGTCCCGCCCCATCTCCCCGCCAACACCGTCAGGTGTTGGGGTGGTTGGGCGGTCTACGGCGCTGACGGCGAAGACCTGGTTGAGGACGGCGTCCATCTCGTCGCGGAAGGTGGCCGGGTCGACGCCGGTACCGGCGGCGGCAAGGGCTTGCTCTGTCGGATGCGTCCAGGTCAGCTCGGGGTAGAGCGGCCACAACGATTCCAGCGCGTTCAGGAGTCTGCGGCGTGATTCCTCGGTGCCCTGGGCGAGGGTAAGGAACCAGCGTCCGGCCCAGTCGCGGTGGTAGGCGATCTCCTTGATGCCCTTGGCCGCCACTGCGGCCAGCACGGCGTCAGTGCTTCCCTGCAGCCGTTCAAGTAGCGCTAGCCGAGCCACCGAGAACAGCAGCAGACGTACGACCACGTGCGCGAAGTCACCGTTCGGCACCTCGACGAGCCGCACGTTGCGGAACTGCCCGGCGTCACGGAAGAACGCGAGCGCGTCCTCGGCGGGCACCGGTGAGCCCTCGGGGAGGGCGGGCACCATGGCCGGGTGCGCGGCCGCCGCCCGCGTCAGCAGCAGGCGGGCCTGCCCGAGCAGGTCGAGGGCCATGTTCGCCAGTGCGATGTCCTCTTCGAGGTCCGGTGCGCGGCTGCACCATTCCGACAGCCGCTGCGACATGATCAGGGCGTCGTCGCCGAGCATGAGGCAGTAGCCGGCGAGCAGGGCGGGGTCGGTGCCCTCGGGCACCGTGGTGTCGACGCCGGCCAGCGGGTCCTCGAAGTCGGTGCCGAACGCCCACTGGGAGGAGTCGCCGCCGAGCAGGCCGTCGTAGACGCTGTCGCTCATGGTGGTCGTGGTCTCCGATCGTGCGGTGGGGTGGGAGTCAGGGGCGCGGCGGTCACATGTGCGGGACGTTCTCGGGGATCTCGTAGAACGTGGGGTGCCGGTAGACCTTGTCGCCGTTCGGCGCGAACAGCGGGTCCTTCTCGTCCGGGCTGGACGCGGTGATGGCGTCGGCCCGCACGACCCAGATGCTCACGCCCTCGTTGCGGCGCGTGTAGACGTCGCGCGCGTGCCGCAGGGCCAGCGCGTCGTCGGGAGCGTGCAGCGACCCGACGTGGACGTGGTTGAGCCCGCGCTTGCTGCGGACGAAGACCTCGTAGAGTGGCCATTCGCGCCGGTTGTCGTTCGTCATCGAATCTCCTCCTCAGCCGAACGGGTCACTTCGCCATGGGCACGCGTCGCTTCGCCAGCGGAACGGGTCGCGAATGCCGTGGCCGCCTCGCGTACCCAGGCTCCGTCCTCGTGCGCGGCGCGCCGGTGGGCCATTCGCTGGGCGTTGCAGGGGCCGTCGCCGCGGATGACCGCGGTGAGCTCTTCCCAGTCCGGTTCGCCGAAGTCGTAGTGGCCGCGTTCCTCGTTCCAGCGAAGCTCGGGGTCGGGCAGGGTCACCCCGAGCGCCTCCGCCTGGGGAACGGTCATGTCGACGAACCGCTGCCGCAGCTCGTCATTGGAATTCCGCTTGATCCCCCACGCCATCGACTGGCCGCTGTTGGGGGAACGCCCGTCCGGCGGGCCGAACATCATCAGCGACGGCCACCAGAACCGGTCGACCGACTCCTGGACCATGGCGCGCTGGGCGTCGGTGCCGCGCATCATCGTCATCAGCAGCTCGTAACCCTGCCGCTGATGGAACGACTCCTCCTTGCAGATGCGGATCATCGCGCGGCCGTAGGGCCCGTAGGACGTCCGGCACAGCGGCACCTGGTTGCAGATCGCGGCTCCGTCGACCAGCCAGCCGATCGTGCCGACGTCGGCGTAGGACGGCGTCGGGTAGTTGAAGATCGACGAGTACTTCTGCCGGCCGGAGAGCAGCAGTTCGGTGAGCTCGGCGCGGGACACGCCGAGGGTCTCGCACGCGGAGTACAGGTAGAGCCCGTGCCCGGCCTCGTCCTGCACCTTGGCCAGCAGGATCGCCTTGCGGCGCAGGGACGGCGCGCGCCCGATCCAGGCACCCTCCGGCTGCATGCCGATGATCTCGGAGTGGGCGTGCTGGGCGATCTGGCGCACGAGCGTGCGGCGGTAGGCGTCCGGCATCCAGTCGCGGGGCTCGATGCGGTCGTGGCGCGCGATCGTCGCGTCGAACGAGGCCTGGAGCTCGGGCTCCACCGGGGTCGTCGTCACTGGTCCCTCCGCACGTCGACGTATTTACTTACCGATCGATCAGTAATAACGTTGGCACGAGTCGGCGTCCCCGCGCAAGTGGCGCCGGCGGTCAACGTCGGCGGATGTCCGAGGTCGCGGGTACCGTGCGGCCCTGAGAGAGGAGACAGCGTGAGCGCCCTGCTGGAGAGCTATGCCGCCGGACGATGGTTCCGTGCGGCGGGCGACGGGGAGCCTTTGCTCGACGCCGCGACGGGCGAGGAGGTCGCGCGCCTCTCGAGCCACGGCCTCGACGTCGCGGCCATGGTCGGCCACGCGCGCCAGATCGGCGGTCCGGCGCTGCGCGCGCTGACCTTCCACGAGCGGGCGGCGCTGCTCAAGGCGCTGGCCAAGCACTTGATGGCCCGCAAGGACGAGCTCTACGCGCTGTCCGTTCGCACCGGCGCCACGTCACGCGACACGATGGTCGACGTCGACGGCGGCATCGGCACGCTCTTCAGCTATGCGAGCAAGGGCGTGCGCGAGCTTCCGAACGACACGGTCGTCCTCGACGGAGGCCTGGAGCGCCTCGGCAAGGGCGGCACGTTCGTCGGCCAGCACCTCTACGCGTCCCGGCCAGGCGTCGCGGTCCAGATCAACGCGTTCAACTTTCCCGTCTGGGGCATGCTGGAGAAGCTGGCCCCGGCGTTCCTCGCGGGTCTGCCGACGATCGTCAAGCCCGCGAGCCAGACCGCCTACCTCACCGAGCTCGCCGTCCGGCAAATCATCGAATCGGGCATCCTGCCGGAGGGCACCCTCCAACTGCTCGCCGGCAGCGCGACCGGCCTGCTCGACGCCCTGACGATCCAAGACAGCGTCGCGTTCACCGGGTCGGCGCACACCGCGGGCATCCTGCGCCGCCACCCGAACGTGCTGGACGGCGGCGTCGTCCTCGGCGTCGAGGCCGACTCGCTCAACTGCTCGATCCTCGGCCCGGACGTGCAGCCGGGCGACCCCGAGTTCGACCTGTTCATCAAGGGTGTGGTCACCGAGATGACGGTCAAGGCGGGCCAGAAGTGCACCGCCATCCGCCGCGTGCTCGTCCCCGAGCCGATGGCCGAGCCCGTCATCGAGGCGCTCTCCGCGCGCCTTGCCAAGGTGACCGTCGGTGACCCGCGCAACCCGGACGTGCGGATGGGCGCGCTCGCGAGCCTTGGCCAGCGCGACGAAGTCGCCAAAGCCGTCGAGGCCCTCCGCGCCAGCGCCGAAATCGTCTTCGGCGACCCGCAGAACCGAACCCTCCTCGACGGCGACCCCGAACGCGGCGCGTTCATGAACCCGCTCCTGCTCCATGCGCGCCCCGGCGCCACCGAGCCCCACGACGTCGAGCCGTTCGGCCCGGTGAGCACCGTGATCACCTACGACGGCCTCGACTCGGCGATCACCCTCGCGGCCCGCGGCAAGGGCAGCCTCGCCGCCTCCTTGATCACCCACGACCCCGAGGTCGCCCGCACGATCGTGCTCGGCCTGGCGCCCTGGCACGGCCGCGTCCTCGTGCTCGACCGCGACGACGCCAAGGAGTCCACCGGCCACGGCTCACCCCTGCCCGTCCTCGTCCACGGCGGCCCCGGCCGCGCCGGCGGCGGCGAGGAGCTCGGCGGCATTCGCGGCGTCCTGCACCACATGCAGCGCACCGCCGTCCAGGCGTCCCCCGACCTGCTCACCGCCGTCACGGGCCGATGGACGACGGGATCCAAACGCCTCACAACCGACGTCCACCCGTTCCGCAAGTCCCTGGCCGACCTGCGCATAGGCGACACGATCAGCTCCGCGACGCGCACGGTGACACTGGACGACATCGAGCACTTCGCCGAGTTCACCGGCGACACCTTCTATGCGCACACCGACCCCGAGGCCGCCGCGCGCAACCCCCTCTTCGGCGGGATCGTCGCCCACGGCTACCTGGTGGTCTCCCTGGCCGCCGGCCTCTTCGTCGACCCGCCGCCCGGCCCGGTCCTCGCCAATTTCGGCGTCGACGGGCTGCGCTTCCTGACCCCCGTGAAGGCCGGCGACACCATCCGGGTCGCTCTCACGGTCAAGCAGATCACCCCGCGCAGCAACGCCGACTACGGCGAGGTGCGCTGGGACGCCGTGGTGACCAACCAGAACGACGACCCGGTCGCCACCTACGACGTCCTCACCCTGGTGGCCAAGACCTGGCCGCAGCCTGAGGAGCAGCGATGAGCGAGACCCCGGTAGCCGTCGACCGCGACGAAGCCATAGCCGTCGTCACACTCAACCGCCCCAACCGACGCAACGCACTGGACGCGAGTACCAAAACCGCCTTGCGCCAGGCACTAGAAGAGACGGCCGCCGACAACACCATCCGCGCGCTCGTCCTCACCGGAGCGGGCACCGCGTTCTGCGTGGGCCAAGACCTGGCCGAGCACGCCGCGGCCCTCCAAGCCGACCCGGCCCACGCGTTCGACACGATCGACGAAGACTACGCGCCGATCATCCGGCTCCTGGCCACCATGGCCAAACCAGTGATCGCCGCCGTCAATGGCACCTGCGTGGGCGCCGGCCTGGCCCTGGCGCTCGCCTGCGACCTACGCGTGTTCGCCGACGAGGTAACCCTCGCCACCGCCTTCACAGCCATAGGCCTCACCTGCGACTCGGGCCTGTCGTCAACACTCCCCCGCGCCGTAGGCGAGTCCCGCGCCCGCGAGCTCATTCTCCTAGGCGAGAGCTTCACCCCCACCCAGGCCATCGCCTGGGGCATCTCCGGCCGGATCGTCCCCCAGGCAGACGTCGTCGCAACGGCCCGCGAGCTCGCAGCCCGCCTAGCGACCGGCCCGACCGCCGCCTACGCCGAATCCAAACAACTGATCGCACAATCCTGGGGCCAGGACCTAGCAGCATCCCTGGCCACAGAGGCCAAGGCCCAAGCCCGCCTAGGCCTCACCGCCGACCACTCCAACGCCGTCGAGTCGTTCCTCTCCAAACGCAAACCCACCTTCGAAGGCCACTGAAAACCAGACCGGCGCCCCGGCAACCCGGGGCGCCGGCCCCGCACGCTCTCGACGAGCCGCTAGTCGTTCAGTCGTGCAGAGCGAGTGACCAGTGTGAGCTCAGCGTGGCCACCGACCTCCTGCAGACGCGGCACCAGTTCGTCGTCGCCGACGCGTTCCCGAAAATGTTCACCCTGATGTCCAGGCCCGGATCTGATGCCCGGCCGACCGCCGGGCGCGAAGGCCCGCCGAGCAGCTCGTCATGCAGCCCGTGCGCGATCAGAGTCCGATCAGTGCGGTGTGAATGTGGTCGTCGAGCTCGGCGACGAACGCCTCACCGCGCCACGACCTCAACTCCAAGCGCGCCCGGCGGAGACGCTGGGCGGGCACGCGGCCTCGCGTCGCCGCCGTGAGATCCACGCACGCGTGAAGCTGGTCGGCCGACTCTTCGGCGGCACCTTCGTCTCCTGTGCGCAGTCGCGCCAGGGCCCGGTCGGCGAGCACGATGGCTCGCTGCACCCGCTCGCGTGGCTGGGTCAGCGTATGAGCGGACTTGGCCAACTGCTGCTCGGCGGACTGTGCTTGGCCGAGGTAGATACCACAGACGCCCTCGAATCCGCGCAGCATGCCTGTCGAGAACGCGGCGGGCATCGGGTCGCCGTCCAGATCCCCATCCAGGTCATGCCACGCCAGATGCAGCGCGGCCTGAGCATGGCGCCGTTGCGTCGGCGTGGACCGGGCCGCCATCTCTGCCTGAAGCGCATGTGCTCGTGCACGCATCAGGACGCTCGGGCCTCTGCGGGCATCCTGCACGGCCGTGTCTGCGATCCGCCGTGCGCGTGCCACGTCCCCGGTGGCGTAGAACACCACCATCGTCTGGCTGGTCCTGATCAGGGCGCGGTGGGAAGCTCGATCGACCCGATCGTCTGCACTGCCTCTTCGTACAGCCGAAGCGCTGCGACGTCGTCATGTGACTCGAACGCCAGGCGGGCAGCTAGTGCGAAGGCACGGCCGGCGACGTCCTGGAGCCGGACGCGGATGGCGCCGGGCTGCTCGCCGACGAGGAGCTGCCGGCAGGCGTCCACCACGGCGGCTTGCGCCAGGTGCAGCCGGACGAAGGGCACCGAGCCGATCTGCGCGTTGACCGCGTCGCTCACCGTGGCCAGCTCGTCCATGACTGGTTCATCCACGCGGTCCGGGTCAGCGAGCGCCGACGCCAACCCGGCGCGCAGCGGCGCGCCTATGAAGGCGAGGAGCCCCAGACCACTGGCAGTGACCGCATTCGTCACTGCGGCGCGCAGCTCGCTTAGCCGGGCCGACGTTGCGCCAAGGTGCGCGAGGGCGTCCAAGAGTGCGGAGAAGTCCGAGCCGGGGCCGATCGCCGCCGCCCCGGTCGCCGTCCGCGCGTACACGTGGCAGAGCAGCAACTGGTATTGCTCGTCGGGCACCGACCGGCCGCTTTCCCACCGAGCGATCGTGCGCTGGACGCTCGCGGTCTGTGCGGCGGCGATCCGCGCGATCCGCAGCCCACCGGCGTGCCCGCGGAGCGCCTGGGCCAGTGCCGCCCAGGACATGCCCCGGGACGTGCGCAGCCGCCGGAGGGCGTCAGCCCCCGCTTTCCGCTGCATGTCCATAGTCGCAGTACACCACCCGGTGCGTCACACAGGCACGGTGAGCCGCGGTTTGTCCTGACTTGCCGCATAGTCCAACGTAAAGATCGTTCCGCTGGTGATTTTGCCCGCGCGCGGAAACCCGATCACGAAATCGGACCGGTCGACCATGTATTCGTTGCGCGCGTGGTAGCCGTCGGTACGAGTCTCCCCGCCGAGCTCCACGACCGCCTCCAGCCGGCCGACCTCTCGCGTGGACGCGATCGCCTGGCGCGCTTCCGCCGGCTGGTCCGCCAGCAGGGCAGGAACGACGACGACGAGACTCGCCTCAACCTCGCTTGCGAGCCAGAGCAGCGCCAGCGAGTCGATCCCGATGGCGCCGCCGAGGTAGAACCGTGTGCCTTGCCGTGCGAACGGCCTGATGAAGACCTCGAACAGGTCCCGATAGCCCGCCAGGGGCCGGTGACCGGTCGTCCTGGTTCCGGTGACCGTGACTGCTTGCGGCATCGCACGCCCTCCGTGTGTCATCGGATGTCATCTGCCGCTGGCTTCCGAACATCGATGTACTCAGCGACATGGACGGACTGACAAGCTTGCCAGGTTGCTCGGAGCCCGTGGCCTCTGGGCGACGGAGGGCTCCGTCGCGGAGCTGGCCGTCAGGAATCCGGTGGCATCCGGTCTCACTGAGGTCGTCCACTGCGACGCTGGCCGTTACCTCACCTCATGGAACTACGAGCTCGGCCGGGTCGGCGAAGAGGGGGGCGCCGCGGATCGGCTGGCGTTCCTGCTCGGCGTGCCAGCCAGGAACGCCTCATGAGGTCTCAGGATCCGCTCGCCCGCGCCATCGTGCTCGACCACGATCATCCGCACTGGGTGATCTGGTGGGGGTCCCGGACACACCGGTTCTGGGCTGTTCCGCGTTGGCGCGCCGTTGTCCAGATCATCGAGGCCGACGACGAAGGAACACTGCTACGTCACATGCGTGACGTCGAGGCTCACGGAGTCGTGTCGCGGTGAAGGTCACCGAACACCTGGACGCGCTCGGCCGGGCGCTTGCGCTGCGCGGGGTGTCCAGCGTGCCGAAGTACGACCAGATTCCGCCACGGCAACGCGTGTTCCTCCCGGAGACTCCGCGGTTCGGTGACAGCCTGCATGTCGAGGACGGCCCGGACGGTGAGCCGTGGTTCTACTCCTCCACCGGTGCGCCGCTCGCGCCGGTCCGAGACGTGACACACGCAGCCGAACGCATCGCTCGTGAGCTCGCCGCGTACCTACCCGTCGTCAGACCACCTCAGCATCATTCGGGTGCAGTCGCGCGCGCATCGAGAAAGGGGATTCGAGATGGGCAAGCATGATGAGAACGCCTACTGGTGGTGGCAGGGACTCGGCTGCCCGACGGCTGACCGCTGGGGTCTGACCGTCACCCCTGAGGGCCAGTCCGTCTGGCTCGACGACAACCCAATACCCGGCGGCCCGTAGCAGTTCGCCGATCAGCCGGTGTTCGCGGTGACTGCGCGGGCGAATCGGGATGGGTGCAGTTCGATCGCAGTGACCGGGTCGACTTGCGGTGCGCGTGTCTGCTGGTGACGGGCTTGCACTCACGGGTGATCGTCCGCACGGAAGGCTGACGGTCGGTATCCCTCGTCGCGCAACGCTGAGCGGTAGGCCGCGTCCATGGCGCGGCGGGTGAGCGCCTTGGGCGCGGTGGCCAGGCCGCGCGAGAGCAGGCGGGTGGCGCGGCCGCCGTCGGTGTTGGACGCCAGGTGCTCGGCCGCGATCGCGTTCAGGTCCGGTAGCCGCTCGGGATCGCGTGGGCCGCTCCACAGGGCATGGGTGGTCGTGGTGGGTGCCAGGTCGGCGTGTTGGACGTGCACGACGATCGCCGCGTGTGGTGGCTTGTCGCGCAACGCCATCGTCGCCAGCAGCGTCGGGTCGGTGCTGACCTGTGCTGTGCCGCTGAGGTAGGCGACCTCGCCACGGCCAGGAACCAGTGCGGCGAGCGAGACGTCCGCGCAGGTCATGAGGTTGTGCAGGGTGTCGGCTCGCTTGTTGCCGCGGCGGTCGGGGACCGCGATGGTGGCGCCGTCGAGCACGCGCAGAAAGCCCGGCCCGTCCCCGCGCGGGCTGGTGTCGGCCCGCTCGTCGCCGTCGCGCGAGGAGATGACGGCGAACGGCGAGGCTGCCAGGAACGCGCAGACGCCCGGCGTGGACAGCGGCCCCTCGGCCGGGGCGGCCGGAAGGGAGCGCGCAGGCGAGTCCGGGACGACCGTCCACAGCTTGGCGCGCAGCACGCACCGTGCGCAGTGCACGTAGGCCTCGGTCATGTCGATCGCGAGGCGCCCGTCACCGACGTCGGCGGCGGTGCCGTTCAGCCGGAAGGTCTCCCCGAGCCCGGGGAGCAGGAACACCATGGACACCCCCGTGCCGAGCGCAGGGATCGGCGCCCCGTCCGGCATCCCCAGCGACAGGCGCGTCCGCGACTCGGCGTGCGCGAACCCGGCCGTCCCGCCGACGAGCATCGTGCGGGACGCGCCGGTGGCATCGCGGATGCCCAATGCCGCCACCGGAGCGGCCGCCAACACCGCCCGGCAGCCCTCGTCGAGGACGCCGGTCGCCTTCAGCAAAACCATCCTGGACGGAGTTCCGATGATCGCATCGATGTCGGCGACCGTGGTCGGTGTACGCATGCCCTCTCCTCACCTGTCCGTCCCGACGGTAGGGTGACCAGACGGCGGCCGGTGGCCAAGGTGTGCCGTGATCTGGCCAGGATCGGAGAGTGGCGTGCCGGGAACCGTGATGGCGACCGCGCGGACCGAGTTCGACCGCGGTACCTCCTTCGGCCTGCACGTGCACCCCTTCCACTTGCTGAGCTGGTCCGAGACGGCCACCGTCACCCACCGCACCACCGACCGCGATTGGCTGGTGCCGCCGACCCACGCGCTGTGGATGCCCGCCGGCGTCCCGCACGCCGTGGCGGTGGTGCGCGGCGGGCGCGGCTACGGCGTCATCCTGAACGCGCGGCACACCCCATGGACCGAGCCGACCGGAGTACTGGTCACACCGCTGGTCCGGGAGCTGATCGTGCACCTGGACCGGCATCCGCAACAGGCACGTACGCCGGCCGAGGCGCTCCTGGTCGAGCTCCTGGAGCCTGTCTCCACCACGACGTTCCAGCTCCCCATCCCGACCGACCCGCGCCTGCGCGACATCACCGAAGCCCTGCTCGCCGATCCCGCCGACGACCGCGACCTCGCCGCGTGGGCCGACCACGCCGCCACCAGCGTGCGCACGGTGACGCGGCTCTTCCAGGCCGAGACCGGGATGACATTCGCACAATGGCGCACCCACGCCCGCATCCGCGCCGCACTCACCCACCTCGCAGACGGTGCCCCCGTCCGAGCGACGGCGCGCGCGGTCGGCTACCGCAAGCCCGCAGCCTTCGCCGAGGCGTTCCGCCGGGTCACAGGCCAGCTCCCCAGCGCCTACACCGCCCCGTGACCGGTCTCGCCGAACTGCCTCAGACTCCCTCGCGACACCGTCCCGCCACAAGCGTTATAGGGCCGCAGACGAGGGCGATCGCGCGCCGTCAAGGAAGACCGGGCCGGGAGCAGGGCGAGCGACCAGTGTGAGCTCAATGAGCGCATCCCTGTCAGACCGCTGTGATCGCCGTCCGGTTTCGCAGCCCACCTCAGACGAAGAGGCGCTGTGCGGAGTGCCGCATAGCCTGTCGGGATGATCACCTGCGTGGTTGACTACGAGATCGATCCCGGCAAGATCGACGACTTCGAGCGCTTCGCGCGCGCCTGGATGGAGCTGGTGGAACGGCACGGCGGCGTCCACCACGGGTACTTCCTGCCGGCCGAGGGCGCCAGCGATGAGGCCCGCGCGCTGTTCAGTTTCGACAGCCTGGCGGCCTACGAGCAGTACCGATCGCGGTTCGGCTCCGATCCCGACTTCATCGCCGCCGATCAGATCCGTGACCGGAGCGGCTGCGTCATCCGTTACCGCCGCACGTTCATGCGCCCCCTCCTGCCAGCGAGAAGCTGATCATGGAGCGGCGCGGTCAGCGGCCGATGAGGCGGTGGACGAGGGTTTCGGTGTAGGCCTGGGTGAACTGGGACGGGGGGCCGGAGATCTGCACCTCACCACCGGTGATGGGCGTGGCCACCTGCGCCGGTTCGGAGACGAGCGAGCCGCCGATGAGCATGGCCATCCGCCCGGCCGGGAACTGGCCGTTGAACGCCTCGGCGGCCTTGCGGGTCAGTTCGGTGAAGCCGGACGTGTCCGCCGAGGTCAGCGTGATACTCACGGTCCATGTCGAGGAGCCCTGCGCGGGGTTCGGTGGCGTCGCCGCGACTTTCTCTAGGCGGCGAACGGTCAGCGCGTCCGGGCCCAGCTTCACGCATTCGTTGCCGCTGGCAAGGGACGGAGCCTTGCAGGGCGGGCTCGATGTGCCTGCCAGCAGCGTGAACGTCAGCGGCTCACGCAGGTCGACGGGGCCCGACGACGCGGGGGGCTCCCCCTTGCCTCTGCCGATCGGAACGGCAACGTCGTCGCCCCCGCTGTCGTCGCTCAGCAGCACGAAGATGATGACGCCACCGATCAGCACGATGAGCACGGCGACGAGGGCGATGACCGTCCGCCTGCCGGTCGGCGGCTGCGGGGCGGGCGGTGGTGCCGGGGGTTGAGCCAAGGCCGTTTCCGTTCGTCAGGGTCCGCCGCACGGGCGCATAGGAGCGACCTTAGACAGCAGATCGTCTACTGCCGAGCGAAATACCGATCCAGCGGTAATCCGACCTTGTGCGGCGGAGCTCAGCCGAAGGTTCTGGTCCCTTTGGGAAGATCCGGTTGAGCTGGGTCCGTACCGGCTGGACGGGCGGTCGGGCCATGGCGGGTTCGGGGTCGTGTGCCTCGGGCGCTCCAAGGACGGTGTGCCGGTGGCAGTGAAGGTGCTTCGTGACGACAGCGGTCATGGTCGCGGCCGGAGAACGCTTCGTTCGCGAGGTGGAAGCGGCTCGGCGGGTTCCGTCGCATTGCACGGCCCGCATCGTGGACGCTGACCTCGCTGGGTCATCCCGCTACATCGTGAGCGAGTACGTCGAAGGACCGACCTTGCAGCAGGCGGTCGAGGAGAGCGGGCCGCGCGCGGGGGACGATTTCTTACGCCTGGCCATCGGGACGGCCACCGCGTTGACCGCGATCCACAAGGCCGGGGTCGTGCACCGTGATTTCAAGCCCGCCAACGTCATTCTCGGCGTGAGCGGTCCTCGCGTCATCGATTTCGGTATCGCCCGCGAGGCGAACACGTCTTCTGAGCTCACCCAGGGTGTGATCGGCACCCCTCCGTACATGGCGCCCGAGCAGGCGCAGGGGGCGCAGATCACCTCCGCCGTCGACATGTTCGCCCGGGGCTCGGTCATGGTGTTCGCGGCGACGGGGCGCCCGCCGTTCGGAACCGGTCCCTCGGCGGAGATCTTCGATGCGATCCGCTGGGCTTCACCGGACCTCGGCGAGCTGCCGGGCGCCGTGCGTTCGCTGGTCGCCGACTGCCTGGCGAAAGAGCCCGCGGACCGTCCCACCGCCAAGGTGGTCCTGCTACGGCTGCCCGGACACGACGATGAGCCGGACGTGGCCAAGGTCGATCGTGCTCGTCGCCGCGCTCATCGGCGTCCCGCTCGGGCTGGTGGCCATCGGAGTCGCGGTCGCGAACATCGACTTTGACGTGAGCGACAAGCCCCAGGTGGCCGTCCCCACGGAGCTCTCCGGCGACTGGACGGGCACCGCGACCAGCGTGGACGGGAACGGGCGGCGGCTCATCCGCATCCATCTTCCCATCGGACAGGCGACGGGCACCGCCCTGTATCCGCTCTCTCGCTGTAGCGCGCTGCGGATGGCGGGCGACCAGCTGGTACTCGAAAAGAAGATCAAGAATTACGGCGACGCCTGCGAGGACGGTGAGCTCCGCATCCGCAAGCGCAAGGACGGCCGGCTCAGCGTCCTGTCCTATGCCGAGTTCACCTCCCAGGTCAACTCCACGACGATCATGTCGCGTGCGTCGGCGAAGGGCCCGCTCCAGCTACCGGCTTCCTTCAAAGGCACCTGGGTCGGCAAGACAACCGGCACGGACGCCCGGACCACCCTCGATCTCGACAACGAGGCCCCCGAAGCCGTCAGCCAGGTCGCCCGCAGCGACTGTTACCGTGACCGGGGCCGTGCCGTGCCGATCGCGGTCAACGGCAAGCGGGTGACCATGTTGGCGAACTTCGGCGGCAGCGGGTTCGGAGTGTGCGGGTCCAGCGGGTCGTATGAGCTGACACTCCGCGGCCCCCGCACCATGACCTTCGTCTTCCGCGAGGACGGGAGCGAGGACACCGAGCGCGGAACCTTCCGCCGCGTCGACTGACTAGGGCTGATGGACGGACGTGGTGTGGGCCAGGTCGATGGCCGTCCATGCCATGGCGGTGGCGCCGTCCAGGACTGCCCTGTCGGCGGTCGGGGTCGCGCATGCCGCGGTGAATTCGGGCTGGTGGTTGACGGCGGGCAGGCAGTCCAGGCCCAGCATGGGGTGGATGGTGGGGACCACATGGGAGACGTTGCCCATGTCCGTGGCGGCGCCGACCGGGGCACCGGCGGGGAGGTCCGGGAACACGCGGCCGAGCGCCTCGGCGTTGGCCCGGTAGAGGCGCAGCATGGCCGCGTCCGGGCGGAGGTCCGCGTAGTCAGGGGCCGGTGGCGTGATCGTCAGGTCGCATCCGGTGGCGAGGGCTCCGGCCTCGAAACAGCGCAGCACGCGGGGCTTGAGCTCTGAGAGCGCCTCCAGCGTTGCGGAACGGACGATCCATCGGCCTTCGGTAGCGTCGGGGATCACGTTCGGTGCGGTGCCGCTCTGGGTGACGATGCCGGCGATCCGGTCGTCGGGAGTTGTCTGCTGGCGGAGCAGTCCGATCGCTACCTGAGCGATGGTCATCGCGTCGGCCGCGTTGACGCCGCGCTCGGGGTAGGCGCCGGCGTGGGCGGGCTTGCCCTGGTAGGAGACCTTGAACTGCGCCACCGCCGATCCGGGCATCGCGGCCATCTCGACGGCGGCGGGGTGGACCATCATCGCGGCGTCGAGATCCGCGAAGGCGCCGCGTTCCAGCATGAGGACCTTGCCTCCGCCGCCCTCCTCCGCCGGGGTGCCGAGCACGGTCACGGTGAGGCCCAGATCGTCGGCCAGGCCCGCCAGCGCGGCTCCGGCGCCGACCGCGGCGGCCGCGATGATGTTGTGCCCGCACGCGTGCCCCATGTCGGGCAGCGCGTCGTACTCGGCGCAGATGCCGATGTGGAGCGGACCTGAGCCGACGGTCGCGCGGACGGCGGTGGGCAGGTCGTAGCAGCCGTGCTCCACCTCGAAACCGGCCATGTGCAGCGCTTCGGCCACCCAGGTGCTGGCGCGTGTCTCCTCGAAGGCCAGTTCGGGGTGGGCATGGATGCGGTGGGACAGGCCGATCAGGCGGTCACTCCAGGCGGCGACCACCTCCGCAGCGTGCCGCTTTGCAGCTGCACCCATGTCGTCCGCTGCGGACTTCGCCGCGGCTGCGGCTGCGGCTTCTTGCGTGGGTGCGGGTTGCTTTGCGGCTGTCATCAGGCTGCGGTGTGGATCGAGGTCGGACGGGTCGCCGCGTCGTAGGCGGCTCTGGCGCCGGTCGCGCCCATGCCGCTGTCGCCGGCCGGTTCGTACAGCCGCTCGGGGCCGCCGCCCTGCCACTGGTTCACCCAGAGGACACCGGCGGGGATCGCGCGGGCGGCGGCCATGTGCGCGGGGTCGTTGGTGTAGACGGTCGCGGCCAGGCCGAAGCGCGAGGCGCTCGCCCTCTCCAGGCCCTCCTCGAACGAGGACACGATGACGACCGGGGCGAGCGGGCCGAAGGTCTCCTCCTGCATGACCAGCATCGAGTCGTCCACGCCGGTGAGAACGGTCGCGGGATAGAAGAAGCCCTTGCCCTCCGGCACGGTCCCGCCTGTGTGGACGGCCGCGCCGCGTTCGACCGCGTCGGTGACGTGGCGGTGCACGATGTCGCGCTGGCGCTGGTCGACCAGCGGGCCCAGCACCGTGGTCTCGTCGTGCCCGTCCCCGAGGGTGTACGTGCGGGCGGCGTCGGTCAGGGCGTCGATGAACTCCCCGGCGATGTCGCGGTGCACGTAGACGCGTTCCATCGACGTGCAGATCTGGCCGGAGTTGGCGAACGCGCCGAAGGCGACGGCGGCGGCCGTCGCGACGGGGTCGACTCCCGCGTCGACGACCACCGGGTCCTTCCCGCCGAGTTCGAGGATCGAGCGGCGCAACCGGCCGCCGGTCTCCGCGCCGACCCGGCGGCCGGCGTCGACGGAGCCGGTGAAGTGCACGAGTCCGATCCGTTCGTCGGCGACCAGCGGCGCACCGGCGCGGGCGTCGCCGAGGACGAGGTTCACCACTCCGGCGGGCAGGTCCATCAGTTCGAGCAGCCGTACCGCTGAGAGCGGCGAGCGTTCGGACGGCTTGAGGACGACGGTGTTGCCCGCGGCCAGCAGCGGGCCGAGGGCCCCCAGCGTCATCGGCACCGGGAAGTTCCACGGCACGATGACGGCAGTGGCGCCGAGCGGTTGGCGCGCGATCGTGGTGTTTCCGGCCGGGCTCGTGATGGTCTCCTCGAACGCGTAGTCCAGGGCCTCGGCTACTGCCGCTTTGAACGCCTGCGCGGCGCCGCCGATGAACGCCGTGCCGAGGGCGACTGGCTTGCCCATCTCGTGGCACTCGATCTCCGCCAGTTCGGCGGCGTGTTCGGCGACCGTGTCCGCCCACCGTGACAGGAGCCGCACGCGTTCGGCGACGGGCAGCGCCGCCCAGGCGGGCTGGGCGCGGACCGCTGCGTCGACGGCTCGACGGATGTCCTCCGGCGAGCCGCTGGGACAACGGCCGACGGGCTCCTCGGTCGCCGGGTTGATCACCTCGTGGAACTCGTCGCCACGGGAGTCCTCCCAGTTTCCGCCGATCAGGTTCTGCAGGGTCTTCACGCGATGTTCTCCTTGACGAATGCGGCTCGGCGGGCGGGCGGCGGGGTCAGGTGAGGCGGTCGGCCATGAGTTCGCCGACCATGATCGAGGCCAGGTTGGTGTTGGCCCGGGGGACGGCGGGGAAGATCGACGCGTCGACCACGCGCAGGCCGTCGACGCCCTTGACGCGGCACTCGGGATCGACCACCGCTTCGGCGTCGTCGGGCGCTCCCATGCGGCACGTGCTGGTCCCGTGCTGGGCGTCCACGACGGTGGCCAGCAGGTGGTCGTCGAGTTCGGCGTCGTCGTCCAGCACCGCGAACAGCCGGCTGTTGCGCGCCTCGATCGAGCCCTCGACGAGCGGGGCCACCTCGGGGCCGCGCGCCATCTCGACCAGCGCCCGCACCCCTTGGCGCAGCCGTTCCAGGTCACGGGCGTCCGACAACATCCGTTCCCGCACCTCGGGCTGCGCCTGCGGGTCGGCGGACGTCAGTCTCAGGACGCCGCGCGAGAAGCTCTGGTTCAGCCACACGCCCAGGCCGCCCGCGGGGAAGCGCGTGTCGGCGGCTCCCATGGCCAGCACGTTCTGGTTGAGCGAAACGAACATCATGTCGTTGGGCATGACCCCGCTGCTGTAGCGCACGCAGACGTTGGTGTGGCGATCGTCGGCCGTCTTGATCGCGGCCTCCCGCGTCAGGGGCAGCTCGACGACGACCATCGGATGGTCCTGCATTCCGACGCCCACCGGGAGGTCCTGCCGTACCGCGATCCCCAGCCGCCGCAGGTCGTCGGCCGGGCCCACCCCTGAGCGCATCAGGATCGCCGGCGAGTGGATCACCCCGGCGCTGAGCACCACCTCGTCGGCGTACTCGGTCACCGCCGTCCCGTCCACGACGACCTGGACGCCCACGGCACGGTCACCTTCGAAGACGACCCGGTCGACCAGGGCGCCACCGCGGATGGTGAGGCCGCCCAGCGAACGGGCCGGTTCGAGGTACGCGTCGTTCACCGAGACCCGGCGTCCGGCGCGCGAGTTGATCGGGTACGGCGAGACCCCGCTCGCATGCGGGGCGTTCACGTCCGGCGCCCAAGGGTGCCCGGCCGACAGCGCGGCGGCGCACAGGGCGGCGTCCGCCCCGCCCCATCGCTCCTGCGGCATCCGGAAGATCGGCGTCGGCCCGCCCCGCCCGTGGTACGGCTCGTCCCCGAACTCCTCGTCGTCCTCCAGCCTGGCGAAGTACGGCAGGACGTCCTTCGCCGACCAGCCGGCGCATCCCGCCGCGGCCCAGTCGTCGAAGTCCTCCATCGGCGGGCGGATCGCGATCTGACCGTTGATGGACGAGCTGCCGCCGACGCCCTTGCCGCGCCAATACGGAGCCTGCGCCTGCTTCTCGGTCCGCGCGGAATCGACGCCCATCCAGACCAGGTGCTCGGCGGCGCCGGGGTCGAGCAGCGCCTTCACCGGGTTCGGTGACCGCCACGCCTCCGGCATCTGCGCGGACCGGTAGTCGGGCCCGGCTTCCAGGAGCAGAACGCGCTTGCCTCGCTCGGCGGAACGGGCGGCGAGAGCCGCGCCCGCGGACCCCGCACCAACGACGATGATGTCCCACACGGCGAACCTCCAGGTGAGCACGGCTGCGGAAACGTCCGAACCGCTGTAGGCGGTAGACTGCCCCCTGGCAGAAAGTTCAGTCAAGAGTGAAAGTTCATTTTTTCCTGATCGATTGGAGCCGAGCCCGTGCCCAGCGGCGCCGTGAACGCCCTCATCGACGACTTCGGCCTCCGCATCGGCCGCGCGATGGGCTGGCCCCCGATGGCCGGCCGCGCCGCGGGCGTTCTCATGCTCAGCGAGACGCCCCTCACGATGACCGAGCTGCAGACCGCACTGAACGCGAGCAAGGGCTCGATGTCGGAGACGACGCGCCTGCTCGTGATCAGCGGGACCGTGCGCCGCTTCAAGGAGCCGGGCGCGCGGCAGTACGTCTACGAGTGGCGCGACGACGCCTGGATCGGCTGCCTCCAGCACCAGCTGGAGCAGACCGTCGAACTCCTGACCCTCGCCGAGAGCGCGCAGACGACCGGCGCCGACCTCCCCGCCCGGCAACGCGAGCGCCTGCGCGAGATGCACGAGTACTACACCTTCATGGTGGAGCAGCTCAAAGCGCTCCTCGCGGACTACAAAGCATCCCGCTAAGCGGCCGAATCGATGCTCGGCATCCTTTGATCATGTCGAACCGGCCGGGGGTGTCCAGTCGGTGCCGCGGCCGCGGGCCTCGTCGAAGACCAGCCAGGTGCGGGTGCCGCGGATTCCGGGGATGTCCTGGATGCGTTCCAGCACCACGTGCTTGAGCGCCTCGTTGTCCGGGGCCCTGACCAGGACCAGGATGTCGTAGTCGCCGCCGACCATCGCGAAGTGCTCGACGTAGGGGATCTCCTGCAGCTTGGCCGACACCGCGCGCCAGGTGTTCTGCTCGATGGTGAGCGAGATGTAGGCGCTGGTGCCGAGGCCCGCCTTGTGCGGGGCGAGCTCGGCGGTGAAGCCGGTGATCACTCCGTCGTCGGTCAGCCGGGTGAGGCGCGCGTAGGCGTTGGCGCGGGAGATGTGGATCCGTTCGGCGAGCGCACGGACGGACATCCGGCCGTCGCGCAGCAGCTCAGCGATGATCGCGCGGTCCACCCCGTCGAGCCGGTCGGCAGAATGTCCCGGCCGTCCCGTGAGTTCGCCCTCGTCTCCCGACATTTGGCCTCCAGGGGGTGTGGTTTTTAGCTATTTGTCGCTCATTGTGCCCGATGTCTTGAACAGATGGCGACGTCGCAGGACGCTTTGCGTGTCAAGCGTCCAGAGAAAGCGAGCGCTGTCATGCCCGTGGGGACACATGCGGTCGATCATCTTCTTCCCGCAGCCGTTCCGGTGCGCTTCGTCGCCGAGGACGGCACGGCCGTCGAGCCGCCGGAGGGATATCAGGCGCCGGCGGACGAGCAGCTCGTGGAGGCCTACCGCCGGATGGTCCTCGGCCGCCGGTTCGACCGCCAGGCGACCGCGCTGACCAAGCAGGGCAGGCTCGCGGTCTACCCGTCCAGCCGTGGGCAGGAGGCCTGCCAGATCGCCGGCGTGCTCGCCCTGCGCGAGGACGACTGGCTGTTCCCGACCTACCGCGACTCGGTGGCACTGGTGTCGCGCGGCGTCGATCCCGTCGAGGTGCTCGAGCTGCTGCGGGGCGGCTGGCACTGCGGGTACGACCCGGCGGCCACGCGCGTCGCGCCGCAGTGCACGCCGCTGGCCACGCAGACCATCCACGCGGTGGGCATGGCCGAGGCCCTGCGCCGCAAGGGCGAGGACGCCGTCGTGATGGCGTTCATCGGCGACGGCGGCACCAGCGAGGGCGACTTCCACGAGGCGCTCAACTACGCCGCGGTGCTCCAGGTGCCGGTGGTGTTCTTCGTCCAGAACAACAAGTACGCGATCTCGGTGCCGCTGGCCAAGCAGACCGCGGCCCCCGCCCTCGCCTACAAGGGGATCGGGTACGGCGTCCGCTCTGAGCAGGTGGACGGCAATGACCTCGTCGCCGTCCTGGCGGTTCTCGGTGAGGCCGTGCGGCACGCGCGGACGGGCGACGGCCCGTTCCTGGTCGAGGCGCACACCTATCGCATGGACGCCCACACCAACGCCGACGACGCCACCAGGTACCGCGAGAACGAGGAGGTCGAACGCTGGGAATCGGCCGACCCCCTTCTCCGTCTGGAGACCTACCTCCGCGGCCGCGGCCTGCTCGACGAGGAGGAGATCGCCGTGGCGGAGAAGGTCGCCGAAGAGTTCGCCGCCCGGCTGCGGGACGCGATGAACGCCGATCCGGAGTCCGACCCGTACGAGCTGTTCGACCACGTCTTCGCCGAGCCCACGCCTCAGTTGCGCGAGCAGCGGGAGCAGCTGGCGTCCGAGTTGGAGGGCTGACATGACCGCGATGACGATGGCGCAGGCGCTGAACGCGTCGCTGCGGGACGCGTTGCGCGACGACGAGCAGGTTCTGGTCTTCGGCGAGGACGTAGGTCCGCTCGGTGGGGTTTTCCGCATCACCGACGGGCTCACCAAGGAGTTCGGCGAGGACCGCTGCTTCGACACGCCGCTGGCCGAGTCGGGGATCGTCGGGCTCGCCGTGGGCATGGCCATGGGCGGCTTCCGTCCCGTCGTCGAGATGCAGTTCGACGCGTTCGCCTACCCGGCGTTCGAGCAGATCGCCTCGCACGTGGCGAAGATGCGCAACCGCACCCGCGGCAAGGTGCCGCTGCCGCTGGTGATCCGCATCCCGTACGCGGGCGGCATCGGCGGCGTGGAGCACCACTGCGACTCCAGCGAGGCCTACTACGCCCACACGCCGGGCCTGAAGGTCGTCACGCCGGCGACCGTGGCCGACGCGTACTGGCTCCTGCGCGACGCCATCGCCGACCCCGACCCGGTGATCTTCATGGAGCCCAAGCGGCTGTACTGGTCCAAGGACGAGACGAGCCTGGACGATCGGCGGGCCGAGGGGTTCGGGCGGGCGGCCGTCCGGCGCGAGGGCCGCGACGCGACCCTGGTCGCCTACGGGCCCAGCGTGCCGGTGGCCCTCAAGGCGGCCGAGACGGCGGCCGCGGAGGGCGTCTCCCTCGAAGTCGTCGACCTGCGCACGATCGTCCCGTTCGACGACGAGACCGTCGCGGCGTCGGTGCGCAAGACGGGCCGCTGCGTGGTGGTCCAGGAGGCCCAGGGGTTCGCCGGGGTGGGCGCGGAGATCGCGGCCCGCGTCCAGGAACGGTGCTTCCACTCGCTGGCCGCTCCCGTGCTGCGCGTCACCGGGTTCGACATCCCGTACCCGCCGCCGAAGCTGGAGCACTCGCACCTGCCGGACGTCGACCGGATCCTCGACGCGGTCGACCGGCTCCAGTTCGACGATCGGCCGGACGTCCTGCACCTGGCCCGGGAGGCATCATGACGACCACCGCCGTGCGGCAGGTGTTCCGGCTGCCCGACCTCGGCGAGGGACTGACCGAGGCCGAGATCGTCGAGTGGAAGGTCGCCGTCGGCGACACGGTCGAGATCGACCAGAACGTCGTGGACGTCGAGACCGCCAAGGCCGTGGTGGAGGTGCCGGTCCCCTTCGCCGGAACGGTGCTGAAACTGCACGCGGAGACGGGCTCCGTGCTGGCGGTGGGCGAACCCCTCATCGAGGTCGGCCCCCCGGGCGAGGTGCACGCGGACACGGCCCCGGAGGTCGACCCCGCCGCGGCCCGGTACCGCGAGGAGGAACAAGCCGGCTCGGGCAACGTCCTGATCGGGTACGGCACCGGCCACGCGTCCGGCGGACGCAGGCGCCGGCGCAACGGCTCCCGATTCGCCGTGCCCACGGAGACGGAGCGGACGTCCGCGTCCCCTCGGAAAGCCGAACCGGGACGCGCGCCTCGCGTGATCTCGCCGCTCGTCCGCAGGATCGCCCGGGAGCACGGGGTGGACGTCGCCACCGTCACCCCCACCGGACCGCGCGGAGTGATCCTCCGCCGCGACGTCGAGCAAGCCATCGCCGAAGCCCGCAAGCCGCTCGAAGCCGCCGCGACACCGGCCGAACAGCCGCCCCTCGAACGGCCGCTCCTCGCAGCGTCCACGCCGGCGACCGAGCGGATCCCGTTGCGCGGGATCCGCCGCGCGGTCGCCGACAAGCTGAGCCGCAGCCGCAGCGAGATCCCCGACGCCACGACCTGGGTGGACGTCGACGCCACCGGCCTGCTCGAAACGAAGGACGCGCTGAAGCGGGCCCGTCCCGACCTCGGCATCGGGCTGCTCGCCGTCTTGGCCCGCATCTGCGTGGACGGGCTGCGGCGGTTCCCCGAGCTCAACTCCTCCGTCGACACCGAGCGCGCCGAGATCGTCCGGTACGGGCACGTCAACCTCGGCTTCGCCGCGCAGACCGACCGCGGCCTGGTCGTGCCGGTGGTCCGGGACGCGCACCTGATGACGACCGCGCAGCTCGCCGCGGAACTGACCCGGCTCACCGGCCTGGCCCGGTCGGGCAAGCTGCCGCCCGAGGCGCTGACCGGCGGAACGTTCACGCTCAACAACTACGGGGTCTTCGGCGTGGACGGCTCCACCCCGATCATCAACCATCCAGAGGCCGCGCTCCTCGGCGTGGGCCGCATCATCGACCGCCCCTGGGTGGTCGACGGCGCGGTCATCGCCCGCAAGGTCACGCAGCTGTCCCTCACGTTCGACCACCGGGTGTGCGACGGCGGTGCCGCGGGCGGCTTCCTGCGCTACGTGGCCGACTGCGTCGAGAGCCCCGCGATCCTGCTGGCCCACGCCTGACCGAAGGGAGACCCGCGTGGTGCACGTGCGTCCGTCTCTGATCGAACTCCAGTCCTATGTGCCGGGCCGCAAGGTGCCCGGGGCCATCGTCCTGGCCAGCAACGAGTCCCCGTACGGCCTGCTGCCCGGCGTCGCCTCGCGGCTCGCCGAGCTGACCGGCGGGCTCTCCCGCTACCCGGACATGGGCGCCGTCCGCCTGCTCGAAGCACTAGCCGCCCGGCACGGCGTGGCCCCCGGCCACATCGCCGTGGGCGCGGGCTCCTCCGAAGTCTGCGGACAGCTACTGCACACGGTGTCGTCGGCAGGGACGGAGGCCGTCTTCGGCTGGCGATCGTTCGAGGCGTACCCCATCCTCACCACCGTCGCGGGCGGCGCAGCCATCCACGTCCCGCTGCGCGACCACCACCAGGATCTCGACGCGATGGCGGCGGCCGTCACCGACCGAACCCGCCTGGTCTTCGTCTGCAACCCCAACAACCCGACCTCGACGGCAGTCGGCGAGACCCCACTCCGCGCCTTCGTCGACCGCCTGCCCGAGCACGTGCTGGTCGTCGTGGACGAGGCGTACCACGAGTACGCGGACCCGTCCGAGGTGCCGGACGCCCTGGCGCTCTTCGGAGACAGGCCGAACGTCGTCGTCCTGCGAACCTTCTCCAAGGCGTACGCGCTGGCGGGCCTCCGCGTCGGCTACTGCGTCGGCGCACCCGAGATCATCGCGCAGGTGCGCAAGACGCAGACCCCGTTCAGCGTGAGCGCCCTGGCCCAGGAGGCGGCCATCGCCGCGCTCCAGGAGAACGAAGAGGTCGTCAGGCGAGCCGGTCTCACGGTCAAGGAGCGCGAGCGCGTGACCCACGAACTCCGTTCACTCGGCTACGAGCTGCCAGACTCCCAGGCCAACTTCCTGTGGCTGCCCCTCGGCCAAGACAGCACCGCCTTCACCGACCACTGCCTGGACAACGGAGTCATCCTGCGCGCGTTCCCAGGAGAAGGCGTCCGAGTCACCATCGGCCTTCCCGAAGAGAACGCAGCCTTCCTCACCGCAGCCGCAGCCTGGAAAACCGACGCTCAGTAGGCGTCAGCGGCCAGGAGCGTCGGCGGGGGGTGGGGCGAGGCCGGCGAGGGCCAGGTCGACGATGGCGTTGACGTGGTCGGTGTCGGCGATGCGCGGGGTGAGCAGCCGGCGGTAGTAGGCGGCGCCGTAGAGCAGCTCGGTGACCAGGACGGGGTCGGCGTCGGAACGGATCTGGCCTTGGCGTTGCGCGGTCCTGATGCGTTCGGCGGCGGCGCCTGCCAGGTGGCTGATGAAGCGGTCCCAGAGGGCCTGGTGCAGCTGGGGGTCGTGCTGGGCCTCACCGATCAGCGCGCGGTAATGGGGAAAGACGCCCGGATCGCCGAGGAAGCGGGAGGCCGCCGCCATCTGGGTCTTGATGTCGGTGACGAAGTCGCCGGTGTCGGGGAAGGGCGCGTCCATCCTCCAGGTGGACAGCAGGCCGTCCAGCAGCACGGCGGCCTTGGACGGCCACCAGCGGTAGATCGTGTTCTTGCCGACGCCGGCGCGGGCGGCGATGCCCTCGATGCTGACCTTGCGGTAGCCGACCTCCTGGCAGAGCTCCATGGCGGCCCGGATGACGGCGTTGGCGGCCTCTTCGCTACGGCGTTCGGGACGTCTGGGTGACATGGGGCCAGCATAGCGCTCAGACGGCACGGAACGTTCCGTATTGACTTAGTGGGCGTGGCTGGGCATTCTGAAGCGGCACGGAACGATCCGTGCCGCCAGTAAGGGAAGATCCATGAAGGTCGAGATCGCGCACGACATCGCCTGCGTCTGGTCGGCACTCGGCTTCGCCCGCTTCCGCCGGGCCGCCGACGAGCACCGGGCGGGCGGCGCCGAGCTCGAAGTCACCTTCAGGCCGTACGACATCGCGGAGACGCACCCCGCCGCGGGCACGCGCCACGCCGCGGAGAAGCACGAGGCCGTGGGCACGCAGCCCGCCGCGGGCACGCGCCACGCCGCGGAGACATATGGCGTCGCGGGCGCGTACGACGTCGTCGGAGTGTCCGACGTCGCGGGGGCGTCGCCGGGGCGCGTCCATCCTCAACTGGCCTCCGCCGCGCGGGCCGAGCGGATCGTGCGGGCGGCGGCTGTGGACGGCCTGGTGATGAACCTCGACCGGATCGTCCCCGCCGACACCTTCCACGCCCACCGGCTGATCGCGGCGGCGGCCGTGCACGGCACGGCCGAGGACATGGCCGTCCGCCTCTACCGCGCCTACTTCACCGACGGCCTCGACATCGCCGACGCGGGCGTGCTGCGGAGCCTGGCGTCCGTGCTCGGCGTGCCCTGGAACGGTGAGCTGCTCGACGCGCGCCTCGCGCGGTCCGGTCGCGGATCCGGCCCGCGAGTACCGGTCTTCCGGTTCCCGGACGGGACCGTCCTCGTCGGAGCCGTGTCCCTCGCGGCCCTCCGGAATGAGTTGCGGCAGGCCACGTGTGCCGCAGCCTGACGCCGGCGCCTACTGCGGGCGTGGTAGCCAAGGGGTCGTCCGCCGGCAGGATTCGCATGTCACGGGATCGGGCTACCGTTCACGCATGAGCTCAGAACCGTCCGGCGTCCGAGACTGGGCGATCGCCGTGGGCGCGGCGGCGATGCTGCTGTTCGCCGGGTTGTCGGGCCGGCATCCCGGCGGGTACATGGACCTTCTCACCTACGTGCTGCCGGTGGTCGCCGGGCTGGCGCTGGCCGCGCGGCAGCGGGCGCCGCTCACCGTCCTGGCCGTCACCGGGCTGTGCGCGACGGCCTACCTGGCGGCCGGTTTCGACGTGCCCGGCATCGCCTTCCTGGTCGCGGTGTACGGGGCGGTCCGGGCCGGGCACCGCGCCATCACGGTGGCGGGGTCGGTGACGCTCGTGGTGGCGATGCAGCTCACGGCGCTGGCCCTCCCGCACGGCCTGTCGACGGCGCAGACGCTGGCCCAGGCCCGCGACTCCCTCGAACTCGCGTGGCTGATCGCCGCCGGTGCCGCGGGCGAGGCGCTGCGGCAGGCCGAGCGGCGGGCCGACGAGGCCGAACGCACCCGCGAGGAGACCGCGCGCCGCCGCGCCGAAGAGGAGCGCGTGCACATCGCCCGCGAGCTGCACGACTCGCTCACCCACCAGATCTCCATCATCAAGGTGCAGGCCGAGGTCGCCGTGCATCTGGCCCGCAAGCGCGGCGAGCAGGTGCCGGAGGCGCTGCTGGCGATCCAGGAGGCGGGCCGGGAGGCGACCCGGGAGCTGCGCGCGACCCTGGAGGTCCTGCGCGACGACGACACGGCCGTCCCGCACGGGCTCGACCACGTCCCGGAGCTGGTGGAACGGGCCCGCGCGGCCGGTCTGGACGCGACGTTGACGGTCGATGGGCAGCGCCACGACGTCCCGGCCGCCGTGGACCTCACCGCCTACCGGATCGTCCAGGAGTCGCTCACCAACGTCGCCCGGCACGCCGCCGCGGCGACCGCGTCGGTACGGATCGCCTACCGCCCGGACGCGCTCGCCATCAGCGTCGATGACGACGGCAAGGCCACCCCTGACCTCACGCCGGTGCCCGGCGTCGGCCTGCTGGGGATGCGCGAGCGGGTCACCTCGCTCGGCGGCCGCCTGCGCGCGGAACCGCGCAGCGACGGCGGCTTCACCGTCCAGGCCGAGCTGCCGACATGATCCGTGTCGTGCTCGTGGACGACCAGCCGCTGTTGCGCAGCGGCTTTCGCGCGCTCCTGGACGTCGAGGAGGACATCGAGGTGGTGGCCGAGGCAGGGAACGGCGAGGAGGGCCTGCACGTCATCCGGGAACACCTGCCCGACCTCGCCCTCGTCGACGTCCAGATGCCGGTGATGGACGGCATCGAGGCGACCCGGCGCATCGCCGCGGACCCGGCCCTCACCGGCGTGCGCGTCGTCATCCTGACCAACTACGGCTTCGACGAGTACGTGTTCAACGCGCTGCGCGCGGGCGCCGCCGGGTTCCTGGTCAAGGACATCGTCCCCGAGGACCTCCTCCACGCCGTACGCGTCGCCGCCCGTGGCGACGCTCTGCTGGCCCCGTCCATCACCCGCCGCCTGATCGAACGGTACGTCAGCCAGCCGTTCCCCACCCCGGCCGGCACCGGGCTGAAGGAACTGACCAACCGCGAACGCGAGGCCGTCGCCCTGGTCGCGCAGGGCCTGTCGAACGAGGAGATCGCCGCCCGCATGGTGATCAGCCCGCTGACCGCGAAGACCCACGTCAACCGGGCGATGACCAAGCTCCACGCCCGCGACCGCGCCCAGCTCGTGGTCCTCGCGTACGAGTCGGGCCTGGTCGTCCCCCGCGACCGCTGAACAGCCACAGCGATCACGCCGGCGATCCAGCCGCCTCCGTCGACCCGCGGCATTTGTTCCTAGGCGCGCAGGACGTTGTCGGCGAACTCGCCCTCCATGTTCCCGGGCGGCTCGAAGACGAAGACGATGTAGGTCTCGTAGTAGGTCGACCCTTGGCCCGAGACGCGTCCGATGCCGACCTTCGTGCTGCCCTTCCACACGAGCTGCGTGAAGTGCCCGGAGCTGGGGGTGAACTCCGGCTTGTTGAAGTCGTAGTCGGAGATCTCGTTGTACCAGGACTTGACCGCGTCCGAGCCCGTCCGCGGAGTGGACGACGAGCCGGCGCCCCAGAAGATGTTCTCGCCCGTACCGTCACGCAGGTCGGAGTGGCCCGCGCTGAGCTTCTCCGACTGGGACCGGGACGCCGCCCGCTCCTTGGCGTACTTGCAGAGGTCGGCGTCCAGCACCAGCGCCGGCGCGTGGTGCCTGGCCCGGTCGGCGTTCGCCGCGGCGAGCGCCTCGGTCTGGAACGCCTCGGTCGTGCTGTCGGGCAGTGCTGCGCGAGTTGCGGCCATGATGCACCTCTTGACGGCACCGGAGTGCCTGTCCGGTCGCGGCCTCCGTCGGCCCCGACTTCCGCACAGAGTCTTCGCCCCACTCCGCAACGTCACAAGACGGCCGAGTCGGTCAGGCCTGTCTGAAACGGATTCGGACGGCGCCAAAGCGAAGCCCCGCCATTCCAGCCGCCCTCACAATGAAGCGGATGTGGCGAAGGCGCACTTGCCTGCCGACGCAAGCGGAACCGGAGATGCCAGGACCGGGATAGGCCAGCGCCATCCCCAAAGACCGAAACTATGGCCCCCCGCGGACACAGAACCGCTGTCCGTCCCTGGCAGTCCGACTCTTCTCGGGCGCACCAGCCGTGCCGCGGAATCCCTGCCGGCCAATGCGGAACTCCCCGCATACCGCGCGACGGCATGCGGGGAGCCAAAGCCGCGATCAGCTGTAGAAGGTCACGGAGCCACGGCTGACCGTGGTGCCCCGCTCGCCCCAGTAGGACCAGATCTCGGCGCGGTACTGGGTGTCCTCGTAAGCGGTGGCGAGGCTCCGGCACGTGGGGCCGGAGTTGCCGCCGGAGTAGTTGACGTTCTTGTCCGTCCAGTGGTGGCTCGGGCCGGACCCGCTGATCGGCGTCAGCTTCACCGTCACCGAACGCAGGCCCTCGGTGTTGTACGCCTGCGCGCAGAACGAGTCCGAGTCGTCGTTGTAGCTGACGGTGCCGTCGCCGACCGCCTTCGAGAACGAGTTGGCCAGCGCCGGCTGCGCGAGCGCGAAGCATGCCGTGGCCACACCGGCGCCGACAACAGCGGTCCTGAGGACTTTCTTCATCGTTCCCCTTACCTTGAGTGGATCTTGCTCCGCCCGCTGCTGATCTTGATCGAACGGACCACTCCGGCAAAAGATCTTGCATGTACTGTTCGCCAACTGGTCACGCGAACGTTGGATTCGTTACGAGAACGTGCACGCGGAATAGAGCTCCACGCGTCCGACCGGGCCGATCTGGTCGATCCACTCACATGCGCGGGCGACCGGCAGCGGGGTCCCCCAGCTGTAGTGGCCTGACATGGAGTACCACTGGCCGTCGCCCGGGACGAACTTCACGTCCCCGTCTCCCCAGGCCAGTGGGGCGTTCTGTGCGTCATAGACGACGAAGCGCACCGCGACGGAACGTGCCGTGGTGCAGGACACGCTGAACGCCGTGTTCACCTCGACGTTGCTGTAGGTCAGACTCGGTGCCGAGCCGACCTGGCAGTCGGCCAGCGCGGAGGCTGAACTTGCCACAGCGCTCGCGCCGCCGCTGGTGAGCACGAACACCGTGCCGCAGATGCCGGCCAGCGCGGTGGTCAGGGCGCCTTTCTTCATGAGGGTTGTTCCCTTCTGGGCAGGTGGTGGCCGCGGAATCCCGCGGACTCGCTCACTCCGCTGGGAACTTTGCCGGTACGCAGATCCACTACTCGCACCAGACCACGTCCGGTCACAGAGAGTAAAGGGTCGGTCATTGTGTGCGAGAACGCCTGGTCCCAGTGCTTCGGACGCGTAGCACTCAACCGTGTCGGGTCGGCTGGTAGGTCAGCACCTGGGTGTGGCCGTCGAAGGTCTGGGCCTGGAGCAGTTCGAGGTCGAAGTCGCCGGCGCCGTCGAAGATCCGGTCCACGCCGGTCGCGCCGGAGATCACCGGGAAGACCGTCACCTCGATGGCGTCGACCAGGCCGGCGTTCAGCAGGGCCCGGTTGAGCGTCAGGCTGCCGTGGGAGCGCAGCGGCACGTCCGATTCGGCCTTGAGCCGCCTGACCACCTCGACCGGGTCGCCGGACTCGATGGTGGTGCCCGGCCAGTCGAGCGGCTCGGTCAGCCCGCTGGAGATCACCGTGACCGGAGAGTCGAACATGCGCGTGATCCACCCGTCGAACACGCTGCGGTCAAAGCCCGGCTTGAGGAACGGCGCGTTGGAGGAGTAGGTCTTGGCGCCGAGCACCATGCGCAGCGAGTCGCGGTAGGCGGCGGCGCGGTGCGCGAGGAACTCGGGGCCCTGCTTGCCCCAGTAGCCGCCCCAGTCGCCCTCGTGGTTGGCGAAGCCGTCGAGCGTGGAGAAGATGTCGAAGGTGTAGGTGGCAGCCATGGTGTCTCCTTACGGGAAGTCGCCCGCGCCTTGTGGCGGACTCACTCTTGCTACGAACACCACTGGCCCGACCCGACACCCCCTTCCAGATTTCTTTCAAAAACTTTCCGGGCTCAATTGAGCGTGTCCCTGATCAGTGTGGCGACGGTGTGCTCAAGGGTGGCGCGCAGGTCGATCCGGAGCTCGCTCACGGTGGGGTCGGCCTCGTAGGCGGCGAGCGCGCTGGCGGAGGGCCGGCAGTACGTTGACAGGGCACCGGCCATGATCAACATCATCAGAGCCACCGTCCGGGCGCCGTCGCCGAGTTCGGGGACGTGGCGGCGGAGGAGGTCGGCCGTCGTCGTGATGCCGGCGATGGCGGACCGCTTGTGCCGCACGACGACGTCGACGGACACGTTGTGCTCCAGCACGTTGGTCTGCGCGTTGAGGAGATCGAGCAACACCGTCTGGCGTGCGAGGGACGCGCCGAGCACCGCGGCCACCTGGTCGCCGCGCTCGCGCGCTGACAGGCGCGCGTCGACGCCCTCGGCCAGTTCGTCCGGCACCTGCGCCAGCCACCTCGCGACGGCGCGCTCCAGCAGTTCGAACAGCACCGCCTCGCGGGACTCGAAGTAACGCAGCACGTTCGACTTGGCCAGCCCGACCCGCCGGCTCAGCTCGTTGAGCGTCACGTCGGCCACCGGCATCTCGTCGAGCATCGCCGCCGCCGTGTCCAGGATCGTCTGGCGCCGGATCTCGCGCTGCTCCTCATTGCGTGCCCGCTGGAACGTCATGCGTCCCAGTTTACAAACCGTCGGTCTCTTGACAGCAGACCATCGGTCTCTTACCGTCGAACGCATAAGAGACCAACGGTCTGAAAGGAGATCGGCATGAAGTGGAATGAGCGGAACATCCCCGGCCACACCGGCCGGGTGGCGGTCGTGACCGGCGCGAACACCGGGCTCGGCTTCGAGACGGCCAGGGCCCTCGCCGAGCACGGGGCGACGGTGGTGCTCGCCGTGCGCAACGTCGAGAAGGGCAAGCAGGCGGCTGCCCGCATTCAGGGCGACGTCACCGTGCAGGAACTGGACCTGACGTCACTGGAGTCCGTCCGCGCCGCCGCGGCCGGCCTGCGTGCCACGCACCCGAGGATCGACCTGCTGATCAACAACGCCGGCGTGATGTACCCGCCCCGGCAGACCACGCGGGACGGGTTCGAGCTGCAGTTCGGAACCAACCACCTCGGGCACTTCGCGCTCACCGGGCTGGTGCTGGACCGGCTGCTTCCCGTGCCCGGCTCGCGCGTGGTGACGGTCAGCAGCGTCGGTCACCGCATCCGGGCCGCGATCCACTTCGACGACCTGCAGTCGGAGCGGTCCTACAGCCGGGTCGCGGCCTACGGGCAGTCGAAGCTGGCGAACCTGATGTTCACCTACGAGCTACAACGCCGGCTCGCACGGCACGGCACCACGATCGCCGTGGCGGCGCACCCGGGCCTGGCCAACACCGATCTCATGCGCAACTCCCCCGCCGCGATGCGGTTGATCAACCCCTTGATCGCGCCCTTGATGAGCCAGAGGCCGGACATGGGCGCACTCCCGACCCTCCGCGCGGCCACCGATCCCGCCGTCCTCGGCGGCCAGTACTACGGTCCGGACGGGATGCGCGGGTACCGGGGACACCCGCGGATCGCCGAGTCCAGCCCGGAGTCCCACGACGTGGCCGTCCAGCAACGGCTGTGGGCCGTCTCCGAGAACCTCACCGGCGTGAAGTTCCCCGTCTGAACCCGCGGCTCGGGTCAGGTGGGTGGTTGGGCTGCGGGTGGACGGGGAGTTCGGGCTCCCAGGCCGGCGCCGATCACTCCGAGGGTGAGGCCGAAGACGGGGAAGATGCTGAACGCGAAGCGCCACCGAGCCGATCGGGTCTCGATTCCCGCCAGTTCGGCGAGCATCGCCCGGCCCCACTCGCGTCGGCGTTCGGGCAGCGCCGCCACCGCGGCCGCCAGCAACCGCTCCGGCGGATACATCGCCGACAGCCGGGAGCCGATCCCCGGCCACCAATAACGCAGGACGAGCCCGTCGTCTGGGCGGAGGGACGTCGAGAACGCGCCATACCTTAACTCTATATAGATAGAGTTTAGGCCTCCACGGCCACCGTGGCCGGACCCGGACGGTCTGTGGGCGACGCCACCCCGCCGGTCGCGGCCCGCCTGGGCCGGAGGTGTTCCAGGTGCCCGATTCGACCCCGGGCATGATCATCCGTCCGAATCTCTCAGCGTTTCCCCAGCCTTTTCCATAAGTGGCGCATAAGTTCGGTCGCTAAGCTTCCGCACGATCGCTCCCCTCAGGTACCAGGAAGGCAGTCATGCCCCCTCGGAAACTCGCGATAGTCGCCGCAGCGGCCATGGCGGTCATCGCCACCGCGTCCTGCGGCACCGGCTCACCCACGCGGTCCGTGGAAAAGGCCAGTGCGGCGGGACCCGAAACCCGGCCGAACATCGTGTTCGTGCTCACCGATGACCTGGCCTCGAATCTGCTCCCCTACATGCCGAATGTGCAGCGAATGCAGCAGCGCGGCATGACGTTCTCGAACTATTTCGTGACCGATTCGCTGTGCTGCCCGTCGCGGGCCACGATGATGACCGGCCGCTATCCGCACAACACCGGGGTCTTCACCAATCAGGGCTCCGACGGCGGCTACGCCACGTTCAACCGGAAGGGCAACCAGAAGCGCACCTTCGCGACCTCGCTCAAAGCCGCCGGATACAACACGGCCCTGCTCGGCAAGTACCTCAACGGCTATCAGCCCACGATGGCGGTTCCGCCCGGCTGGAGCGAATGGTACGTCGCCGGGAACGGCTATCCGAACTACAACTACAAGCTGAACGAGAACGGACGCGTCGTCTCGTACGGCAACAAGCCCTCCGATTACCTCACCGATGTGCTTTCGCGGAAGGGCATCGACTTCGCCAAGCGGTCGGTCGCCGCCAAGAAGCCGTTCATGCTGGAGCTCTCGGTCTTCACGCCGCACGGCCCGTCCACCCCGGCCCCGCGCGACAAGGGCAAGTTCCCGAACCTCAAGGCACCGCGCACGCCGGCCTTCAATGAAGCCGACATGTCCGACAAGCCCGACTGGATCAAGGGCCGTCCGAAGCTCACCAAGAAGCAGATCAACACGATCGACGCCAACTTCCGCAAGCGTGCCCGGTCGGTGCTGGCGATCGACAAGGCGATCGGCGACCTCCAGGCCTCGCTCAGGGCCAGCGGCGCCGACCGCAACACCTACTTCGTGTTCACGTCGGACAACGGCTTCCACATGGGTGAACACCGCCTCACGGGCGGGAAGCAGACGGCGTACGACACCGACATCAAGGTGCCGCTGATCGTCACCGGGCCGGGCGTGCCCGCCGGGCGCACCGTCAGCGCGCTCACGCAGAACACCGACCTGTGCCCGACCTTCACCGCGCTCGGCCGCGCCAAGCCCCCGGCGCAGGTGGACGGGATCTCGCTGGTGCCCTACCTCACCGGCAAGAGCCCGCATAACCCGCGCGACGGCGTACTCGTCGAGCACCACGGCCCGTCCACCGTCGCGTCCGACCCGGACTTCCAGGCCGCGCCCGCCGGCAATCCCCCGACCTATTCCGCGCTGCGCACCACCCGCGAACTCTACGTGGAATATGCCAACGGCCAACGCGAGTACTACGACATCCGCCGCGACCCGAACCAGCTCGACAACACCGTCAACAGCCTTTCTCCCGGACAACTGAAAAAGCTGAAGTCGATGCTGCGTGAGCTGACCACCTGCAAGGGGCGCGACTGCCAGAAATAGTCCGCGCCAACGGCCTCTCACCAGAACTGGTGAGAGGCCGTTTCTACGGTCAGCGGCGGTGGATCGTCCGGATCACCGTCGCGTAGTTGTTGCCCGAGGCCACCCGGCCGATCTTGGCCATCCACCGCGGATACTGGCCGCCATGACGACTTCGTCCAGCCCCGCATCACCCTTCTCCCGCATCAAGATCCGCGTCGGCGCACTGGTGTTCTGCGGCGACGAGGTAGCCCTCATCCGCGCGTTGGCCGCGCTGCACAGCCCGCGCGCCGCCCTCACCAGCGCGTCCCTGCCCGCCGTCACCGACGACAACTACGTCTGGGTGTGACCGTCGACCGCGCATCCGGCAAGTGATCTAGCCCACAAACAGGTCACTTTCCTGTAGGTACCTACTAGCCCAGGGACAGTAGCCTCGCCGAGTCCGCATACGGAAACGGAGAGCTTCCATGCCTGTCGCCCATGTTCTCGATTCGACGATCTTCTACCGGGAGACCGGCACCGGCGTGCCGATGGTCTTTCTGCACGGCAACCCCACCTCGTCCCATCTCTGGCGGCGCGTCCTGCCGGCCGTCGGCGACCCCGGCCGGCGGCTGGCACCCGACCTCATCGGGATGGGCGAATCAGGCAAGCCAGATATCGGCTACGGCTTCGACGACCATGCCCGCTATCTGGACGCCTGGTTCGACGCACTCGAGCTCGACGACGTCGTCCTGATCGGACATGACTGGGGCGGCGCGCTCGCATTCGACTGGGCCGCCCGCCATCCCGGCCGGGTGCGCGGGATCGCGTTCACGGAGACGATCGTGAAGCCCATGTCCTGGGACGAGTTCCCCGAAGGCGGGCGTGAACTGTTCCAGGCCATGCGCTGACCGCTGCCGCCGGGCGTTTGGTCCTGCGGAGACTGGGGTCGGTCGTTCAGGTGCAGCGGTGAGCATGCCGATTCACATGCTCACCGCTGCTGACCGTCCCGCTAGGACGGACGTTACGTCGCGCTTACCCGCAAGGAGTCCGTGGGGCGCTACGACGCACTCGCCGTGAGGAGTTCGCTGTGCTCGAAGGTGGTGTCGTCAGCGTCGAAGAGGCTCGCTTGGCCGTGCTCAGGTCTGCGCCTCTTGCAATTTCGCGGCGATCAGGTGGCCTTGCCGCGGGCGATGTAGACGTTCATATCGGTGAAGTCGAGGGTGACGTTGTAGGGCTTGTAGAAGCTGTGGGCGAAGTGGCCCAGAATGTCGAACCCGTAGTCGCCGGGTGAAGCAGCCTTCGCGTCCGCGAACGCGAAGCCGCCGGCGCCGCCACCTTTGTCCGTGTAGCAGTAGACGTGCTTGGCGACGGCGTTGCCGAGGCGGACCTCTTTCGGATAGCAGGGGTAGCTGACGACCGGCTGGCCTCCGGCGAAGGCCTCGATGGGACGGTCATAGTCGGTGCGGATTCCCAGCTGCTCGGCCGTTTCCCCGGACATTCCCGCGACCATTTCGCCGCCTCCGCCGATGTTCAGGGCCACCACCTGTGTTCCGGAGTCGGCGATGCTGCCGCTGCTGTGGAGCAGGTGCTCACGGGCCAGCCACAGCGGCAGGGGCTTGGCCCCCGCCTGGATGGCGTCGGCGCGCACCTTCCTGGCCGTTTCGGGAGTGCGGCGGCGCAGGATCAGCGACCGGCCCGCATAGTCGATGGTGGTCAGGAAGTGGTACAGGATCCACGTGCCGATGAGGCCGTCGCTGGCCGGCGCCTGTAGCTCCGACTCCGACCTCGACCACTGCACGGGGACGTTGCGCAGTTCGATGCCGCCCAGCTTGAACGATTCCAGTACCCCGAAGTACATCCAGACGGTCTGGCCCTGGTATTCGATCGTCTGGCTGGCGACGGCCCTCAGCCCGGCTTCCTCGGCTACGTCCGCGGACAGGCCCAGCCACGGGACGCGGGTGTAGAAGGTAAGGCGCTTCGCCGGTCCGCCGTTGAGCGAGGCCTCCATTAGCGGTGCCGGGTCGAGCTCCTGCCACGGCACCCGCCCGATGTCGCCGTGGATCTGATACGGCTCGCCGCTGACCGCCCCGAACCATTTGGCGTAGACGTCTTCGCCGGCCGCTTCACAGCGGGGCACGGCGAGGGAGAATTTGTCCTGCCGGATGTAGCAGTCGGCCAGGAGGTGGTTGGTCTCCTTGTCGGCGGGCGCCAGTTCGAGGGCCGTCTTGAGATATTTCTCAGCCTCGGGAAATCTGTTGCTCAGCAGCCCGACATAGCCGCGCTGGCGGGCCGCGTGCACATTCTTGGGATCTGTTTTCAGGATCGCCTCGTACGCGCGGCCAGCCTGCTCGAACTTCCCGGCCCTGAACAGCGCGTCCGCGTCACCGCCGCGGGTTTGCGCCGTGGCCGCCTTGCCCAGCAGTGGCACGGTCGCGGCGGCACCGGCCGCCACGGCGGCGCCCCGCAGCAGCGAACGCCGGTCCCATTCCCCGTCCTTGGCCATGGCCTGCTCCTTCCTTTTGTGGTCACCTTCCGCCGCAACTTTCTAGCCAACGAACGGTCACGGCACGGTGCCAAGACCTGTGACCCGGCTGTGACCCCGGATCTGCAACCAGAGTCGGCGGAAACAGAAGGCTGTTGTGGTGGCGGAGTGGGAGCAGGGCCGAATGCAGATTGTGTTTCACAGAACTGCACCCGAGCCGAACGATGCGGGCTGCATGGGTAAGCAGGTGGGCGGAGAGTCAGGCTGAATTGGCGACGCTGTTCCCTGCCCACGCGATGCCGTCCACCGCCAGCCAGGGTTGACCGACCACGGTCGCCGGAGTCACCGCGGTGAACGCCAGAACGTCCCGATGCAGGTGGGATTGGTCGACGTAACCGCTTTCGGCTGCGACCTCGGCCACGCTGTGGCCCGCGGCCAGGCGATGCGCGGCATGGTCGAAGCGGACCAGCCTCGCCGCGCGTTTGGGAGGAAGCCCGATCTGCGACCGGAATCGGGACCACAGGCGCTTGCGGCTCCACCCGACCTCGGCCGCGAGGTCCTCGATCCGGGCCTGGCCGCGACTGACGACGATCTGGTTCCACACCCGGGCCGTCTCGGGGTCCACCGACGTCCCCACCGCTGCTCGGCGGGCCAGCAACGCCTCCACCAACGCGAACCGCTCCTGCCAGGACGTTGCGTCGCCGAGCCGCTGTCGTATCCGTGCCGCGTCCTGCCCCCACACGTCGTCCAGGGCGACGACGGTATGGTCCAGTTCCGATGGCGACGCGCCGAGTACGGCGTATGCGATCACCGGGGACAGACGCACCTGCAAGCACTCGATGTTTTCGCCACGCACGCGAAGAGCGCCGTGCAGGAACCCGGCGGCAAGGTTTCCCCGCTGCTGCAGGCCGGTGGCGGCGTCCACGACGAGCGGACCGTTGCCGAACTCCAGGACGAGCGTGACGGAAGGGTGCGGAACCACTCGCACGTCGACCGGACCCGCGAAGCCGCCACGGAACACGGCCATGCTGACACCGGCCACCCGGCCGGGCCTCGGCGCCCTCACCACGCCCCACCCGGCCACAGCTCCACGCTCGTGCGCAGTGGATCGCATGGCCCCATGTTAAGAGGCGATCGGCCGGAACATTTGTCCAATACGCCTACGGCACGCGTCGGTGACAGTTGGGCTCATGAGTCACGACATCATCCAGAACGCTTTCCAAGCGCTCGCCAGCAACGACCCCGATCAGATCTGCGCCGTTCTCACCGAGGACGCCGAATGGCTGTCACCCCCTGGAAACGCAACCGCCGTCGCGCTCGGGGTGGCCCACCACATGGTGGGCGAGAAGGCGATCGCGCGCTTCTTCGCCGAGGATTTCCCTCGGCTGTTCGTGCGTGACGTCGCCCTCTCGCTCCACGCGTCGCACACCGGCGGCGAACGGGCGACCGTGGAGGCGGCAATGACGGCGACCCTGGCCAACGGCAATCACTACGCCAACGACTACTGCTTCGTCTTCGAGCTCAAGAACGACCTGATCCACCGGGTCCGCGAATACGTGGACACAGCCCGCGGCCACCGCCTGATCTTCGGCGAGGTCAAGGCTCCCCAGTCACCCGCCGATCGACCTGGTCGCGGCGATCGGCGGGTACGCGACCAGCCACGCTGATCATCGGTGCGTTGGCGTTCCCGTCACGAGGAGCCTCACTGGTGGCGGTAGGCGCCGGGCGCGATGCCGTACTCGCGCTTGAACGCCTTGGCGAAGGCGAACTCGGACGTGTAGCCGACGCGTTCGGCCACCGTCCGCACCGAGGCGCCGGGCTCGCGGAGCAGGCGGCCCGCGCTGGTCAAGCGCCACCAAGTCAGGTAGGTCATCGGCGGCTCGCCCACCAACGCGGTGAAGCGCTCCGCGAACGTCGATCGCGAGAGCCCTCTCCGCGCCGCCAGTTCGGCGACGGTCCAGGGATGTCCGGGGCGGGCGTGCATGTCCTGCAGGGCGCGGCCGATGACCGGGTCGGCGAGGGCCCGCGCCCAGCCTGGCGGAGACTGGGAGTCGGCGGCACGTTCCTCTTCCCAGGCACGCAGGATGTACAGGAGCATCGCGTCGATCAGGGCGGGCACGATCCCGTCGCTGCCAGGACGCGGGCGGGCGAGTTCGGCGGCTAGCAGGTCGACCAGGCGGCCAAGCTCGGCGTGGGCGGACAGGCGCACGAGCTCTGGCAGCTCTCGCATCAGCGGGTGCGGCCGCGTCCGGTCGAGCTGGTAGGCGCCGCAGAGCAGGATCGTCCGCTTTCCAGGGCCGTCGACGTGAACATGGCCGACGGGCGAAGAGGGATCCGGCCGGTCAGGAACGAAGTCGGTCAATGGGGTGTCTTCAGCGTCGGCCAGCGCGTGCTCGCCGCCTTCGCGCAGGAAGACCACGTCGCCAGGACCGAGCGCGAGTGGCGGGTCGCCGCCGCCGGGCATCAGCAGGCAGGCGCCTTCGAGTACGACGTGGAACGACGTGCCGGTGATCGCGGGGAAGCGCAACCCCCAGGGGGCGCGGACGTCGGTGCGTGCCGAACGGGTGATGCCCGTCCGCATCGCGGCGAGCGCATCGGAAAGCACGTCCATGAACCGGACTATAAGACATGTTCTCCGGCGTCTGAGGCATTCAGCGTCCGGCCGGGGCTCCATAACCTCGCCTCAGAAAGACCGATGAAGGGAGAACCACGATGACCGTCCTGGTGATCGGAGCCAGCGGCAAGACCGGCAGGCCTGTGGTGAACGCGCTGGTTGAACGCGGCCTGCCGGTACGCGCGGCCAGCCGCAACCCCGTACCTCGCCCACACCAAGCCGAGCCGGTGCGCTTCAACTGGACCGATCGCAGCACATGGCAGGAGGCGCTGCGAGACGTCGAAGCGTTGTACGTGGTCGGCCCGTACATGCATCCCGACCAGCCGGGTCTGATCGGCGACCTTCTCGCCGTGGCACCGCACGCGCGACGGGTCGCACTCCTCTCAATACTGGGCGTGGAACTGCTGCCCGAAGCGATCCCGATGGCGCGATGGGAGGAGGACGTGCGCGCCTCAGGAAAGGACTGGACGATCCTGCGGCCGAACTGGTTCCAGCAGAACTTCGGTGAAGGCTTCGCTTCGTCCCTGCGCGACCCTGGCGTACTGGCGCTGGCGGCCGCCGACGCCGAAGTGGGCTTCGTCGACACCCGCGACATCGCCGAGGTGGCGGCCGCCGCCCTCACCGAGGAGGGCCACGCCGACGCCGTCCACGTCCTCACTGGCCCGCGAGCGCTCACCCACGCCCAAGCCGTACAGATTCTGGCCGAGGCCGCTGGCCGAGAGTTGCGCTACGCCGCCCTCACCCCGGACGAGCACGCCGCCGAGCTGCGGAAGGCGGGCCTCGACGAACGTTCGATCACATGGCAGCGGGCACTGTTCCAGCTCATCCGCGACGGACACAACGCCGTGGTGACCGACACAGTCGAACGCATCACCGGCCACCCCGCCCGCTCATTGCAGACGTACGCGCAGGAGCACGCCAAGGCCTGGCAGCCACTCGTCCCAGAAAAGCACTGACCCGCGCCGAAGGGACGCACGCCCGTCTCTCCGCCCCAGGAGAGACCCCACCCGACCGCACCAACCCACCAGCTCGCTCGCTCAACTACCCAGCCATGCGCCGACAGCGACCTACACCTGTGCCAGGTGCGTATCGCCTGGGGAGGTGTCGGAATCGCGCTGGGCGAGCAGGAAGCGGGCTGCGGCTAGGAAGGCCACCAGCAATGCGGCGATGAACAGCAGAGCAGCAGAAGAACCGAGGTGGTGCACGGAGTTGAGATAGCTGGGCTCCGGTTGGCCGTCGTTGAGCTGGGTCAGGGTGATCGCCTCGCGGCCGCCGATCGCGAGGGCTCCCGCGATCGGACCGAGCACGGCCGGTGTTCCGCCGCCTCGCGTCGTGGCCGGGGCCACCGCTGCCACGGTGCACGTCACCGTGGCGACCAGCAGCGCCAGCAGCAGCCCCGCCGGAATCCACCGCGCCTGCGTGATCAGCTTCTCGGGGACTCCGCCGGTCGCCGCCACCAGCAGGAGCAGCACCAGACCGCAGGCCACGCCTCCGGAGATCGCCAGGACCGCCCGCCACCGGGTGGTCGCCGCCGCGACGCCCGCAGCCAGCCCCACCAGCGCCGCCACCACGGCGAAAGCCCGATGCTGCGCGGTGCCGGACAGCCCGAGCAACACCGGCGCGGCCGTTCCGGCCTGCACCGCGGCCACCGCCAGCACGGCGGTCCCCGCCCACACTCCCGCCAGCATCGCGGCGATCCCGGCGACGATCAGGGTCGCCAAGCCGAGCATCCCGACCATCACATACGGTCGACGTGCCAGCGACTCTTGGGAGACCTCCAGCAGCCGGGTCACCCGGTCCAGGGTCACTGCAGCCGGAAGGAACGCCACTAGCGTCGCCAACACCCCGGCCACCGTGACCCGGACGCCTGGCCACCGCCGCACCGTCCCCTGTAGTCGCGCCACCGCCACCCCAGCACCGGCCAAGGCGACCACGGTCAGCCCCAGATGCAAGGCGTCCGTTCGCCACGGCATGCTGAGCCAGCCGGCACCCACCAGCGCGGCGCCGACCAATCCCGCTCCCGCCGCGGAACCGGCCAACGCCACCCCGGCTCTGACGCGTCCCCCGTCCAACAGCTCCTGAGCTGCGGCCAGCACCGCCACCAACACCAGCGCCACCCCCGCCGAACCCAGATGGCCCACGGTCGGACGAGACTGCAACGCGTCCAGATAGGGCACCATCGTGGCCGGCAGGGTCAACGCCGCTCCCGCCAGGAGCAGCCAGGGCCACCAGCGGATCAACACGAGACCAGCGACGACCGCCGCCACCGGAAGGCCCGCCGCCAGAAGCGCGTCGCCGTTCCAAAGCCCGCCCACGCTTCGAGTGGCGAGCGCCCTGGGCACCGGCCCCTGACCGGCCCCGGCGCTGACCAGCACACCGATCCCGGACGCCGCCACCGCGAGGATCAATGCCGATCGTTCACCCGACCCTGGATTGTCCATGGCGCTGACGGTCGCACACGACGATCATCCGGTCCTGAGTACGGATACTCATATCCGCGCATCGGTTTGATCACGACGCGGTGCGAGCAAGGGCCTGTTCGTATTGCGGACGCGAGAAGACGAACGGCCCGAGCGTCGCCGACAAGTCCCAGTCCCGGTGGTTGTTGCGAAATCCAGACCAGCGCACTTGCGAATCGGTGACCTCGATCCTGGCCAGCAGCGCCCAGCACTCCGAGATGCCGCACATGCATCCCAGCAGCATGGTCTCGTCGTCTTCCTGGTTGTACGCCGTTTCTACAGGCTCACCCAGATAGTGCCGGGTCGGCCAGCCCGTCCAGCGCCCAAGGAAGGAGCTGTACTCGCCCGCCAGCAAAGGCGCTTCCTCAGGCACGAACTCGTCGGCGCGTTCAAGCTGCTCGTCCCGCGCATACGGAAGCTCTGCGGTACGCACCAAATCCAGCAACCGGACGCCATCGATGAAGATCTCAATAGACCCGCCCCCAACCAGCCGGAACTCGATCTCCTGCACCCGGCCTCCTCACCAAGTTCCCCGGGCCCCAGCGGCGCCTATGCCCCTTGGCCAGCATGTGTACGACACGAACGACCACACGTCCACCGAGTTTCCACGGCGAGCGCTCAGCTTTCGCTTGGCGTCCGGTTCTCTTTGTGGCTGCGGAAGAAGGCGGCTATTAGGGCTGCGCCGGTGAGGCTGGCTGCGGCGGCTACGAGTACGGCTAGGCGCATGCCGTTGAGGGCGTTGGCGGCGGTGCCGTAGAGCGCTACCGCGGCCAGTACTGGGGTGCCTAGGGTCAGGGCGATCTGCTGGCTCATCGTGCTGAGTCCGGTGGCCAGGCCCTGCTCCTCGTTGGGCAGTCCAGAGGTCGCGATGACCGTGTAGGAGACGAGGCCCAGGGCGTGACCGAAGAATGCGACCGCGACGGCGATGAGGACGATGTAGATGCCCGTGGCGTTCTCGTTCAGGGTCAGCAGGCCCAGGATGCCCAGTCCTTGGATCGTCAGTGCGGTGACGAGGGTCGGCTTGCCGCCGATGGCGCCGATCACGCGGGGGGCGAGGAGCCCGCCCGCGATCGCCGCGATGCTGGACCCGCCGAACGCCAGGCCCGCCGCGAGCGGCTCGTAGTCGAGCACGTCCTGCAGGTAGAGCGTCATCTGGAAGACGATCGCGCTGGGCATGCCGATGACGAGGAGCCCCGCGAAGTTGCCCCAGCGGACGGTCGGCCGCTTGAGCACGCTGACCGGCGCGAGGGGGTGCGGGCTGCGCAGCTCGATGAACCAGAACGCGATCAGGAGGGCGACGGCGAGGATCAGGCAGCCGATGACAAGGGGGTCGCCCCAGCCCTTCTGCTCGGTCGCGGAGATCCCGTACACCAGGCTCAGCAGGCCGCCGGTGACCGTGACCGCGCCGGGGACGTCGAGGCGGGTGCGCGTCCGCTCGTTCGTGTCGTCCAGAACACGCGGGGCGATGAGCAGGATGAGCGCGACGACCGGCAGGTTGATCAGGAACGCCCAGCGCCAGCTCAGCAGGTCGGTCAGCACGCCGCCGAGCACCGATCCCAGCGCGAAGCCGCCGGTCAGCAGGGTGCCGTTGAGCCCGAGGGCGCGCCGGCGGAGCGGCCCTTCGGGGAAGGACGTGGTGAGCAGCGACATCGCGGCGGGGGTGGCCATCGCGGTGGCGAGCCCCTGCCCGAGGCGTCCGGTCAGGAGCATCGCGGGCGACTGCGCGAGGCCGCCGATCAGCGACGCCGCGCCGAGGACCAGCATGCCCAGAAGGAAGAGGTTGCGCCGGCCGAACAGGTCCGCGACGCGGCCGAACAGCAGGGTGAGGCCTGCCGCGGGCAACATGAAGGCGGTGACGATCCACTGCAGGTTGCCTGGCGCGAAACCGAGTTCGGAGCCGATGGCGGGCGTGGCGATGTTGAGCACCGAGAAGTCGACCGCGAGCATGAACTGGGCCCCGAGCAGGAGAACCAGGATCAGCCTGTGCCGGGACGTCATCACCTGCTCGGCGGGCCTGTCCATGAGCTGCTCGGTCATCGTGTTCCTCTCGATCGCGATCAAGCCGATGGGAGGAGGAACCCCGGCGGGCCGGCGCGGGTTGCACGGGCGTCGTCTCGCGTCCCACCAGGGCTCTGCTCGTATGGAGATCAAAAACTTTCAGGCAGGCGCCAACCCGCGCGGGCCTCCTGGCGTGTGTAACGGGTGACAAGGAGGCGGAATGGCGCGATATGACGGTCTACCCGAGTTCGTGGCGGCGCGGGGACAGGCGCTGCTGCGGTCGGCGTACCTGCTGACCGGGGACGGCCACCTCGCCGAGGACCTCGTGCAGAGCACGCTGGTCAAGGTCGCACCGCGATGGCGGCGCGTGGCCTCGGTGGGCGATCCTGAGGCGTACGTGCGGAAGATGCTCTACAACGAGCACATCAGCTGGTGGCGGCGGCGCGGACGGCGCGGCGAGCTGCCCAGCGCGGCTCCCCCGGATGGCGAGCGATATCCCGACTTCGCCGACGGCGCGCTGCTGTCGATGGTCCTTCGGCAGGCGCTCGGCAAGCTCACCGCCAAGCAGCGCGCCGTGATCGTGCTGCGTTTCTACGAGGACCGTTCGGAGCACGAGACCGCCGAGCTGCTGGGCTGCTCGACCGGGACGGTCAAGAGCCAGACGCACCGCGCGCTGGCCCGGCTGCGCGTCCTCGAACCCGGCCTCGCCGATCTTCTGACCGACATCCAGACCCCGGAGGCGGCCCGATGACCTCGCGACTCCACCACGCCCTCAGCGACCTCGCCGAGCAGGCGCCGGCCCCGCAAACCGTGCTGACCAGCCGCGTCATCGCCCGGGCCCGCCGCCGCAGGCGCGTGCGCCTGATCGCGATGCCCATCGCCGCCGCCGGTGCCGCGGCCGCGGTCGTGACGGGCTCGGTTCTGGTCGGCGGCACCACCGACTCCGCTCCGCCCGCTGTGAACGTGACCGTTCCGCGGAACGGCGTGCTCAACGACGGCGCGCTGCCCGGCCCCCTGCCGAAGAAGATGAACGATCCGGTCACGTACGCCTTTCTCGACCGGTGCAAGCAGAAGGATGTCCCGAGCGGCAAGGGGCTCACGGGCGACTGTGCGCAATGGAGGCTGCTCGGCCGGTCCGGCAGGCAGTGGCGTCTCACCGAGGGCGTCGGCTCGTACCCGAAGAGCACCGGTAGCTACATGAACTCCAACGCCCCGTTGACGATCAGCCCGGACGGTCGGCGCATCGCCTACTACCAGGCGAAGGACGAACGTTTCGTGGTCCGTGAGCTCTCGTCCGGCCGGATCGTCCCGATCGACCGGCGGGTACCGATGACCGAGCTCTACCGCAATCCCTACACGCTGGTGTTCTCTGGGGACGGCCGGCGGCTCGTGGCGCACACTGCTGACGACACCGTGGCCCGGAAGGCTCTGCTCGCAGACACGACGACCGGTGCGGTGTCGGACCTGCCCAGCACGTCCGTCGTCGGCGTCGGCGTCGGCCAGGACTCTGCCGCTGTCGTCCTGACCGAAAAGCGGGGCAAGCAGACCAACCTGGTGCTCACCGGCCCCGACGGCCGGGTGCGTAACCGTGTGCCGCTCGACCCCAGAGTGGATCTGTCCATGGCGACGGGCGAGAACCGGCTTTCGCCCGACGGCCGGACGCTGTTCGCCAACGCCCACTCGGAGGGCGAGGGCATGCTCGTCGACGTGCGCACGGGAAAGGTCACCCGGACACTCAGCACCCGGCTGCCCGGCGGCGAGGCCTTGACGGGCATCGTCGGCTGGACAGGGCCGTCAGAGGTCTTGACCTCCACGGACCCGCCCGGGTCGCCCTGGAAGAACCCGCCTGGCCGGCCCGGCCGCCAAGACGACATCACGGGCATCAGAGGCCTCATCATCAACCTCCACACCGGAGGGACCAAGCTCTTCGGCGACTTCAAACTGCGGGCCAGCCAAGTCGCCTTCCAATTCGGTGGTTACAGGTCATGACACCTCAGCAGGCAGGTCCCGTGGCGCCGGGACGCGCTCGCCTTTCGCCGCGGCGGGGAGGGCGGCAAACCATCGGCTACTGGTAGGGCTGGCACCAGGGCGAGGTCTCCAGGTCGCGCCAATGTGCCGGGGGCGGCGCCACGGTTGGCTTGAGGGCATGACGCAGACCGCCGCCGCCTCACCCCACCCCGCCTCAGGGTCCCCCGCCTCATCCCACCCGGCCCCGGGCGCTCCCGCCGAACGGGTCGCCGCCGCGTTCGATCTCGTGAAGTCGTACGGGTCCGGCGACGGTGCCGTGACGGCCTTGCGCGGTGTCGCCGCGGAGTTCCACCGGGGGCAGTTCACCGCGATCATGGGCCCGTCCGGCTCCGGCAAGTCGACGTTCCTGCACTGCCTCGCGGGGCTCGACACGGTGACGTCCGGCAGCGTGCTGATCGGGGACGTGGACATCACCAAGCTCTCCCGCACCCGGCTGACCAAGCTGCGTCGCGATCGGCTGGGTTTCGTGTTCCAGTCGTTCAACCTCTTGCCGATGCTCACCGCGGAGGAGAACATCCGGCTTACCGGACGGCTGGCCGCCCGGCGCTCGGACCGGCAATGGTTCGACACGGTCGTGGACGCTCTTGGCCTGCGCCCACGGCTGGGTCACCGGCCGGCTGAGATGTCGGGCGGTCAGCAGCAACGGGTGGCGGTGGCGCGGGCGCTGCTGACGCGGCCGGAGGTGCTGTTCGCCGACGAGCCCACCGGCAACCTCGACTCGCGTTCCGGCGCCGAGGTGCTGGGCTTCCTGCGCCGCGCGGTCGACGCCTACCGGCAGACCGTGATCATGGTGACGCACGACCCGGTCGCCGCCTCGTACGCCGACCGCGTGCTCTTCCTGGCGGACGGCCGGATCGTGGACGAGCTGCACGCCCCGACCATCGACGGCGTTCACGCGCGCATGCGCCGGATGGAGGGCTGAGCACGATGTGGCTCATCGCACGCCGCTCGTTCGCCGAAGGGTGGCTCCGGCTGACCGCCACGTTGCTGGCGGCGATGTTCTCGGTCGGGCTGATCGCCGGATCGATCCAGTTCACGCTGCGCGCCCAGGCCGCGGTGTCGGGCAGCGACGCCAGCGAGTACGCGCGCGCCGACGTGCTCGTCCAGGGCGGTCAGACCGATCCCGATGACCTGTACGCCGCGCCGGACGGCCGCGTCCGTCTCGATCAGGTGGCGGGCCGTCCGGGCGTCGCCGCGGTGGCGGGCGATGCCGCGGTCCCGGTGACCGCGGCGACGCCCGGCGGCAAGATGATCGTTCCGCCCGCCGGCGGACGCACGCTGCTGCGCCCGTGGGTGGCCGAGCCTTCGCTCAACCCGTACAAGCTGGAGTCCGGCCGCGCTCCCGCCGCGCCCGGTGAGGTCGCGGTCGTGCGTCACATCGCACGCTCCGGCCGCCTCGGCACAGGGGCGGAACTGAACCTGACGCTCCCCCGCGAGACCTTGCGGACGAAGGTCGTCGGCGTCGTCACCGTGTCGGGACGCAGCGCCGTGGCGAGCGGCGCGCTTGTGCTGGCGACCCCAGAGACGATGAGCCGGGCCGCCGGATTGGCGCCGGGCGTCTGGCAGAGCGTCTGGGTGAAGGCCGCGCCGGACGTTCCCGCCGTCCGCCTGCGCGACCAGCTCAAACGTAGCCAGAACGACGCGACCGTCAGAACGGCGAAGTCCCTGCGCGATGCCCAGTCGGCCGACGTGGCGGGCATGGGCACCTCGATCGGCGGGGCGATCGCCATGCTCTCCTCGGTCGCCGTCTTCGTCGGGCTCTTCGTCGTGGCGAACACCTTCGGCACCCTCGTCCGCCAGCGATCTCGCCGCCTGGCCCTGCTCGCCGCGATCGGCGCCACCCCGCGCCAGATCAAACGGCTGATCCGCTTCGAGGCGCTCGCCGTCGGGCTGGTCGCGGCCGTGGGCGGCGTCCTGCTCGGCTACCCGGTGTCGGGCCTGCTGACGCGGCTCTTCGCCCAGGACGGCTTCGACATCTCGGCGGCGGACGCGCAGTTCGGCTGGGTCGCGCTCGCCGTTCCGGGCGCCGCCGGGATCGTGGTCACCCAGCTCGCGGCCTGGCGGGCCGCCCGCCGCGCCGCCCGCATCTCCCCCATGCAGGCGCTGCGCACGACCGCCGCCGACTCGTCGGGCCGCTCGTGGCCCCGCCTGGTCGGCGCGCTGGCCGTCTTCGCCTGCGCCTGGATGTTCTTCGGCCCGGCGTTCGGGATCGCCGCGACCGAGGCGCCCGGACCTGACCGCACCGTGGGCATCGCCGCGCTGGTGATGATCGGCTCGATGATCACCGTCGCCGCCCTCGCCGTGCTGGGCCCCTTCTTCGTCGGACCGCTGGGCGGCCTGGTGGGCCGCCTGGGCATGGCGGTAAGCGGCGAAGCGGGACGGGTCGCCCGCGCCACGATCACCCGCAGCCCCCGCCGCGTGTCGTCCGCGGCGTCCTCGCTCATGCTCGGCGTCGCCCTGGTCGGGGCGACCGCGACGCTCGTCCTCTCCTCGAACGCGCGCTTCGACGAGGCCGGACGCGAGGTGTTGCAGGCCGACCACGTCGTCACGTCCTCGGCCATGACGGGCGACGGCCGCGCCCCGCTCCCCCGCGACGTGGCAGCCAAGATCGCCGCCGTCCCAGGAGTAACCACCGCGATCCCCCTCATCTCCTCGGACGCCAAAATCATCGGCTCCAAAGCGTCCGACGAAGTACCTCCCTACGTCACCGTGACCGGCGCTGACCAGCCCACCCTCCGCCAGGTGCTGCGTCTCGGCGGCCACTTGCCCGCCCTCGCCCCCGGCGAGATCGGGCTCACCTCGACCACCATGAAGGCGCACAAACTCAAGCGCGGCCAAACCATAATCTTGCGCGCCGCGCAGGGCCGGGTACGTCTCACGATCGCCGGCGCCTACCACGACCCGTCCCACCTCTTCGCCGACCAGGCCCTCGTCGCGCCCGCCACGATGGAAAAACTGGACCCAAGCGCGGCGACCCAGGCAGTACTGATCCGCGGTGGCTCGCCCGACGCCCTCTCCCGCGCCATCGCGAACGTCCCCGGCGCCAAACTGGTCGACCGCAACGCCTACGTCGACATGGCCGCCGAGGCCCTCACCAAGGGCATGAAGGTGATCTACGGCTTCATCGGCATGTCCCTCGTGCTCGCCCTCTTCGGCATGGCCACCACGATCTCCATGAGCGTCGGTGAGCGAACGCGCGAGTTCGGCCTGCTGGGAGCGGTCGGCGCGACCATGTCGCAGATCCGGCAGGTCGTCCGCTGGGAGGCGGCCACCGTGGTCCTGCTCGGCACCCTCCTGGGCACAGGCGCCGCGCTGGGCTCGGTGGCCGTCCTCCACGCCGCCACCGGCAGCTCGTTCGCCGAGCCGAACCCGCCCCTGTGGCTGCTCGCCGCGATCACGGCAGGAGCCGCCCTGGTCACCCTGGCCACCTCGGCCCTCCCCGCCCGCCGAGCCGCCACCATCCCCATCCTCGAAGCCGCCAAAGCCGAGTAAGCGAGAAGGGCGGGGGCGCCGTCACGTCCCCCGGCGCCGCCCGCCCGCCTCAAGAACGTTCTCCATGCTTGGTTCATCGCTCACCGGGCGAGCGTTCGTGACGCAGTTGCTCGGCGAACTCGGTCAGCGCCGTCTCTCCCGCGAACCGCTCCGCCAGCAGGTAGTGAAGCTCGGTCGCTCTGGGCAGGAGATCCCCAGATCGTCGGGTCGGCTCCAGATCGAACACGAAGTGATGGTCGGGGCGGGTGGCAGGCCACATCTCGGTCGATCACGACGGGCGCCGCTTCCGTCGTGGACGCGGTCGGGGTGGTTGCCGGATTCTGTGCGGGAGGTTTGTCTGACGGCAGCCCGTCTGCGAGAGGAAGGCCACGTGATCGAGATTCCCGGCGACCCCGAAGGGCCCGAGCAGACCCGCGCGATCGCCGAGGGCATCCGCGAGGCGGTCCTGCTGCTGGCTCGTGCCACCGCGTCCGACCGTGGCGGGCTGCGCTACCCCTCGGACGCCCACCAGGTGCTGGGCGCGCTGTCGGCCGCGGCCGACCTGCTGCCCACCATCCTGGAGCAGACGCACGACTTCGTCACCCAGACGGCCGCCCCCCGCTTCGACCGTGATCCGGAAGGCGGCGACGTTTACGGCTCCCGCACTCTGGCCGAGGCGGTGCAGGAGGCCGCAGGGCACGCGCGCGGACTCGGGCGCGCCCTGCGGATGGCCACCGGCGGAATGCGCTCGATGAATTCGATCAATGACGACATCTACAACGAGCTCGACGCCCTCGACATCGATGACGAGGCGCCACCGGCCTGATGTCTTACCCGCCGCCGACGTCCGCCACCAGTCCCCGCAAGAGTTTCACGGCGAAGCGTGATGGAACGTGGCGCGCCTACTTCCCGGCCGCCGGCCGCCGGTCGCTACGATGCGCAGAAGTCGACGGACGACTACGTCGACGTCCGCTGAGCAAGGAGGAGGGGTTCCTTGCCAGGCCGAGCCGGCATCCAGATTCCCAGCGATCGCGAGATCCGTGCCCTGCATGAGGAGTACGCCCCGTCGGCCGCGGCCTTCGAGCTCGTCTACACGCATTGCCAGATCGTTTGCGAGGTGGCCGAGCAGCTCCTTTCCCGGCATGACGTCGATCTGGATGCCGAGCTCGTCCGCGCCGGATGCCTTCTGCACGACATCGGCGTTTACGCGCTTTACGGGCCGTCCGGCGAGCTGGACCATTCCCGGTACATCCGCCACGGCGTGCTGGGCCATGCCCTCCTTCGCGGCTTGGGATTTCCGGAGGTCTTGTGCCGGTTCTGCTCGTGTCACACCGGTGTGGGGCTGAGCCGTGACGATGTGACCACTCACAATTTGTCCATTCCGGTTGGGGACTACCTGGCGGAGACCGGTGAGGAGGAGCTGGTCATGTTCGCCGACAAGTTCCATTCCAAGACCGATCCCCCGGTGTTCGTGAGCGCCGCGTCCTTTGCGGTGAGCGTCGCGCGGTACGGCGCCGACAAGCCCGCCAGGTTCGCGGCGTTGCTGGACCGCTTCGGTGAGCCCGACCTGGGGCCGCTCCAGGCGGCGTACGGCGGCGCGCTCGTGTGACCTGCCCTCACTTCGGCGGCCTCACGGAGAGGGCGTGGTGGAAGATGTCGCGCGGGTCCCACTTGGCCTTGATCTGCTGAAGTCGGACGTAGTTGTCCCTGAAGTAGAGGGTCTGCCAGGGGGCGCCGGTGTTCAGGGCAGGGTCGGCGAGATCGGTGTCGGGGTAGTTGATGAACGCGCCGTCCTCAGGTGAGGGGACGCCGCCGGTGTCGGCGTACAGGTCGCGGTAAAGCTCTCGCAGCCAGGTGATGTGCCGCGCGTCGTCGGCGGGGTTCTCCCAGCCGTTGACGAAGAACAGCTTCATGATCGTGTCGCGGTGGGGCGCCGACGTCGCGTCCGAGGGGAGCGTGTTGACCTGGCCGCCGAAGGTGTAGAGGCTCAGGCTGCCGCCCGGATGGTCGTAGTCGGTCCGGGTCAGGTGGTGGTGCAGGACGCCGATCTGCCGGTCGGTCAGGCGGCGCCGCAGGTACGCGGACTTGACCTTCAGCCGGTACGCGGGTCCGGGGTCGCCCGGCGAGCCGGCCAGGGCGGCGGCGAGCCAGGCCTGGGTCTTCACCTGGCGGGTGGGGGTGACGGGGACGCCTTGATTGATCGCGGCCAGATGCTCGTCCAGGAGCCGTTCGGACGCCACTTGACCGATCATCCCGATCGAGCCGATCTCACGGCGATTGAGCTGGAGCTCGCTGTAGAGCTTGGTGGACGGCGAACCCGGGGCGCTGTTGCGTTCCACCCAGATGTTGTGGTTGCGCACCAAACGGGCGAAGGACGTCTCGGTCAGCTTGTTCCAGTCCCACGCGATCGTGAAGGTCACCATGGTGGGCGGCGGCGCGGGCAGCAGACGGGCGGGGTCGTCGCCGCGCGCGCCGGGCGTGCGGAACCAGTAGCGGGTGACGATGCCGAACGTGCCGCCTCCGCCGCCGGTGTGCGCCCACCACAGGTCGCGGTTCGGGTCGGACGGTTCGCGGGTGGCCACGACGCTGCGTGCCTTGCCTGTACGGTCCACCACGACGACTTCTACAGCGTGGAGGTGGTCTACGGCCAAACCCATCGATCGCGACAGGGGACCGAAGCCTCCGCCCAGGACGTGCCCGCCCGCGCCTACGGAAGGACACCATCCGGCAGGAATCGTCACGCCCCAGCCAAGGTAGAGCCTGCGGTACACATCTCCCAGCAACGCACCTGCTTCTACGGCGAAGGCACGGCGGCTGGGGTCGTAGTAGACGGCGGTCATGGCGGAGGTGTCAATGACAACCCGTACTGCGGGATCGGCGACGAAGTCCTCGAAGCCATGGCTGCCGCTGCGGACCGTGACTCTCTTACCGCTGTCGACCGCGTCCTGGACGGCTCGCACGACATGCTCGGTCGTGCCGACCACCCAGACGTGCTCGGGCTTGCCCACGAACCGCCGGTTGTATCCCCGCGAGGCCAGCGAAAGGAAGCGCGGATCGCGCCGTCCGACCTTGGCCGGGCCAGGCGGCGGCGGGCAGGACGGCGTCAGGCGGGTCGCGGCCGCCTCGGCGGGGCCTGTGGCGAACGCGGGGACGGCCATGCCCGCCGCCGTCGCGGCCAGGCCGCCCCGCAGTACGTTTCTTCTGGTGTGCTCGGTCATGCAGGCTCCTCGTTCCGGGTGATCTCAACCTAGGAACGGAGCCGTGGACAATCAGTGGGCCTGAACCCTCCAGCGAGGTGGGCGCAACTCCCCTATCCACCGCCTCGACGGGCGGGAGCGGAGCTCAGATCGTGCGGCGCAGGGCGGTCTCGACGGCGTCGATCAGCAGGTCGCCTTCGGTGCGGGGGTGCCGTGCCAGGCCGAGTTCGACGTCCGGCAGGGTGGGCAGGGCGTCCGGATCGTGGCAGGCCATGGCCGGTTCGAGGTTCGCGGGCATGAGCCCCGCGACGCCGAGCCCGGCGCGGAGTGCGGCGAGCACGCTGACCAGGCTGTTGCTTTCGAACGCCACCCGCCAGGGACGATCGGCGCGTTCCAGCGTTTCCAGCACGGCCGTACGCCAGAAGCACGGGTTCGAGAACAGCACCACCGGCAGCGGATCGGCGGTCACGTCCACGCCTTGGCCGATCGCCCAGACCAGCGGGCGGCGCACCGTCCAGCGCGGCGGCCCGGGAAGGTCTGGCACCTCGTCGTACACGAGATGGACGCGGCCTGAGTCGTAGGCCTCGCGCATCGCGGCCCTGGAAACGCTGAGCACTTCGAGTGTCGCACCGGGGTGCAGCCGGGCGAGGTCGGCGAGGGCCTGCGGAAGCTGGGACGCGGCGAGGTCTTCGAGCAACCCGACGCCGCAGTGGCCGGTGAGCGCGCGTCCGGTCTCGGTGAGTGCCTGTGCGGAAAGCGAGAGGATGCGTTCGGCATACGGCAGGAGCTGCTCACCCGCCCGGGTCGGCGAGACGCCGGACGACGACCGGTAGAGCAGCGGACGGCCGACGGCGCTTTCGAGCTTGCGCAACTGCTGGCTGAGCGCGGGCTGGGTATGCCCGAGCGCGCCCGCGGCGCGGCTGATGCTGCCCTCCCGCACTGCGGTGACGAACGAGCGCAGTAACGTGGTTTCGAGATCCCTGGCCATAAGCATCCATTATATCGGCTCCAACGAATTAACCACTTCCTATGGTGTCATGAGTGATCTAGCGTCACACAAGTGACCAGATACCGACAGGTGCTCGTAGTGCCGGGGATGGCATCGCTGCTGGGCGTCTCGATGATCGCCCGTATCGCGATCACGGCTGACGCGATGGCGCTGACGATGTACGTCGTGCTGGGCCTGGACATGAGCTATGCGGCGGCGGGCGGTGTCGCGGCGGCTCTGACCGCCGGGATGGCGCTGGGCGGGCCGCTGGTCGGCCGCATGATCGACCGGCGGGGCCTGCGGCCCGTGCTGCTGGTGACCGTCGTGGTGCAGGTCGTGTTCTGGCTGAGCGTGCCGATCATGCCGTACGGGATCCTGCTGGCCGCCGCCTTCGCGGGGGGCCTGCTGATGGTGCCGGCCCAGCCCGTGACCCGGCAGGCGATCGCCGCGATGACGACGGCGGGACAGCGCCGGGCCGCGTTCGCGCTGGAATCGGTGCAGGGCGAGCTGTCGTACATGGTGGGCCCGGCCATAGTCATCTTGTGTGCGGCGAAGGTGTCCCCGGACGTGGTCGCGTGGGGCGTCGGCGCCGCGATCGTGGCCGGCGGAGCCGGGATCGCCATGCTCAACCCGCCGCTGCGCGCCCAGGAGGAGGAGACGGCGGCCGGGCGCCCCCCGCGCCGGGAATGGCTGGACGCACGCATGATCGCCGTACTGACGATGGCGTTCGGTACGACGATGTTGCTCAGCGGCATCGACCTCGCCGTCGTCGCCACGCTCGAAGAAGCGGGTCAGGTGTCCTGGGCAGCCGTGATCATCGCCGTGCTCGGCGTGACCTCTGTCATCGGCGGGCTGGTCTATGGCGCGCTGACCCGGCCGTTGCCCACCTGGCTGCTGCTCGGCCTGCTCGGGCTCGTGACGATTCCCGCCGGGCTCGCCCACGACTGGCCCTGGTTGTGCGTGGCCGTCGTCGGCGCCGGGTTCCTCACCGCGCCGACCCTCGCCACGGTGGCCGACACGGTGAGCCGGCTGGCCCCGCCCGGCGTGCGGGGCGAGGCGACAGGCCTGCAGTCCTCGGCGCTGAGCGCCGGTTTCGCGCTCGGCTCCCCGATCGTCGGGGTGGCGATCGACGCCTCCGTCCCCGCGGGCGGCTTCGCGGCCGCCGGACTGGCCGGCCTCGCCGCCGCACTGATCGGACGCCTGCTCTCCCGCCGCTCCCCCGCCCGAACGCGGCCGACGTTTCCCGGACCCGCCGAGGCACTGGAACTTGAGCCCTCCCGAACCGGCGCCTGAGCAGCAGGCCCGCGCCTGCGCCTGTGTCTGCGCCCGTGCCTACGTCTGTGCCTTACGTCCGCGCCGCTCGGGCGGCCGCTCGGATGGGGGCCGGGTCGAACTTGTTGATTTCGGCGGTGAGGTCGGAGGTGAAGATGTCGTTCACGTCGACGTTCTGGGTGATCAGGCCGGCCCGTTTCATGTAGTCGATGTTGCGTTGCAGCTCGGAGGCCTTGAGGATGCCCCACTGCTGCTCGCCGGGCTGCACCCCTAGGGTCTGCATGCGGACGGTGAGCACCTTGGTGTCGTTGGCCCGCGCCTTGCTCAGCGGGATGGCGGCGTTGCGCGCCTGGGGATGCGCGGCATAGAGATCGTTGATCGCGGCCGTCGGGTTCTCCTGGGCGAAGACGACGCCCTTGGCCACGGCCCGTCCGATGCGGGCGTACAGCTCGGGCTTGCGGCGGAGATTGGCGGACGTGGCCACCAGGCCGCCGCCCGCGAGTTCGTCGATCTTCGGCAGCGGGATCCGGCGCAGCGGGACGCCGTTGTTCTCCAGGATCTGGAACTGGGTGTCGAAGAGGGCGACGGCGTCCACGTCCCGGTTCTTCAGGGCGGTCGCCTGCTGCGCGCCGGTGCCGATCGCGACGAACGTCACCGCGCTCTTGGGGATCCCGGCGTCCTGCAGCGCCACCTGCACGTTGGTCACCGAGGCGCTGCCCAGGGACGCGGCGCCTATCTTCTTGCCGCGCAGGTCCGCCAGGCTCTTGATCGGTGAGCCCGCCGGCACGCGCAGCCCGTAGATGTTCTTGCGGTAGAACGAGGAGAAGTAGCGCAGGTTGAGCCGTTTGCCCGGCTGGTCGCCGAAGATGACCGGCTCGGGGGTGATGGCCCCGACGGTGGCGTTGTTGGTGGCGACCTGCTGTGCCTGGATGGTCGCCCCGTCGAGCAGGACGAAGCTGACGTTGAGGTTCTCGTCGGCGAAGTAGCCGCGCTTCTCGGAGACGGCAAGGCTCGCCAAGCCCGCGTTCCAGGTCTTGGCCGACAGGGTGATGACGACCTTGTCGCCGTCCGGCGCGCCGACGCCCGCCACGGGCTGGCCGCACGCCGTCAGGGCGGACGCGCACACCAGGGTCGCGAGGACGGCGGCGGCCCGGGAGGGACGCCGGACCGCCGCCCGGGGCCGGACCGCCGGCCGGGCTTTCGGGTGGAGCTTGAGCTGCATCCCCTGTCCTCCTCACACGTCCTGGACGTGCACGTCGTTGTCGGCCGACCAGAACACGAGCCTGCGGCCGATGCCGGTGATCAGGAAGTGCATCACCAGGCCGATGATCGACAGGATCACCAGCACGGCGAACATGGACGCGGTGTCGAGCTGGGTGTTGGACGCCTGGATGACATAGCCCAGGCCCGCCTGCGCGCCGACGAACTCGGCGACGATGGCGCCCAGCACCGACAGGATCGCCGCCGAGTCGAGGCCGGCGAGCACGTACGGCATCGCCCCCGGGATGCGCAGCCGCCGCATCACCTGCCACTCCGACGCCCCGAACGAGCGGAGCATGTTCCGCTCGTCCGCCCCGGAGGAGTTGAGCCCGAGGATCGCGTTGATGAGCAGGGGGAAGAACGCGATCAGCGCGGTGGTAAGGGTCTTGGAGGTCATCCCGAACCCGAACCAGATCAGCAGCAGCGGCGCGACGGCCACCTTCGGCACCGCCTGGATCGTCACGACCAACGGCAGCACCGCCTTCTCCGCCAGAGTCGACTGGCTGACCAGCAGGGCAAGCGACATCGCGAGAACCGTCGCGAGCAGGAACCCGCCCAGGATCTCCTGAAGGGTCACCCAGGTGTGAAAGACCAGATCGCCGTCGACCACGCCCTTCGCCAGCGCCACCGAGATGTCGCTGGGCGGCGGGACGATGATGGGCGACACGTCGGTCACCCGGACCACGATCTCCCACGCCAGCAGGACGAGGGCGAACAGGGCCGAGCTCAGCGCCCAGCCGGGCAGGTCCTTGGGGCGGAAACGGCGGCCGCCGGCCGTGCGCGCCTCGATCGTGTGCGTCTTCCCGGGGCCGGCAGGCCCCGGACGATCCGCGACCGTCGTCATGGTGCTCTCCTCTGCGGGACGGATGCGGTCAGGTGGTGGCGAGTTCGTGCTGGGAGTCGAGGGTCGTGCGGATCTCCTTGACGTAGGCCCCGAACTGCTCGGTGTTGATGTCGGAGAGGCGGCGGGGACGGGGCAGCCCGACGTCGACGACGCTGACGATCCGGCCGGGCCGCGACGACATGACCACCACGCGGTCCGACAGCAGGACGGCCTCAGAGATGCTGTGCGTCACGAACAGGACGGTCTTGCGGTCGCGTTCCCAGATCTGCAGCAGCTCCAGCGACATCTGGTCGCGGGTCATCGCGTCGAGCGCGCCGAACGGTTCGTCCATCAGCAGGATCGGCGGATCGTGCATGAGCGCCCGCGCGATGCCGACGCGCTGCTGCATCCCGCCGGACAGCTCCTTGGGGTGCCGGTCCATGAAGTCGCCGAGCCGCAGGGTGCGCAGGAGGGTTTTGGCGCGTTCCACATCGGCGCCGCGTCCGGCCCGGCCCCGCAGGTCGCGGGGCAGCAGCACGTTGTCGAGGATCGTCCGCCAGGGCAGCAGGAGGGGCTGCTGGAAGACCATGCCCATGGCCTGGCGCGGGTCTTCGGAGTCGGTATGGAATCTCAGGACGCCGCCGGTGTGGTGCTCCAGCCCGTTGACGATCTTCAGGAGCGTGCTCTTGCCGCAGCCGCTCGGCCCGACGATCGAGACGAACTCCCCGTCCCGGATGGACAGGCTGACGTCCTTCAGGGCGTGCACTGCCTCCGCGCGGCGGGACCTGTACTGCTTGTCGACGTGATCGATCTCGATGATCGGCGGTGGTTGCTCCGCGCTGGTCATGGTCGTGCTCCTGCCTCAGATCGCCGTGTACTGGTCGGACAGGTCCTTGCCGCCGAGCGTCGTCAGGACCCCGCAGGCGCTCGTCTCCGACAGGCCGAGCCCGGCCAGCGGTCCGGTGATGTGGTGGAGGGTGGGCAGCCGGTCGAAGTCACCGGCGGTGAACGTCACGGTCGCCCGGCTGCCCGAGCGCCGATCGAGGACGCGGCGCTTGGGGTAGTCGGGTGGGGTGACCGTCACGTAGTGCGCGTCCGGCGTGCCTGGATTCGTGGTGGACGGGACGTACTTGACGTGGAGGAGGGGTGCGTCCGCGTCACCCGAACCGGGGGCTTCCGGCGCGCCGATGCGTTCCGGGGCGCCGATGCCGTCGATGGCCAGTTCGGCGAACGTGAAGCCGTCCCATGAGGCGTGCGCGGCGACGTGACCGTTCTCGGCGGCGCCACGCATCGGCGGGATCTCCGCGTAGAGCTTTGCGTATCCGAGCTCTTCCCGCCCCGAGATGATCGGGTCGGCGAGGCTCTCCCAGAGCACGAGCACGAGGTCTCCGCTGACACGCTCCTGCCGGCCTTCGTAGGTCACCGGCACCGCGAGGTCCAGGATGTTGTAGCCGCGCCCGGCGAGCCAGGCGATCCGCGAGAGGTAGCGGAACCGCACCCGTACGGTCGGCTCCCCGTCCAGCCGGAATCCCTCGGGCAGGAAGGCCTCAAGCTTGCCGGGCTCCGCGGGGAAGTCGGCCCAGACCGTGGTCTGGAGAGGGGACGGCGCGCCGTGCCAGCGGGAGTCGTCCAGCCGCTGGCGAGGGCCCGGTGTCGGCCCGAAGAGGACGGGCATCCGGTAGATCCGGTCAGGGACGAACCGGAAGCCCGCCGCGTCACCGCCGTCCTGGACGCTCATGCCGTCACCGCCGAACGCGCGCCGTCGAGCAACCCGGACGCGGCTTCGACCAGCAGGGACGCGTCGTTCCCGAGAATCACGAAGCCATGACCGTTCCGGACGGCCCTGTCCAGTCCTTGCACGTCGGATCCGTAGGCGACGCCGGACGGCTTGCCCGCCCGCCGCGCCGCCTCGCTCACCCGCTCGACGAGCTTCTTGATCTCCGGGTCGCCGCCCGGGAGCCCCAGGTCGAGCGCGAGGTCTGCGGCGCCGACGAACACGCCGTCGACGCCGTCCACGGCGAGGATGTCGTCGACCGCCTCGATCGCCGCCCGGCTCTCCAGCTGCGGCAGGCAGAGCACGTCCTCGTTGCCGCGCCGCAGATACTCCGACCGGGGCAGCGTGCCCCATTCACCGGCGCGGGAGGTGCCGCCGCTGCCGCGCCGTCCGTGCGGCGGGAAGCGGGTGGCCGCCGCGACCTCGCCCGCGGTGCGCGCGTCGTCCACGTGGGGGAAGAGGATCCCGCCCGCGCCCGCGTCGAGCAGCCGCTGCACGGTGGACGGCGTGTGGTCGGGGACGCGCACCAGCGGCCGCATGCCGAGGGCCGACGCGAGCGCGATGTGCCGGGCCGCCGTCTCGGCCGACAGCAGGGTGTGTTCGAGGTCGATGACGACGAAGTCGAACCCGGCGTGCGCCATGGCCTCGATCGACTCCGTGGCGGAGAGCTTGATCCACGTGCCCACGGGGATCGGGCCCGCGAGCCCCGCGAAGGCGTTCTCGAAGGTCATCAGCGCTCCTCTACGTCGTCCGGTGCGGGATAGTCGCCGGCGTTGAGCACCCAGCCCCGCTTGGCGGAGAAGTCGCGGCGTGGGCCGGCGAAGATGTCGAGCAGCTGGTTGCGGCCGTGCCCGGACGCCTCGGTGGTGTGCACCGCGGGCGGCGGGATGATCGCGACGGACGGGCTGCCGACGCGGACGTGTTCGTCGTCGCGCCAGGCCATCCGGCTCTTCGTCCAAGGCGTTCGGATGTGATGCACGAATTCGCCTGAGACGGCCAGGGAGATCTGCTCGAAGTCGGCGTGATCGTGCGGGGAGAGCTTGGTCGCGTCGCGCGGGCCGTCGTAGTGGTAGAGGAAGTTGGCCATGAAAGCCCTCGACCGGAAGATGCGGCCCAGGCGGTCGGGGCTGCGCTCGATCTCGGAGATGTCCGAGTAGACGCGCAGCTTGTCGCCGCCCACCGGCTCGGGCCACTCGGCGAGCAGCGCGACGCGGGGGTGCGGCGCGGCGTACGAGTCGGCGTTGCGGGCGCGCCTCGCAAGGTCGTCGTTGTGGGGGGTGAACAGCCGTACTACGTCAGTGGCCGACTCGACGGTGATCACGCTGTCGCCGGGCGGGACGATCGCGATCGACCTCCCCGTCACGCTTTCGCCATCGCCGCCGGACGCACGCCCGGACGCAGACGCGGATTCGATCACGACCTTCGCGTCGTCGTGCGGCAGGATCACCATGTACTCGTCGCGCTGCCCGTCGCGGATCAGCCGCTCCCCCGCCACGGCCCGCGTGTAGAGCAACACGACGTTCTGGGCTCGGACGATCCAGGTGCGCGAGCCCGCCTCGCTGACCTCGTCCGGTCCGAGCCGGCTGAAGTCGTAGTACTCCGGGGCCGCGATCGGCGCGTGGGGATCGGCGGCAGGCGCGGCAGCGGCCTCGCCCGGCTTGGCCGCCAGGGCGGACCGGGGATCGTCGGACGCGTACGTCATGAAGGCTCCTTCTCTGTCAGGCCGTCTCCGTCAGGTCGTTTCAGTTGGGAAGGCCCAGCAGGAACGAGGGATTGTCACGGGTCACGCGCCGGAGGTCGGCCGCGGGCAGACCGAGGTCCAGCAGTGCCTGGCCGACGCGCAGGAACGCGTCGACCGGCATGGGCCGGTCCTTCTGGCCGAGGTCGGAGGCGAGGACCGTGTGCTCGGGCCCGACCTCGCGGATCCAGTGGAGGAGGTTCGCCGGATCCCATTTCTTGTTCCCGAGCGGATCGTACATACCGACCTCGTGCTCGACGTAGGCGCCCATCCGCACGAACTCCCTGCACAGCGCCGGATCGGCGCCGATCACGAAGTCGGGATGGTTGATCAGCATGCGCTCGACGCCGCGGGCCTTGGCCTGGGTGAAGAGTTCGCGGATGTGCTCGGGATGGCCGTGGCCGCCGGAGACGATCGTCCCGGTCTCCTGAACGAGGTCGAGCACGTCGTGCGCCTCGGGAACGAGCTTGCCGTCCTCGGTGCACATGGGCACGATCCGGGACGGTAGCTCGACCGTCGCGGTCGGGAAGCCGCCGCCTTCGGGGTGCGCGTCGAGGTGGCGCTGCGAGGAGAAGGTCGGGAACCAGACGGCCTTGCCGCCCATGCGCAGGCACATCGCGACCGCGTAGGGGTTGATGCCGCCCACCTGGGCGTTGAGCGCGATCCCGCCGAACACCTCGGTTCGGATCGTGGCCAGCCTGTCCCGCATGGCAAGCACGTCCATCACGGTGTTGTGGTGGTGCGACTTGACGAGCATCGCGCGCATCTGGAGGCGCTCGCCGTCCTTGGCCCCTTCGGCATGGTCGAACTCGCGCGGGAACGGGTTGGGGCCGGAGTGGCAGTGCAGGTCGACGAGGCCGGTGAGGACTTCGGCGGCGGGTGGCGGTGACGCCATGAGCGGTGCTCCCAAGTGCAGTGGTGTCAGGTGCTGTGGCGGTCCATGGCCAAGGAATGACTCCTGGTGACCTCAGTGCCACTGTGGAACGTTCGTATCGTGAATGTCAAGCTCTCATTGCGAACGTCATCTCCGTCTGAGAGCCTCAGACTGCCAGTTCAAGCCATGCCGAGTTGAAAACCCGAGCCAACCAAGGCTAGATTTTGAACACCGTATTCAAAATGCGAACGTGGAGGTTGCTCGGTGAGTCGTCCTGACGCCGAAGGCCCTGGTGGGCAGCCCGCCGACATCCAGGCGGTCGCCCGCGCGGCCCAGATCCTCGCGCTGTTCGGCCCCGGCACCCCCGAGATCACGGCGGCCGGCGCCGCCTCCGCCATCGGGCTCAACCGGACCACCACCTACCGCTACTGCACGTCGCTGGCCTCGGCCGGGCTGCTCGAACGCCGCGGCGAGGGATCGTTCGCGCCGGGCCCGCTGGCCCTCCAGCTCGGGGTCTTCGCCCTGTCCCGCAGGGAGATCCTCGATCTGGCGCCCCCGTACATGAGCGAGCTCGCCGCCGGAACGCACTCCACGGCGGTGCTGAGCTTGTGGGGCTCGTCCGGCCCGGTCGTGTCGCGGGTCGAGGAGGACGCGGCGGGCACGGTGTCCGTGCGGGTCAAGGTCGGCACACAGCTCGATCTGAGCAGTGGCCAGGCCGCGGTGTTCCTGGCGTTCCACCGCGACCAGCTGCTCGCGGACCGGCTGATCGCCACCTGGCCGAGCGACGCGCAGGCCCGGCTCCGCGAACGGCTGGAAGGCGTGCAGGCAGGCGGCTACGCGGCCGTCGACAACGGCCGCGGCATCGCCATCCTCGCGGCCCCGATCTTCGACGAGACCGGGCTGTGCGCGTCGATGGCGCTGCTCAACACGGTCCAGGCGATGTCGCTGGAGCCGGAGTCGCCGCAACTGCGCCTGCTGCTGTCCACGGCGCGGCAGCTGACGGCGAAGATGGGCGGCCCCTCCGAATGACGCCCGCCCCTGCCAGGACGACGACGCCTCGCGCAAGATCGCGACGCCTCGCGACAGACCGCAACGCAAGGAGGGCCCTATGGGCAAGCAGCTGTTGACCGGGGCCGAGGCCGTCGGTGACATTCCCGACGGCGCGACCATCGCCGTCGGAGGGTTCGGGATCTGCGGGACCCCGTTCGAACTGATCGACGCCCTCCTCGACCAGGGCACCCGCGATCTGCACATCATCGCCAACAACTGCGGCGTCGACGCCCAAGGGCTCGGCAAGCTGCTCGCGGCGGGACGCCTGCGCAAGGTCACCTGCTCCTACATCGGGCTGAACAAGGAGTTCGCCCGGCAGGTCCTCGCCGGTGAGATCGAGATCGACCTCACCCCGCAGGGCACCCTCGCCGAGCGCATGCGCGCCGCCGGTGCGGGCATCGCGGCGTTCTACACCCCGACCGGCGCGGGAACGCAGGTCAGCGAGGGCGGGCTGCCGCTCCGGTACGCGCCGGACGGCACCGTCGCCAAGGTCAGCGAGCCGAAGGAGACCCGCGACTTCGGGGGCCGCCGCCACGTGCTCGAAGAGGCGCTGCACGCCGACTTCGCGCTGGTCCGGGCGCACGAGGCCGATCCGGCGGGCAACCTGCGCTACCGCCTCGCCGCCCGCAACTTCAACCCCCTGGTGGCGATGGCCGGCGCCGTGACGATCGCCGAGGCCGAACACCTCGTGGACCGGCTCGATCCCGACCATGTCCACACGCCCGGGATCTTCGTCCGGCGGCTCACCCTCGCCGAGAGATCCGGCAAGCCCATCGAGAAGATCACGACCCGGGAGGCCTGACCGCACATGGCGTGGACCAGAGACGAGATCGCCCGGCGCGCGGCGCGGGAGGCGAGCGCCGGCCAGTACGTCAACCTCGGCATCGGCCTTCCCACCCTGGTCGCCAATCACCTCCCCGGGGACGCGGACATCGTGCTGCACAGTGAGAACGGCCTGCTCGGCGTCGGCCCGTACCCGCTGGCGGACGAGGTGGACGCGGACTTGGTCAACGCGGGCAAGGAGACCGTGACGCTCGTCCGGAACGCCGCCTGTTTCGACTCGGCGGCGTCGTTCGCGATGATCCGCGGTGGGCACATCGACGTCGCGATCCTCGGCGCGATGCAGGTCGCCGCCAACGGCGACCTCGCCAATTGGACCGTGCCAGGAAGCCTCGTCCGCGGCATGGGCGGGGCGATGGACCTGGTCGCCGGCGCGAAGAAGGTGCTGATCCTCACCGCGCACACCGACAAGCACGGGCGGCCCAAGCTGGTGTCGTCCTGCACGATGCCGCTGACCGGCCGGAGCGTCGCCCATCGGGTGATCACCGACCTCGGCGTCCTCGACATCGCGGGCGGCGAATTCGTGCTGACGGAGCTGGCCCCGGGAGTGAACGTCCAGAACGTCCTCGACAACACGGACGCCCCGGTGCGCGTCGCGCTCCGCGCGGCCACGACATAGGAGTTCGCATGCAGTCAACCGGCCTCCGGGACCGGACGGCCATCGTCGGCGTGGCCGAGAGCGATCTCGGCAAGACCCCCGGGCACACCGTCTTCTCCCTGCAACAGCAGGCGATGGCGGCGGCGCTCCAGGACGCGGGGCTGCGGCCCGCCGACGTGGACGGCTTCATGACGTCCGGATACCCCTACACCGAACGGCAGGCTGTCAGTGCCGCCGAGTACCTTGGGCTGCGGCCCCGGTACGTGGACGACACCAACACCGGCGGGTCCGGTTTCATCGCCGCGCTGGAACGGGCCGCGGCGGCGATCGAGTGCGGCCTGTGCGAGACCGTGCTGATCAGCTACGGCTCGACGCAGTACTCCAGCAGGACGCGCGCGCTGGGAGGCAGGCCCGCCGAGTTCGGCTACCAGTTCGAGGTCCCCTACGGGCTGCCGCTGCCCCTCGGCGGCTACGCTCTCGCGGCTCAGCGCTACATGCATCTGTACGGCGCAACCCCCTCAGACCTCGCCGAAGTCGCGGTGGCCGCACGCCAGTGGGCCGCGCTCAACCCCAAGGCGATGCGCAAGGACGAGCTGACCGTCGACGACGTACTCGCGTCCCGCATGATCAGCACCCCGCTGCGCGCGCTCGACTGCTGCCTGGTGACCGACGGCGGCGGGGCGGTGGTCATGACGTCCGCCGAACGGGCCCGGGACCTGCGCGCCGACGCCGTCCTGATCAGCGGGACGGGCTACGCGCAGTCGCACGAGTCGATCGGGAACGCGGTCGAGATCACCGACACCGCCGCGAGCGAGAGCGGACGACGCGCGTTCACCCGTGCCGGGCTGGGCCCCGCCGACATCGACATCGCGCAGATCTACGACTCGTTCACCATCACCGTGCTCCTCACCCTGGAAGACCTCGGCTTTTGCGGCAAGGGCGAGGCCGCCGACTTCATCTCCTCAGGCCGCATCCGTCCGAACGGAGATTTCCCCCTCAACACCAGCGGCGGCGGCCTGTCGTACTGCCACCCCGGAATGTTCGGCATCTTTCTGATCATCGAGGCGGTGCGCCAGTTGCGCGGCGAGGCCGGGCAGCGCCAGGCGGGAGCGCCCCGGACCGCCCTCTGCCACGGAACCGGCGGCCAGCTCTCCACGGCCGCCACCGCGATCCTGCGCCTGGAGGCGGCATGAGCGAGCGCCCACTACCGAAGATCACCCCGGACGCCGCGCGGTACTGGGAAGAGGCGGAGAAGGGCACACGGAGCATCCAACAGTGCTCCACCTGCAACAACGTGCAGTTCTACCCGAGACTCCTCTGCGTCAGCTGCGGAGGCCCAGTCGAAGAGATCACGGTCAGCGGCCACGGCACCATCTACAGCTTCACGATCGTCCACAGCCCGCCCGCCGGATTCGCCGAACTAGCCCCGTACGCCGTGGCTCTCGTCGACTTGGACGAGGGAACCCGTGCGATGGGCAGGGTGATCACCGACGACCTCACCGCAGTCGAGATAGGCCGCCGCGTGATCACCGTCATCGAGGACGGCGAGCCCCTTCCCCAGTTCGCGATCCCGGCATGAGCGGCCTGACCTTCGGCCTCGCCCTCGACCTGGGCTCCGACCGCCCCCTCCCGCCACAACTGCAAACAGCAGAGCAGTTTCTCTCCCGTGCCGCGGAAGCCGGGCTGGAATCGGTTTGGCTAGGCGAGAGCTACCATTCGTCCCCCCGCTCGTTCCACCTGCCGTCCCCGCTCATCAGCCTGTCTCACCTAGCGGCGCTGACACCCCTTCAGCTAGGAACCGGCGTGCTCCTAGCCCGCACATACGACCCCGCCCGCCTTGCCGTGGAGGCCGCACTCGTCGACCAGATCAGCGCGGGCCGCCTGACCCTAGGCATCGGCCTAGGGGCCCCAGCTCTCCGCGGAACCTTCGGCGGCCCCGACCAGCCGGGCGGCGCGGCGATCGACCGTCTCCTCACCTCGCTGCGGCGCCCGGTCGTGCCACCGCACTACCGGCCCACCGGCCCGAAACTACTGGTAGGTGGCCAGGGCGACGCCGCCGCCCGCCGCGCCGCCCGTTCCGCGGACGGTTATTACGCGGCCACCAACTACTCGGACCGCCTCCTACGCAGCCAGTGCGCCAACTACCAGGGCCACCTCACCGAGGGACAGCCCGCGACGATCACGGTCAACCGCCTCTGCCTGATCGCCGAAGACTCCGCCGAGGCCCATCACCAGGCCGAGCAGACGTTCAAAAACATCCGCAGCTATTACACCAACGCGGGCTTGTGGAACATCGGCGCAACCACAGACGACCCAGAGCCCTGGCTGGTCGGCACACCAAAAGAAGTCTCGAAACACCTAGAGCAATACCGAGAATGGGGCGTCACCCACGTACAACTGCGGCTTCTACCAACCGACGCCCCTCACAACGCCACCCGAACCCTAGACCTACTCGCGGACCGATGAGTTTTTAGTCTCCGGAAGGTCTCATTGAGCACGAACGTGACCACATTGGAGGAACGCATGTCACAAGTAGTGCTCTACATGTCGATGTCCCTCGACGGCTTCATCGCCGGACCTGACGACCGCCCGGGCCAGGAGCTCGGCCGCGGCGGCGGGCGGCTGTTCAACTGGCTGGACGACCGGATGTCCGATGGCCCGAGCGGACAGGTGTACCGCGAGGCCATGGCGACGGGCGCCGTGATCTCCGGCCGCCGCACGTTCGAGCTGGCCGGACGCTGGCAGGGTGATCACCACGACGGTGTGCCGATCTTCGTCCTGACCCACCACATCGACGAGGCGGACGTGCCGCCGGGCAGCGCGAAGTTCGTCACCGACGTCGAAGACTGCGTAGCGCAAGCGCGCGCCGCGGCAGGCGACAGTCCCATCATGGTGCACGGCGCCAGCGCGGCCCAGGCACTACTACGGGCCGGACTGGTGGACGAGATGGAGATCCACCTCGTCCAGGTCCTGCTCGGCGGCGGCCGCCGGTTGTTCGACGACCTTGACGACCGCATCGAGCTCGACCTGATCCGACGCCTGGACGCCCGCGATGTGACGCATCTCCGCTATCGCGTCCTGTACAGCTGACCGCGCCGTGAAAGCCGCAGACGATGTGAGCCATGGCCGCGACCGAGTACTTGGAGCAACTCGCCGTACGGCTCGTCAAGGTCGGCTATACGGCCCGGCGACGCTACGAGAGCGCGCGTCCATGGCTGATCGTCACACTCCCCGAGACCCCGCACTGCGGACACAACCGCCCCCGACGAGGCCGTGCACCACCTGTGGCGTCGACTGCCTTCAACGGGGGTGCTGGCGGGAGGTGATCGTGCGGTCCATGAAGGCTCTGATTCGGCCGTCGGCCGCTGCGGTCTGCCACAAACTCAGCGTCGTCGGCTCCGCATCGCGGCGAACGCTCGCGTCGCCGTGCAACTGGCGCTTGGTGTGGCGGAATGCGTCGGCGGGAATGGCCGTGGCCAGCCGGTCGGCCACTGACATAGCGCGGTCGAGCAGTTCTTCAGGCTCGACCACCTCGTCGACGAGGCCGTGCGCCAGCGCCTCGGCGGGCTCGTGGTTGCGGCCTTCCAGAATCATCCGGCGCGCGGCGACCGGCCCCAGCGCGTACTCCATGATCTCCAGGGCCACGGCGGGGAACGGCACCCCGACGTAGAGTTCGGGCACGCCGATCGTCCCGGCGGCCATGACGCGATGGTCGCATGCCGCGGCCAGCACGCAACCACCGGCGATCGCGTGGCCGTTGATCGCGGCCACCACGGGCTTGCCCGTGTCGAAGAGGGCCCGGAACGCCGCGATCAGTGCCGGAAGGTAATCGGCGACGTAGTCGGCGCCACCTGCGACGATGCGCTCCAGATCGACCCCGGCCGAGAAAGCCCGCCCGGAGCCGGTGAGCACGACGGCTCTGACCTGCCCGGAGTCCAGGTCGCGCAGCGTCGACTCGATCGCCCCGCACAGTTCCAGATCCAGCGCGTTGACCTTGCCGTGGGCCAGCCGCACGACCCCGATCCCGTCCGTGACATCGACTTCGATCACAACGCTCCCTTCTGGTCGTCCTCCAGCCAGTCGCGTCCGCATCTACTCATGCTCGGCTTCACACCACAAGGACCTGCGGGGCGGCGCTCGGGCTGGCTGGTGGCCCGCGGGCTCGGCCGGACGCGATGGCCGCTCGTGCTGGGGGCGGCTTCGTTGCTGTTGCTGTCGGTGCCATTGCAGAGCGGGCTGCGGTTCGGGCAGGTCAGCGTCTTCTTGGTGGTGCTGGCGTTCGCGGACGCGGCGGGCCTGGTGCCGGCGCGGTGGCGGGGTGTGGCGATCGGGCTGGCCGGTGCGATCAAGCTGACGCCGCTGATCTTCGTTCCGTATCTGCTGGTCATCGGTGAGCGGCGGGCGGCGCTGCGCCACCGGGGTGTTCGCCGTGGCGACCGTCGCGGCGGCGGTGGCGTTGCCGCGTGACTCGGTGGTGTTCTGGACGCACGCGGTCTTCACGACGTCAACTACAGCACGATGCTGCTGCCCGACGACATGACCCAGGTCTCCGGGCTCGTCGGCGAGGACGTCACCCGGCTCGTCCTGTCCACCTCCATCAACGGCCCCGCCTACCAGGTGCCGCTGCTGCCGGGCCCGGTGGCGGGCCGGCGCATCTTCGTCTTCCACATCGACCACTACGCCGGCACGCGGCTGGACACCTATACCGCCGACGGCAAGCTGGCCTGCATCTGCGGCGACAAGCTCAGCTCAGGCTGAGCACTGCCCGCCACGGCCTGCCCTCTCCTGGACGGTGCTAACGCCGACCGTCCACGTCCTCTTTGAGGGTCCTGGGCAGCCAGGACGACGGGGCGGATCTCAACGGCAGTCTTCGGAGGTGCCTTGCGGCGGTTCGGCGACTGGGAACAGGATCGGGCTGAGCAGGTGCGGTGTGCGGTGTGGTGCGGGCGGGTTCGTCAGCTGGGGGGTGATCGCGTCGCGCATCTTGTCGATCATCTCGGCGCGCTCGTCCGGGCTGAGCCAGAGCACGTGCTGCCGGTAGCCCACCAGATCGGCGATCGGGTCGGCGTCGTCGCGGTCGAGGTAGGCGGTGAACTCGGCGAGCAGGGCGGCCACGGCGGCGGTGAACGCGCGGCGGTGGTCGGCCGGTGACATCGACTCGATCGTGTCGGCACTGATCACGGCTCGTTCCCGGCACAGCCGGTAGCGGCGTTCCACCGCGCCGCGCACGCGCTGCTCGCCGACCACTTCCAGGACGCCGCCGTCGGCGAGCAGGCCGACGTGCCGGTACACGGTGGCCTTGTGCACATCGGGGATATGGCCGGCCAGCTGAGCGGTGGTGCGGACCCGCCCGCCCGCCATGGCCTGGACGATGCGCAGCCGCACGGGGTGAGCGAGCAGTTCCAAGGTGTCCATCCGACGAATGATCGCACATATGCTACCGTTCGCAGAAGTTGCGAATGGTGGACGTTCGCCATGACATCGAAGGAGTGGCGATGCACCCCATCTCGTCCGGCCGGGGAACCGGCGCGCCGCCGCTGGGCCGTCTCTACTCGGTGCATGGACGGCGACTGGCGCTGCACCGTTCGGGAACCGGAGGGCCGGCCGTGGTGTTCTTGCCGGGCGCCGGACAGGTCGGCTTGGACTACCTCAACATCCATGACCAGGTGGCTGAGTTCACCTGCAGCGTCCTCTACGACCGGGCCGGCACCGGCTGGAGCGACCGGGTCGAGCTGCCCCGAACCGCTGCCGAGGTCACCGGCGAACTACACGAATTGCTGCGCGCCGCAAAGATCCCCGCGCCCTATGTGCTGGTGGGCCACTCGCTGGGCGGGGCTTACGCGCGTCACTACGCGCAGCGCTTCCCGGACGAGACGGCGGCTCTGCTGCTGCTGGACCCCTTCCACGAGGAACTGTATGACCGTGGTCCCCGGCAGGCGCGAGACAAGCTCGCGGAAATGCATCACCAGCAGATTCCCGAGCTGACGCCCGAGCAGCTCCGGCAGGCACGCGACCAGATCGCACCGCATTTCTCCGCCTGGCCGGACAGTGTGCGGCAGGCCCTCATCGATCACCACCTCACTACGGCGTGGAAGGCGGGCCTGCTGGAGGACCGCAATCTCTACGACCAGGTCGCCGGGGAGCTGCGGAAGGGGGCCGGGCTTCCTGACGTGCCACTGATCGTGCTCACCGCTCTGGGACACGACGACACCCAGGCGCAGCTGTGGCCCGCGGAGTTGCTCGCAGAGATCAACGACGCCAAGACCACCTTGCACGCACAGCTGGCCGCCTCGGCGCGCCGCGGCCGGCACCGGATCATCGACGCCGGGCACGGCTGGCTCCACGAAGAGCACCCCGAGGCCGTCCTCCAAGCCCTCCACGATCTTCTCGACGCCGGCATGTAGGCGGGAAAGCGGCGGCGGTTGGCGGCGGGGAGCCCGATTGTATGGGTGCGTCGGCTTTCGGGTAGATGGTGTTGTTTGAATGGGTCCTTGTGACGGGATTCTCGCGACCTGAGGAATTCATCGCCTCCTTGTCGGGGGCGCTTGATGATCTTTTTGCCGGGCGATGGGTTAGGTCAGGCTCAAGATCGAGTAATTTACGGTATGCGAATGAACAAGATCACTTAAGGGTCTTCCATGGGATTGCTTTCAGCGGTTGTGAATGCCGATACCGCGCTGGATCTGGGCACCGTCCACTCGCGTATTTTCGTACCTGAACGGCAGATACGCATTTGCGTGCCGTCGGTCGTGATGGTGAGCCGCAATAGTGGACGGGCCCTGGTCGTGGGGCGGGACGCGCTGGAAGGCGATGAACTTGGCTGGCGTGATGTGGAGCTCGTCCGGCCGGTTTGGAATGGCACGGTAACCGAATACGGCGCGGCTGTGGCGCTTGTGCGATGGTTGCTCAAGGAAGCACATAAGGGACGCGTGCGTGTACGGCCCCGAGTCGCGGTCGCGGTGCCCTCGGGGGCCGCGAAAATGGAACGGCGAGCTTTGGAGCAGGTCGTTTCGCGGGCGGGGGCCCGTCAGGTGCTACCGGTCGACCATGGGCTCGCCGCCGCGCTCGGACACCAGGTGGACGGGGCCGGCATATCGGCGCGGATGGTCGCGGACCTTGGCGGGAACGCGACCAGAATGGCGATCGTCGCCAAAGGCAGGGTATGGACGCACCGCACCTTGCCGGTGGGCGGCCTGCGATTCGATCAGGCGGTCGCGGCATGGGCCCTGCGGGAATACCGGCTCGTGGTGAGCATGGAAGCGGCCGAACGATCGAGAGTCCAGGCGGAGTCGCTGGTCGTTGAGGCGGGAGACCACGAGCCGCTGGAGATCTGCGGCCAGGACCTCGACTCGGGCAAGCCGACGGTCCACACCGTGACGGCCGGGGAAATAGCTTCCGCTTCCACCCGGGTGTTCGACCAGATCGTTGAGGCGCTGGAGGATCTGCGCAACTCCTGTGACCCTGAACTGACCCGGCAACTGCTGATCCATGGATTGGTGCTGTCCGGTGGCGGGGCACTGGCGCCGAGGCTGCCGACGTTGCTGCGCCAGCGTCTGGATCTGCCCGTGCACGTGAACGCATGCCCGCAGGACGCCGTGGTCATCGGAGCGGCGCGCTATCTGGGAGGTCCTTGGACCAAGGCATTTAAAAAGCAGCCGGAATCGCTGGGCGGAGTGCCGGCGATGCCAGTTCCTGCCAGTGATTGAGGGCCTGAAGATGAAGAACTTTGACGCAACGGTTCCGACGACCCGCGAAGTAGATGTGACATCGATTCCGACGTCACGTGAAGATACGCTGGCAGCCTGGTTCCTGGGGCAGGCCATCAGTTGCTGCCACGAAGGAGACTTGCTTGAGTTGGGGCCCGTCCCCCTAGGGGCGTCGCGCTTTTGCCGAGACGGCGAGAATTGCCTTTCCGCAGACCTGGCAGTGACGGACTGGAAGACGCTTCGGAGCCAGAACCCCAAGCGATTCCGTTTCGTCCACTTCACGGCGAGCGGGACCTACAACGAACTGCTGAACCGCATTGAGATGGGCCGTTTCCTGCTCCGGGCCAACGGTATCATCGCCATCAGCGACTATCGAGCAGGAGACAATCCAGCATCAGCCGCCGCCGTCTGGCAATCGGTCCTGGCCGGCACGCTGCGTCCTATCTGCACCACAAGGCAGCGCTTCTACGGGATGTGGGGCGATGCCACCCCCGTCCAGAACGAACTGCTGGTATGGATGGCCGGTCACATTTCAGGCTACGGCGCCGAAGTGCACAGCATCGCCAAGCACCGGCTCCTCCACTTCAACATCACCTAGCGCAGCCACCGAAGCGCCGCGTCGGCGGAATCCTCGGGGCCGCTGTTGAAGGCGATGGCCGCGCCGGGCGCGTGCCGGCGGACCAGGTTGACCGCCTTCTCGAAGAACTCGAGCAACGGCTCGTGCTTGCGGATGCCGCCCCCGATCACCACGCAGGCGTAGTCCTTGCCGGTCAGCGCCGCCACGATCGTCCCCTCGGGATCGTCGTCGAGCGCCAGCAGGCACATGTCCGCCTCGATGCCGTGAGCGTCGAAGCGGGCCTGACCGCGCGCGAGCGCCTCCTGAACCGGCTTCGGGTCCCAGCCCTCGATCTTGGCGGGATCGAGTCCGATCACCAGTACCCGTGCCACGCGTCCTCCTCGCGGAACGTTTCCGACCTTCGCCGGCGCGTGCTTCCCGACGCGCTCCCGTCAGTCTGGCAGGCCGCCGAGCGCGCCCAGGCCGGCAACCGCTGCCCGCTGGGAAACCGCTGAAGGACGTCCAACGCGGCCGCCTCCTTCCCTCCCGACCGATCGAGACGCTCGGCCTCGGCAATGTCACGCTCTCACGGCGCGCCTGCCGGCGCGTGCGGTCGGTTCGCGAAGCCGGCACGCGAGGAGGAAAGTGGTCAGTGAGCCGGTACGGCACCTGTTCCGCGTGAGCGGACCGACGGAGGTGGAGGAGTGCGCGCACAGCACCAGTGGGACGAGCTGCAGATCGCCATGGTGTTGGAGCAGTTGGCGCAGCGCCATCCCGACGACCCCCTCAGCGCGATGGCGTTGCAGATGGCGGCCGTGCTGCGCGAGCGGGCCAGGCCGGCGCCGGCCGGCGGGGCGGGCACGGAGGCCGCTCGGTACGCCGGAGATGAGCGCGATGACGTGGCACGCGAGCGTGATGTGTCGGCGAAGGAACGGGACGAACGCGCCGCGCTGCGCGACGCGGCGGCACGGGCCCGTGACGTCCAGGCACTGCAGGCCGGTGAGGCCGCCGCGGCCGACGACCGGGAGCTGCACGAGCTGCTGCGGCAGGCCGAGCGGCGTGACCGGGGGGAGGCCGGCGGCCTGCCCGCGGCCGACCACGAGGCCCGCGGCGCCGAGCGTGCGGCGATCCGCCAGTTCCTGCTCAAGGCGCGCGAAAGCCGGCAGCACGCCCGCCAGGATCGCTACGACAGCAAGAACGACCGGCAGGACGCAGGCCAGGATCGCCTCGATGCCCAGACTGACCGGCACAAGGCCGCCACCGACCGTCAGGCCGCCCAAGCCGACCGGGACCAGGTCGTCATCGACGGCGAAACCGACTCCCTGCCCTGACCCAACGCCACACCGGCCGGACCGGTTTCATGACGCAGGCGGCGCACGACGCGGCGGCGCAGGCCGGGCATGCCGCCGGGCCACCACCGGCACCTGCTCGGCGAGGCCCGCAACTCGCATGCGGAGTTGTCGCAGAACCGGCTCACCCGCAGATTGATCAGCACCGGTCGTCCACCGGCGGGCACCAGTGTGGCCGGGTTCGCCGGGCGGCTGCTGTCCGTCAACGCTCCTCCTGCATCAGGCGGTGCAGGAGGAGTTGGGTGTGCGTGGCCAGCCCGACCGGACGTCGAGGAAACCCCTCGACCACCGGTTGACACCGTCCGCGCCCGGGGACCAGTCGCGGATACCAGTCTTCAGGGTGCTGGAACTTGGTCATGTTGGCATCGTCTATCCGCGCCCCCTTTATTGACGATCCGTGCACGCGGCGTTCCAACAGGATCGAGCGTCGGTGGCGCGCGGCGGCATTCCGTAAGCGGCGCGGAAGAGGTGGGTCTTGTTCGGCCGGAGTGTCTAGAGTAAATTCTGTGTCCGCCGGACACAGAGGACGTTGCTCACCTGGAGGCCGCGCATGAACTGGACTCTCGAAGTCGTTTCGGTGCCCGTCTCGGACGTCGACCGGGCCAAGGCGTTCTACGCCGACCAGCTCGGCTTCGCCGTCGACCACGACACCACGGGCGGCGCCGGCATGCGCTTCGTCCAGCTCACGCCGCCCGGTTCGGGCTGTTCGGTGGTGATCGGCAGCAGCCACGTGGACATGGCGCCCGGCTCGCTGCAGGGCGTGCAGCTCGTGGTGAACGACGTCAAAGCCGCAAGGGCGGAGCTGGCTGAGCGCGGAGTGGACGTCTCCGAGGTCACGGTCTTCGCCAAGGAAGGGCAGCGTCCCGCGCGGGACGATGACGACCTGAACAACGTCGGGTTCTGCTTCTTCAAGGACCCTGACGGCAACGGCTGGGCCGTCCAGCAGATCACAGCCCGCAGCTGATCACTGGAGGTACCTCCTGGCCAGCGCGACGCCCTGATCGATGGCCACGGAATGTTGTTCCGGTCAGTCCCGCCCTGGGGCGCGGCGTGCGATCATTTCTTGGTCGTTCTCTGCAAGTGAGGTGCTCATGGCGGGACGTAGGAGCGTGTGCCGATGAGCGGGCTTGAGGATTTCGCGCGGCTCGTTCCGGGCGACCATGGCCTGTGCGTGGTGTCGACTCTGCGGGCGGACGGGACCATTCAGTCGTCGGTGGTGAACGCGGGGGTTCTCGCGCATCCGGTGACCGGCGCGCAGGTGGTCGGGCTGGTCGCCGTCGGCGGCACTCGCAAGGTGGCCAACCTGCGGGAACGGCCGCGTGCGAGCGTCGTGGTGCGAGCGGGCTGGGAGTGGGCGGCGGCCGAGGGGCCGGTCGAGCTCGCCGGGCCCGACGATCCGCTGCCCGGCGTGGACGGTGAGCGGCTCCGGCTGCTGCTGCGCGAGATCTTCACCGCCGCCGGCGGCACGCATGACGACTGGCCGGCGTACGACCGGACGATGGCCGAGGAGCGCCGGGTCGCCGTGCTTCTCACGCCGGAGCGGGTCTCGCGCAACCCCGGCAACTAGCGGCTCGGCATGAGCCGTCCCAGGCCGCCGTCGGCGCCGGGCGCGAGGAACTCCGCCGGGCCGCCGACCTCGCACTGGAGCTGTGGCATTCGACGCGGTCGTGACGATGGTGCTGAACGAGCTCGGCGGCCACGTCACCTCTGACGGAACGCGCTAGGAGGCCTCGCGGTCCGCGTCGGCCTCCCCTGTGCGGGAGCGGACGAACTGCGCCGCCCACCAGCCGCCCGCGCTGAGCACGACCAGCCCGACCGGTGCGATCCACACGACCGGAGAGCCGGGTTCGCGCAGCGCTCCGCCCAGTCCCGTGTAGACGAGCGTGCCCGGGATGATCCCCAGCGCCGTGCCCGCCATGTAGGACGCGAACCGCACCCCGGCGACCCCGGCCGCGTAGTTGACGACGCCGAACGGGAACAGCGACACCATGCGCAGCACCAGCACGGACTCGAAACCGCGCCGCGAAAGATAGGCGTCCAGGCGGGCGAGCCGGCCCGATCCGGTGTAGCGAGCCACTGCTGGACGTCCCAGGAGCCTGGCCAGCCCGAACGAGAGCGCCGCGCCCGCCGTGGCTCCGGCGAACACCGCCGCCGAGCCGAGCGCGACGCCGAACAGCGCTCCGGCGGACGCGTTCAGCACCGAGCCCGGAATCAGCGCGATCACCGCCAGCGCGTAGCAGAAGGCGAAGATCAGCGGACCCCAGAAGCCGAGCGAGTCGACCCATTCGCTGATGTCCTCCCAGAGCGCGCCGCCGCCCATCGCCACCAGCACGCCGAGCCCAACGAGCACCGCGGCGAACGCCAGCAACCGCACGACGGCCCCTCTGGAAGACGCCGCCTTCTCCTCCGGCGAAGAGGGGGCTGGGTCGGCGGGGCGGCGACTCATAGATGCTCCTCCAGGTGGTCGCTCGGCGACCTGCGGTCTTCGGGGCGGGATGCCGATCATCGCGCACGGGACGCCGGAGCGACACGGCGCACTCCACATCGGCCTCGGGTCCGGACCGGTCCAGCCGCCCATCGGCGTTGATCCGAGCGCCCATTCACCTGATGCTGAGCTCAACGGAGGTGGAGAACGATGCGAGTCGCCGGCCGCGTGGCCCTGATCGCCCTTCTGCTGGAGCTCATTTTCGTCGTTTCCGGGTTCCTTCCCGTCACCTGGTACCGGGCGGTGATCACGGGAATCCTGACAGGAACAGCCGTCGCCCCGGCCCTCCGCTGGACCTGGCAAAGTCGCCGTTGAGCGCGTGCGGACGCGCGGCGCCTCCTTTTAACGATCACTCCCTGTGGCCGCTATGCGAAAGCATAGAAATGCGGATAAAAGGGCTGTATTGCGTTGTCGGATCGGCGATGTCCGAGGCGTGACGTACCATTGCTGGTGACGCGCGATTGGCTTCGATCGACTGGAGTGGGGCGTGGATCTGGGCGGCCACCTGAATCTGGTCGATCACCATTGTCACGGAATTCAGCGAGCGCCCCTGGGCCCCAGTGCGTTCGGGCAATTGCTGACCGAGTCGGACGCGCCGCCACCCGCCGGGGTGTCCTTCTGGGATTCCAGCCTCGGGTTCGCGGTTCGCCGGTGGTGCGCTCCCGTGTTGTCCCTCGATTCCGGCGTGGACGCGCAGACCTACCTGGAGCAGAGGCTCGCCTTGGGCCGGGACGCCGATCGGCTCTTCCTCGCTCAGGGCGGATTGTCGGCGCTGTGCATCGATGACGGTTTCCCTGCCGACGAGGTGCTGACGGTCCCGGAGATGGCCGAGCTGTCCGGCCGTCGCGCGTTCCGTATCGTGCGCCTTGAAGCCGTGGCCGAGGAGGTGGCGAAGCGCGGGGTGAGCGCGGAAGAGTTCGCGGACGCGTTCGCTCACGAGCTGGCCACGCAGTGCGGTGACCAGGCCGTCGTCGGGCTGAAGTCGGTCATCGGTTACCGTCACGGCCTGGATTTCGAGGCCGAATCCCCCAGTCCGGCTGCCGTCAAGAGCTGCGCCGAGTCCTGGTTGCAGGCGGCAGAGCCGGAGTCCGTTCCTCAGCTGAAAGACCCCGTCCTCCTGCGGCATGTGCTGTACACCGGCGCGCGCCTCGGCGGGGAGATGGGGCTTCCGCTGCAGTTCCACACGGGGCTGGGCGACACTTCCCTGCATCTCGGACGGGTCGATCCGCTGCATCTGACGGATTTCATTCGCCAGGTGCAAGACTGCGGCACCACCGTGGTGCTCCTGCATGGTTATCCGTTCCACCGGAACGCGAGCTACCTGGCTCATGCATATCCTCACGTCTATACCGACGTAGGGCTATCGCTCAACTATGTCGGGAGGTGGGCGCATAAGATTCTCTCTGAAGTGCTTGAGCTGGCGCCATTCGCCAAGGTTCTCTTCTCAACCGACGCATATGGTTTGGCCGACCTGTACTACCTCGGCACCGTCCTTTTTCGTCGCGCCATGCAGTCCTGTTGCGAGCAGGCCGTCGCCAGCGGTGACTGGGCCGACGAGGACGCGCGACGTGTAGCTCAGATGGTCGGCTCCGAAAACGCGCTGCGCATCTACCGGCGCCTCCCCCCGCTCGGCAGCTGACGCCGACAACACGGACACGAAGGAGCATCCGGCATGGCCGTCATGGTCGTATCGAACGAGTCGACAGGCGATCTCGGATACCTCGCCGAGCGTCTGCGGGCACACGAACTGGGTGAGGTGCACGCCTGCTTTCGCGAGAATCCGGACGCATGGCCCGACCCCGCCGACTTCGATCTCCTGATCACGATGGGCTCGCTCGACTCGGTCACCGAGGAGGACAGCGCCGGCCCCCGCGAACACGAGGAACGGCTCGTCCACCGGGCGGTCGGGGCCGCCGTGCCCCTCCTGGCCATCTGCTACGGGGCCCACATCCTGAGCCTCACGCTCAACGCCTCCGGACGCCGGGCCCCCAAGCCCGAAGCCGGCTTCGTCGTGGTCGACACCAGCGATCCCGACCTGGTGCCGCCCGGCCCGTGGCTGACCTGGCACACCGACCTGCTGACCGTCCCGGCGGGCGGGACCGTCATCGCCCGCACGCCGACCGCTCCGCAGGCCTACCGGTACGGCCGCTGCCTCGCCGTGCAGTTCCACCCCGACCTGACACCGCGGGAGCTCGGCAAGTGGATCGACGCCCACGGCGACTGGCTCCAGGAGCAGGGCATCGACACCGACTCCCTCTTGGACGACGCACACCAGCGGGAGCAGGCACTGCGCGAGCGCGCGCACACGCTCTTCGACGCGTTCTGGACGCGGATCGCCCAGGACGTCCGCGTCTGACACGCCGTCGCGGGGCCTCACGCGCGACCGGCGGCCGCGTGCTCATGACCGCGTGTCCATGTGCGCGCGGCCATGGCGCTGTGGTTCTTCGGAACGCCGCAGAATGGCCGAGGATCACTGCCAGGACGTTTCGTTCGAACCGAAGGAAGGGATCGCATCGTGCTTGTCGCCTTCTCCGTGACACCGCTGGGCGCTGGCGAGGACGTCGGTGAACTCGTCGCCGAGGCCGTCCGCGTCGTCCGAGCCAGCGGGCTGCCCAACCGCACCGACGCCATGTTCACGACGATCGAAGGCGAGTGGGACGAGGTGATGGCAGTGATCAAGCGCGCGGTCGACGCGGTCGCCGAGCGGTCTCCACGCGTCAGCCTGGTGGTCAAGGCGGACATACGTCCCGGCGTGACGGACGCGATGACCTCGAAGGTCGAGACGGTGGAGCGCTACCTGTCCGATGGGTGAGCGCCGGTGCGCGTGCGAGGGGAAGGCACGACGGCCTTCGTGCTGGGCGTCCGACCTGGCAAGGGACGTGAGAAGACAACCTTCCAGCGGCTCACCGTCGGCGGGCATCGCTACGTCATACCGTCCGACGCGGCGCCCCTCGTCGGGCAGGGCAGGCTCGACCGGCGGCTCTTCGACATCGGGCTGCTGAGCGCTGAAGGCTACGGTGACTCCCGCCGCAAGGACATCCCGATGATCGTGCAGCGCGGCAAGGGACACGTGGCGATCGCGGGGGCCACCAAGGCCCTCGCCCTTCCGGCGCTCGGCATGGACACCCTGCGCGTCGAGAAGAAGAGCGCCGGAACGGCCTGGGCCTCGCTCACCGCGAACGGCCTGCGTTCCAGCGGCGCGGTCACCCGGATCTGGCTCGACGGCAGGCGCCAGACGCACCTCGACCAGAGCGTCAAGCAGGTCGGCGCCCCCGCCGCGTGGGAACGCGGCTGGGACGGGAAGGGCGGCACCGTCGCCGTCCTCGACACCGGATACGACACGGGCCATCCCGATCTCAAGGACGTCGTCGTCCAGTCGCGGGGCTTCACCGACCAAGGCCCCGATGACGTGCAGGACAGGATCGGCCACGGTACCCACGTGGCGTCCACCGTGGCGGGGTCGGGAGCGGCCTCGGGCGGCAGGTTCCGGGCGTCGCGCCCGGCGCGAAGATCGCGGTGGGCAAGGTCTTCGATGACTCCGGGGACGGTTACGATTCCTCGATCCTGGCCGGGATGGAGTGGGCCGCCACCCAAGTGAAGGCCAAGGTCGTCAACATGAGCTTCGGCGGCAGGGACGCCCAGGGCAGCGACCCCCTGGAGGAGGCGGTCGACACGCTCACGGCCCGTACCGGCACTCTCTTCGTCGTCAGCGCCGGCAACGAGGGCCCGGACGAACGCACCCTGGGCAGCCCGGGCACGGCGGACTCCGCGCTTACCGTCGGCGCCGTGGACAGGAACGACTCCCTCGCCGGCTTCTCCAGCAGGGGGCCACGGCTGGGCGACCGCGCGGTCAAGCCCGACATCACCGCGCCCGGCGTGGGCATCGTCGCGGCGCGAGCGAAGGACACCCTCCTCGACGAGCCCTACGACGACGACTACGTGAGGGCGTCGGGCACGTCCATGGCCGCGCCGCACGTCGCGGGCGCGGCCGCGATCCTCGCCGCGCGGCATCCCGGCTGGCCCGCGGCGCGGCTCACGCGCGGCCAAGAAGCCCATCAGCGTGTCGGTCGACGACCCCTCGGCCGAGATGCGGGAGTTCTACGACCTCGGCTTCGGATACGCCAACGGCAAGGTCGCGTACGACTCCGCCCCGATGAGCGACTGCCCCCTGTCGCACCGCTACGTCCTGCCCGCCAAGCAGAGCGGCCTCGCCTACTACAGCCACACGAGCTGGCGGACGAAGGGCTCGACGCCGGACGCCCCGGGGCCGTACCGGTACGAGATCTACGACTACCGGCGCGGCGAGTTCCCGGTGGACCCCTCCTACAAGGCCCGCACCGCGGACATGACGACGGTCCAGGCCACCGTGCGCGGACGTACTGAAATCGGGCGGAAAGGTCATCAAGGACGCCCCGTTCGAGTCCTACGAGCTGACCGCCACCGTCCCGAAGGCGAGGCCGAGTACGAGCTGACCGCTGACGCCGAACGGACCGAGCCCGGCGCGAAGCTGTCGACGAAGGTCACACCCACGTGGACGTTCCGGTCCGGGCACACGGAGAGGCCCACGCCGCTCCCCCTGCGTGTCGTTCGTTTCGCGCCGTCCGGGCTGGACGACCTCAACCGGGCGCCCGCGGATAAGCCGACCGCCGTCTCACTGCAGACAGACAGCGACGACGGATCAGCCTCCGAGATCGTGACCGTGGACGCGTCCTTCGACCGTGGCGGGACGTGGCGGAAGCTCCCGGTGAAGAAGCTCGGCGACCATCGGGTCGTGATCATCACCGGCGCGAAACCGGGAACAGTATCCCTACGCGCCGTCCGGGGGCTCGTCCGTCACCCAGACCATCATCGACGCCTACACGGTAGGCACCGGATCAAAGTAGAGGACTCCTGACAAGTGGGAGCCGGGAGAAACCCTCCGGCCCCCCACCAGGCTCTCAGGGCAGCGGGAACTCGACGGGAAACAGGTGGACCTCGGTGCGGCTGTCGTCGGCACCGCTGGGCGGCCCCACCGGCCACTCGCTGGGACGCTGTTCACGCGCGCGCCGTCAGCCGTACCTTTGGTGGCCGGCCGCATCGCCGGGCCTGGTCTGCTAGGCCGCGCAGAACTCGTTGCCTTCGGGGTCCTGCATGACCCACCAGTGGCCGGCGGGACCCTGATCGAACTCGCGGACGCGGGCCGCCCCCAGCTCCTCCAGCCGGGACACCAGCTTGTCGAGGCCGCCGGGCTCGCTGTGGACGTCGATGTGCAGGCGGTTCTTGCCCGACTTGATCTCGGGAACGTCCTGGAAGAGCAGCCGGCGGCCGCGTCCGACGCCGCTCGTCTCGTCGAACGGGTCGTCGGGGTGGCGGATCGCGGCGTAGCCGCGGAAGGTCTTGCGGCCGCGATGCTCGACGACCGCCTCCTCCCCGAGGTGGCCCGCGCCCAGCAACTGCTCGATGAGGGCGCTGGGGTCTTCCACCTCGTAGCCCAGGGCCGCGGCCCAGAAGTCCGCGAGCGCGGGCGCGTTCGCGCTGTCGATGACCAGTTTCCAGCTCAGTGTCATGTAACTAGTTATATGGGTTACATGATCCGGCCGCAACCGGCCGCTACGAGACCTGCCCGAAGCGCACGATGATCATGCGGAACGCGTCCGGCTGAACGCTGATGCCGCCACCGAACGGGTAGTTGAGGTTCCACATCAGGAACATGGCCAGCGCGACGAAGGCGCCGAGCAGCCCGACCATCGCCATGCTGCGGGCGGTGACCGTCACCCCGGCCAGCAGCGGCGCGCAGATCATCAGGATCGCGCCCACCATCAGGCCGACCCACAGGAACTGGGGCACGCCCTGCTGGGCCTGCAAGATCCGCAGCCGGCGCGCCTCCGACACCTCGCGCACACTGGTGATCGCACTCTCGTGCAGCATCTCCATCTTGCGGCCGCGCGGCTCGACCTGCTGCATGCGATCGCGGAGACGGTCCAGCGTCGCGGCGGCCCGCGGGCTCATCCGGCGGTCGCTCATCGCCGGCCACTCCTCGTTCACCACGATCGTGGCGTACTCGCGGACGAGCCCCTGGAGCTCGCGGTGCTCGGGGTCGGGCATCCCGTGCGCGGCCCAGTAGACCTGCATCAGATCACTGGCCTCGTTGGTGACGTTCTCGCTGGCGTCCTTGTACTGCTGCATCCCGGTGACGACCACGAAGGCGAAGACGAAGGCGAACATCGTCTTGATCAGGTCGATGACCAGGCTTCCGGCGGCCTCGTCGTCCTTCTGCCGCCACGTCGCGGGCCGCAGCCTGCCCAGCCCACCGAACACCAGAACCGCGGCGAGCGCCGCGAGGGCACCGACAATCAGAGCCTGGAGGAGCATGCGACCCCTTCGAACGACCGGAACGTGACACTGCGTCATCGTTCAGGCGCGTACGGTCGTTACCGGGTCGGCGTCCTTCAGGACTAGGAGGCGGCGGCCCGAAGGGTCTCCCTCAGGCGCGATGCGTAGGCGCGCGGGTGGGAGGTGTTGCCGTTGTGGCCGCCGGGAAACTCGGTGATCTGGGTGCCGACGAGGTCGGCCAGTTCCTGGGCACACCGGTAGTCGAAGACCGTTCGCGGGGTGGTGCGGCCGGCCGCCGGCAGGATTCGCGTGGTGGTTTCGGTGAGCGCGTTCGTCGGCAGGTCGTCGTTGATGACGGCGGTGAAGTCGTGCTCGATGAAGAAGGCGAAGTTGGCGATCCGCTGCGGGTTGATGGGTTGCGGAGTGAGGCCCTGTTCGGCGTCGGGATTGGCGGGGTCGATGCCCAGAACCTCGGCGACGGCCTTGAGGGCCGGGGCCAGCCCGTCTCGGCGATAGAGCTGCTGAATATCGGCCAGTTCCTGCTGGTGACGGGCGCGTTCGGCCGCGGGTAGCAGCAGTGGCGCGACCGGCTCGTGCGCCACCAGGGTGCTGACCTGTTCGGGGTGGCGAATGGCGAGGTGCATGCCGATGACCGCGCCGAGGCTGCAGCCGAGCATCAGCACCGGCTCATCGGTGAGCACGGCCAGCAGGTGGTGGACGTCCTCGGCGTGCTCGGCCATCGTCACGCCCTGCCCTGAGGCGCTGCGGGAGAGCCCGCGCCGGTCGTAGGTCACCACCGTGTAGTCGCCGATCAGCTGGTCGACCAGGTCGACGCTGCGCTGGGCGTCACCTTCACCGCTCTGGGAGATCAGGAGCATCGGGCCGGTGCCGCGCACCTCGTAGTAGAGGGTGGCGCCCGGCACGCGCAGCAGATCCGTCGTGGTCATCTCAGGGTCCTTCCAGTCGTTCGGTTCGAGATCCACGGTAAAGCATCAGGATTGATACATCAATACAGATGCATCTCTTCGGATGTATCTTGGATCGCGTGAACGGAGTCGAGTTGTTCCTGCTGGGGCGGACCCTGATGAAGATCGGCGAGGAGGCGTTGCCCACCGACGGCCTCGGTGACCAGCCGACCGGCGTCCGGACGGTGCTGATCGTGGTCAGCGACGTGCGGGCGCATCCCGGCTCCGCGGTCGGCGAGATCGCTTCCCGGACCGGTCTGCCGCAGAGCGCCGTGTCGGGTGCGGTGGCCCGGCTCCGTGAAGCGGGCGCGGTCGTCACCGAACCCGATGCCCGCGACCGGCGCCGGCTCCTGATCCAGCCCGCGCCCGAGATCTCAGGACGGGTCGAGGAGGTCAGATCGACGTCCATCGACAACGCGCTGGCGACCGCGCTGGGATCGGATGATCCGCAGCGGGTCGCCAAGCTAGTCGCCCTTCTGGAGGAACTCGCGCAGCACCTGACCCCGCAGGCACTCACCCGACTGCGCGGTTAGCCACCGGCTCCGCGGACGTCGGGCAGGCGGTGCGGGACGTTTCGTCCGCGGCGGGTTGGGATGACGTAGTAGTCGGCGGGCGTGCGGAACCGCGGGGGCGGTTCTGGCCCTATTGCTTGGCTGTGTAGCTGAGGGTCACCACGCCCGTCGGTCGCTGTTCCACGGATGCCAGCTGCAGGGTCTTCGTGTGCCCGGCGTGGGAGATCGGGGTGCCATGGCCCAGGATCACCGGATGGATCCACACTTTCAGCTCATCGACGAGGTCGTTCTCCATAAGGGTGCGCGCGAGCTGCCCATATCCGTAGATGACGAGATCCCCGGTGCCGTCCTCCTTGAGCTTGCGGACCTCGCTCACGACGTCGCCGGAGACGATCTCGGAGTTGTTCCAGTCGGCGGTCTTCAGCGTCGAGGAGAACACGTACTTCCGGATGGCGTTGACGCGGTCGGCGTAGGGGCCCGTCGCGGCGGGCCAGGCGGGCGCGAAGTACTCGTAGGTGTTGCGGCCCATCAGCATCGCGTCGCTGGCCATGAGCTTGGCCAGAGACTCCTCTGCGGCGGCGTCATCGAAGTAGGCCGACGCCCACGAACGAGGTGCCTCCTGGATGCCGTCGAGCGAGACCAGGCTCCCCACAGTCAGCTTGCGCATGTCGTCTCCTAGGTATTGGCGGTGTTCCTCCATGAAGACCTGGGAGCACCCAAAAAGTAATCGCTGCGTGTATCGGGCGAGCCTGATGAAGCTCCGGCGCGTACGAGGACAGGCTGGCCGACTCCGTGTCACCCTGTGGGGGTGCCGCGACGGGGCGCATGCATCTCTTGCGTCCTGTGCAGCGGCGGTGGTGTGAGCACACGGTGAACAGTTTCGAAGGCAGCGCTGTAACAAAAGGAGCCCCGCATCCGCACAACTCGGATGCGGAGCTTCGCTGAGGGCCCTGGGTATCTGCCGAGCTCCATTGGCCAGATCCTGGGGCCTCCACCGTTGTCCACCATCCCGGCGGGCAAGCGACGAAGCGTCCACGGTGCCCAGTGCGCGATGCTCACACGACCGTCGGCTGGGCTTACGCGGTGTTTCCTGTGGAAATGGCCACCTTGGGGGTGCTTGCCGGCGGGAGGTGAAAGGATCATCGGATGCCGATCGATCCGCACCTGCTCGCCGTGTTCACGGCGACCACCATCGTCGCCCTGATCACGCCGGGGCCCGACATGCTGTTCGTGCTGGGCTGCGGCGTGCGGGGCGGTGCCCGCGCCGGGCTGCTGGCCACGGTCGGCGTGATCACGGGGGACGCGCTGTACGTCGCGGCGGCCGCCGCCGGGCTGGCCGTGCTGCTGACGACGTTTCCGGTCGTGTTCACCGTGATCCGGATCGCCGGCGCCGCGTACCTGATCTATCTCGGGGTGCAGATGATCCGCAACCGCAACAGCGGTGCGGCCGAGGAGAAGATCGGCGGCGGGATGTCGGGCCGGCGCGCCTTCCTCAACGGGGTGGTGTCGTCCGCGGCCAACCCGCAGACGTTCACGTTCATGGTCGCCTTCCTGCCGCAGTTCATCGATCCCGCGGCCGGGCCCGTCTGGCTGCAGTTCGCCGTTCTCGGGGCGATTCTGATCGTCCTGGAGTTCGTGGCGGACGGAACGGTCGGCGTCCTGGCCGGACGGATCGGCGGCTGGCTGCGCGGCCGTCAGGCGGTGCGCCGCCGGATCGACGCGGCGACCGGGACCGTGTTCATCGGTCTGGGCGTCACCCTCGCGGCCGAACGCTGATCTTGGTCTCGACGGGGCAGATCGTCGTGGGCGGGCCGCCGTGGAGGATCGACACCACGAGGTCTTGCACGGCCCCATCGACCAGCTCCGCGGGATGTTCGACCCTGCGTTTGGGACAGAACTGCTGAATGCGAAGGTTCGTCGCGCCGGGCAACGAGGCCTTCTCGCCGGTGCCCTGATCGCTGAAGATATGAAACGCGCGTATTCCTTCGGGCAGCTGTGGCGGGGCATTGAGCTGCTTCAGGAACGGCGACCCGGGCAGCAGGTCACGGCAGCCTTGTGACGTGGTCGCGCACAGCAGGCCCAGCCAGTCGCCCTTGTGGGGCGTCCCCACGCTGATGTACGTCCCGACCTGAGTGCGGCCGCCGAGAGACTTGATGTAGTGCCGGAGCGCCAAGCCGCCCATCGAGTGGCCGATGACGTCGATGCGGGCCGCGCCGGTCTTCTTGCGGATCTCGGCTGCCTTGTCGGCCACGACCCGGGCGGACTTGGGGATCGCCTCCGTCCCGGGCGTCCGTCCCGCGAGCTGGACCGAGTAGGCACGGAAGCCACGCTCTTTCAGAACGGAGACCATGCCGTCCAGCGTCTTCTGGTCGGCACGAATGCCGCCCACCACCAGAACGGGGTTGGGGAACGCGGCCTCAGCCCCGGATACGGGAGCCGCGATATTGGCGATGGTCATCGAAGCGGCCAAGGCCGTACTGAAAGTGATGAGCCGGGGCATAGGTCGCCGCCTGGCCAGAGGAATGGCTGCCCCCAGCTGAGAATGGGTGGAAAGGCGGCGAAATACTGCCGGGGCCATCACTTTCGGCCCGGCCGCTGATCGCCGCCCCTGGGGCGTATCTCGGTGCCCGCTTCCTGGAGCAATTTGCGCACCATGCTCTCAGTGATCCGCTCCTGTTCGGCCAGCTCCCGCATCGACCTACCTTCTTCATATTTCAGCTTCAGTCGGCGAGACATTTCGGTGCGCCGATGACCCACGATCGAGCGCCTTTGGCGTGGCTCGACGATATACCACGGCCTGGGCATAGGTCACCCCGATCTCACGCAACGGAGGCCGTACAGTCACGGATGTGTCTCCCGCCGAATACGCCGAGAAACGTCCTTGGCGTTACCTGGCCCTGAGTTTTCCTGCTCTCTTACCTTGTGGGTCAGGACGCGCATCCGGCGCCGCCGACAGTGCCTATCGGTGCGGGTACTTGCCAAACCTTTCCTGATCAATGCCCTGAACGCTCGGGTCGACTGGGGATACAACCCCGAGACCGGCCCGTGTCCGGGCAAGCAGCCAGCGAAATATGTCAGGAAGGATCCTTTGTGACCTCACTCCTACAGCAGCTGCCCAAACGCCAGGCCAGTTGCTTCACCGCACTTGTCAGCTTGAGCCTTCTGGTTCCGGCCGCGGGCACGGCGGCCGGGGATGCGGGCGGCGCGCCCTCGTGGTGCAAGGGGGGCGGGTCACTTGACGCGCAATCCCTGCCCTCGTCGGTGAAGTTGGGAGAATGCGACGTTCGCAGCAGGGTCATCGAAGGCGCACACGGCCTGCGAGTCGCGGTTCCGCCCCGCGGTAGCGAGGTCGTCACCGTGACGGCGCATGTGCTGCAGAGCGGCGGAAGTTCGGAACTCACCGTCCAGATCCCGCCCGGCCGGCGAATGGTGAGCATCAAGCAGCAGACCTTCACTCATGAGGACGGCAGACCGCAGCACTCGGCCTTGGCGCAGGACGCGTGCCGGGACCGCTCGTGGTCGTCGGGCCTCAGTGCCTGGCCGAAAGGCTCCACCATCAACTGGAAATTCTATGAAGGCGAAAAGGTCCGCGGCGTTCCGGACGAGAAGGCCGCGGTGTCGGACGGCGTCACGCGCGCGGTGGACGCGGTCACCGACTGCACGTCCTCGAAGCGATTCGACCCGCAGCCGAACATCCACGAGAAACTTGCCGGGACGACCACGGCCGCGCCGAATATCAACGGCGGTGTCTGCTCGAGCCGCGATGGAACGAATTCCATCGGCTGGGCGAACATGACGAACGCCGAGTCAGGGACGCTGGCCCTCTCCTGCATCTGGCAGTCATCACGGAACATCGTCGAGGGCGACATCGCCATTCAGAGCCATGACAAGAACTGGTGGGCAGCCGAAAAGGCGGGCGCGGCGGGCAGCGATTCTCTCTCGAATTGCCCCGCAGGTAGTTTTCACGCGCCCTCAGCCGTCGTTCACGAGATGGGCCACATCCTCGGCCTCAAGCATGTCCGCGGGAGAAGGCACTCCAACCTCACCATGGCCCCGACGATGAAGCCTTGCGACGACAGGGCCTCCACGCTCGGGCTCGGTGACTACCACGGGCTCATCGCGCTGTACGGGCGCGCATCCTAGCGACACCTCGCACGGCACACCTGAGTCGTTACCCGGCCATTGACGCCGGTGAGGACGCTCCTGGCCCTGGCACTCGAACTTCGAGGCAGGCAGGGTGAGAACTCCAGGTATACCTCAATCCCGTGGCGCCCTCGCCTTGGTGCGAGGGCGTCACTCTGCGTGCGGTGAGTCGGGCGGCAGGACGCGTCCCGGCGCGAGAGCGGTCAACCTTGTGCTGTGGCCCATGACTTTGCTCGCGATTCCACGTTCAGGTTCACCGCGATTCTGCCGTGTGATGGCGCTGGCGACGGCGTCCGCCAGGCAAAGCGCGTATTAGTTTTTCGCGGACGGACCGAGTCCCGGCGAGCAGCATTCCCGGCTAATCCAGAAAATTAGACTTCTACGACATTTATGGAGAGGCTGGATAGAAGCACGCATCGCTGCGCCCGCGCTCCTGAGAACTGGCTGAACAGTGGGAGGCAGTAGGCCGGACGATGTTTTCCCTCGCTGGAGCAACCTCTAGGGCCGCTCAAGCCGCCGTCTCCGGGCGGGCCTGCAAGCCGGGGAGGACGTCTAAATCCGGGGATCGTTGCCGGCCGTAGAAACCCTCGACAGGCCTGGCGGCGGAGCACATCTGCGAGCCTCGCAGGCGCCACTAAAGCTGTGCGTCCAAGGGTGGGGTTCGCTGAAAGCCCCCCTTTGGGGGCAACAGAAAGGAGGGGGACGCCACGGATGTGGCGCCCCCCTCGTCTTTCGTGCGATGACTCTGATTAACGGCCGTTGCCGTGGTCGCCGCTGTGCTTGTAGCCGCTGTCGTCCAGGCTGGAGCCGGTGTTACAGTCACCCTGCTCGTGGGTCTGGCCGAGGATGTTGTGGATGGTCGCGATCAGGATGTTGACCTCGACGGCGCGGCAGGTCTGGACGCCGACGATCGACGCGTTGTTGCTGTCGCCGTCCGGCTCGTCGTTCGCCATTGCCGGAGTCGCCCCCAGGAGCACCGCGCCGACACTCAGGGTCAGCATTCCGGTGGCCGCCAGTCGCTTCATCATCGTCTTTCTCCTTCACTGTTGACTGCAGTCACTGCGGTCGGCCGCTTATCCGTTGATGAACGGCCGTACAAAGGTATGAGTAGCACGATCACGTCCTCCCAAAACCTCTGCGGGGGCATTATGGGAAGACCTAGGGAAACCATTGCTCTGGCCTGAACCCGTTCGACGCTGTCATATAACAGATCGGTACGGTATTCCCAGAACGCCGCTTTTGGGTCGCGCGGTGTTTCGGCGCATCGGTGACCCGCCGGATTCGCTGCCCTCGCCGGCGTCATCTGGTCGTGATTGTCAAGCGTTCGGACACGTTGATTAAAGCCACGGGGTCCTATGTCGTGGGGGCTGGCATGCTGGACGCAAGTCCGCTTCCGCTAATGACGACCGTCAGGTGTGGCGGTTAGGCAGACCCGCAGATGTGTTCTGAGATTTGTGCCGACCGCTCGCCGATCCCAATGCGGTTCCGTAGGGAGACCGACCCGAGATGAATGCCCAGGGGACCAGCTCGGTCGTCGCAGCCGAAGGGCCCGCCCGTTCGCTGACCGCCGAGCAGACGGCGGCGCCGCGCTCGCGCCTCGCCGCGGTGCGGCAGCCTCGATCGCGCGTGCGCGCCGCCTGCTTCCGCACGGTGATGGCGGCGATCGACGGCGTCTCGATGGCCGTGGCGGTGGGCGCCAACGGCGGCGCCGCACTCCAGGCGTGGACCGCCGCCGCGACACTCGTCTGCCTGCACGCCGTGGCCGACGGATACCGGCCGCGCCGCGTCTCGGCGCCGCAGCACGATCTGGTCCCGGCGGCGACCCGCGTCCTGCTCGTGGTCCTGACGATCTGCGCGCTGCTTCCGTCGAGCCCGCCGCACGCATCGGCGGACTGGCTGGCCATGACGATCACCTGCTGCGTGCTGGCCGGTACGGGGCGGGGTGCGGCCCATCTCGCGCTCAGGACCTACCGGCGTCGCCGGTCCTCATCCCGTACCGCCATCGTGATCGGCTGTGGCAAGCGCGCGGGCCCGGCCGTCCAGCGGCTGCTCCACCATCGAACGACCGGGCTGACCCTGACCGGGCAGGTCCTTCCAGCCGAGCAGGAGGACGACGCACCCCCGGCGCCCCTGCCGATCCTGGGCGAGGTCGAGGACCTGGCGCGCCTCCTCGACACCGGCGATGCCGAGGTCGCGCTGCTGGTCTGCGACGGCCTCTCCGCGCAGGAACGCGAGACCGCGATGCGGCTTTGCATGGCGGCTCATCGCGAAACGATCCTTCTGCTGGCGCCGTCGGACAACATGCTCGCTTCAGGCGTCCAGCGCCTGGCAGGCATGCCGTGCCGGCATCTGGTCCCGCAGCTGGAACGGCCCTCGGCACGGCTGGCCAAACGCACCTTCGACGTCATCGCGGCCATCTGCCTCCTGACGCTGGCGCTTCCGCTCATCGCGGTGTGCGCGTTGGCGCTGAGGCTTCAAGACGGGCCGGGAGTCATCTTCCGGCAGGCGCGCATCGGCCAGCACGGTCGCCAGTTCACCGTCCTGAAGTTCCGGACGCTCAGACCCACCGACGACCACGAGTCGGACACCCGGTGGTGCGTCGAAGGCGACGTCCGGATCGCGGCGGTGGGACGGCTGCTGCGCCGCACGTCGCTGGACGAGCTTCCCCAGCTCTGGAACGTGCTGCGCGGAGACATGAGCCTCGTCGGCCCGCGCCCGGAACGGCCGTACTTCGTCGAACTCTTCTCCGCCTCCTATCCCGCCTACGCCCACCGCCATCGCGCCCCCACCGGGATGACCGGCTGGGCCCAGGTCAACGGCCTGCGCGGCAACACCTGCATCGAACTGCGCGCCCAGTTCGACAACGACTACATCGACACCTGGAGCTTCACGGGCGACCTGAAAATCATGCTCCTCACGATCCGCGCCGTCCTCTTCGGAGACAGAGCATGACCCCCGCCCGCAAGAAGGCCACCACTCCCCCACCCAACCCAAAAACGCCCAAACCCACCCTCCCCGCCCCCGCCCACCCGCCCAACCTCGCAGCGCCCACCGCTCCCACGCCCGATACAACGTCGCTCGACAGCGCCGCGTCCGCGACGGCCAACCCGCGCACGGCTCAGCCCGGGCCAGGGGCGCTTGAGGCTGCCGGGTCCGCCGCAACCCCGGCCGACGGTGTCCCCCCGCCCAACGTCCCGGCGCCCGCCGCTTCCCCAGGCAGTGCCACTTCGCTTGATGGTGCCGCGTCCGCGACGGCCAACCCGCGTACGGCTCCGCCCGGGCCAGGGGCGCTTGAGGCTGCTAGGTCCGGCGAGACCTTGGCTGACGGTGTCCTCTCTGGCGCTCTCCCGCTCCCGGTGTCGGCTGGTGCGACTTCGCTCGACCGTCACTGGCTTGCTGGTGTGTTGCGGCCACGGGCCAGTTGGCTGGCCGCGCTGGCCGTCTTGGCCGTCTGTGTTCCGCCTGGCCGAGCCCATGTTGATTCCTCCGTTCAGGTGACGGCAGGGGACCTGGCTGCTGTGGTTTTGGTGTTCGTTGCGGCGGTGATGGCGGTCAGGGACAGGTTGCGTCTGCCTCCACAGGTTCTGTGGGTTTTCGGGCCATTGCTGGTGGCGCTGACGGTCAGCACCCTGTGCGCACGGGATACCGCTGCGAGCCTTGTGGGGTTCGTCCGGGTGGGCGAGATCTTCCTGCTCGTCCCCGTGGCCGTGATGCTCACCGTACGGCGGGGGTACGACACCGCGGTGGTCCTGGGGGCCGTCGTCCTCGCCGGGCTGGTGCAGGCGGGTGTCGGCATCTGGCAGGTGTTCACCGGTACGGGAGCGTCGTTCGCCGGGCACAACAACCGCGCGGTGGGCACGTTCGGCGCGGTCGACGTCATGGCGATGTCGATGGTCGTCGGCTACGCGGTGATCGTCGTTGTCGCGGCGGCGCTGGCCTGGTCCGGGCGGAGGCGGCTCCTGCTGATGCCGCCCGCAGCCGTGCTCTGCCTGGCGCTGACGCTGGCTCTGAGCCGGGGCTCCTGGCTGGCCATCGGCGCGGGTGTGGCCGTGATGCTGGTGCTGAGGTCACGCGCGTTGGCGTTGCGCGTGGCGTTCGGGGCGGCCGCCGTGGCGATCGTGGCAGTGTGTGGCCTGGGCTGGCAGTCTTCGGCGCTCGCCGTCCGGGCCCAGTCGATCGCGGCCTCGTTCGACGCGCCCGACCGGTCGGTGGGTGACCGGTTCAGCCTGTGGGCCACGGCGGTCACGATCTGGGGGGATCATCCGATGGTCGGTGTCGGCGTGAAGGGCTTTCCTTCCCACCGGGACGGTTACGCCCCGCTCGAACTCTCCTCCGCCAGCGAGACCCAGGACCCTGGCAACGGCTACATCCGGCAGCCTCTGCTCTCCCCGCACAACCAGTATCTGCTTGTCCTGTCCGAGCAAGGACTCTTGGGATTGTCAGGTTTCGTGGTTCTGCTCGGTGCGCTCGCACAGCGCATCATCGCGGTGCGGCGCCGCACCGATCCGGCCTGGCTGGCCTGCGCCGGCTTCATGACCGCCTCCCTGCTGGCGTTCCTGTACGGCGATCTGGGCGGCCCGAGCTGCATCCTCGTCGCGATCATGGTCGGTGTGACGGGAGCCACCGTGTTCGGCGGTGCCGCCGAGAACGGCCACTGCCGCACGCGTCCGTGGTCGTCGCCGGCCCGCCGGCCCGCCGCTGCCATTGGGGAGCACTGCCGGTGGTGACGACGCCGGCCCAGCGGCTCAGCCGCGCATCGTCGATCGGCTGGGCCGCCGGAATCTCCGCCGTGCTGATCTGTGGCGGCACCGTCCTCGGCTTCGTCCGGGACCTGACGATGGCGCACCTGTTCGGCGCCAGCAGCAGCACCGATGCGTTCCTGGTCGCCTGGACGGTGCCCGAGACGATGTCTCCGCTGCTCATCGAGGACGCCATGGCTCTGATCATGGTGCCTGCCGTCGCCCGGCGGCTGCAGCACCACGAAGGCGTCCGGCCGCTGATCGCCGCGGCGCTGCCGCGCCTGGCGGCCGGGCTGGCGTTGGCCATGGTGGGAGTCATCCTCTGCGCGCCGCTCCTGGTCGAGATCCTGGCCCCGGGCCTGCACGACGCTGCCCCGGCCGTGCTGTGCGTACGTTTTACAGCCGTCACGATCCTGACGTTCGGGATCGCCGGATTCATGAGCGCGACCCTGCGCGCGCAGCACTGTTTCGGACCACCGGCAAGCATCTATCTCGCCTACAACCTGGGAATCCTGACGGTCATCGCCGCCGGCGCCACCTCGTTCGGCGTCACCAGTGCCGCGGCCGGAGTCGCCTTCGGCAGCGCCTTGATGGTCGCCATACAGCTACCGGCGTTCCTGGCGCAGCTACGCAACCCCTCGGCGCCCGGACCCGCTCGGCCTGCTGCGCCTGCTGCTGCGGCCATTGCTTGGGTCGGGGTTGTTCCTGTTGTCGTTTACACGTTGACGCGGCAGGCGCAGACGCTGGCCGAGCGGTTCATCGGTTCCGGCTTGGCGGCCGGTTCGATCTCCCATCTCAACTACGCCCAGAAGGTCGCCCAGGTTCCGATGGTGCTGTCGCTGCTCGTGGTGACGGTCACCTTTCCGCGGCTGGCGCGTGCCAGTGCGGGTGGCGATACCAGGCAGGTGCGCTCCCGCGTCGAGGCCGACCTTGTCATCGTGAGCGCCATCGTGCTGGCGGCCACCGCCTTCCTCGTCGGGTCCGCCCAAGTGATCATTCAGCTCCTCTTCGAACATGGACGCTTTTCGGCGGCCGACACCGCTCGTACCGCGACGCTGCTGCGGATCTACTGCCTTGGTCTCTGGGGTCAGGCCGCGCTGGGCGTTTGCGCGCGGGCCTACTTCGCGCAGCAGCGGCCAGGTTGGCGCCCTGCGGCAACCGTCGCTCTGGGCCCCGCCGTCACCATCGTGTTGGGAGGCGCGCTGACCGCCGCGACCGGTGCCGCCGCCTTGGCGGCGGCCAACGCCATTGGCATCACCCTGGCTGCCGTCCTGCTGCTGGCCGGGCTGCGCAGCCGCATCCAGGTCTCCTTGCGCGCGGTGGCGGGGGACGCCGTCAAGCTGGCCGCCGCGACCGTGTGCGCGGGTGCCGCCGCCGCGGGCGTCACTGCTGTGCTCGCGGGCCGTAGTGCCGCAATCCCACTTCTTGTTACCGACCTCATTGTCGTGAGCGCCGTCTTCGCCGCGGTGCTGGCTCTGGCCGGCACCACCTGGTCCCCCCTCGGCAACCTGCGCGCGCTCCGCTGTTCCGATCCCGACTAAGACCCTGGGGGGCCGATGAAGAGAGCCACCGAACGTACGCCGCTGATCCTGATGTACCACTCCGTGGGCAGCCGGGAGGACGACCCGCATCTCATCACGGTGTCGCCTCGCCGTTTCGAACGGCAGCTGCGCTGGCTGAAGAAGCGGGGCCTGCGCGGAGTGAGCATGACCGAGCTGCTCCAGGCCCGGGAGGCGGGCGAAGCCGGCAAGCTGGTCGGCCTCACGTTCGACGACGGGTACGCCGACTTCTTCGGGCATGCCGTCCCGCTCCTGGCGCGCTTCGGGTTCACCGCCACCGTCTTCGTGGTCACCGCGCGCATCGGCGCGTCCAACACCTGGGACGACGGGCCGCGCAAACCGCTGATGAACGAGGCGCAGCTCCGGGCCGTGGCGCGCTGCGGAATGGAGGTCGGCTCGCACAGCGCCCAGCACCTGTCCCTGCCCACGCTGGACGGCCACCAGGTCGAGCAGGAGCTCAAGGAGAGCCGGGCCGCACTCGAATACATCCTGGAACGTCCTGTTCCAGGCTTCGCCTACCCGTATGGCCACGTCAGCCCGGAGGTCATCGCCGCGGTGCGCGAAGCCGGGTACGGCTACGGCTGCGCCATCTGGGGAGAGCACCCGGGCCCGCACGCGCTTCCGCGCACGTACATCGGCGAGCAGGACGGCGGTCTGCGGCTGACGGCCAAGGTCGCCCGCCATCACCTTCGCTGGAACGTGCGTCGATGACCAAGGTCCTGCACGTCATCACCGGATGGGACCGCGGCGGCGCCGAACAACAGGTGCTGCTGCTGGTGCGGCATCTGCCGGTGCACTGCGACATCGCCGTGCTCACCGGCACCGGGAACCTCACGGCCGCGGCTCGGGCCGCCGGAGCCGGCGTTCACCACATCAGAATGCGCGGCAACTCGGACCCGCGAGCCGTGCCCCGGCTGGCCCGGCTGATGCGGCGCGGCAAGTACGACGTGGTGCACACGCATCTTTACCGGGCCTGCGTCCATGGACGGCTTGCAGCCCGTATCGCCGGGATTGGCAGAGTGATAGCAACCGAGCATTCGCTAGGGGACGGGCACATCGAAGGCCGCCGCACCAGCGCAGCAGTACGCCTTCTCTACCGCGCCACCGAACTCCTAGGCGAGGCCACCATCGCTGTCTCCCCCACTGTCGCCCACCGCCTGCGAGGCTGGGGCGTACCGGCGAGCCGGTTGCTCACCCTGCCCAACGGGATCGACCCGGAGGCCTACGCTTTCGACCCCCGCCACCGCGCCGCCGTCCGCGCCCACCTGGGCATCGGCGCCGACGAGTTCATCGTGGGATCGGTGGGCCGTCTGGTGAGCACCAAGCGCCTTGACCTGCTCATAGGAGCGCTTTCGCACACCGAACGCGGGCGGCTGCTGATCGTCGGCGACGGTCCGGTGCGGGGCGATCTGGAACGACTCGCCGCGGACCTGGGCGTCACCGAACGGGTGATCTTCACCGGCGATCGCGCCGACGTCCCGGCCGTGCTGTCAGCGATGGACCTGTACGCGACGCCCTCAACGCAGGAGACGTTCGGCCTGAGCGTGCTCGAAGCCCTGGCCAGCGGCCTGCCCGTGCTGTATTCGGTCTGCCCGGCCTTGACGGACCTGCCCTCCAACGCAGCTCCGCAGGCAAAACGGCTGCCGCCGACAGAGGGGGCTTGGCGTGCCGCGATAGAGCAGGCCGCCGCCGCCCCGTCCCGACACGTTCGCCTGCATCCCCCACCTGCCGTCGCGCACTACGCCATCACCAGGCAGATCGAACCTTTGGTCCGGCTATACGAGCACGGACCGCAAGCGATCGGCGCCTCCGTACCGTCCAGCGTTTCTCCAGCGTGAAAGGGCCGCAGATGCCTCATCCTCACACCGGCACCACGACCACCCTCACCCGGGCCGGGCTACTGGTCGCAGTGGCCACGATCGGGCTATTGGGCGGCTTGAGCTACGGCGCTCTCTCCCCCGCCAACTACACCGCGGACGCCCACGTCCTGGTGACCGCATCAGCGAACGAGGCGACGGCAGCCACGAGCTTTGCCCAGGCCTACGGCAGGCTGGCCACCCTGCCGACAACCCTGGCGCTCGCCACACCGCCCCTGCCACGGGCCTCGCTGGAGACCGCCCGCAAGCATCTGCAGGTGTCGACCTCACCCGACGCCCCGCTGATCCGGCTCACAGGGTCGGCCGAGAAGCCCGCGCAGGCCGCCGCCTTCGCCAACGCCGCGGCCACCGCGCTGACGCAGTACGGGAACGCGCACCGTAATGACACCGGAGTCCGCGTCGTCCTGATGAACACCGCCGCGCCGCCCAGGTTGCCCTCGGGGCCGAGCCTCTCGGTCAGCGCCCTGGTCGGAACGGCCGCGGGCGTGCTGCTGGCCATGCTGATCGCGGCCACCGGCTGGGACCGGCGTGTGCGCATCGCCCGGCCTCCCAAACTTTCCAGGGCTTCCCGCAGGCCGGCAGGCCCCGAGCACCCGGTAGAACGCGTCGCCTCCGCCTCCGCCTCCGCCTCACCCGAGGCCGCGCATCCTGTCCCCGCCCGCTGGAGGCCCGCCCGATGGACTCCTGCGAGGCGGAGCAGTGGACGATGGAGCCCCACACGGCGAACCCCCGTCCAGCCGGAACCTGCCCGACCCGAAACCGTCCAGCCGGAACCCGCCCAACGGACAACGGCGCAACCCGACACCGCGCAGAGGATCGGCGCGCAGACCGAGCCTGCGGAACGGGCCGGCGCGCAAGCCGACCTCGCCCCGCCGCCGGCCCCCACGCGACCCGATCCCGAGGAGGAGAAGCCCGCGCGAGCCAGCCGGGCAAAACGGGCTCCAGCACGATCCAAGGCCACCAAACCGGCCGCCGAGAAGCCCGCCGCCCGCAAGCAACCCGCCCGCAAGCAACCCGCTTCCGCACAGCCTGACCCGGCACAGCCCGACGCCGCGCAGCCTGACGCCGCGCAGCCCAAGGACGCGGAGGACGCGGCGGAGGCTGGGGCCACATGACCACTTCTCCCGCCCCGCCGGCGGCCCCCACCCCCGCCCCCACCTGGACGACCGAGATTCGCCGCGACGAGCAGGCGTTGCTGGAGCTCGTCGACCCGCTGCGCGATCTCTACAGGCGCAGCCCCGCCGCCACGCCGTTCCAGTCCCCCGCCTGGCTGGCCGCGTGGTGGTCGAACTACGGCCGGTCGGGCTGCCTCCGCCTCGCTCTGGTCTGGCGCGACCAGACCTTGATGGCGGCGGCGCCATTACTGGTCGTCCGGCGGGCCACGATGCCCGTCCTGGTGCCGCTGGCGCACTCGATCAGCGACTTCAGCGACCTGCTGGTCGACGCCGACCATGCCGACGAGGCCCTCGCCTGGCTCATCACGGCGCTGCTGGCCGAACCCCACTGGTCGGCGATCGACCTGACCCAGCTGCGGCCGGGCTCCACCGCGCACGACCTGGCACGGCATTGGCCTGGCCGAGTATGGCGGACGCAAGCAGCGCCCTGTCTGGAACTTCCCGGCGGTCCCCTCGGCGAGCTCCTGGCCACCTATCCGGGACGGACGGCGGGCAAGCTGCGCAGCAAGCTCCGAAAGATCGACAACCAGCGGATCGCCGTTTCCGAGGTGGCGGCCCATGAGGCGCCTCAGGCCGTACACGAACTTCTCCGCCTGCACACCCTCCAATGGCACGGGCGCAAGATCAATCCCGAGCACATGCGGGACCGGTTCCGCCGCCACCTCGCCCAGGCCTGCACCGAGATGATCCGCCACGACGAGGCCGTGGTCTTCCAATACAGGGACGCCGGCGGCCGGCTCATCGCCACCGACCTCGTCCTGATCGGGCACCGCCTGGCCGGCGCCTACCTGTACGGATGCCGGCCGACCCTTCGCAACTCCATCGACGTCACGCTGATGCTGCTGCGGCAGGACCTGGCCTGCACCGACAGCCGCGGCCTTCCCGTCTTCAGCATGTTGCGCGGCCAGGAGCCCTACAAGGCCAAATGGCGGCCCACCACGGTCGTGAACCAGCGGCTGATCCTCGGCCGCGGCCACCAGGCCCGCCTGTACGCCGCCGCCGTCGTGGTCCGCACGTTCCTCATCGAGCTCAAGCACCGGTACGAGTCCACGGCTCGAAACCGCCGGGCCGGGTCGCCCGCGCCGCCCCAGCAGCGTCAGGCGACCGGCCCGCGGGCAGGCAAACGCTGATGGCAAAGCGTCGCCCCGTTCCGGCACACCACTTCGCTCAGGCTCAGCACTCCGTCCAGGCGCACCGCCCCGTCCCGCTGCACCACTCCGTCGAGCAGCGGACGTTGCGCGTCCTGCACGTCACCCAGCCGACCAGTGGCGGCGTCGCCACCTACGTGGCCCAGGCGGCAGCCGACCAACAGCGGCGAGGCTGGCAGGTAGCCGTCGCCTGCCCGCCGCAGGGCGAACTGGCGCAGACCCTCAGCCACACCGGCATACCGGTGCTGGCCTGGCAGGCCGGACGTGCGCCAGACCTGCAAACGCTGAGCGAGACATGGCAGTTGCGCCGCATCGTGCGAGCGTTCACCCCGGACGTCGTGCACCTGCATTCAGCCAAGGCGGGCCTGGCCGGGCGACTCCTCAACCCACGTCAACTCCGACAGCATGGGCTCATCTTCCAGCCGCACGGCTGGTCGTGGCTGGCGGGCACAGCCATACTCGCCCGAGCCAGCAAGGCCTGGGAAAGGATGGCGGCAACGACCTGCGACGCGCTGGTGTGCGTCGGCCAGGGAGAACTACACCAGGGGCAGGACGCCCGGATCCGAGGGCCCCTCCTCATCGTCCGGAATGGAGTAGATCTCACTCGATTCCGCCCGTTCACCCCCTCCGAACGGCACGCGGCCAGGGCAGCTCTGGGCATCCCTGAAGAAGTGCCCCTTGCCCTATGCATCGGCCGCCACAGCCGCCAGAAAGGTCAGGACGTCCTGATGTCCGCCTGGCCCAGCGTCCTGGCCCGTTGCCCGCAAGCAAGACTCGCGTTCGTCGGCATGGAGCCGCCGCCCCGCCATGCGGATTCAGTCTCGTTCATCCCACCCGTCGCCGACCCGCGTCCCTGGCTGGCGGCCTGCAACGTCGCGGTGATGCCGTCGCGATGGGAAGGGCTGCCGCTGACCGCTCTGGAGACCCTCGCCACCGGTCGCAGCCTGGTGGGAACGGCCATTCCCGGGCTGACCGAGGTCGTGACCAGCGGTACGGGCGAGCTCGTCCCGGTCGAGTGCCCCGAGGCACTGGCCCAGGCGGTCGCCGCACGCCTCGTCGCGCCCGACCTGGCCGATGCCGAAGGCGCCGAAGGGGCAGAGAGAGCCGCGACCTTCGATGTCACCCGCACCCTGGACCGCCTCTGCGCCCTGACCACCGCTATAGCCGCCGCCTTCCCCAACACCCCACACGGTGCCCAAAACCGACGCACCGACAGCCCATCCACCGACAGCCCGTCCATCGCGTGGCCGGTCAGAGCAGGTGGGAGGTCTGGTGGTGGGCGAGGTCGTCGCTGATGGCCCGGACCCGGCGGTCGTAGCCGGAGAGGCGTCGCAGGAGGGAGGCGGCCGCCGGGGACAGGGCGCCCAGCCGCACGACCTGGCGCATGTGCCAGGGGGCGACGGTGATCTCCGCCCGGTTGGCGCGGACGGCGTCGCAGACGGCGTCGGCGACCTGTTGAGCGCTGCAGGTGGGGGCCCAGGACGGCAGTGCCCTCGGCAGCCGCGTGACCCGTCCAGGTCCGGGCCGGTCACGAGCTCACCGGTGACCGTGGAGACCAGCGGGATGGCGGGCGCACTGGGCCGGAGGTCGGCCAGCGCCGCGGTCGGCGGACCGCGGATCGGGTCCATGGCCGCGCTGTGGAAGGCGTAGTCGATCTCCAGCATCCGGAAGAACACCTGCCGGTCCCGAAGCTCCTCGCCCAGCGCGTCGAGCTCCTCCAGCGGACCGCTGATCGTGACGTCACGCTCGCTGTGGAGCGCCGCCACCTCCAGGCCGGGATGCTCGGCGAGCAGCCGTTCGGCTTCGGCAGCGGGAAGACCGACGGCGGCCATGCGCCCGGCTCCGGCCGTGGGCTCCTGCGCCCGGCTGCGGGCGACCACGACCCGCGCCGCCTGCTCCAGCGTGAGCGCCCCGCCCAGGCCGCGGCGATCTCCCCGACGCTGTCACCGACGGCGCCCGCCGCCGTGATCCCGCGGGCCCGCAGCATCTCGCTCACGCCGACCTGAACGGCGAACAGCAGCGGCCGGGCGACCTCGGTGGACTCCAGCCGCCACAGCTCGGGCGCTGCGGCGAGCTGGTCCGCGACGGACGTCGGGGGCGCCGCGGAGGCGCGGTGGTCACGATGAAGTGCGCGTTGGCGCCGCCGAAGCCCGAGGAGCTGACTCCCACATACTTGCGACCGCCCTCGATGGGACGGGGGGCGGGTCACCACCTCCAAGCCCAGGCCTTCGAAGTCGATGCCGGTATAGCCGCACGCGGCCGTCGCCCGGCTGGGAGCGGGCAGACTTACCTTGTACGGGTAGAGTGCGCGGGGAGGAAGATCCATGACCCTGCTGACCGACGCCGACGAGCAGCCCCGGGTTCCGCTGAGCCGGAGGCGGGTGCTGCGTGCGGCCGTGGGGCTCATCGACCGTGACGGTCTCGACGCGCTCACCATGCGGCGGCTCGCCCAGGAGGTCGGGGTCGAGGCGATGTCGCTGTACCACCACGTCGCCAACAAGGAGGCCGTCTTCGATGGCGTCGTCGAGGTGATCCTGGGCGAGGTCATGGCGGCCGTGGACGAGGTCGACGCTCCGTCCCCGGAAGAGGACTGGCAGGCGGCGTTGCGCGCGCGGATCCTCGCCGCCCGGGAGGTCTTCCTGCGCCATCGCTGGGCTCCGCGGGTCCTCGAAAGCCGCACCACCACGAGCCCGGTCTTCATCGCCTACTACGACAACGTCGTCGCGATCCTGCGGGCGGGCGGGTTCTCCTTCGATCTGGCCCACCGCGCGCTGCACGTCCTGGGCAGCCGCGCGCTCGGGTTCACTCAGGAGTTGTTCCAGCCCGACGGAGCCGCGGACGCTGACGCCGCGGCGATGATGGAGCAGATGGCCGACACCTTTCCCAACCTCGTCGGGATGCTGGCGGACGCCGTCCACGACGATCCGGACGGCACCCTGGGCTTCTGCGACGACCAGTTCGAGTTCGAATTCGCGCTCGACCTGATTCTGGAAGGTCTGGAACGCCGCCGCGCCGCCGGTGCGTGAGCCTAGAACGGGGGCCGGCTGAAACCGGTGTAGAGCAGCCAGATCGCGCCGAAGGCCGATGAGGGACGATCGTTGAAGTCGCCGCGCTCCGGCAGCAGTTCGAGGAGGTCGAGCACGGCGGAGATGTGCCCGCACTCCGCGGCTTTCCCGATCAGCTCCTTGGTCGGCTGCTCGCGTTGCGCGTGCGCCACACCCTGAAGCACGGCGTGGCGCCTGGCCAGTTCCCGGACGTCCGGCTCGGTCGGCGTCGGCGGCCGCGATGGCGGCGTGCCGCGGTGGGCCAGGTCGACGAGGTCGTCGCCGACCGCCCAGCTGTGATCTCCCCAGGTCTCCAGCAGGTCGGTCCGTCCCTGCTCGGCGAGGACGGTCAGCACCTCGTACGGGACGTCCCAGCCGGGCAGGCTCTGGAACTCACGCGCCAGATGGTCGCGGCCGGTGCGCAGCAGGTAAACCAGCCACTCCGCCTCCCAGAAGAAGCTTCCGTTCGGATGCCCGGCGCGGTCGTCCAGGAGGACGCGCACGAGGTCGTCGCGTCCGCATTCCAGCATCGAGTGCATGACGGCGACGTGGTCCTGCCACGCGTTGGGCTCAAGGGTGATGGACGCGCGGGCGTGCTGGAACCACTGCTCGGCGGTGCCCGTGTCGCCCAGCGCCTGGCAGGCCGCGCCGAACGAGGCCGACCTGTCGGCATCGAACAGCTTCTGGTCCACCGAGGGGAAGAGTGACTGGGCCAGGGAGAAGGCTGTGCGGGCGGAAGAGGTGTCTCCCGTCCGGGCGAGGATCACGGCGACGTCGGACGCGGCGGCGAGACGGTCGGCAGGTTCGGGGATGTCGCCGATCAGGGTCATCGCGGCCTCGGGCTCGCCGTTCCGTGCGCGCAGCCGGGCGGCGGCCCGCAGGTAGTCGGCCATGTGGGAGCCCCAGCCGTGCCGGTCGAGGCCGGTGAGCGAGTCGCGCGCCGCCTCGAACAGGTCGTCCACGGTGGCGGTGTTCGGGGGCGGCCACTCGGCGGGTTCGTCGGCGTCCGCCTCCTCCAGTTCCTCGCGGTATTCGCGGAGGAGCCCGCCGTCCTCGGAGCCGAGGACCTCGGCGGCGGTGAGGGCGTCGGGCAGGACGCGAAGTTCGCCCCAGCGCACCGGCCAGGCGTGGCGTCCTCCGACCCCCCAGGCGAGGAGGGCGTCCAGCTCGTCCTCGCTGCCTTCCGGAGCGATCACGGCATCGGGCTGGAGGGTCATCGCCCAGGTGTCCTCGCCGAGGGCGAAGATCCGCCCGTCGAACTCCTCGACGAGGTCGCCCTCCACCGGACGCGGGCCGGGCGGGACGTACAGGGAGTAGAAGTCGCCGATGACCTCGCCGGTCTCGACCTTGACGAACTGCATGACCACGTCGTCGAGCACCACCAGCGTGTCGTCCGCGCCCCAGTACACGGTGTCGGCACCCCCGGCGAGCACGGTCTGGACCAGCCGGGGGTCGGCCGGGTCGGCGAACGACCAGATCTCGGCGGTTCCCGTGATGGTCAGGAAGGCGGCCCGTTCCCCGCCGGGCGCCCAGGCCCAGGCATTGTGGTCACCTTCCCGGCTCCCCCATCCGCCGTGCGGGACCTGGGCGCTGAAGACCAGGCGGTCGTCGTCGAAGACATGGACGCCGCCCGTCTCGGCGGTGCCCGTGGGAGGTGTCAGGACGGCCAGCCGGTTGACGGCGCGGCCGGGCGCCCAGTGCAGCGAGACGGGCTTGCCGAGCGCGTAGGGGCCGCAGCGGATCCGCCCGGTGGACGCCTCGCGCAGGAAAAGGCCGCGGCGGGTGACGGCGGCGACGAGGCTGCCGTCCGGGCTGAGCCGGGCGAACTTGCCGGGCGCGTACCAGACGACCTCGCGGGTCTCGGCGTCCACGCTGATGGCGTTGGCCCCGAACAGCCGAGAGCCGTCGGGCGACCACTGCGGGTCGTCGATCCACTGCCCGACCTTCCACTCGCCGTCGCCGTCGTCGCGCTGGGCGAAGTCGTCCTGGACGGCCGCGGGCAGCCGGCGCGCCATGAGGTACGGGTGGTCCGTCTCGACGTGGTTGGGCAGCCACCACAACGCGCCTCGATCCAGCGGGACGACGCAGCCCTGGAGCCCGCCGTCGCCGTTGGTGCCGCAGTGGAAATAGACGCTGCGCCCATCGGGAGAAAGTGCGAATTGCGACGGGCGCGAGTTGCCGTCCGACACGTCGATCGTGGCGAGCCGCTCGCCGCCGAACGTCCAGACCCCCACCCTGTTCGTGGAGTGGGCCATGGCGATGCGGGACGAGTCGGCCGACCACTGGATCGTGCCCGCGTAGCCGGGCCACCCGATGCCGCCCTGGATACGGCGCACGGTGTTGACGCACCGGCCTGTGGCGACCTCCCAGATCTGGAGGACGCCGCCCGCCTCGTAGTCGTCACCGACCCAGCTGCCGGTGGCCAGATGGCGGCCGTCCGGGCTCAGGGCGTGGGCGACGATCTCCGTGTCGTGGCCGTACGGGTGCTGGAGCCGCGCCTCGTCGGTGTCGATCAGCCGCCGCGTGGCGAGCCGGTGGGCGCCGGTCACCCCTTCGTCGCGCTCAAGCTCGGCCAGCCGGGCGCGCAGCGGCGGGACGTCGCGTTGGGGCGTGAAGGCCGACCAGTCGGCCGCGTCCAGGAGGTCGTACACCGCACGGGCATCCCGCGCCCCTGCCAGCTCTGATGCCGACAGGAACGGCCGAGGAGGCGCTGCGGCCGGCCGATTGACGGCTTCCTCCCGCTCCAGCATGCCGATCAGGGCGTCTTCGTCCAGGTAAGGCGTGCGGAGCATCGTGTCGGTGCGGGGAATGGGCCCTCGTTCACCGGGGGCGAGGAAGATGAGGTCGGTCTCCTCGGTCACCTGGTGCGCCACCTGCGCACCGACCGCCTGGAGCCGCCGTATCGCCGACCTCCTCTCGATCTCGCGGAAGTCCCCGAACAGCACGACCGTGCGCCCTCGCAGCCTCATGATCAACAGACCCTACCGGCGGCGCCGAACGGCCTGGAACGCGTCCGGGGCCGCCGTTCCCGCTCAGCCGCCGTGGGGCCGGAGCACGATCTTGCCGTGGGTGTGCCGCCGCTCCAGCTCGCCGAACGCGTCCCGCACCTTCTCCAGCGGGTAGGCGCGAGCGATCGGCACTTCGAGTTCCCCGCGCGCGGCGAGCCGGGCCAGCTCGCCGAGCACGACCGCGCACGCCGCCGAGCCTTCCCCGGCGGTCCGCGCACCGACCTTGGCCGCGGCCTGCCAATCACTGATCGTGTTGATCCGCTCGGGCCGCACGCCCAGCTCCACCGCCAGCTCCACATAGCCGTCGCCGAACGTGTCGATGAACGCGTCGACCTTCCCGCCGGACGCCTGCCGGATCCGCTCCACCACCCCGTCCCCGTACTCGACCGGGACGACGTCGCGCTCCTTCAGCCAGGCGTGGTTCGGCTCGCTCGCCAGCCCGATCACCGTGGCGCCGCGCCGCCGCGCGAGCTGCACGGCAAGGGACCCGACGCCGCCCGCCGCCCCGGACACCACGACCGTGTCGCCCGGTCCGGGGTCGACCGCGAACACGGTGGCGTACGCGGTCGTCCCGGCCACGTAGAGCGACCCGGCCACGTCCCAGGACAGCCCGTCCGGACGCGGCGTCAGGTTCACGTCGTCGACCACGACGAACTCCGCGTGGCTCGCCCTCCTGTGCGTGAAGCCGAGGACCTCGTCGCCCACCGCGAAGCCGCGCACGTGCGGGCCGGTCTCCACCACGACACCGGCCAGATCGCTGCCCTGCCCGGACGGGAACGTCGCCGGCCAGCGCTCGTGCAGATCGCCGGTACGGATATGGGCCTCGCCGGGCTGGATCCCGGCCGCGCGGACCTCGACCAGCACCTGCCCGGGGCCGGGCGCCGGCCGCTCCACCTCCGCCACCCGCAGGACATCGATCCCGCCGTACGCGTGGAACCGCACCGCCTTCATGATCACCACTCCTCCTCTTTCGGCCAGCCCCTCGACCATGCCTTGGCCCGCGGCGGTTCAGGAACGGAGCGCTCTCCCTAGGATCGGCGGTCCGAGGATGCGTTTGGCGAACGGTGATATCACTACCGATATGGGGATGAACCGTGACGAGCTCGCCGACTTCCTGCGCCGGTCCCGGGCACGGCTGACCCCGCGGGACGTCGGGCTGGTCGAGGGGCCGCGGCGGCGCACGCCGGGACTGCGGCGCGAGGAGGTCGCGGCGCTCGCCGGGATGTCGGCCGACTACTACATGCGGCTCGAACAGGCCAGGAGCCCGCAGCCCTCGATCCAGATGCTGGCCGCGCTGACGCGCGCGCTGCGGCTCACCATCGACGAGCGCGACCACCTCTATCTCCTCGCGGGGCACCGCCCGCCCGAGGGGGCGCGGGCCGGGGAGTACCTGCGTCCGGGCATGCTGTACCTCCTCGACCAGCTCGACAGCGTTCCGGTTCAGGTCCTGAGCGACCTGGGCGACGTGCTGGCGCAGAACGACATGGCGCAGGCGTTGTTCGGGTGCGTGTGCACGGTGGCCAAAGAGGACCGCAACATCGTGCTGCGCTGGTTCACCGAGCCGGACGTGCGGATGCACTTCGCACCCGAGGAGCACGAGGAGCAGGCCCGGCAACTGGTCGCCGACCTGCGCGCCGCGGTGGCCCGCCGCGGGAACGACGCGGCGTCCCGCGCCCTCGTCACGCGGCTTCGCGCGGCCGGCCCCGAGTTCGCGGCGCTCTGGGACCGGCACGAGGTCGCGGTGCGCCGGTCGCACCCGTTCCGGCTCGTGCACCCCGAGCTCGGCATGATCGAGTTCGACTGCGAGCTGCTGGCGACGCCCGCGGCGGACCAGCAACTGCGGGTCTTCACCCCGCCGCCCGGCGGCACCGAGGCACTGGACATGCTGCGCGTGCTGGGCCCGCAACACCGCCACGACACCACCCCGACCCCCGCGAACGAGCCCCCATAAGCCCTCCACGGAGAACGTGATGGCGGATTCTTGCCAGCGATGCGGTGGGGGCATCCGGGAGAGTCGCTGCGTCGAGGGGGTTTGTGATGCATGTGATTCCTGGGCTGAAGGTGTTGTACTTCGGGACGCCCGTGGTGTTGATCAGTTCGCGGAACGAGGACGGGACGGCGAACCTGGCGCCGATGTCATCGGCGTGGTGGCTGGGGCAGCACTGCATGCTCGGGCTCGGCAACAGCGGGCGGACGACGGCGAACCTGCTGAGGGAACGGGAGTGCGTTCTGAACCTGCCCTCGTCGGGGATGGCGCAGGCTGTCGACCGCATCGCGATGACGACGGGCAGGCCGGACGTGCCTGAGCACAAGGCGGCGCAGGGCTATCGGCATGTGGCGGACAAGTTCGCGCTGGCGGGACTGACCGAACAGCCCTCGGATCTGGTGGGTCCGCCGCGGGTGGCGGAGTGCCCGATCCAACTGGAGTGTCGGTTGGTCGCGCACCACCCGATCGAGGGGCCTTCGGTACAGGCGACGGCGTTCCACGTCGAGGTGCTGCGGACGCACGTCGAGCAGTCGCTGGTGATTCCAGGCACGCACCACGTGGACCCGGTCGCGTGGGACCCGTTGATCATGAAGTTCTGCGAGTTCTTCGGCGGCGGGGCGAACGTGCATCCGTCCAGGCTGGCCGAAGGCTGGCAGATGCCGACGAGCCTGGAGACGGCCGTCCCCGTCCCCGCAGGAAGATCAGCCGAACGCCCATAACCGCTTGGGGGCTCAGGTGTCGTGCTCTATGGGCGGGAAGGCCGACCAAGAGCGCATGAGCAGCTCGGCCGCGTCGACGATGACCTCGTCGGAGATCTCGTCCGGGAACAGCATCCGCTGGATGAGCAGGCCGTCCTCCAGGGCGTGCACGATCAGGGCCAGGAAGGCCGGGTCAGCCGATGGGGCGGCACCGAGAGCCGTGAAGGTGGCCTCGATGCCTGCGCACGCTGCTGACCGGGAAGAGCGCCCGGCACATGGAGCTCAACTTGCGGCGGCAGCCGCCGCTGGACCTCGCCGGCTACCTCCAGCTCACCGCTGACCGGCATGCGATCATCCGCGACTGGCTGCTCTTCCTGTCCGACTACCCGCTGATCCTCGGCCCGGTGTCGGCCGAACCGCCGGGCGACCGGGGCGGCCGGGAACTGGACGCCGAGGAGAACGCGCCGTGGCCCTTGACTCCCTTACGTCGTACGATAGCCTTACGGCGTATGACAACCTTACGGCGTATGACTGTTGGTGACGCCGTCGAAAGGGAGGCGCCATGAAGGCCTGGAGCTGGGAGCGTTACGGATCACCTGATGTGCTGACCCTCAAGGACGTCGACGAGCCCGGCGTAGCCCGGGACGAGGTGCTCGTGCGGGTGCGGGCGGCGTCCGTCAACCCCTACGACTGGCGGCACATGCGGGCCGCCCCGAAGCTGGTGCGGCTCAGCATCGGCCTGCGACGGCCGAAACCGGGCCTGGTTCTTGGCGCCGATCTCGCCGGCGTGGTCGAACGGGTGGGCGACGGCGTGACCGGATTCCAGCCCGGCGACGAGGTCTTCGGGGAGGTCAAGCTCGGCTCGTTCGCCGAGACCGTCGCCGTGCCGGAGAACAGGCTCGCCATCAAGCCCGCGCGCCTCACCTTCGAACAGGCGGCGTCGGTGTCGATGGCCGCGCACACCGCGCTGCAGGGCCTGCGGGACAAGGGGATGATCTCCGCCGGGCAGCGGGTCCTCGTCAACGGGGCCTCCGGTGGTATCGGCACGTTCGCCGTCCAGCTCGCCAAGGCGTTCGGGGCCGAGGTCACCGGTGTTTGCAGCGCCCGCAATGTCGAACTGGTCCGTTCCCTGGGCGCGGACGACGTCGTGGACTACACCCGCGAGGATTTCACTGAAGGCGAGGAGCGATATGACCTGGTCATGGACATCGTGGGCGACCGGTCGCTGGCGCGGCTGCGGCGTCCCCTGACCTCGCGCGGGACGCTCGTCATCGTGGGCGGCATCGCCTCGCCGCGCGGCGGGTTGCTCGGCCCGGCGGCGCAGATGCTCCGCGGGGCTTTGGTGTCCCCCTTCGTCAGGCAGCGCATCGCCAGTGTGAGCTGGAAGCCCAACTCCGCAGATTTGCGACTTCTGGCGGACCTCATGGAGAAGGAAGAGATCACGCCCGTCATCGACCGGACCTATCCGTTCACCGAGATTCCCGAAGCGGTGCGCTACGTCGAGCGCGGCCACGCCAGAGGCAAAGTCGCCATCACCTTCTGACGTTGCCCAGGTGTTCACTCGCCGTCGCTGGGCCTGACCACCGGGGCGGGGCTTGTTCCGGGCATCGCCGTTACGGCGGGCTCTGCCGTCGCAGAGACGCCCGCCGTCCGCACTGCGGCTTCAGCCGCCTTCAGTGCGCCGCACGCGACCGCGGCAGCGGCGGACGCGGCGGTGGACATGGCGGCGGCCGGGTCTGAGGCGGTCGGGGTGGGCGCCACTGGAGCAGGTGGTGTCGCTGGTGACGGCAGAGCGGACGGTGGTGAGGGAGCCTGGGCCGGGACGGGCGCCGGTGGAGATGGCGACGGAGCCTCGGTTGGGACGGGTGCCCCTGGAGATGGGGAGGGCGCGGCCATGGGCGCCTGGCTCGGCACTGTCGGCGTCGGCGTTGGCGGCGGCGTCGGGACGGTCGGCGGGCAGGAGAGGTCGGGCACGGCTTTGGACACGCCGTTCAGCAGGCCGCCGAAGAGACTCCGGTACGTCCGGGACGCCTGGGGGTTTGCGGCGCACTGCCACACGCCGTGCGGGCAGTAGTCGGTGAGCGTCTGATAGGCGACGTCATGAGACGTCATCCATTTGTGCATTCCCTGGATGTAATCCGGATTGTCGGAGTTGTGAAACAACCCCCATTCCGGGAATGAGATGGGCTTCTTGCGGGCGGCCGCGAAGTCCGCCTGGGCCTGGAGGCCGTAAGGCTCCTTGATGAACTCCGCGAAGGACATCCCCTGCGGCTGGTCATAGCTGTCCGAGCCGATGATGTCGACGACGTCGTCACCGGGATAGCACTCCGTCCACGGGATGGCGTCCCGGCCGCGGGTGGCATTGAAGTCAAACCGGAAACGCGCGCCGGTGACCGAACGCATCGTCGCGACGATGCGGCGCCAATATATCTTCCACATCACCGGGTCGGGATGGCACCGGCTGGTGTAGGTGATGCCGTTCATCTCCCAGCCCGGAATGATGACCGTGTCCGGCGCTCCGGCCTTGACCAGTCGCTCGGCGAGCCGCTGGAAGTGGTTGTCGAACGCGCCGGACGCGCCGCCCCGCAGGAGGGACGACACGACGCCGTCCGGGAGCGTCACCTCGTTCGAAGCGATCATCGGCACATTGACGACGAGCAGGTGGGAGCGGTCCTTGGCCCGCCAGCGCGCCCACGGCCCGATGATTTCCGAGGGCCCCTCGATCCCTGCCCAGTTCTCCCCCGGCAGATAGGTATGCCCGACTTTGACCGGGGAGCCAAGCCATTTTTCGAATTTGGCTATTCGCGCGACGCCCTCGGCGCCCGATCCCAGAAATGCGCCCAGCGGAGGAGCGGCATTCGGCTTCTCGGCAGGATCGCCCGAGTCGACGGCGCCCGCGGTCGACGGCCCGATGGCGACGCACGAGCCGACCACCGTCACGGCAAAAATCGAGGCACAGGCGACACCACTTTTAAGGAAACTCAGGAGTCGCCGCCTCCATCCTCGATAGAATCGCCCAGAGGCATAGTGGATGTGGTCAGGTGCCATGCGTAGCGTATGCCCGGCCGACGTTGCGCCGAACTGTCCCAGTCCGGTGCCGTTAAAAGATTTTACCCACCCTATAGCCACCTCGTTCATTACAGAAACAGGAGAATTGGCCGGATGCCCCATGCTGCGTGATTCCCCGCAGTTGCCCGAACCGGAACTCGACGGCCGGCTGCCCGTCCTGTTGCTGCGCACCAACCGGTATCCCCTGCATCACGGCACGCTGGCGGCCATCAGATCGCTGGGCCGGGCCGGAGTCGAGGTCCACGCGATCCTCGAACCCGGCACCACGCCGGCCGCCACCTCGAAGTACCTGCATCACGGCCACGACTGGGGCCCGGCCCCTCATCTGGGGACCTCGCTGGCCAAGTATCTGGACGAGATCGCCACGCGGATCGGCCGCACCGCCCTGCTCGTCCCGCTGGACGACGCCGCCGCGATCTATATCGCGGAGAACGCGAGCGCGCTGCGGGCCGGGTTCGTCTTCCCGACGCAGTGGCCCAGCACCCCGCGCATGGTCGCCGACAAGGCGACGCTGCTGGAGACCGCCCAGCGCAACGGCATCGCCATGCCGTCCAGCCGGATCCCCGCCACCGGCGCCGAGCTCCGCGAGGCCGTCGGCGCCCTCGGCCTCCCCCTGATCGCGAAATGGGCGCGGCCCTGGCGGCTGCCGGCCGGCCTGCGCGGCACCACGCTGGTGTCGACGCTCCAGCAGGCGCAACGGCTACTGGCCCGGACGCGCGACCCGGCGAACCAGGCGGCCGGTCCCTTGATCCTGCAGCGCCGCGTCCCGCCCGCGGGCGGCGACTGGTTCTTCCACGGCTACTTCGACGCGTCCTCCAGCTGCCTGTTCGGCGGCGTCGGCCGCAAGCACGTGGCCCGCCCGGTCCACGCCGGCCACACCGTCGCCGGCGAATGGGTCCTCAATCCCCGGCTGGAACGGCTGGCGCACGAGATCGTCTGCGCCCTCGGCTACACCGGCCTGGTCGATCTCGACTTCCGCTTCGAGGCGGAGGGCACCGGCAGGGGCTCCGACGACGGCACGTACCACCTGCTGGACTTCAACCCCCGGCTCGGCGCGCAGTTCCGGCTCTTCCAAGATCGCCAGTGTCTCGACCTCATCCGGGCCCTGCACCTCGACCAGTCGGGACGCGGCGTACCGCGGCCCCGCCCGGCACCGGGCCGGACCATGATCGTGGAGAACCAGTACGCGCAGCACACGCTCTCCTCGCTCCGGCGCACCCGGGGCGGGATCCGCCACGGCCGCCGGGCCGACGAGCTGGCCTGGTGGGCGGCCGACGATCCCCGTCCCTTCTTCGTCATGGGCCGGCTCAGCCTGGCCCGCGTCCTGACCCGCGCGCGACCAGGCCGCCGACAACGCTGACGCTCACGCCTCGTCCGACACCGCCAACGCTCGGGCCTCGCCTCGATCCACGCGGGCGGCGGCACCGCACTTCAGGGAGGAACCTCGTGCACGACTCACTCATCGACACCCTCATCGTCGGGGCCGGACCCTACGGTTTGTCGATCGCGGCGCACGCGCAGGCGCACGGGCTGGACGTGCGCGTCATCGGAACGCCCATGGACTTCTGGCAACGCCACATGCCCGCCGGCATGCTCCTGAAATCCGAGCCGTTCGCCTCCAACCTCAGCTGTCCCGCACCGGGCAGCGCCTTCAACGATCTGCACCCCGGCTGGTCGATGGGCCAGCCGATCCCGCTGACGACCTTCGTCTCCTATGGCCGGTGGTTCGCCGAGAACACCGTCCGCGGTATCGAGGAGGTTCAGGTCGACCACGTCCGCGCCACCGCGCCCGGCTTCACCGTGACCTTGAGCACCGGCGAGGAGGTCCGCACCCGTACCGTCGTCATGGCCATCGGTGTCCGCCAGTTCGCCCACGTGCCCGACCAGCTGAGCTCGCTGCCCGCCGAGCTCGCCACCCACAGCGTCGAGCACCACGACCTCAGCCGCTTCGCAGGTCGCGACGTCACGGTCATCGGCGCGGGCCAGTCGGCGCTGGAAACCGCGGTCCTGCTGGCCGACGCGGGAGCGAGGCCCACCCTCATCTCCCGCAACGACCAGCTCGCCTGGAACGCGCTCCCCCAGCTCGACCCGTCCTTGACCAGCAGAATCTTCGGCGGCCCCCAGTCCGGGCTGGGACGCGGCTGGCGCACCTGGCTGTGGTCCGAACACCCCGCCTCGACCCGCGTCCTCTCCGAGGAGACCCGGCACCGGATCGTCCGCACCACGCTGGGCCCGGCGGGCGCCTGGTGGCTGCGCGAACGTCTCGACCACCGCGTCACGGTCCGGCTGGGCGAACGCGTCGTCGAAGCCGACGTGCGCAACGGCCGGGCGCAGCTCTCGGCGGTCACCAGCCGCGGTGCCATCCAGCTCTCCCAGGCCGACCACGTCATCGCCGCGACCGGCTACGTCCCCGACATCGACAAGATCACCATCCTGGATCCGGACCTTCGCCGCCGGCTGCGCCTCCAGCACCGGTCGCCCGACCTGTCGCGTCACTTCGAAAGCTCCGTCCCCGGTCTGTACTTCGCCGGCCTGACGGCCGCGGCGAGCTTCGGCCCGGTCATGCGCTTCGTGCACGGCAGCTCCTTCGCCGCCCGCCGCATAGCGAACAACCTGGCCAAACACCGCGTCCGCACCCCACCGAACACCGCGGCCATGCCCGCGCAGCCGGACGAAACCGCCGCGACAACGTAGCCATCGAAGCCGCCGCCGGCTCCGGCGACTTCAGGCGGTCGGCGCAAGGACGATGACCTTGCCGGACACGGCACCGGCGGCGACTTCCGCATGGAACGCCGGGAGATCCTCAAGCTGGATGCGGCGGCTGATGTCGATGTGAAGTTCGCCTCGGTCGATGGCCTCCACGAGGCCGGCGAGCTGCTTGGCGTCGCTCCGGACGAAGACGTTGAGCCCGCGCACCTGGCGCTCTTCGTCGCTCGGCGCCTGCATCCACACCGTGGTGTTGACCACGGCCCCGCCGGACCGCACGAGAGCGGCCAGGTCGGCGAGCTGCGAGGGCTCGATCGGCGCGAGGTTGAGCAAGAGATCGACCGGCTCGGTCACCGCGTCCGCCACGCCGGTCGCGGTGTGGTCGACGACCTCGTCGGCACCGGCGGCTCGGACCCGGTCCGCGCTGCGCGGGCTCGCCGTGGCGATGACGTGCGCGCCGGCGGTCTTCGCCAGTTGCACCGCGTAGGCGCCGACGGCGCCTCCGGCGCCGGTGACGAGCACGCGCTGCCCGGCGGTGAGCTCGCCGAGCTCGAACAGCGCCTGCCATGCGGTCAGGCCCACCAGCGGCAGGGCAGCCGCGTCGGCGAGCGGCACGCTCGAAGGCGCGGCCGTCAGGACCTCGGCGGGCGCGATGACGTACTCGGCGGCCGCGCCGTCGCCGATCATCGGGAGGAATCCGACGACCTCGTCACCGGCCGCCACCGCGTCGACGCCGTCACCGAGCGCGTCGACTGTTCCGGCGACGTCGATGCCAGGCGTGTGCGGGAGCGTCACCGGGAACGGGCCCTGGAGACCACCGCCGCGGATGCCGGCGTCGACCGGGTTGAACGACGTCGCCGCGACCCGGATGCGAACCTCACCGGCGCCGGGGACGGGCAGCGCCACGTCCTCGTAGCGCAGGACATCGGCATCGCCGTACTCGTGGAATCGCACTGCCTTCATGGCGAACCTCTCTCACAGAGAAATGCTTCGAATTCGAAGCACCACCTGAAGATAGCACTGCTTCGAACTCGAAGCAATACGATGGCGGCATGACCGAAGAAGGCTCCCCGCCGCTCGATCCCGCCGAGCTCGGTGCGTACTTCGCCCTGATCGAAGTGAGCAGCCTGCTGCGCCACACGGTGGAGCAGCAGCTGCGCGACGCCGGCGACCTCAGCTACGTCCAGTTCCAGCTCTTGGCCACGCTCGGGGACGCGGCGGACGGCAGCCGGCGCATGACCGAGCTGGCGGACGGGGTCGTGTACAGCCGCAGCGGCCTGACCTACCAGGTGGGGCTGCTGGAGAAGGCCGGACTCGTCGCCCGCGGCCCATCCGCGGAGGACGACCGGGGCGTGACGGTGACCATCACCGAGGCGGGACGGGGCGTGCTCGCCAGGGTGTTCCCCGGCCACATCGACATCCTGCGGCAACTCTTCCTCGCACCGCTCGCGCCCGAGGACGTCGACAGCCTCGCTCGTGTTCTCACCCTCGTCCGCGATCACATGCGCTCCATCCCGCCGCGGTCGGCGAAACCGCGCCGGAAGAGCGCCCCACGCCAGCCCGGAGCCTGATCGCCGGGAGCGGCGCCGGGCCGGAAGAAGACCAGGTCGTGCCGGGATGCGGGGCGGGTAGCACGCCTCAAGGTGGCGGCACACCAGCATCCCGGGCTGTTGACACGGTCAAGCGTCCTTCACGAACACGATTCCTTCGTTGCCGGCCAGGTGCGCCGGGTCGAGCGGGGCATAGCCGTACCAAGGGGACACGCGAGGGGCGGGCGTCGCGTCGCCGAACATCGCGGACAATCGGTCGGCCTGGACGAAGCAGCGATCCTCCGGGAGCGCGTACAGGAGTCCTTCGAGGGTGTCCGGAGGCGGGACGTCCACTCCCTGGTGGCGGATCGTGCCGAGGGCCGAGGCCAGGAAGGCGTACTCCTCTCCCAGCCGGGCGCTGACGATCGCGCCGGCGCTCCACCATTCCACCGGCAGGCCGCTCATCCGCATCTCGCTCTTGTTCCGCTGGAGGTGCCCGTTGTGAGCGTTCACCAGCGCCGGGCCCCGCTCCGCGATGGCGAGCAGGTTGGCGGCCATCATCGAGTCCCGCACGCTGAGCAGCCACGCCATGCGGCCGGGTGACGTGTCGGCCATCCAGAAGTGGTAACGCAGCAGGCCGGTGGCGGTACGCCCGTACAGCAGCGCCCGGTCCCAGTCGTCCGGGGAGGACGCGGCGATCAGCTGTGGCGAGTGCGCGCCGAGCAGCGCCGCCAGGTCGTCGGCGAGCAGCCGCAGCTTCTTGGCCTCGCTCGTCCGCCCAACGGACCTGGACGGATCCATCATCGCGGCGGGCTCGGTCCACTGGTCGTCGGAGCCGAGCAGGCGGTCGAGCGTCGCCGCGTCGCAGGGCAGCAGGCCGGCACCGACCTGGGCCGCGAGGTAGGCATGGAGCGCGGTGAGGGCCTGCCGGGGGCTCGCCGCGCCGGTGATCTCCAGCGGACCGTCGAAACCGGCGAAGCGCACCTGCTCGGACGCGGGCCTGCCCTCGTTGTACGCGCGCATCCAGCGCACCAGCTCGCGATTGCCCGCGAAGGCGCCCCATTCGTGGCTGAAGCCGCGCTCCATGGCCTCGTCGAGGGTGCCCCTGCCCGAAGTGACGTACTCGTCCACGATCAGGCCCATCAGGCAGTCGCTCTCGATGGCGATCGTGCGATAGCCCTCCTGCTCGACGAGCTGCCGGAAAAGATCGTTCCGCAGTTCGAGCAGCGCGTCCTCGCCATGCGTCGGCTCACCCAGGGCGAGCAGGCGCGGCCGGGACGGGAGCGATCCCATGACGGTGGCCGCGTGGACGGCTGTTGCGATCTCAGCAGTCATGACCTCAACGGTATCGTTGAACCAGCGATTGAAACTTCTTCTCAATATCGGCAGGACTGTGCGACGAAACCTTAAAAGCGATGGACAACTCAGGCCGGTTGACCTGGCGAGAGCGCACGGCCTGTCCACGCAAGCGGTCAGGAACTATGAGGCGGCGGGCATCCTCCCGGCGGCCGCACGCACCCCGCATGGATACCGCACCTACGCGCCACTGCACGCGCAGGCCCTCAGCGCTTTCCTCGCCCTCGCACCCGGGCACGGCCACCAGACGGCCACGTCGATCATGCAGGCGATCAACCGGGACGCGATCGAGGACGCGCTCCAGCTCATCGACGAGAGCCACGCTCAGCTTCTCGACGACCGCCGCACCCTCCAGGCCGTCGAAGCCGCCGTCCGCGACCTCGTGCCCCCGCCGCCGGAACGAGGTGACATGTTCGTCGGTCCGCTGGCGAAGAGGCTCGGCATTCGCCCGGCCACCCTGCGCAAGTGGGAACGCGCCGGCCTCATCCAGCCGCGCCGCGACCCGGTCACGGGCTACCGGGTCTACAGCCCGGCCGACGTCCGCGATGCCCTCCTGGCTCACCAGCTCAGACGAGGCGGCTACCTGCTGGAGCAGATCGCCCCGCTGATCGCCCAGGTCCGTTCCGCCGGAGGCGTCGCGCCGCTCGAGTCCATGCTCGCCGATTGGCGCGCGCGCCTGTCGGCCAGGAGCCGCGCCATGCTCAGCGGCGCCGCCGCCCTCAACGCCTACCTAGCCTGCCGACCAGCTCTCACCCGCGGAAATTCCGCTGCTGAGGCTGAGTGAATTGTGGGGGTTTAGACGCTGCTGGCGAGGCTTGGACGTCACTGAGGAGATTCCTGCTGCCGGAAACCGGAAAGACCTGCAGGGATGCCTCTCTCACGTCCTCGCACGGTTGCCCCGCCCGAGTCAGGCCAAACCGGGACAAGCGCGTTCTCCGGCCCCTCTGTCACCAGGAGTTTCCTCGTGCCCGCTCGTGACGACGAGCTCTGCCTCAGCCACCCGCGCTCGTTCAGAGTCGCGCGGCGCTGGTGGCTCGATCTCTACGCACGCTGGTGCTGGCGACGTGGTCAGCGACAGGCCCGCAGGCGCTACTGACGAGCCCGGCGACGCGGTTTCGGCTGGACGGTCTCGTCGGCCTGGTTCAGGTGGCGTCTTCTGAGAGGGACTCCCAGAATTCCACGTATGCCTGTTCGTGCAGGATCGCGAGTTTGAGGAGGCGCGCTCGCGACGTCTGCCGCGCACCGAGCTCGGCGTGCCGTGAGGTGTAGAGCTCGAGCCAGCGGCGGTGCTGCGCCGCTTGTTCCCTGGCGAGGGCCACTACGTCGCCGGCGTCACCCAGATCGGCGAAGAAGAGCTTGAGCTGCGCCGGATCGCGGGTCTCCGGCTCAGGGGCGTGCGGGTCGGCCAGCCATCGCGTCAACGCGGTGTGGCCGGCGTCGGTGAGGTGGAAGACGCGGCGGCGGCGGCCGGTGTGCTCGGTCTCCTCGCGCAGCAGGCCGAGCTGGGCCAGCCGCGCCGGGATCCGGTAGAGCTGCGCGTGCGGGATCGGCCAGAAGTAGTCGACCGACTCCTCCACCTTGGCCTTCAACTCGTAGGGGGTCATCGCGCCATGGCGCGCGATGAGCCCGAGCACCACGCAGTCGGGTGGGGTGAGCTCCGGCACCTGCCCACGTCCTTCCATTGACACCGTCTCATTGAGAGCATAGTGTCCATCTCGTTGGTACCGTATCAATGAGACTATTGGAGCATGATGAGCGTCGAGACCCAGGCCGCTGACGTCGAGGAGTTCAACGTCCGCATCTTCGAGCTGTGGTCAGCGCTATGGAACGGCGAGCTGGGCCTGGCCGATCGGATCATGGCGCCGCGGTTCCGGCTCCGCTACGCCCAGCCGGGCACGGACGCCTTCGACCACGTCCGGCACCCTCGGCAGCTGGCCGAGATCATCGCCCGGTTCCGGGAGGCCCGGCCCGGACTGCGCTTCGCCCCCGACGGCGAGGCCGTCGCGGACGTCCGCCTCGCCGGCGGCGTCGCCCACGGCAAGATCGCCCAGCCCTATCTGGCGCGCTTCACCGACGAAGCCGGGCACGACCTTCGCATCAGCGGGATCGACATGCTGCGCATCGAGGACGGCCTCATCACCGAGGTCTGGTCGGTCTCCGGCGGGAGAGCCGGCCGAGTCTTCTACGACGGCTGAAGAGCCACGGCCGGAGGCCCCAGCGGCTGACTGTGCCGGCTCGCGTGCTGGCTCGCCGCGCGGCTACGAGCCGGCTTGCGACCTTGGCGGGTCCGCGACCGGCTCCGGCGGGCCGCCGGGCTGCAACGGCTGGTTGGTGATGGCGAGCAGCATCGCGAGCACCTTGTCCTGGTCGTGCGCCAGCTTGTCGAGCCGGGTCCAGGTCTGGTTCAGCATCAGCACGATGAGACCCAGGATCTCGACGGCGAGCAGGAAGATGGTCCCCCGCTCGTTGATGAAGCCCGCGGCCAGATTCGCCACCAGCACGATCGCCCCCACGATCACCAGGAACACCAGGATGTGGTTCCACATCTTGGATTCCATCGTCCTGTAATGATCATGCAGATCCGCCGCCGGCCGGTACTCGATCTTGAACCGGTCGGGCATCGCCATCACCTCTCACGCAGAGCGAGACCGGAACCCCGGTGCCCGGCCGTGCCGGCCGGCGCGGGCCGGCCGTGGCCTCGGGACACCCTCATCCAGCTGATCGGCACGGGTGCGGCCGACAGTCCTTCTGGACGGAGACGACGGCGGCGAAAACGAAGCAGCCCGTCGCGCACCGCCACCTCCGCACCTGGGCGATCTTCTGGGACATACCTGACGACAGTCAGTCTCCCCGCAACTACTGGCAGTAAACGGAGGTCGCCTCGGAGATCCGCGGGAGCCTCGCCGTGTGCTGGATCGTCCGGCCCGAACCAGAGGCCCGGTCCTCGTCGGGCCCTCTCGTCGGGGCTCCAGGCGGGGCCGGGTCCAGGGTGAGACACCCGCCCGGGTTCGGCCCGCTCCTGGGCCCGGCCCTGCCAGTCGAGGTGCGGGCCGCAGGGGTCGGTCCGGGGCGGCTCGCACTGGATCCCCTCCACACGGAGGAACATCGGGGGATCTCCCCAGGTCAACCGGCGGCAAAACCGCGTACAGCTCATCGTCTACCAGGGGAAAGTGACAGTATCCGTTCGGTCAGTCACGGAGTGTCGTGGCCGTGGAGGCGCGATGTGGCTGCCCTCAGGGCGGTAGGCCGGTCCCGTCGGCCGCAGATCATCGGGTGTGCGAGCCGTCGTTCTTCGCCGCCGGGCGGCGTGCCGCCTGCATCAGGCTGGAGACCCCCTTGCCGGGCACGCCGCCCCCTCCGACCGCACCGGGCGAAGATGACGCCAAGCACCTTCAACCCCAGGCTGTCCCTTCCCCCCGGCTCACCAAGGTCACCCGCGCCCACGGCAAAAAGGGGGCCAATGCCTGAGAGGGCATCGCAATTGAACGTCTAGCCGGGGCGACTTTCAACCAGTTTGCCCACGACGACGAGTCTCCGGGCGTCGCTGCCCTTGGGGTGGCAGGTGATGAGCGTTAGGAAACTTCCATTGGGGGTGCTTCCAGCGCGGAAGGGCACCGGATGGAGGACGCTTCTCCGCCTGGGCGAGATGATAAGAGTTCTTCGAACTTCGTAACGAAAGAAATGTGACACGGTATTAAGTACGAGGGAATCGCCGCGGGCTATACGGTCGAGCTTGCCGAAGGGAGCCCGGCCAGTGGTCCGGTGACCTAGTAGCACCACGTTTCCTGGCCGGCCGGGATAAGCCGTTCCAGGGTAATGTCCGACGCCGCGTCTCAGATCCGCTTTGCCAATGCCTTCCCGGATCCTCTCGTTCAGCCGGATTTTACGGATCACGAGAGTGGCGATGGGGGATGCGATGCGCACCGACGTTCGGGGTCCGTTGGACTGGTGGCCGGCGACCGGGTCGAAGCCTGCCGCCTGGGGTGATGCGACTGCTGCCCGCTGTGGCGTACTGACGAACGCCACAGCGGTAGAGGCCACCACGGCCGCAGAGATGGCCGCGGGCCAGACGAAACGCAACCAGTGTCTATCGTTCATTCGGATTCCCGGGTCGAGGCCTTTCTGGTGACTGAAAGTGGCAACTGACGCCCTTTTTCGGGGTCTCCGAAGAGGGCAGCGCTTGAGGACGCGCCGCCCCCTTCCGCGTTTCCCTCGGCTGGGCGATGCCTTGCCGTTCCGTTGACCTCGGCGCGGCAGAGCACGGATCAGGTCGCCTGAGCCGTGCGCTCAGCGGAGGATGGGGTTGCCCGCCACCGTCAGCGGGATGCCCTGCACCGTTGCCAGCGTGGGCCGGTAGTCCTTCGCGTGCTCCGGGGACGGGACGGGAATTCCCAGCGACCGGATGAGGTCCTGCACGGTCTGCGCCGCCTTGGGCATTACCGTGTCGTCGTTCCACTGCCACGGCGGCTTGGCGAGGCGCCTGGTGGACGACAAACCCGCGGGCGCGCCGGCGAGGAACGGCCGCGCCTGGCGCGACATCCTGCCGCCCGCGGTGCGCTTGGTGGACGGCAGTTTCTTGTGCGCGAGCTTGCCGGCCGTATTGCGCTTGGTGGACGGCACCGCCTTGTGCACTGCCTTATGCATTGACTTGGCGGACGGGTCGCGTTTGGTGGTCGGCGCCGCCTTGTGCACGGGCTTGCCAGCGGGGTTACGTTTGGCCGGCAACGCCTTCGCGGGCTTGCCGGCCGGGTTGCGCTTGGTCGGCATCGCCTTCGCGGGCTTGCCGGCCACGCTGTGCGGCGCCGCCTGGCGTCCCGGACCGGTGACCGGCGCGCTGACCGGCGCACTGCTGTGGCTGCCGCCGAACCCGCCGAACCCGCCCGTCCCCTTGCCGTACCCGGTGCCGTCGTTGATCGAATGAGCACCGCCCCCGCAGTACGCGCTGGCCGTGCCCAGCACCGCCGCGGCGTTCCCGCAGATGTTGATGGGGATGCTGATGGGCGCGCGGCCCCGGTTGCCGCTCAGGATGCCGCCCCTGCCCGAACTGGAGCCGTGGTTGATGACGGTGGCCGAGCCTTCGCAGGCGGCCTTGCCGACCCCCAGGACGGCCAGCGTGTTGCCGCAGATATTGATCGGAACGCTGACCGGGGCGCGCATCTGGTTGCCGTTGCCCGCCGAAAGGGCACCCGATGAGGATCCGCCGCCCTCGTCGACGTTGATGACGTGCGCTCCCCCCTGGGAGTGGGACTTGGCCACTCCCAGCACAGCCGCTGAGTTCCCGCTGAAGTCGATCGGCACGGATATCGGCGAGCCGCCCTGGTTGTTGGCGAGCAGGCCGAGGGCGCCGCCGTTCGAATCCGCCCGCGTCCCTCCGGCGATGCCCGTGTTGACGGCCGTCATCCCGGCCACCACCAGGGCGGCCCGGGCAGAGTTCTTGGCCCAGTTTCGCATTCTTGTTGCTCCTTTTCCGATGTGGATGCATCGGGCGCGATGGGCGGCGCCCGAGCGGCGATGGCGTGAGCACCACGTCCGCGGGAAGGCAGTTCGCTGGCGTGCCTCGAAGGGCAGGTGGCACGCGCGGGAAGCGGCCGGTCGCCTATTCGGGAACAGGAACCGGTACGTCCGTCGTGGAGGTGGTCAGGGCCGGGGCAGGTCGTCCGCGCCGTACGAGGGACGCGCGCGCCGGCGAGATCTGGGCTGCCGCGAGCGTCCCGAGCACGCTGGAACCCTGACCGGCCGAGGAGCTCGAGGCGCCGCCGGCGACGTGCCCGCCCGAGTCCGCCGGCGGCACCCCGGCCGGCTCTCCGGCCTGATCCGCGCGGCCGGCGTCGGCCCCGATCGTCGGATCGGACGCCGCGGCTCGCTGCGGCATCGTCGAGTCTCGGCTTGAGGACGCGGGCGAAGGCTGGACGAAGGTCTCGTTTTCGCCGTCCACGACCGGAGAATGCGCTCGGGACCCCGCACGACTCTCGGTGGACGAAGGGCGAGCCGGAGGCGTGAGAACGACCGACCGGAGCGTTACCGCGCTGCCGAGCAGCTTCTCCGAAGTCTCTGACAGGATTTCCGGCGATCTCACCGGCACGGCGAGAAGCCCTTGAACGGCAGGTAGCGACGCCGTTGGGACGGCAGGTAGCGACGCCGTTCCCAGCGATCGCGTCTGGAGCGCGGTCACGGCCGATCGCTGAAGCCGGTCGGCCGTGGCGATCAGTGTCCCGGCGAGACCCTCCCCGGCGGCACGGACGGAACCGCTGCCGGCCGTACTCCGGCTCGTCTCCGCGAGCTCGTGGCCGACCGGCCGAGCACGAAACCCGATGGCCGCCTGGAAGCCTTCCCTGGCCGACGCATCGCGGTCCCTTCGCAGCGAACTGCGATCCACGGAGTCGACGGGATTGCGGCTTCTAGAAGCGGCAGAACGGCCAGCCTCGGAGACGACAATGGCGAAGCGCTTTGCGCGACCGGGATTCGCTCGCACGGACCTGTCCGGGCAAGCGGCGCTGGAAGATGTGGTCGCGCGCTCCGGGCGGGCGGCGTTCGATCCTGAACACATCACTTGCGAGGACGCATGCGAGTCCGCTTCGGAGAGCATCGCGACCACCAGCCAGCCGGCGGCCACGAGGAAGCCGGTCGCCGTGACGCGCAGCGCGCACGAGATCAGCGCAGGCTGGAGCCGGCCTCGGGGTACGGCGCCCCCGTGACATGTCGGCCCCAGTAGCCGCATCGACAACACCCCTCGCTCGGCATGACGGCAGGGACGCTAACAGCCGCGGACGCCGGTCTCCGGCGGCCAATCGCGCGATTGGCGTATCTTGACGTCGCCATTGTCAAAGAAGGCCCTGGCCTTCTCGGGGCCGAGCCTGCGGTGCCATTGCCCCGATGACTCACGAGCGGCGGCGAACGTGGCCTCCGTCGCGCGAGCCGCGAAGTACAGCCGAACTCTCGACCGCCCATCCCTGTTGCCGACCCGGCTCCTTTGCCTTCGGTTGCCAAAGGACGGAAAGCTCCTTGGGGCACCCCTGTATCTGTTGGGACGCGCAAAAGGAAGTGCGTTCGGAGAGGGCCGGAGAGCGCCACTGCTTTATTTCGGCGAGCTGAGCGCTTCACCTAGAATGTGCGGAATATGTCAGATTTATCTGCGCAGCCTATGGAAAGGCTTTACCACGTTGGATCAACAGCCTATGAAATTCCGTTTGTCATGCTTGTTTTCCGGCGACGGTTGGGATGCGATGCCTGCACGCGGCAGGCTTCGGCCTACTGCGTGCTGTTCGACTGCACTCACCGTGAATGGAGAACGTCATGCTCAAGAAGCTGTCCATTTCAGGCCTCGCCGGGTCCGCCGCGTTCATGGCGTTCGCCGCCGCCCCTGCCCAGGCCACCACTCAGGCGCACGATGACCCCCCTGGCAGCCAAGTCCCCGGCCCCGTTCAGATCGTGGGCGTCCAGACCTGCCGCGGCATCGACATCGCCGGCATCGGCGCGGCCATCCACAACATCCTCGGTATGACCTACGAGTACGGCGACTGCATCAACGGTTCCACCGTCAACTGGCCCGCTCACAAGAGCCACCACCACCACTGACCCTGGAGGAAGGGCCGTGGCGCCGGTTCATACGGCACCACGGCCCTGTCGCGTTCGGCAGGCGCCACTAGGGGGCCGCCCGAGCCTCTCCCGTCCGCCGGCGGCTGGCAGGATGTGGCGGGCCATGACGACCCCCCATGATGAACGCGATCCGTACTGGTGCGACCCGCACCCGGCCGACACCGACCTGCTCCCCCGCGATGGACGCCGGCACCTGGGCGTGCTGGAGAGCTGCGTACGCAGGCAGTGGAACCCCGCCGAGGGTCCGCCGCCGCCCGAGGTGATCACCGTCATCGACCGGCTCGCCGCGCTGCCGGGCCCGATCGCCGCCCAGGTCGCCGACGCGCTCACCGACGGGCTCTGGATCGGGGTCGGCCCCGTACCGGGCCTCGATCACCTGGGCCACCTGGCCGGACAGCCGATCAGGGAGAAGTCGGAGATCCTCTGGGACCACGTCCCCGGCGCGACCCTGTGGGACCACGAGACCCGCATGATGGTCGTCGGAACGGGCCCGCACGTCAGCGGCTCCCTCGCCGATCACGAGATCGGGCACGTCGTGGAGCGCCGCCGCCGCGCCGCGGAGACCTGCGAATGGGAAACGATCATGCTTCGGTGCCGCCCCCTGCTGGTGGTGGACCGGTGGCACGACCCGTACGAGTGGTGGGCGGAGGCCTGGGCGCTGGTGGCCACCGGCCAGCTTCCGCGCCTGATCCGGACCTTGTCGGGGTCAGAGCCTGTCGCCGAAATCATCACCCGGTACTATGTGAGGCACTACGGGCTGGAGGTGTGACCATGGCGGAGGCGGTCCTCCGGGACGGCGAGCTGCTGCTCCCGCACGACACCGGCTGCGGAGCCGACGTCATCACCCCTGAGCACGGCGACTACGAGCGGCTTCGCTCGGCCGCCGTGGACGACGACGCCCTCAACGGAACGCCCGAAGAAGCGGCCGAGATCGCCGCCCGCTGGCGCCGCAAGTGGGCCCTGGAAGACCGCCGCAGCGCATAACACCCTCGCCCGCGTCCACGCCCCAGCCGCATGTCGCACCGTCCCCAGAACCGTTGCGTGCGCCACCTGGCCACCGGCGCGTCGCTCACGGGGGGTTGATGACGGTGAGCATGCGGGCGAGCTTCCATGGACGTGGGCCCCAGGCGGTGAGCTTTCCGCCGAGAAGTGGCCTCCCTATGCCTTGCCGGCCGATGAACACCAGCATGAGAGCCGCAGGATCGGCGGACACGTGGGCGTCGACGTCGCGTGCACGTCCCGAGCCGAGCGTCAGCGAGCCGCGGTCGAAGACCATCAACGTGCGTCCGCCTCCACGCAGGCGCACATCGAAGCGGGCCCGGAAGGATCGGGCTTTCTCCTGGTTCAGCATGGCGGTGGGCGGCAGTGCCGCGATGAGCGGAAGCACGCCGCCCTCGATCGCGAGCAGGGCGTGGTGACGCTGGATCGGCCACGAGCGCCCGATGGCCGTGGCGATGTCATGGCCGTGGATCAGGCATTCTTCCAGCAGATGACACGCGACCGCCGACGGCGGCAGGTGGGCGCCTTGCAACCAGCGAACGGTGGCCGCTCGCGAACGCGAGGCGATGTCGTCGAACTCCTGGGCTAGCGCGCCGAGGCGATCCGCCAGAACAGACGGGGCCCGTTCGCCGTCCCCGGCGAGCATGGCGGCGTTGACCTCGGCCATTCCCGCCGACGTCACCGTGGCGTCGGGGACCGGCCTTCCGTTGATCGCATCGGTGTCCATTCGGAAGACATGAGCCAGGTGAGCGGCGACGTCGCCCACCGTCCACGTGCCGACCGACACCGAGTGAGCGTCGGGGACGCTGCGCACCAGCGCGACCAGGCGGGGAACCACCTCCCGCAATGCCACACGAGCCTGAGCCATGGTGGCGGGTGCACCGCTGTGCGTCGCAGCCGGGACCATCTCAGCACCTCCCAACGATGTGCTGGATATTTTCAGGTGCGCTTGAGAATGTAAAGTGCTCGTCATGAGTCGGAGCTACGGCCAGTACTGCGGTCTCGCCCGGGCGCTCGACGCCGTGGGCGACCGGTGGAATCTGCTCATCGTCCGCCAGCTCCTCATCGCTCCCGCCCGCTACCGCGAGCTGCTCGATGGGCTAGGTGGTGTGGCCACCAACCTGCTCGCCGACCGGTTGCGTGACCTGGAGGCCGCCGGGGTGGTCGAACGGCGCCTGGCCGAGGAGCCCAACGCGATCGTGTACGCGCTCACGCCATGGGGCGCCGAGTTGCGGGAGCCGGTCGAAGGCCTCATCCGCTGGTCGACGCCGCTCATGGCGCGCGGGCCGGCCGACGACCGCTTCCACGCCGAATGGCTCGTCGTCGGGCTCGCTGCCCTGTTCGCCGGCAGGACCGCGTCCCGGGCATCGACGGTGGGGATCGCGGTCGACGGCCAATTGCTCCAGCTCCGGGCGACGCGCTCGGGCGTCGAGGTGACTCTGCATGCTGGCGGCGCTCTGGATGCCGTCGTGCGTGCCGACGCCCCGATCGTCCTCGGGCTGGCAGCGGCCGCGTTCACCCTCGACGACGTCGGCGGTCTCGTCGACATCGAAGGCGATGAAACGGCTGCCCGAGCCCTCTTCGACTGCCGCCGCTCCCACTGACCACGACCAAAACCTGACCCGCGATCCCAGGTCGTCGGCCATGGCCATGACGCCGTCTGACGTCAGCATGGTGCGGGCGTGTGTAGCGGGTGGCGGGCGGGTGTGAGCAGCCGGGCTTGTGTCGGCTCGCGCTGGCAGCGTCTCTCTGCACGCTAAGCGTCCTTGGGTTTTTGCTGCTCGAGAGGTTGATTCGGCTGTTGACGAAGAGGCGGTTGGTGCGGGGTGTGATGAGGGTCGGGTGGCTGTGGCGTCAGGGTCGGTGATGTGACGTCATTTTGCGCTTGACGTGGTGTCGTTCTGACGTCATAGTTGTGGCATGGACCTGATGCCGTACGTGGAGAACCTTCGCCGTGAGCTTGCCGTGGCCGCTGAGGCGGGCGGTCCGGAGGCTCGGGCGCTCGCCGAGCGGTTGACCGGGGCGTTGGAGTCGGCTGCCCGGTTGACGTTGCTGGAGGCGCTGTCGGCGGCGGCGGACGAGATCACCGGTGATCTGGCGCCGGGGTCGGTCGAGGTGCGGTTGCGTGGCGGTGATCCGGCGTTCGTGGTGACGCCGCCGCAGTCGCCTCCGGTGGGACAGGCGGCCGGTGCGGCGGAGGCCGCCAGGGCTGCGGTGTCGCCGCCTGCGACCACGCAAGCCGTGTCGCCTTTCGATGATGGCGGTACCGCGCGGATGACGCTGCGGCTGCCTGAGCATCTGAAGTTGCGGGTGGAGGAGGCGGCCGGGCGGCAGGGGCTGTCGGTCAACGCCTGGCTGGTGCGAGCGATCTCCACGGCGTTCGAACCCGGTGTCGGCAGCGGTCCCGTCGAGCAGTCGCAGCCGTCCCCGAGCGGGCGCAGCTACACCGGCTGGGTGCGGTAGCGGCACCGGTCCATCACTGATCATCCGGCCCCTGAAGGCCGGAACGGAGCACGAGCCCATAGGGAGGGCTTCGCCATGCCTGCTTTCGATACCCCCGAGCCGATCACCGCCGACATCCAGGTCCATCTCGGCCGGGTCCGCGTCCACGCGAGCGATCGCGCCGACACCGTGGTGGAGGTCGGCCCGAGCGACCCGTCCGCCGAGGCGAGCGTGAAGGCCGCCGAGCAGACGATCGTGGAGTTCTCCGGCGGCCGGTTGCTGGTCAAGGGGCCCAAGCCCAGGGGGCTGGCGCACCTGCGGGCCTGGCGCGGTTCCATCGAGGTGACCATCGAGGTGCCGGCCGGCTCCGGTGTCGAGGCCGAGGTCGCCGCTGACTTCATCGCCACCGGCCGGCTCGGCCGGAGCGTGGTGCGCAACTCCTACGGCGACGTCCGGCTGGAGGAGACCGGTCCGCTGGAGGCCAAGGCGTCCATCGGCGACATCTCCGCGGACCGGGTGAGCGGGCCCGTCGAGGTGACCGCCTCCACCGGGGCGATCCGGATCGGCACCGTCGACGGCCCCGGCCTCGTCAAGAACTCCACCGGCACCATCGCTCTCGGCGACGTGACCGGTGATCTGGAGGTCAAGACAGGCACCGGTGAGGTCACCATCGGCCGCGTTCTGGCCGGTCTCACCGCCAGATCCGCACACGGCCGGATCCGGATCGGCGCGGTCGTACGCGGCACAGTCCACCTCGAGAACGGCCACGGCAAGCTCGACGTCGGCATCGCCAAGGGCACCGCCGCCTGGCTGGACCTGCACTCCAAGAACGGCGTGGTGCGCAACAACCTCACCGCCGCCGAAGGCCCCGAAACCACCGACGCGGTCGCCGAGGTGCACGCCCACACCAACTGGGGCGACATCGACATCCACCGGGCCTGACCCCCTGAACACGCGAAAGGAACCTCCCATGAGCGATGCGATCACGGCCGAAGGACTGGTCAAGAGATACGGCGAGGTGACGGCCCTGGACGGGCTGAGCTTCTCGGTGCCGCAAGGGACGGTGCTGGCGCTGCTGGGTCCCAATGGCGCGGGCAAGACCACGGCGGTGCGGGTGCTGACCACGCTGCTGCGCCCCGACGCCGGGCGCGCCACGGTCGCCGGATGCGATGTGGTCGGTGACGCGCGGCGGCTGCGCGCCCACATCGGGCTGTCGGGCCAGTACGCCGCCGTCGACGAGCACCTGACCGGCGCCGAGAACCTGGAGATGGTCGGACGTCTCTACCACCTGGGCGCCAAGCGGGCCAAGGCGCGGGCCCGCGAGCTGCTGGAACGCTTCGACCTCATCGACGCCGCCGACCGTCCGGTCAAGGGCTACTCCGGTGGCATGCGCCGGCGCATCGACCTCGCGGGCGCGCTGGTCGCCGACCCGTCCGTCCTGTTCCTGGACGAACCCACCACCGGTCTGGATCCCCGCGCCCGCGCCGCGCTGTGGGAGACCATCTCCGAACTCGTCAAGGGCGGCAGCACGCTGCTGCTGACCACCCAGTACATGGACGAGGCCGACCGTCTCGCCGACCAGATCCTGGTGGTCGACCACGGCCGCGCCATCGCCTCCGGCACCGCCGACGAGCTCAAGGACCAGGTCGGCGGCAGCCGCCTGGAGTTCACCGTCGGCCACGCCGACGAACTGGACACCGCCAAGGAGGCGCTGGCGTGGCTGGCGACCGGCGCCCTGCGGACCGAGCCGGAGGCGCTGCGCGTCACGGTTCCGGTCACCGACGGCCCCACGGCGCTGCGCGAGGCGCTCGACCGGCTCGCCGAGCAGCGTGTGACGGTCCGCGACGCGGGCGTGCGCCGCCCGACCCTGGACGACGTCTACCTCACCCTGACCGGACGCCAGACATCCGGCACCGACGAGCAGGTCCGGGAGGCCATCCGATGAACGCCCTCACCATGCCCATCACCGACGGCTGGACCATCGCCAAGCGCAACACCCTGAAGATCAGGCGATCCCCCGACCTGCTCGGCGCCGCGGTCATGTTCCCGGTCGTGTTCGTGCTGTTGTTCGCCTACGTCTTCGGCAGCGTCATCGAGATCCCCGGGATGTCCTACAAGGACTTCCTGCTGCCGGGCATCTTCGTCCAAGCCGTGATCATGGGTGCGCAGATCACCGGCTACAGCCTCACCCTGGACCTGCAGAAGGGCGTCTACGACCGGTTCCGCTCGCTGCCCATGGCCCCGTCCGCGGTGCTGATCGGCCAGACCGTCAGCGACCTGCTGATGAACCTCGCCAGCCTGGTCGTCATGGCGAGCATGGGCCTGATCGTCGGCTGGCGGGTGCACACCTCGCCCTTCGAGGGCGTCCTCGGGTTCGCGCTGCTGCTGCTGTTCGCCTACGCGTTCTCCTGGGTCACCGCGGCGATCGCGCTGGCCCTGCGCACCCCGGAGAGCTTCAACAACATCGCGACCATGGTCTCGTTCCCGCTGATGTTCATCTCCAATGCCTACCTCGACGCCTCCCGGCTGCCCACGCCGCTGCGCGTCATCGCCGACTGGAACCCCGTCTCGACGTTCACCCAGGCGGTACGGGAGCTCTTCGGCAACACCAGCACCGCGATGAAGACCTCCGACGCCTGGCCCATGCAGCACGCCATCCCGGCATCGTTGCTCTGGATCGCCGTGATGCTGATCGTGTTCATCCCGCTGGCGACCCGCCTCTACAACAAGGCGGTCAGCAGCTGACCACCCGCGCGACACCAAGGCGCCCCACCCGCCGCCGGAGGGGCGCCTTCGGCATGTCGTGGACTTCCGGCGGACGAGGGTGCCGGGTCGCAGACTTTACCCAGCGGGCGCATGTTGGAGGCGGACGTGGTCTTGCGATTGGTAGATGCTTACCCGCGTCTCATCCACCGGACGGTCACTTCGCCACCACGCGGGTGAACGACGGGAGCGGGCGGGGGCCCGCCAGGGGTACGCGGGGGGAACATGGCCAAGTCGAAGCACCACTCGTCGTCCAAGCTGATGCAGGGGCCAACTGGCGAACCAGAAACGCCAGGCGAGCGCTGCCAGATCGTCTGTAAGGCGGCACGACGCATAGCCACTTCACGGGCTGCGGGCGCCCGCATGATGCTGGCCGGTGTGGCGGCGGTTTGGGTGGTCGGCGCGGCCGGGACGCTGCCCGCGTCGGCGCAGCCAGCCGATGGCCCTCCGACGTTGCCGCGCCTGTCGATGCAGAAGCAGGCGTCGCTGTCGTCCGCTCGGCCAGGACAGCGGTTCAGCTATGTGTTGCGGGTGCGCAACGTGGGCCTGGTTCCTGCCTACGGTGTGAAGCTTGCCGACCATATGCCCGCTGGGCTGAACGTGACCAAGGTGCGTGGGCCTGGCTGCCGTGGGAAGGCGACCGCGGTGTCCTGCCGCTGGAAGCAGATCGGTTATCGGCGCTCAATTTCCGTGCGTGTCGCAGTGCGGGTGTCACCGTCCGCCAAAGGCAGCGGTCGGCTACGCAATAGGGCCGTGCTGACGTACCTTGGCGGACGCAAAGCCGCCTCTCACACCCTGCGGCTCCTCCCTCTGAAGCCGGCCCCGCCCAAGTTGGCAGCACCGAACAACGACCCGCAGAAGCCCGCCGTCCATAAGCCTGCGGCCCACAAACCGGCCGCACACAAACCGGTGGCGCACAAGCCGGTGGCGCACAGGCCCGCGGCCCACAAACCGCTGGCGCATAAGCCTGCGGCCCACGAACCGGCACCGCACAGGCCACGGGATGCGGCTGAGAAGCTGCCGCACACCGGTATGTCTCTGCTGACATTGGCGGCGCTGGTCACTACAGGCGTGACGCTGCTGCTGGCAGGGGCGATCATCTGCTGGCGGACCCGCCGCTCGCGGTCGGCGGCGTCCCCGCCGGAGGCCGATGAGGTGGCGCGGGCATGAGCGTTCGTCCTGCCGTCGATGGCAGGACCCCGGCAGGTCAGCGTGGTGATCTGCCGGGGCCTTGCTCCGGCCGGGTCCGTGTTAGACGACAGGACCGGGCCGAACTCGCGCGTCTTCCTGAGTGCGCGACGGGCCCGAGCGACCGGTTGCCGTGTATCCGCCAGGGCCTCTATGCCGACTTGTGTCCGCTTCGCCGACAAGGGCATCCCCCGAAGAGCCCAAGAAATGGCCCGAAAGGACTCCGACCGGCGGCCTCGGCGTGGGCGTCCGCTCAGGTGGGCTTGTAGGTCAGCACCTTGGAGCGGAACTTCGCGTTCACCTCTTCGGCCTTGTACGCCGGAACGGCGACGGTGTCGGGCGAGCCATCGGAGGTGTACCGGTCGGTCGGGTTCTTCTGGAGCGAGTCGAGCCAGCCCTGCGAGCAGAACTGTTCGCAGTTGCCCCCCGAGTTGCCGGCCCTGACGCGTGGGATCGCCAGGGGGTCGAAACGAGCGGCGAACGGTGAGGGCGCCGGAGTGTAGCCCGCGCGGAAGACCCCCTGGTTGGCGTAGGAGGTGGCACCTGCGCGGCCGGTCGCGGCCCACTGGAGCTTCCGGGGCGTGTTGCCGTACGGCAGGGCGAGCGTGATCGGTGCCGGGGCGCCCAGCCCCGTGATGAGCGCCTGTCCCGCGGCGATCTGCTGGGCCACCTGCTCCTGGCTCTTGCCGGACAGGTCCATGTGGTCCTTGGTGTGGTTGCCGACCTCGAATCCGTTCTGCGTCAGCCATGCCAGCGCCTGGCGCTGGTCGGAGTTGTCATGGAGCTGGAACAGGTCCCGGATGACGAAGTAGGTCGCCACCGGCCGGAAGCCCGGGTATCGCGTGGCGACCTCGCGGAGGATGCCCGCCGCGCTGTCGGCTTTCGGCTCTCCGTTCCCCGTGAGCGTGAGCTGCGAGGGCGACGAGTCGTCCAGGGTGATCACCACTGGATGCCGTCCGGCCGGGATGTTGATCCGTCCGGTCACGTACTCGGCGGCGGTGACCGGTACGTAGCCCTCCTTGGCCAGGCGCTCCAGCTCCGCGCGGAACTGCGCGGGGGTGCGGTCGTCCGGCACCGCGGTCTTCGCGACGATCCGGTGGTACATCAGCACCGGGACGTCCCCCACCTCGTTCGCCTTGGCCGCGGCCGCGGTGGAGAGCTTGGACTGGGCGGCGGCCTTGGCCGCCTTCGCCTGGTTGAGCTTCGCGTCGGCCGCGAGGTTCTTGTCGTCCGTGCAGGCGCTCAGCACGGCGACGCCCATCACCAGGGACGACACACAGAAGATGACACGAGCTTTCATGCCTCTTGTCCTTGCCGGTGCGGCTCTCCGGCAAGATCAACTAGGGGTGTGGCGTTGGCAAATTAGTTGCCAGCGGCAGGCGTGTCCCGGCGTACTGGATGAGGACGGCCGTTGGGGGTACAGCACCGCACATGAGGGATGACGAGCCCACCGTCTCTCCGCCCGGGCCCGGAGACAGCCCGCAGGAGCGGCTGAAAGAGCAACTGGCACGGGAGCGGGATCGGCAGGTCGAGCGCAGCCGCCGGGCCGCCAAGGACATCGCCGAGACCGAGCAGGAAGTGGCGCGGGTCCGCGAGGAGGTCGCCGACACCTACGACGCGATGGCCGCCCGCACCGGCGACCCCCGCTACCGCCAACGCGCCGAACATGCCCGCCAGGTGGCTCACGACGCCCGCGCGGTGGCCGCCGGTGAACACAAGACCGCCACGGAACCGCCCGAGGAAGACGAGCCCGAGTAGGCACCACACGCCCCGGCGAGGGCTCGCCCAAGCCTGGGTTCGTCGAGCCACCAACAGCAGGGCGCCCGGCGCGTCAAGCGCGGCTCCACTGCTGGACGGCCCAGGCAGGGTCCAGCGGGGTGTGGGCGATGTGGTTCGTGTAGTTGGACAGCGTCTTCATCCCGACGCCCAGGATGATGTCCATGACGTGGCGGCGGGTGTATCCGGCGTCCATGAACGCCTGCACCTCGGTCTCGTCCACCCAGCCGCGGCCAGAGACCATGAGCTGGGTGAAGCGCCGCGCCGCCTCCAGGGCGGGGTCCTCCAGCGGCTTGCCTTCCCGCAACGCCTCCACCACCGCGGGTGACACCTTCGAACGCAACGCCATGGTGGAGTGGGCGGCCACGCAGTACTCGCAGCCGTTCGCCACGCTGGCGGTGATCCACACAACGTGCTTGGCCCGCACCGGCAGCGAGGACTTGCCGAACAACTCGGCCAGCGCGTTGTAGCCGGCCAGCAGCTCGGGCGACTCGGCCATCACGCCGTTGAGGGTGGTGACGAACCCCATCCGCTTCTTGGCCGCCTCCAGATAGGGGCGCGCCTGCTCGGGTGCGGTGGTCTCGTCGTAGACGGTGAACTCGGCCATTCTCATCTCTCCTTCACAAGGGGGTCCGGCGCGCACAGCGATTCCAGTGCCGCCGTCACGGTCGCTTTCAGATCGGTCGCCGACGCCCCAGCCCGCGATCGCAGGTTCACGCCATAGGCCAGCAACGCAAGAACATCAGCGGTGGACGCCGCGTCCAGGCCGGGCCGCAGCCGGCCGTATGATCGCGCGGTCTCCAGCGCCGCTCGCATCGCCGCTCGCAACCGCTCATGGTGCGCGTCCAGCACCTGGCGCACGTCGGCGTCCGCGCCAGTGCCGGCGTGGGCGTTGGAGACCATGCAGCCCCACCGGGCATGCGGACCCTCGCAGCGCGCCTGGATCAACCGGTCGAAGAACCCGGCGATCGACGGCAGTCCCTGGTCGTCGCCGGCAAGGGCGTCGAGCACCGGGCGGGACCGCTCATCGACGTAGCGGCGCAGTGCCGCCAGGTACAGCTCCTGCTTGCCGCCGAACGTCGCGTACAGGCTGGAGCGGCTCAGCCCGGTCACCGCCACGACCTCACCGATCCCGGTCGCCGCCGCGCCGCGCTGCCAGAACAACTCCACCACCTGGTCCAGCACCCGCTCAGGGTCGAAGTGCTTGACGTCGGGCATGGGCACCACCAATCTTGGAACGACCATTCCAAGATAACCCGAAGTGATCTTCCCGGCAACCCCGGCCGCTTCAGGCGGCGCCTGGGCACGCGCGGACGGTGTTGGGTTTAGGCGCGGGTGGTGCAGATCGTCATTGGGGGTTGGGGGAGAAGCGAGCGCGAGGGGCCCCTGGCAGGTGGACTCACGTTCCTGTGGATTGACGTCCGGGCGGGTGGGTTCGCTCGGTGGTCACTTTCGATTGCTCGCGCTGGTGTGGCCGAGCCAATCCGCTGCCTGGTGCGGTGGCAGGTAGCAGATGCTCGTACGCCCCTCTTGCTCCTGGCAGACGCGGCATTGGAAGCTGCGATGACCTCGGTGCCAGCTCAGGGCGGGTGTGCAGTCGCAAGGGATCCATCCCACCAGTACCTTGTTCTCGCCGAGTGGGTGGCCATAGGGGCACAGGAACGGGACGTGGTTGCCGATCGCCTCGACGTCCATCCCGCCGATCATCTTGCCGGTCACAGCCAGAGGTGCCGTAGGCGCCAGCCGGACTCGCCTCCCGCGATCTCGGCGATCCCCTGCCGTCCGCCCTCCATCGCCACGTTCACGCGATACAGGCGGGCTTCTCCGGGCATCTGCCAGATCTCGCGGACGGACCGGACATGGAACTGGTTCCCCCGCCAGGTCAGCGCTGTCGGCGCCCCCGAGGGGCTGTGTCCGGTGACGGCGACCGGCTCGTTGTAAAGCTGCACACCCGAACCCTAGTCGAACATGTGTGCGAACCCAAGCCGCAACGACGAGAACGTTCTTGTTCTGCCAGCGGCCTGATCCTCGACGGTGGACCCGCCAGTCGCTGTCGCGCCCAGGGCCGCTGCCCCGGTTGAGAGATCACACTCCGTAGCAGGTGGCGATCGCGGCGGCGCGGTCGCGCAGGGAGGTGCGCAACCACTGCGGGGCCAGGGCTTCCGCGCTCGTCGCGAGCTGCCACAGGGCCCACTCGGCATGTCGCGAATCTTGGAAGGACACTTCCAGCCGCAGCCATCCGTCGGCGTCGGTTTCCTCGCTGTGGACGGCCAGCGCGGTGCCCGCCAGCTCTTCGCGCCGCGCCGGGTGCAGCCTTACCAGCACGGTGACCTGGTCGCCGCCCGTCCGGAACCGGGTGCTGCGCTCCTGCCAGGCTCGGTCGAGATCGACGCGGTCCGGGCGCTGAGCGGGTTCATCGAGTTCCTCGGCGGCCAAGATCCGGGAGAGCCGGTAGGTGCGGTCCGCGCCGGACCTCGTCGCCAGCAGGTAGCCCTGGTCGCGTACGGTGACCAGGCCGATCGGGTCCACGGTGCGCCACTCGGGGCTCTGACCCACGGCCGCGTAGTGGATGCGGAGCTTGTGTCCGGCGAACACCGCGCGCCGCACCTCGGCCACTGTGGCGTCAGGCACCTCCTCGGCGACCTGGCGGCGCGAGAGGAGATCGGTCTCCGGGTCGATGAGCAAACGCTCGGCCGCTCCGGCCGCGGTGTTCCGGTAGCTCTCGGGCAGCGCGTCGACCACCTTGAGCATCGCCGAAGCGAGCGCCGAGCCGAGACCGAAGGCCTGCGCGCCGCGGCGCGATCCGGCGATCAGCAGGGCCAGCGCCTCGTCGTGGTTCAGCCCGGTGAGCTCCGTCCGGAAACCGGGCAGCAACGCGAACCCGCCGTGCCGGCCGCGCTCGGCGTAGACCGGGACGCCCGCCGCGGACAGCGCCTCGATGTCGCGCAGCACCGTGCGAGTGGACACCTCAAGCTCGCGAGCCAGCGCGGTCGCGGACATCCGGCCGTGCTGCCGCAGCAGCAGTACCAGCGAGACCAGCCGGTCGGCGCGCATGCCTGAACTTTATCGAAATACACGACACAGGATGTCGTGATTAGTTTGGGAGGTTTGCCACCACGACGTCAGGACCGAGCTGACGGACTCTGAACGAATCGAACGGAGCGATATGGCGATCGAGCGCACGGCGGTCAACCCGGTGACGTGGTCGGTGGAGATGGGATTCAACCAGGGCGAGGTCGTCTCCGGAGACACCCGGACCCTGTACATCTCCGGGCAGACCGCGATGGACGCCGACGGCAAGCCGCAGCATACCGATGACATGGCGGCGCAGCTCGCGCTGAGCCTCGACAACCTGGAGGCCGTGCTCGGCGAGGCCGGCATGTCCCTCTCGAACCTCATCCGGCTCAACGTCTACACGACCGACGTCGACCTGCTCTTCCAGCACTACGGCGTGCTGGCGTCGCGGTTGGGCGCCTCCGGGGTGGCGCCGACCACCACGATGCTCGGAGTGACCCGGCTGGCGATCCCCACCCTGATGGTCGAGCTTGAAGGCACCGCCGTCGCGTGATGTGGCCTCGCCGCCTCCGGCAGGTCCTGCCGGAGGCGGTACGCGGTCACTCAGGGAACTCATTTGATTACTGTCCGGCAACGAAACTGTTTCTTGCTGACTGACTGGCGTTCGGACAGGGTGAGGTCCAGACGGCCCCGGGAGGCCCTCATCATGCTGGTGCGGCGGTGGCTGGACGCGGCCGGGATCGCCGATCCGCGACTGCGGCTGGCCTACACCGCCTGCGTGCGCACGGTCGTCGCACGTGAAGGTGATGCCGCGCGGCTCTCGGCCCGGCTGCTGCCGGCGTCGTTACGGCCGTACGGGTTCTCGCTGGTGGCTCTGGTGTGACGGCCGATGATCTTTCGGACACCGGAGATCCCGCGGATCGGCGGCGCCGGCTGGACGCGTGGGCGGACGCGGCGCTGAGCGCGGTGGCGGCCGGTGGGGGGCGCGATGGCGCGGCTGGGGTGGCCGATCTTCCGGCACCCCGACGCGTCCGGCCCCGCCGCCCGCGCTGCCGGCGGATGTCGGCGAGGCGGGACAGCTCACCGACATCCTCTGCGATCTGGCAGTGGATCTGCGCGAGCACCGGCTCTACCTTCCGCTGGCCGACCTGGACCGGTTCGGGGTCGAACCGGACGATCTGTATGCCGGTCGCTGGTCGCCTTCGGTGCACGCACGCACCGAACGCGAGTGCTTCTGACCTGCGCATGACCCACCACTTCCAAGCCTGGCGACATCGTCGCCCCTTCGGCGCGGGCCTGCTCACCGCCTTGGCCGGAGCCGAAATCCTCTTGGCCCCCGTCATCGGCGTCGGCCTGGTCATCAACACCGGACTCGCCGGAACGTCCGGCTTCCTGCTCGGCATCGTCCTGATCGGCCTGGGACTGGCGTTCTGGGCGGCGCCTGCCCATCGCACCCTGACCGCGGTATTCACCATCGCCACCGCATTCGCCGCACCAACCCGGGAGGCTTCCTCATAGGCCACCTGCTAGCCCTGACAGGCGCCGCCGCAGGCATAGCCTGGACCCCTCCCCCGAAAACACAGCGCCCAGTCCCCCACCCTCCCGCAGAAGAACCCTGATCCCCACCACGGGCCGACGCCTATCGAACCGCTCCACGCGCACCCGACCCGGCTTCAAGCGCTATACCGGCAGCCGCGCAAAGCCTGGTTGATCTTGAGCGCGTGTATCCGGATTGCGCCAGAAGATCCCTTTCGTCATCCAGCCCCCGGCCGGTGTCCGCCCGCGACTACGGCGGGTTCGGTGGCCTCGGAAGAACACCGGCTGGCTGATGGCCTTCTAGGCGTTGCGGCGCAGTGTGAACCAGAAGGTCGGCACCGAGTTGGTGCCTGGTGTGACGTCGAGTAGGTCCCAGCCGGGGAACCTGGCGCGGAGCTCGTCGGCTGTGACGCCTGCCGCCCACGACGTGACCTCGGGGATCGGATTGCCGAGCGGCTCGGGACCGTACCCGAACATCAGCAACCGTGCTCCGGGAGCGGCGCGGTGGGTGAGCCCGGCGGCGTAGGCGTCGCGGCGGTGCAGCGGGATGCCGCAGTAGCAGCTCAGGTCGAAGAACAGGTCGAAGGGACCCGGCACGTCCAGCTCGTCGAGGCGGGTGGCGTCTCCGTGCAGCAGCTCTACCGCCACTCCCGCCGCCGCGGCCTTCTCCCGGGCCTGGCCGACGGCTCGGTCGATCAGGTCGACGGCCGTCACCTCCCAGCCGTGGCGGGCGAGGTAGGTGGCGTTGGTCCCGGTGCCGCAGCCCAGTTCCAGGGCGCGGCCGGGTGGCAGCGCGTCGTGGCCCTCTACCAGGGCGACCAGCTCGGGTGGCGTCACGCCGGTGTCCCACGGTGGCTTGCCGGTGCGGTAGTAGCCCTGCAGCGCGCGGTGGACGGATTCCTCCTCACGGTCTCGCTGCGTTGAGGCCGGGTCCGGTTCCGCCTTCTGGGTGTCGTTGGGCTGGTTCATTGTCCCCTCCAAGTCTTTAGAGTTGAACTCTAGTGATGGACTCTAGAGATATACTCGCAATATGGACGAGGTCAAGCGGCCGGACAGGCGGGCCGAGCGCTCACGCCGCACCCGCGAAAAGGTCGTCGAAGCGGCTCGTGAGCTGTTCGTCGCGCAGGGTTACGGGGCGACGAGTCTGCAGGAGGTCGCGGACCGGGCGGGCGTGGCCGTCCAAACGGTCTACTTCGTCTTCGGCAACAAACGCACGCTGTTCAAGGACGTCGTCGACACGGCCATCGCCGGCGACGCCGAGCCGGTCGCCACCATGGACCGTGAGTGGTTCCGCGTCGCATGCGCCGAACCCACCGCCGCCGGGCAACTGCGCGCGCACGTCCACGGCACCCGCGAGATCCTGGGCCGGGTCGCCCCGATCATGCCGTTGATCGCGGCCGCCGCGGCCACCGATCCGCAGATCGCCGCGCAATGGCCCGACGGCCCCGACCCGCGCTACACCGTGCAGCACGCCGCGGCCCAGACACTGGCCGGCAAGCCCGGAGCCCGCCCCGACGTCTCCGTCCAGACGGCCGCCGACCTGCTGTTCGGGCTGCTCAGCCCGCAGCTGTACCTGCTCTTCGTCCAGGACCGCAACTGGTCGCCGGAAGAGTGGGAAGAGTGGGCCTACGCCACCTTGGCCGCCCAGCTCTGCACCACCCTGCGGTAGGCCCGGGTTGCCTTGAGAACCGTGGCCACGACGACCACACTCAGGCCGCCCCCTACTTTGGGGTCGTGAGTCTCCCACCACCATGCGATGGCGGAGAGCGGCAAGGGATGCGGGTTGCGTGTTTGCTGGTGAGGCGACGTTGATCCGGGTAGAGGTACGACTGGCCATCGGGCCAGGACCCCGCCCTCGGATGTTCGCGTCGTCGTGAACATAGGGTGGGCTTCGGCCGCCTATGTGGTGGGCTCGCTGCGGCACCTTTACGAAACTGGGGAACGCATGTCGACGTTGGGAATCATCGGGAGCGGAAGCATCGGGACGGCGATCGCGCGTCTGGCGGTGGCGGCCGGCATTCCGGTCGTCCTCGCCAACTCCCGTGGCCCAGAAAGCTTGGCCGACCTCGTCAGCGAACTGGGTCCGCCGGCCAGTGCGGGCACGCGGGAGCAGGCCGCGCAGGCCGGCGAGCTGGTGGTGCTGTCGGTCCCGCTGACCGCGATCGAGGCCATCCCCGCCGAGATCCTGCGGGGACGAACGGTCTTGGACACCACCAACTACTACCCCTTCCGCGATGGCCGGGTCGCCGAACTCGACGCCGGCACGGTGACCACCAGCGAACTGGTCCAAAGGCACCTGGCCGGGGCGCACCTGGTGAAGGCGTTCAACAACATCCTGGCCCACCACATCCCGCAGCTCGCCCGCCCCGCCGACACCCCCGAGCGCGCCGCCCTGCCCATCGCGGGCGACGACGAGGGCGCCAAGAAGGCGGCTGCGGCGCTGATCGACCGGCTCGGCTTCGACACCGTCGACGCCGGACCGCTCTCAGAAAGCTGGCGGTTCGAGCCGGAGGCCGCCGCCTACACCCGCATGTACCTCGCCGACCCGGCCACGCCCGACGACCGGATCCTGCAAGCTCCCGGCGCCCCGGTGCCAGCGGCGCAGGTCCGCGCCGCGCTGGCCCGTGCCGAACGTGTACGAGTCGCCGACCGAACCTTCTGAGCCCGAGCATGGACAGAGATTCCGTCGAAAGGTGGGTCGCCGGGTACGAGCGGGCTTGGCGTACGCCCGGCACTGAGCCGCTTGCCGAGCTGTTCTCGCCGGACGTGTCGTACCTGCCGTCGCCATGGGCGCGACCGATCGTGGGCCTGACGCGGCTCGGCCCGTGGTGGGAGGCCGAGCGCGACGGCCCCGGCGAGCCGTTCACGATCATGAGTGAGGTCGTGGCCGTCGACGGGGGGACGGCGGTGGTGCGGGTCGAGGTCGAATACCCGGGCGACGACCCCGTGCGCTGGCGCGACCTGTGGATCCTGCGGTTCGGCGGCGACGGCCGCTGCGCCGGGTTCGAGGAGTGGCCCTTCGCCCCGGACCAGCCCGACGGGCACTAGTACTTCCGGTGGAGTGGCGGCCGAGCACTACTGCGTTCTCAGTACCGGAAAGTGTCGGCAGCCGCATGACGACGTGAGGGCCCTCGCCTGACCAGCATGGATATCGATCCGAGGTCAGACGTGGAGGGCTTCTGCCGTGGCTGTTCTGCTGTATCGACTGGGCCGTTGGGCCTTCCGGTGGCGCCGGTACGTCGCCTTGCTGTGGGTGGCGGTGGTCGGTATTCCGGTGCTGGCCAAGATGGGCCTTGCCGCTGCCGCGGCGATCGTCGTCGCCGTGGTCGTCGCGCTGACCGTCATCGCCTACCAGACCGGCCTCGTCCAGCCCGGCCCGCCGGTCGGCCCCTAGCCGAGGCCGCGCGAACCCGCACCGATCGCGCCCTGATGCCTGCGGCGGGCGCCCTAGGGCTGGGGGCGCCCGCCGTTGCAGGGGCTCAGGCGTTGGTGGTGATCTGCGCGTCGCCCCAAGGAGCGCCGAAGCCGCGGCCCCACACGGTGCCGGTGCCAGGGACGGCGACCAGTTGCTCGATGCCGTCACGGGACGGGCCGAACTGCTTGGTCCAGGTCGTGCCGTCAAAGGTGTGCAGGGTGTACTGGTTCGACGGCTCCGCGGCCGCCCATATCCTGCCGGTCCCGTCCTGGGTGATGGTCCGGATGGTGAGCCCGGCGGGGAGTGTCACCTGCGACCAGTCTCCGCCCGTCTTGTGCCACAGGCGGGGCGCGATGTCGTCGTACAGGTCGAGGTCGGTCACCGCGTAGAGGCCGGACGAGCCGTTGGCCGCGACGATGACCGGCTCGGCGGCGGGGGGATCGACCGTCTCGTAGCGGTCACCCGTCCACTTGGCGTTGGGGACGAGGGGGGACGCGTCCCAGCCGGAGCCGTTCCACTTGTAGAGCGTGTTGTCGGTGTACGACATGGCGTAGACGCCGCTGGCGCCGGCCTCGATGTCCCTGATGTTCGGAGGCGGTGTGACCTTCTGGAACGCGGTGCCGTCGAAGCGTGCGAAGTACTTGTCGCCGGTGACCCAGACTTCTCCAGGGCGCGCGGCGACCTGGTAGATCGAGCCTTGGCCGCTCCAGCCGTTCAGCGGGTACTCCTTCCAGCTCGATCCGTTCCAGCGGCGGACGACCGGGTTGCCGTAGCTGGCGGGCAGCGGCAGAGCGGGGATGAAGCCCTGGAGACCGCCGATCCAGACGTTGTCGGGTGCGGAGGCGGCGATGTCCAGGATGCGGTTCTGCCACCACAGGAAGGGCAGCGGCACCGGATGCCAGGCGGCGGCGTGCGCGGTTCCCGGGGTGAGCAGGCCGATCGCGAGGGCGACGGACGTGGCGAGCCCGCCGAGACGACGTGAGGGGAGTTTCATGAACACTGATATTCGTGGATCGTCCGGCTTTTCGCCAGTGGGAATCCCGCATATTTTTGTAGGCCACTTGGGGGCCGGTCACTAAACGAAACGACCCGCTATCAGTATTGCGACCGCCGGGGTCGTCCCGTGCCAAGTCATTGACCGCGTTCGTCCAGGAAGAGCGATTCCTGGAGCGACACAGACGTAGAACTCCACGTTGGCGGATACGAGCTTCCAGAATCGCATGATGCTTCTTTGCGACGAGTGCGCACGGCCCATTAGCGATCCTCGTGGAGGAGCGTCCGGTATGTCATTGACTATCCGCGCAAGGGATGTTGCCGTTCCGTGCAGCGGATGTCGTCGCTCCGGCGTCAGAGTTCGTCGACTGCCTGGCGCCGGTGGTCACCGGGCCGCATGCCGTGGGCGGGGCCGGTTGAAGTGCGCCGCGTCGGCGGAGGTGGCTGCGTATGACAAACGTCCGCCGCCTTTCCGCTCAGTTGGATGCGTAGTCCGGCGCGGGCGTCGTCGCCAAACTTCGGGCCGAGTCTCCCCACCCCGAGCGGAAGGAGCCGCGTCATGCGGTGCTTCACTCACAGATCCGGCCGGCGAATCGCGACGGGCGCGGCCGCCATGGCGGTGGCCGCGGCAGGCGTGTCCGCCGTCGCCGCGGCGCCCGCGGCGGCCGCCGCGGCCGAGTGCAAGGCGGTCAGCGTCATCTCCGCCCGCGGCACCTGGGAACCCCAGGACGGAAGCTGGCTGCAGAAGCCGATGGGCGATCTGATCCTGCAGAAGTTCCCCGGCCAGTCGAAGTACACCGAACTGACCTATCCCGCCCAGCCGTCGTTCAACACCAGCGCGCCGGTGGGCGTCGGCAACCTGATCAGCACCCTCAACTCCGAGACGCAGGCGTGCCCCAACCAGAAGTACATCCTGCTGGGCTACTCCCAGGGCGCCGGTGTGGTCGGCGACGCGCTGGCCGCCACGTCCGCGCGGATCTGGGGTGCCGACAAGGGCACGGTCAGCTCCGCCGCCAGCAACAAGATCGTTGCCATCGTGATGTTCGGCGACATCCGGTTCCGTGCGGGCGAGCCGTACAACGTCGGGACCTTCGAGCCCGGCAAGCAGTCGGAGAATCCCCCCGCCAGGCCCACGGGCGCCCTCAGCACGTACGCCTCCCGCATCCAGAACTACTGCGTTCGCAGCGACTTCGTGTGCCAGGGCAGCACCGGCAACTTCCTCGCTCACCTCTCCTACTTCACCAACGGAATGCCCACCCAAGGCGTTAACTTCGCCGTCGCCAAGGCCAGCTAGCCGAAAACGTCCCGGCTCCGAGCGGTCCTGACCGGACGATCGCCGGGTGATTCTGGCGGGGCGTTCTCCTGGATCGCCGGGAGGACGCCCCGCTTGACCTTGACACGGTGACAACGTCTTTACTGGGGCCAGGGAGGTGGTCCCGACAATCATGTCGAAACAGGACACGGATACGCTTCGAGCCTTGCAAGGGCTGGACAACGGCGACCCGTCGGTGCGGCTGAAGGCGGCCCTGGCGGTCGGCACGCACCCTGACCCGCGGTTCATCGGCAAGCTCATCGAGCGATGCGCGATCGAGCCCGACTTCTACGTGCGTGACATGCTGACCTGGGCGCTCACCTGCCACTCATCGTCCGAGACGGTCCCCAGGCTCATCGCCGAACTGAACTCGGAGCGCGCGCAGGCACGGAGCCAGGCGTTGCACACGCTTTCCAAGATCGGGGAATCCCTGGCATGGCCGGCGATCACGCGGGCGCTGCTGACCGACGCCGACGACGAGGTGGCACGGAGCGCCTGGCGGGTAGCGGTCATACTCGTCCCCGAAGGCGAAAAACTCGAGCTGGCCGAAGTGCTGGCGACGCAACTCGGGCGCGGCGAGCGCGCGACGCAACTGAGCCTCAGCCGAGCGCTGATCGCGCTCGGTGACGTGATCATGCCGGCCCTGCGTGCCGCGATGAACGAGCCCGATCCCCGTGTCCGCCGGCACGCGATCGCCACGGAACGACTGGCGCGCGACCCGGAGGCCGGATTCGAGTTCGCGATCGAGGAGGCGAAACGCGTCATGGCCCTCGGCGCAACCGGCCAGGAGGGGTGACAGTGCTGATCGGCGAGGTGGCACGGCGGTCCGGGGTGAGCGCCCGCATGCTGAGGCACTACGAGTCGCTCGGTCTGGTGCGGCCGACGGGACGCACCGAGGCCGGCTATCGGGAGTACTCCGGCGAGGACATCCGGCGGATCTTCCATGTCGAGAGCCTGCGGTCGCTGGGGTTGTCGCTGCGTGAGGTCGGGTCCGCGCTGGACGATCCCGGTTTCCAGCCGTCCGAGCTCGTCGCCGATCTCATCCGCCAGGCACGAGAACGCATCGCGGCCGAGACGGCGCTGCTCACGCGGCTGCGTCGCATCGACGCCGCCGGACCCGCCGGCTGGGAGGACGTCCTCCAGATCGTCGCGCTCCTGCACGCCCTGGGATCGGAGAGCGCCGGGAAGCGGCAGCGCGCGGCCCTGTCGTCCATCGCGGAGGTTCCGGTGCCGGCGGAAGCCCTGGTCGAGGCGGCGTTGAGCGAGACGGACCCGGTCGTCGCCGGAGCCCTGCGATGGGCTCTGGCGCAATCGGGCGAGGACGGATTGGCGCTGCTGGGCGAGGGCCTCGGCTCACCGGCGGCCGACGTACGGAAACGCGCCGTCCAGTCCATCGCCGAGATTTCGAACGATGAGGCGACCGCCTTGCTGCGGGACGCCCTCAGCGACACCGACATCGTGGTCCGCAGATGCGCGGCCCTGGCGCTCGGAGCGCGCGGAGTGTCCGAGGCCGTCCCGACCCTCGTCGACATGATCGTCCATGAGGTGAACGACGTCGATGCGGCCGATGCGCTGGGCGGGCTGGCCAGTGATCCCGCGTTGGCGGAGCAGATCGCCACGAGGCTCATCGACCGCCTCGCCGACGACGCCATCGGCGCGCCTGCACGCCTACGGCTGACACAGGCGCTCGCGGATATCCCTGGGAGCGCAACCTCACGCGTCCTGGCAGATCTGTCACATGACCAGGACCGCGCTGTCGCACTCACTGCGACATACATCCTCAAGCTGCGCGACGCACGATAACTGCTAGCGGACGGTGGCGAGGGCAAGAGAGGCGATGGCCAGCGCCAGAAAGCCACCGGGAACGGCGATGTTGTAGAAGACCCGGGCGCGGACGTGCGCCACGATCGCGCCGACGAAGAACAGAACGAGTCCGGCGGCGGCTGCGACGCCGATAAGGCGGACCCCCAGGAGACCCAGAATGAGTCCCGCCGCCCCCGCGACTTTCAATGCGCCGAGCAAAGGGACCCAGGACGGGGAAACGCCCACCTCCTCCGAATTGGCGAGGACGAACTTCGCCCGCGCGAGGTCTGCGATGGCAATGCCTGCGTTGGCCGCGACCGTGATGACGGTGACCACAACGTAAGTGAGGAACATTCCGGATGGCTTCTCCCGCCGAATCTATAGGCGAGCCCTTCGCCCGCTCACCGCACCAGCCTCACCGCAGCCGCCGCTTGGCGTCCAATACCTGCGTCTATAACCTGGCGGCATGGACGTCGACACCCGGCTACTGCGGTATTTCGCCGTCGTCGCGGAAGAAGGGAACCTGACGCGCGCCGCGGAACGGCTCTTCGTGTCGCAACCGGCGCTCACCAAGCAGATCAAGCAGCTCGAGAACCTGCTCGGCGTCCGTCTCTTCACGCGGTCACGGGCCGGCATGGCCCTCACCGAGCCGGGCCGGGTTCTCGCCGAACAGGTGCCCGACCTGCTGGCCGGCTGGGACCGGATCCTGCGGGAGACCAAGGGCGCGGCCAGCCGGGCCGAGCGCGTGCTGCGGGTCGGCTATCTGGCCAGTGCCGCCAACGAGGCGACGCAGCACATCATCGCGGCGTTCTCCCGGCGCCGGCCGGACTGGCGGGCGGAGATGCGGCAGGCCGACTGGTCGAACCCGACCGCGGGGCTCGCCACCGGAGACGTCGATGTGGCCCTGGTGAGGCTTCCTTTCCCCGGCCAGCACACATTGCGGCTGGAGATTCTGCTCACCGAGCCCCGCTGCATCGCGCTTCCCACAGCCCACCCCCTCGCCGCCAGCGAGGTGATCTCGTTCCCCGACCTGTGGGACGAGCCGTTCGTCGCCGCTCCCGCCGACGACGGCGACCCCGTCATCCAGGACTTCGTCCGCTCCTGCCTAGACCACCGCCCACCAGCATGATCGTCATACCCGATGAGCTTCACGGCGAGATGTGCGCATCAGATTCTGTCGCGGCACAGGTGACGCCTCACTGGCAACTCCACCAGATCGGCTAGCGAGCGATGAAAAGCGGCCTTATCCGAGCTTGAGCTGGGCACAGCCATGCTCGGTTAGCTCGTCATGACGGGCGGGAGGACGGTGACGAGCCGTCCGTCTGGAGGGTGGCGGACGGCGACCATCACCCAAGCGACCCCATGCAGACCTGGGTGTTCCAGGTAGGGCTGCCCGCCCCGCTTGGCATCGGGTAGGTGGCCGGAATTGGACTGGGTCTCGTTGAACGTTCGTCCAAGATGATCCGTGATCCCTGCGAGGAGGGACCCAGGCCCCGGCCGGTTCGCCGGGGCGATCCGGAAGCAGGGAGCTCGAGAATGATGCTTTCCCGACGAATGACCCGGGGCGCGCTACTCGCGGTCGGTTCCGCCGCCGCGCTGGTGGCCGCCGCCGGACCCTCGCTGGCGAGCGGCGCGCTGTATTGCGGCGCCGGCCGCGGTCTGACCCGCGACGTCGCCATCCAGTCCGCGATCGACGACGCCAACGTCTCAGCGAGTAGCGACGGCAGGTTCCACTGCGTGCTCGACGGCGAGCCCCAGGTCTTCGAAGTCTTCGACGACCCCTACTTCGGCCACATTTTCCGCGCTTCCGTGACCATGAACTGCGACTAGGCCCGACCGGCGGAGGGCGGCGGCGAGTCGCCGTCCTCCTGGGCCGTCCGGGTCAGAGAGGCCGTCATGTCGACGACCCGGCGGGCCTGGTGGCGGGCTGCCTGCAGAGCCACTTCGCCAGGGGGACCATCGCCGGCCACGTGGGAGGTGCCGTAGGGGTTGCCCGACTGGAACTGGATCGGGTCGGTGTAGCCAGGGGGCACGATGATGCCGCCCCAGTGGTAGAACGTGTTTCCCAGAGCGAGAATGGTCGACTCCTGCCCGCCGTGAGCGGTGTTGGACGCGGTGAACGCGGAGTAGACCTTGTCCGCGAGCCCACCCTGGAACCACAGGGGGCCGGTGGTGTCAATGAACGCTCGCAGCTGGCTCGCCGGGTTTCCGAAACGGCTGGGCGTTCCGAACAGCACCGCGTCGGCCCAGGCCAGGTCGTCCAGGCTCGCCTCGGCGACGTCCGAGGTGTCCTGAAAGTGTCGGGCCCAGGCCGGGTTCGCGTTGATCGCTTCCGGCGGGGCGGTCTCGGCGACCTTGCGCAGCCGCACGTGCGCGCCGGCCTTTTCCGCGCCCTCAGCGGCGGCTTGCGCCAGGGCGTGCACGGTGCCGGTGGCGCTGTAGTAGATGATCGCGACGTTCATGTGCTTCCTTTCGGTTCATCGCTACGACGAGACAGCGCGCCGGATTGTGAGGTGCCTCGCCTCACAATCCGCGGCGCTGTGTCGTCGAACTGAGAGAAGGCGAGCGAGGGGAACGGCGGCACCATGACCACAGGACACGACCTGGGCGCGATCATGAGCGAGCGGCGGCAGCTGATCAATCTGGCGTACCGGCTCCTGGGCTCCCTGGCCGACGCCGAGGACGTCGTGCAGGAGACCTACGTCCGCTGGTACGCCATGTCCCCGCGGCAGCAGAACGCCATCGAGGCTCCCGGCGCCTGGCTGACCAGGGTCGCCGGCCGCATCTGCCTGGACCTGCTCGGCTCGGCACGGGCCCGGCGCGAGAGCTATGTGGGCGAATGGATCCCCGAGCCGCTTCCCGGAGCAGCCGACGGCACCGTGACCGATCCGGCCGATCGGGTCACTCTGGACGAGTCGGTCAACATGGCCTTCCTCGTCGTCCTCGAATCGCTGACCCCGGCCGAACGCGTCGCGTTCATCCTGCACGACGTCTTCCGCTACCCCTTCGCCGAAGTCGCCGAAATCGTCGGCCGTAGCCCGGCGGCGTGCCGCCAGCTGGCCTCGTCAGCCCGGCGCCGCATCCGCGCGTCGGAGCCTTCCTCGGCCCTGGCGACCCAGCGCACCTGCGTCGTCAGCGCGTTCAAACAAGCATGGGAGGCCAAGGACAACAACGCCCTCATCGGCCTCCTCGACCCCGACGTCACGGCCACCGGCGACGGTGGTGGACTGGTCACCGCCGTGCTCCGCCCGATCACGGGCGCCGAGCAGGTCGCGCGCTTCTTCACCGATCGGGCCCGCCAGCTGGCCGACGTGACGATCCTGGAGCGCGCGGTCAACGGTCAGGCCGGTCTGGTGGTCCAGTTGGACGGCGTCACCGTGTCGGTGCTGGCGTTCGACATCGCGGACGACCGGATCAAACACATCTGGGCAGTGCTCAATCCCGAGAAGCTCCGGCCCTGGACACGCTGATGCACGGCTGTCGCGCGCGAGCCGGGCGGCTGTAGGCTCCGGACATGTCGCTGGATCTTGGGATGTCACCGTGCGGTGAACCGGCCGTCCGCCTGGGGTTTTCATGAGGGTGCTCGACCCGCGCGACCGCGTCGCGCTCGCCGACATGGTCGCCCGGTACGCGCTCTACGCCGACCACGTCAAGTACTCCAGTCTCGTGGGTCTCTTCGCCGACGACGGGGTGCTCGTCCTGCCGGACCCGCCCCAGCGGCTCGGGCCCGTCCGTTCCTTCAAGGGACGGGACGAGATCGCCGAGGCGTTGCGCTCGCTGGAGGGTTTCGCGCTCACCTCGCACCAGATCGTGGGCCAGGTGTTCGATCCAGGACGCGAGAACGCGACCGCGACCGGGCAGATCGCCTGTGTGGCGCACCACCTCGTCGAGGAGGTGCCCGGAGAGCCCACCGACTTCGTCTGGCACGTGCGGTACACCGACGCCTACCGGCGTGAGAACGGCTTCTGGCGGATCGCGCGCCGGGCGTTGCAGATCGACTTCATCGAGAAGAGACCGGTCTGGAACTGGAGAGGGTGACGCAGCGGGCGTCGCCGGCTCCGAACTCCTGGGCGGCCGCCCAACTGGAGAGAAGAGCGAACCTGCCGGCGGACGGTGCGGTGCGGGCGAGGTCGAACAGGTGCCCGCGTTCGAGCTGGGTGTAGTAGTCGACGCTGACGCCGGCGAGCATGGCGACCTCCTCGCGGCGCAGGCCGGGCACGCGCCGTTCGCCGCCGTAGTCGGGAAGCCCCGCCTGCTCGGGCGTCACGTGCGCGCGGCGGGAGATCAGGAACTCCCGCACCTCGTCCTTCCTGCTCATGTCCTCCACCGTAGATCTGTGAGGTGACCTGATGCGCGCCGGCGGCTGTCCATCCGGGCCGCGCCGTACTGGTTGACCGCAGCTGTTGCGCTGCGCCTGCCTGCCTCGGCCTCGCTAACGCCCGCCCGGGCGGGGCGGGCGTTGTGCGTCAGACGGTCAGGAGGACCTTGGTGGCGCGGCGCTCGTCCGAACCTGGCGAACGCGCTCACTGGCAGGGGCTGGCAGCACCCCCCACCTGGACCATCGCCTAGGCCGGTCACCGCCGCCGCCACGCCTCAACGATGTGCACAATCAGTAGTGGATCACTCGCTTTGAGTATCGCATCAGAGTTTTCGTCGTCCGGGTCCGGGGCGGTGTCAGCGGGGGGCGGCTCCGGACGGCCTGCGCGCGACTGTTGACCTTCGTGACGTAAGCCACTTATATTCAGGTCAATTCCTAGCGATTAAAACGTTTTAATCACCCCTCCGAAAGCCCGGTGCCGGGCTGCTGGCTGGAAGGCATGGTGCGTATGGCGATTCACGTTCCACTTCGGCGGTCCAGGCAGGGAGGGATCAAGCGTCGGCTGACGGCGCTGGTCGCGTGCCTCGCGGTGTGCCTGGGGGGCCTGTCGGTGCCGGCCGCCGTCGCGGCGCAGGCGCAGGCGGCCGCCTCGCTCGCGGTCGGGGGACTGACCACGAACGGGCGCGTCGATCCGCTGGGCATACCCGGTCAAAATCCGGTCTTCGGCTGGATGTCGACGTCCTCGCGTCGCGGTGTCACACAGTCGGCGTACGAGGTCCAGGTCGGTTCTTCCCCGGGCTCGTCCGATGTGTGGAGCACCGGCCGCGTCGCCTCTGACCGGCAGGTGAACGTCGCCTACGACGGCCCGGCGCTTTCGTCGGGCACCCGGTACCACTGGCGGGTCCGCGTGTGGGATGGCCGGGGCTCGGCAAGTGGCTGGAGCGCGCCGGCCTGGTTCGAGACCGGGCTGCTCTCGGCGGGCGACTGGGGCTCGGCGGCCTGGATCGGCAAGCCGGCCCCCACGTACGAGAACTGGACCGACTACACGGCGACGTTGAGCTTCAAGCTCAACGACACCGCCTTCGGAACGTTCCTGCGCTCCCCGAACGCGAACAACGCCTACATGTGGCAGATCAATGTCGGAACCGCGGGTACCGACGTCCCGAAGCTGGTCCCGCATCTGCGGGTCAACGGCAACTACTCGGTGCTCGAAGCCGTGGATCTGCGGCCCTACGGCTTCACCCGTGACGCGCTCCTCAAGGGAACGCACACGGTGACCTACGCGGTGAGCGGCACCACCATCAAGACCACTCTGGACGATGTCGTCGTCGACACCCGGACGATGACGAACTTCGGCTCCGGCCGGGTGGGTCTGCGCACGCACGGAGCCGAGTCGGTGACCGTCAGTTCGTTCAAGGTCACCGGCGCTGACGGCACGGTGCTGGCGAATCCCGACTTCAGCGGCAACCCGTTCAACGGCGGGTCGTTCGGCGACCGGCAGGTCACCGTGACCGGGACCACCGACGCGTTCCTCCTGGGGCCGGATGACAACGGGCCGCTGCTGCGGACGGGCTTCAGGACCGGCCCGGGCAAGACCGTCAAGAGTGCCCGGATGTACGCCTCGGCGCACGGTGTCTACGAGCTCTCCCTCAACGGCCGCAAGGTCGGCGACCAGTTCCTGGCGCCGGGCTACACCGAGTACGCCAAGCGCATCCAGTCGCAGACCTACGACGTGACCCGCCTGGTCCGGGAGGGCGGCAACGGGCTCGGTGCCAAGCTGGGCGACGGCTGGTGGGCGGGCAAGATCGGCCTGTGGGGCAAGGGGCAGTACGGCAATGACCTGGCGCTCGTCGCACGACTGAAGATCACCTACGGCGACGGCAGCGTGCAGTGGGTCGACACCGGATCGGACTGGAAGTGGGCCCCCGGGCCGTTCGTGGCCACCGACAACCAGCTGGGTGAGACCTACTCCGCACGGTTCGAACAGCCGGGATGGGACGGCCCGGGGTTCGACGCCTCGGCCTGGAAGCCCGTCGCGGTCCAGCCGTCCGACACCGCCAAGCTGTCGCCTCAGCCCGACGAGCCCGTCCGTCAGACGGAGGTCCTCGACACGGTCAAGGTCACCCGGCCGAGCTCCGGCACGACCATCTACGACCTCGGGCAGAACATGGTGGGCGTTCCGCGCGTGACCATCACGGGCAAGGCCGGGCAGACCGTCCGGCTCCGGCATGCCGAGGTGCTCAACCGCGACGGCACGATGTACACCGCGAACCTCCGCGCCGCCTCGGCCACCGACTACTACACGTTCGCGAAGGACGGCACGGTCACCTACCAGCCGACCTTCACCCAGCACGGCTTCCGTTACATCGAGATCACCGGCCTGAGCCAGGCGCCCGAGGCGGCGGACGTCAAGGGCGTCGTGTGGGGCTCCGACCTGCCCGGCACGGGAACGTTGCGCACGTCCAACACCATGCTGAACAAGCTGGTCAGCAACGTCTCCTGGGGTGCGCGAGGCAACTTCCTGTCGATCCCGACCGACACCCCCGCCCGCGACGAGCGGCTGGGGTGGACGGGCGACATCAGCATCTTCGCCCCGACCGCCACCTATCTCAGTGACATGCGCGCCTTCCTCGGCAAGTGGATGACCGACGTGCGCGATGAGCAGCAGAGCAACGGATCGATCCCCGCCGTCGTCCCGGCCACCAACGGCGTGTTCGCGGAGAGCGGCGTGGGCTGGGAGGACGCCACCATCACCGTGCCCCACGCACTCTGGCGCGCATACGGGGACACCCAGGTCGTGCGGGACAACTACGAGACGATGCGCAAGTTCTTCGCCTTTGCCCGCGCCAGCGCCGGCGCGGACAACCTGGAGACCGGCCGGACGACGTTCTACACCGCCGACTGGCTTCACCTCGACGACCCGTCCAACCAGGGTGTCCTGGGTACGGCCATCTGGGCGCAGGACGTGCGGATGATGGCCGAGATGGCCCAGGCCGTCGGCCGCGACGACGAGGCCAAGGAGTACGCCGACCTCTACCAGGCCGTCCGCCGGTCGTTCACGGACGCCTACGTGGCCCAGGACGGCACGGTACTCGGGAACTCGCAGACCGGGTACGCCCTCGCGCTCGGCATGGACCTGGTCACCGACCCCGCCCGGAAGCAGAAGGCGGGCCAGAAGTACGTGGCCAAACTGGCGCGGACCGACAACCACCTCCGGACCGGCTTCATCGGCACCCCGTGGCTGCTGCCCGCCCTGTCCAACATCGGCCGGGCCGACCTCGCCTACACGCTGCTGCTCAAGGAGGACTACCCGTCCTGGGGCTATGAGATCAGGAACGGCGCGACCACGATCTGGGAGCGCTGGAACTCGATCCAGCCGGACGGCTCGTTCGGGCCCGTGGACATGAACTCGTTCAACCACTACGCCTACGGGGCCGTCGCCGACTGGATGTTCCAGAACATCGGTGGCCTGTCGGCACTCGAGCCCGGTTACAAGCGCTCCCGGATCGCTCCGGCGATCGGCGGCGGGCTGACGGAGGGCTCCGGACGCCTCAACACCGTGTACGGTCCCCTGTCGTCGACGTGGCGAACGTCCACGAGCGGTGTCGACCTGAAGGTCTCCGTGCCGGTGAACACCGTCGCCGAGGTGCACGTGCCGGCGAAGACGCGCTGGGCGGTCACCGAAGGCGGCCGGCCGGCGACCGGCGCACCAGGCGTTCGCTTCCTCCGGATGGAGAGCGGAGCGGCCGTGTTCGAAGTCGGATCCGGCTCCTACGGCTTCGGTGTCGACCCCGTTCTCGGCGGGCTCGGGGACGGCGCCGACGCGGTCAAGGAGCTGCGTGACCTGGTCGCGAAGCTCAACGCTCCCGGCGCACCGGCGGCGCGCGAGTGGACCAGGCAGGCCCAGGACTCCGTCAGCGCCGCGCGGGACGCCCACCTCGCCGGTGAGGAGAAGGACACGGCCAGGCAGGTGCACCGGGCCCTGGCACGCCTGGGCGACCTCAGCCGCTGGACGGCCTTGCAGGTGAGCAAGGGCCACCTGAGCGCCGCTGATGGAAAAGCGGTCGAGTCGCTGCACGACCGCGTCGAGGCCGAACTGTCGGCGGTCTCCGGGCTGGTCCTGGGAGCCTCGGCCACGATCGGGATGCCCGTCGGCGAATGGTTCCCGGGCTCGACCATCCCCGTCGCGATCGCGGTCCGGAACGCCGGGAAGCGGGACCTGACGTCGCTCACCGCGACACTCAAGGCCCCTTCCGGGTGGCAGGTGAGCGAGGCCGGGGGCAACCCCGAGCTCGTGAAGCCCGGTCAGACGGCACAGCTGCGGTACAACGTCCGGGTGCCGCAGAACGCCGATTCGGGACCGGCGCAGTTGGAGGGCACGGTCAGCTACGACTACCGGAAGGGAACCGCGAAGCTGCCCGTGGGCGCGTCCGTGGCCGTCGCCGCGCCGGTCATCGTCAAATCCGTCTCTCTTTCGCCGGCCAAGGTCGAGCCCGGGGGAGCCCTTACCGCGTCGGTCCAGCTCACCAACCGGACGGAGAACGCCGTGACGCGGAGCCTCGACGTCCAGGTGCCGACGGGCTGGACCGCACCCGCGAAGCAGTCCCACGACATCGCCGCGAAGTCCACCGTGACGGTCCCCGTCAAGATCGACGTACCGATCGCCCTCACCCAGGGCGACGCCACCATCGTCGCGGCCACCGGCGCCCTGCCGGAGGAACGCGGCACCGCGACGACCATGGTCGAATTCGTGAACCCCCCGGCCGACCCGGTCGACTCCGTGGATCTCGGGAACGCGGACTCGGAGACCGCGCACGCACTCACGGCGTCCGCGTCCTCGGGCACCAACACCGAGGCCGGACTGACCAGGCGCTACACCAACAACAGCGCGACCGACGGGTGGTTCGAGGTCGACCTGAAGGTGCCGGCGGGCCGGGCGTTCGTGATCCGGGCAGTCGAGACCTACGACTCGGCGCAGCTCAAGACCTACGACGTGATGCTCGACGGCCGTCTCCAGGCGCAGCGACGATTCCAGCGCACCGCGGGTGGAAACGGGACGGTGACCTATCAATTCGTGGTGCAACCGTCCGCGGACACCGCTGACGGTAAGGTCCGAATCCGCTTCCAAGACGTCCCAGGCGACTTCGACCCCTCAATCGCCGACATCTGGACAGTCCCGCTGAACTAAACGGTGGGCGGCCCGGGGAGAATCCCCGGGCCGCCTCAGTTCTCCCCTGCCGCAGATTGGCGGAACCGCGTCCCGACGGGGAACGCCGCGTGGCGGTGACCGTTTCCGACCTGCTGGAGTCCGAGGGCACGCTGGCGCTGACGACCTGGGTTCACGGGTTGACCTGTTCGGCCGGCGTGTACGTGTTGACGACGATGCCGCACGCGTACGGCTTGGAGCGTACAAGCGTCAGCCGGAGACCACCGGCGACGGACCGGAACAGGGACTCGCCGCGACCGACCGCCGTTGGATTGACGTACAACTGATACTCGTCGACCACGCCCGCGCCGGCGAGAGCGGCGACGAATCCCGTGCCGCCGAAGGCGATCATGTCGGCGCCCGGCCCTGCCTTGAGACGAGCGATGGTCGCAGCAAGCCCGCCTGCCGCCCATCGGGTGCGCGGCCATCGCAACGGACCGCCTTCGGGGGCCGTCGAGAAAACGATCTTCTCCGCGTCGCCGACCTTACGGGCGAAGGCGAAGTCGGGCTCGTCGGGATGACTCTCAGCGGTTCGCGTCCAGTGATCGATGTAGCCCTCCTCGACCATTGTGCGGCTGAGGAGTATCCGGTCGATCGCGCGGAACGTCTCGTTGAAGTCTCGTTTGAGCTCGTCGTCCCATGGCCAGTTCGGCCCCCAGTCCCAGACCTGCCACCGCACCGCCGGGTCGGCCGCTTCGACATGGCCGTCGGCGGACGTCTGCATCTGCACGATGAGTCTGCTCATGTGGTGACCCCGGCCAGCGCGGCGTGCGCCCAGTCCCGAAGCGAGGTGGACGTCGTGGTCTCGTCGTCGCGAGGTGCCAGTGCCCACGGCTGGGCGTCGTTGAAGCTGCGGGCGGTCTCGACGACAGCGTCAGCGAAGGACGGCGGCATGCCTGATGCGAGCATGCTCGCTCTCGCCGTCTCGTAGCCGACTTGCTCGTACGCCACGTCGGAGAGTCCGGCGGCCTCCGCCAGGATCGCTGTCGCCTCCGTCATCGTGAGGTCGGCGTGGCCGTGCAGCTCGTGGACGCCGAGTCGCGGATGGCGCTGCGTCAGCAGTTCGGCGGCCCGCTGCCCGACGTCGCGCGCGGCCACTGTCGGCATCGGCCGATGGGCGGTGAAGGGGGTGCGGAACACGCCGGTGTTCTCTGCCTGTGCCCTGAAACCGAGCCCGTCGGTGAAGTTCTCCATGAACCAGCCCGCACGCAGCACGATCGGCTCGGGGATCGAGCAGGCGCGCAGCCGCTCCTCCATCAGGGCCGCGCCGAGGGATGTGCCACGGCGCAGGTGCGCGTTCAGCCCGCTGAGCAGCACCACGCGAGGCACGCCGCTGCGGCGGATGGCGCGTTCGAGCCGTTCGGCGATCGCATCGTCGCGAGCATGCAGGTCCGCACTGGCAAGGTCGAAAGGAACGAGCACGAACGCCCCGTCGGCGTGCTCGAAGGCACGCTCGAGCGCCACGGCGTCATCAACGCCGATCCCGCGGCTGCGGGCAATGGCCCGTACGTCGTGGCCATGGCCGGTGAGGTGTCGCTCGACCGCACGCCCGGTCTTGCCCGTCGCGCCGACGACGACGTACGTGCGGCGCTCATCGTTTTTCACCACTGGTGCACCGCGATCGCGAACGTCACCATCGTTGTCTCCTTCGCTCGGTAACGACGATGCCGGGTGACGATCGATAGGTCCAATGCCAATTCTCGCCCGGACACATGCCTAGAATCTATGCATGGTGACTCTGGTGCAGCTTCGCGTCATCGACGCCGTGGGGCGGCATGGCTCGGTGACCGCGGCCGCGAAGGAGCTGCGGTACGCCCAGCCGTCGATCAGCCACCAGCTGTCCAGGCTGGAGACGCAGGTCGGTGCCCGCCTGGTCCAGCGGGTGGGCCGCGGGATCCGGCTCACCGCGGCCGGCCGCCTGCTGGCCGACCGGGCGACCGAGATCATCGGCCGGGTGGAATCGGCGACCGCGGAACTGGCCGAACTGGTCGGGTTGACAGCCGGCCGGGTCAGGCTGGCCGGCTTCAACTCCGTCATGAGCTCACTGGTCCCGCAGGCGGCGACCGTCCTCGCCGGGCAGCATCCCGGCCTGGAGCTGGGCCTGACCGACAGCCACCCCGAGGATGCGCTGGAGCTGCTCCGGGCCGGCCAGGTCGACGTCGCCGTCATCTTCCGGTACGACGACACCGTCCCCGAGGACGGCTCCGTCCGCCTGACCCACCTGCTCGACGACCCGCTCTACCTGCTCACCACCGGCGGCGGAACCCTCCTCGCCGACCACGCGAGCAAGCCCTGGATCGCGGGCTGCGAACGCTGCCGCCGCCACCTCGTCGAGATGTGCGAACGCGCCGGCTTCTCCCCGCGCCTGGCCTACACCACCGACGACATGGTCGTCATGCAAAGCCTCGTCGCCGCGGGGATGGGCGTCACCACCATTCCCGGGCTGGCCCTGCGCGCCCATCAACACCCCGCGATCACCGCCACCCCGCTGCCGACACCACCCCGCCGGATCTACGCGGCCACCTACGGCGACCCACCCGATCCACCCGCCACCGCCGCACTCCTCGACGCCCTCACCCACGCCGCGACCGTCCTGCGATAGGACCGCTATCGGGTCGCGGCCGTGCACGTACAGATCCGCGTGGCTGTAGCCGCTCGCCGCGAACCCGTACCGGACAACGGCCGTCACAGCCGGCGTCATGCGAGCCTCACGTCCCGGACCGCGAGCGACTGGGTGCCAATTTGGCAGGTCACCTCGCGGATACCCAGCGCATCCTTCAACATCTCGCGACATGCACGTGGTCGAGGCCAAAGCGCTCGCGACCCGCGTCGAGGGGCAGGGCCCGGCGTGGGGTTCCCGATCTCGTTCGACCGCCTCGCCGAGCGTGTGACGGGGGCCCGGACTGGTGCAGATGTGGCGGCGTCGAACCCGCTCAGCGGGTGAGGCCGTCGAGTGCGGCCTCTGCGTAGCCGGGCCACTGTTCGGCATGGGCGGCGGGGACGGCGACCCAGTCCTTGAAAGGGCGGTCCTTGCCGGAAGGGTCGAAGAGCTCGGCGCCGGGCAGTGCGAGTGCGTCGGCGTGGGTGGGGGTGCCGTCGCCGAGCCTGAAGGCGAGGAGGTCGCCCTTGAGGCAGGCGAAGGCCTTTCCGTGTGCTTTGAGGACACGCTTGCCGAACATCGCGCCGCTGGTGGCGCCGCGTATCGCGAGGTCTGCAGCGATCTCATCAAGAAGGTCGTCGGGGGTCATCGTGTGCTTCCTCGCGGCTGTTGGTAAACGGAGAACCGCCACGTAACCGGATCGGCCGGAGAACGCGCAAGCCTCGGATGAGAGGCGCCGGTAGACGTCTAACTGATCGGCGGGGGCCGGGGCGGAGACGGCGAAGGGGGCCTTGAAAACGGGAGGACGTGGGGCGGACGGGTCTGCCAGTCTGGCGAGCCGATCATGGAGGAGGCCCTATGCCGGACGGCGATGAAGCGCCCTTTCTCGGGGAGTTCAGTCAGCGGCTGCACAGCGGTGACCTCGGTGTCGTGTGCGATGCGCTGAGCGATTATCAGCAGGCGCAGGCCGACACCAGGTGGGGAGTGGACAACCCATACTGGCCGCTGAACAACGAGGTGCTCTTCGTCGCCCGCGACCTCCTGGACCGGTCGTCCAGGCTCGATGACGAGAACCGGCATCGGGCGCTGTCCTGGTCGCTCACCATGGTGTGGCACCTGGGTGAAGAGGCGGACGCCGACCGGATCAGCCGCGAGTACGGTCCCCGCGCCGCCCACCTCACCGCCCTGTCGGCACTGAGGATCGCCGCGAAGGACGACCTGTCCGTGCTCGCCGACTCGCTCGTGAGCGCCGGCTCGCTTCGCGACCAGGTCCTCGACACCGTGAGAGACGTCCTCTGGTCCGTCGACCACTCCCACCCCCGGCTCGTCCAGGCCCTTGGGGACATCGTGTGCGACGAAGCCGTCCCGACGAGCGAGCGCAGCCAGGCCTTGTATCTGCTGGGGGAGTTCCGGAGCGACAACTCCATCGACGTCCTCTTGAACGCGACCCGCTGCCCCGAACTGGAGATCCAGGCGGCCGCCGCCCTGATCCTCGCACGGGACGAGACGTTCGAAGAGCACCGTCCGATGATCGCGGCCCTCACCGCGAGCTGGCCCGCGGAGGAGGTCCCGACCGAAGTCATCGAAGTGCGCGAGCTTCTCGAAGACTCGGACGAAGAGTAGGCCCCCATCTTGATAGGAGGCCACCCGCACTCGTACCGCCCATGAAGACGCGCCAGGGACCGAACTCGACCAAGCATGGATTCTGTCGGCGCGGCCCGTGTCCGCCGTATTCCGGTGGCACCTGCAGAGGTCAGGTGGTGTCAGAGGTTGAGGACGCGTTCGGCCTCGTCGCGATGGGTGGTGTGGAGGTCCCAGTAGACGGGTGAGATCTCCTCGGGCTGGGCCGTCGGCAGGCCGGGGATGACGCAGACCCCGATCGACACGTTGATGCCGACGTGGGCGGCCTGGACACCGGTGCCGGCCAGTTCCTTGTGCAGGACGTCGATGCCGCCGAAACGCGTGGCGGCGTCCTTGAGCGCCTGGCTGAGCGCGTCGCGGTCGAGCACGTCCGCGGGAAACGCGGCGGCGGTGACACCTTCGGTGGTCCGTCTTGGGAACGGCGACGATGTCGCTCCATTGGAATCCGGTCGAAACGGGAGTGAGGTTGCGCCGGGTCAGTTTTGCGCCCGTGTGGCGCAACGCGTCAATGGACAGGGTCCTGTAGGCGTACGGATCCTGCCCCTCGGGTGTGGCGGTGATGGACTGCTGGTACGAGGCCGCCCAGATGCCGCCCTTGCCGTCGCCCGACAGGGTGTTGACCACGTCCTTCGGGAACCGCTACGAGGCCCGAGCCCGCCGCGACAACGGCGGCAACAAGAATGCGATGAATTCTCACATGAAGGTGACGAGCATCGTCTGACCACGGTTGCCGTTCGGAAGATGAACATCACACAGCCGAGAAACGACCACTCCGGGAACACCCGGACGATGAGTGGCGCCAGCCACTTCTGTTACGGCCGCTCCGAGACCCCCGCCACCGCCGATTGTCCGATACCGGACCGAATGGCGATCCGCGGCCGGATGCGGCGCCCCGTCCGGCCAACATCTGCACCATCCGATGCCAGGGCCCTTCCCCCGCTCGCTTCCCACAATGGACCCTGGAACATCAAGAATGACCCCGGCGAAGGCTACCTCGCAGGTAAGGGAATATGCCGGACGACAGTCGGAAGATTTATACAAGCCATTCCGTGTGCGCCTGCATGTCCCGTGCCCTGTTTCCACTTTCCATAGAGAAACAGCACCCTTTCTAAAATGACTGCTAAATGGTACTTCAGGACCCTCCACAGGTGTGGTGTGCTGCGTTTTGCCTGGGCGAAACTCCGTTCTCCCGGGTCGCGGGGTGCGTACGTGACGAGGGAGAACCATGGTGCCCAACCTCAGATCCCCATTGCCCATCACCTGGACGCGCTGGCTGGGCGTGCAGGCCCCCACAGCCGACCTGCTGACGAGGTACGTGAAGACGGTCGTGCAGCCGACGTCGAATCGGCTGAAGCAGATCGCGACCATCGAAAGGGGCGACCCGGCATTGGTCGCATGGACCGCCTTCACCAATCATTGGCAGGCCCAGCAGGGCGTGCTGGCCGTGAACACCGCCGGTCTGCTCGACCAGGCGGCCACCGACCTGGCCGACACCGTGCACAGGATTCAGCACGAGCGCGCCCCGTACGAGAAGGTGCAGTCGGAACATTCGCTCCTCGGCGCGAAGGTCAATCCCGGCACCGCTACCGATCTGCTGCTGGCCTCGACCAACGGCGTCCGCGGCTGGCAGGACGACTGGGCGACGCGCCCCATTCCCGTCGACATCAATCACAAGAGCGTTCCGGCAGAGGTCAGCGCCCTGGTCGCGTTCATCCTGAGCACCGACGACGTGGTCGGCATCGTCTACGGCGCCGACGAGCGCGACCGGCAACCGCCCCCGCAGCAGGGCGCCGAGCAGGTCTATGCCGCCGCCATGGTCGTCGAGACGCGGACCATCGGCGCCCGTGAGCGCTCCGTCGGAACCAAGAACTACGGGGTGATGCGGAGCTGGCACATGGACGTCAACGACTGGATCAGCCCACACCGCGGAGCCGGGATCGCCTCCGACCGAGCCGCGAAGTACCTGGCCGCCAACCAGGACGAGTTCGCCAACGGGTACGGCATCGAGGCGGCCGCCGACGTTCGCAACCGCAAGAAAGTGGATCGAACGCTGGTGGAGAACAAGAAGCTCGTGCCCCAGGGGATGACCGAGTTCAACGTGCGGTTCGACACCAACGGCCGGCTGGTCTTCGACTACGGGACCGGCGACTTCTACCTGACGGGCCACTACGCCCAGTACGAGGTGCCGGGTGGTGCGCTGGCGGACGGTGACAAGCCGAACGGCCGCGAGTGCTGGCCCTACTTCAAGCTGCTCAACGCCGACCAGGTCACGCTCACGACCGAGGGCCACATGGAGGTCGGGCGCCTGCGGTACTGGGAGAACCTCCGCAGGCAGGGCTACGGCCGGACGCTGGGCTGACCGGAAAGAACCGAACGACGAAAGGGGACCGTCATGTCCGAAGAACAGCCACCCCAAGGCACTATCGAGATCGGCGACGCGGGACCGAACATGGTCCGCGAGACCTACGACCACGAGAATCTCGCCCTCCTCATCGCGAAAATCAAGGAAGGGAAGCTCAAGGAAGGTAAGAAGCTGCCCGACTGGTACGAGGAGACGGCCCGAAAATCGCTCCTGGAGCTGATCAAGCCGAACGTGACCTATCGATTCGTCAGCCACCAGGCCGGTTACTACTGGACGCTCACTCGCATCGTCACCAAGTACCTCCTCATGTACAGCCAGAGGATGCTCGCGGAGCCGGACAATGCCGCGCTGCGCAAAGGGTCTTGGAAGGCCGGCTGGTGCATCAAGTTCGCACTGATCGCGCCACTGTGCACGGGCTTCCAGACTGCCGCGGAAGGGCCGTTCAGCTTCCTCAATCAGCAGTACCTGCTGAAGAAGCCGTTCCCGGATGTCGACAACCACATCTACGTGTACCGCGGCGCGGACAGCATCGTCTACCACGGCCTCACGGTCGCGGCCGCACGCTCGATCCTGGCCGAGCTCGAGCAGCCGGAGGACAGAAAAATCAGCCGCGACGACATCGACGACTTCGTCTGCGCGTTCTTCGCCGAGCCGACCCGGTGGCCCGAGGAGCAGATCTACAACCTCTTCGCGACGCTCGCGGCGACCCCGGACACCCTCCTCACCGGTGAGAACGGCATCCTGCCGCTGGCCTCGGGGAGTACATGGGAGGCCAAGCTGAATGTTCCAGGACGCGAAGTCCCCAAGCGCATCGTCGACTTCGCGCTGATCACCAGCCTCCACCACGTCCTGGAGCAGGAAGTCACACTGGCGGACACCGTCAACGCCTTCGCCGCGCAAGTGCTCAACAACATGCTGCCTCAATAGCGCGGGGCCGTACGGCTCGGCCAGACAAAACGGGCCGTACGGCCGCTAAGGTTCGCTCATGAGGGCAGCGGTGCATCATCGGTACGGGCCACCGGGCGTGGTCGGAGTCGTCGAGGTGGACCAACCCTCGATCGGGGACCACGACGTCCTGGTGAAGGTGCACGCGACAACGGTCAACCGGACGGATTGCGGCTACCGGGCGGCCAAGCCCTTCTTCATTCGCGCGATCACCGGCCTCACCCGCCCGCGGCGCCGCGTCCTCGGGACCGAGTACGCGGGCGTGGTGGAGGCGGTCGGCGCCGGCGTCACGTCCTTCGCGGTCGGCGACCAGGTGTTCGGCTACAACGAGGGCGCGTTCGGTGCCCATGCCGAATATCTCTCCGTCCCGCAGAACGGCGTCATCGCGACCATGCCGGCGAACATGACCTTCGAGGAGATCGCTCCCGGAACCGAAGGGTCGCATTACGCGCTGGCATTCCTCAGAACGTCAGACGTGCAGCCCGGCCAGGACGTCCTGGTGTACGGCGCGACCGGCGCCATCGGCTCCGCGGCGGTGCAGTTGCTCAAGCATCGCGGGGTCACCGTCACAGCGGTATGCGCCACCGCCCACATAGAGCTGGTGAAGGGCCTAGGGGCGGACCGTGTCGTCGACTACACAACCGAGGACTTCACCAAGGACGAGCAGAGCTACGACGCGGTTTTCGACGCCGTCGGCAAGAGCACGTTCGGTCGCTGCAAGCGGCTATTGAAGCCCGGCGGCCTATATCTGTCTTCAGACCTGGGCCCCTGGGCGCAGAACCTACTTCTCCCCCTCGTCACGCCCTTGTTCCGCGGCAGAAGGGTGAAGTTCCCCTTCCCCGTGCAAGGCCAGCAGATGGTACGAGACCTGCGCGACGTGATCGAAGCAGGAGCGTTCAAGCCGGTCATCGACCGCCGATACCCGCTGGAGCAGATCGTCGACGCCTACCGCTACGTCGAAACCGGCCAGAAGCTAGGCAACGTAGTCATCACCATTACCCCGCCAACCTGACCCCCAGCGCATGCCGCGTCCGCCTGGGCGGACCCAGGAAACGCTTGGCGCCATGAGCGTCCTGCTACTTCGGGTGGCGGTGTATCCGCCCCTCGGTCATGACGAAACAGACCTCGCCCAGCACTTCGATGTCGGTGAACGGATCGTTCGGAACGGCGATCAGGTCCGCGGTGGCTCCCTCTCTGAGGCGGCCGAGGTCGGGCCGGTCGAGGAGATCGGCGGCCACCGAGGTCGCCGCGCGCAGCGCCCGCAGCGGGCCGACACCGGAGCTCACCATCGCGGGGAACTCCCGCCAGCCGTCAGCGTGGTCGAACATGCCGGCGTCCGTGCCGAAGGCGAGAGTGAGATCTCCGCGGGCGAGCCGGGCCAGCCCTGCGCGGATGTCACCGACGTTGCGCGCGACCTGGTCGCGGGATCCGGGTGGCTTGTCCGCCCAGAAGGCGTCATCGTCCAGCAGATCCAGATGCAGGCGTGCCACGTAGTGAGTGGGGACGACCGGCAGGCCGCTCTCGGCGATCAGAGCGAGGGTCTCATCGGAGCACAGGTGGGCGTGCTCGATCGTCGTCACCCCCGCGCGCAGGGCGCGCCGCACGCCTTCATCGCCGAAGGCGTGCACCGCGGTGGGCAAACCGAGGTCGCGTGCCGCGCCGACGAGCGCCTTCATCTCCCGTTCGCTGTAGCCGCGGTGATGGGGCTCGTCCTGTCTGGCGAGCATTCCGCCGGTGGCGGCGAACTTGATCCAGTCGGCGCCGTCGCGCGCCTGTTCCCGTACCACCCGTACGATCTCGTCGATGCCGTCCGCGAGCGCACCCGTCTCGTCGCTGGAGCCGTAGGACGTGTCGTCGCCGTGCCCGGCGCGGGCGGAGATCATGCGGGGCGCGACGAACAGCCGCGGACCCGGGACGGCCCCGGCGGCCACCGCCTCCCGCACCGCGATCATGCTGTGCCCCGGGCTCCGGCCGCCCAGATCGCGGACGGTCGTGAAGCCCTGGTCGAGCAACGTTCGCAGGACCGGGACCGCCGCCAGTGCTTCCCGCGCGGCCGATTCCGCCTTCGCCAGGTGCACGTGGCAGTCGATGAGGCCTGGCAGCAGTACCGCGTCACCGAGGTCCACGACGTCCGCACCGGACGGGCGGCGTACCCGCGCGCCGATCTCCTGAACGCGGCCGTCATGCACCAGCACCTCGTGGTGTCCGAGCAGCCCTTCGGCCTGGCCGTCCCAGCAGCGTTCCGCGATGACTACGGTGTCGGTCAACAACGTCTCCTCTCTGTGCGGTACGCCGTGCCGGCGGCCTGCGGTCATTTCTGCGGCGGCCGTTCGTCGAGCACTTTCCTGGTCTGCTGCACGGCCGCCAGCACCCGCGGGAATCCGATGTAGGGCAGGCACTGCACGAACACCTCGATGATGTCGGCCTGCTCGACCCCGACGTTCAGCGCGGAATCGACGTTGGCCTTCATGGGCTCGTAGTCGACGCCAAGGGTGGCCAATGCCGTGAGGCGGATGAGTTGCCGTTCACGAAGCGAAAGCTGCGATCGGCTGTAGATGTCGCCGAACACGAACTCCAGCAAGAACTGGCCGAGGTCGGGTGCTATCTCTGCGAGTTCGTCGAGCATTCGCTCGCCGCCGCTTTCGTTGACCTGGCGCATCGTCTCCAGGCCGCGCCGGCGGCGCTCGTTCGGAACATTCGTCATTGCGCTCCCTCGCCGGTTGTTCGCGAATCAGGGGTCGATCACGTCACGCGCCGCGAAGATCTCGGTGAACAGCGGATCGTTCACCATCTCGGCCAGGTAGCGGACTCCCCGAGTGCCACCGGTGCCGGGCCGGTCACCGATGATGCGGCGCACGGTCCGCATGTGCCGGAACCGCCAGAGCTGATGCCTTTCCTCGAGCTCGACCAACCGCTCGGCCATCTCGTACTCGGCCATGTACCTCGCGCGATTCTCATAGATGCGGCGCAGGGCTGCCACGACGGCCTCGTCCGGCTCCTGGCCGCCGCAGTACCGGCGATCGGAACAGTGGTCCGGGAGGGGATGCCCCTGCCGCGCAAGGAAAAGGAGAAATTCGTCGTAGAGCGTCGGCTCGTTCAACGCGCATTCGAGGAGTTCGCGCTGCGCCGACCAGTCGTACTCCGCCAGATACTCCGGATGCTTGTTGCCGAGCCGGAATTCCAGTGCCCGTAGCTGGGCCGACTGGAATCCGCTCGCCCCGCCCAGAACGGGACGGAACTCGGTGAAGGCGTCCGGGGTGAGGGTGCCTATCACGGTCCACTGGCTGATCATCTGTGCCTGGACGCAGAAGATGCGGTCGAGCACGCGAAAAGTACCGGGCAGATCGTCCTCGCGAAGCAGCCGCACGACGCGGGAGAACTCGTGCAGCATCAGCTTGGCCCACAACTCGGCCGTCTGATGCTGGACGATGAACAGCAGTTCGTCGGGATGCGGCGGATCGGCGAGCGGGTGCTGCGCGGTGAGAAGCCGGTCCAGGCCCAGATAGCTCTCGTACGTCAGATCGTCGCTTTGGCCGCCTGCGCGTGACCGTTTCAGCATGGGCGATCCCACGAGAAACGGGCCTCGGCCATACGGCGCAGCGCGGTGATGACCGTGTCGCTCGACGGCGCGAGGAACATGCGCGCGTATGGGAACGGATCGGGCCGGTTCTGGTCAGTGGAACTCTCTGGCGTCATGGTGCCCGCCCCGAGGAGAACGCCCGTTTCGTTGAAGCAGTCGCGCCGGTATCGATGCACTCCGTCGGCATGTTCCTGGTATGCCGGTGGGATGGGGAACACCAGATAGCTGGTGCAACTCCCCGCCTGGAACGATTCGGCCGGGTATTTCAGTTCGCGGACGAGGAAATCGTTGACCAGTGCTCTGTTCTCGGCGCAGAGTCTCCGGAACCAATCCAGATAGGTTCGCGACGCCTCACTCTCCAGCCACTGGGCCATGGCGTACTGCAATGGCACCGCGCAGGTGAAGGAGCGATTCGCCAGATATCTATTGACGAGTTCGTCGATGGTGTCCGGGCCTGCCGCGATCGAGCCGACACCCCAGCCGTTGCAGTTGAACTGTTTGCCGAGCGACCGGACGGCGAGCCAGCGGCCGGACGGGCGCGGACGGTCCTCCAGCAGCAGCCGCAGGGCCGAGGTGGCCGGGGTACCCGGGTCGGTCACCCCGAAATAGGCGTCGTCGATCAGGATGTTGGCACCCGCGCCGGCCGCGGCGCCCAGTATCCGGCGGACGTTGTCCTCGTCCCAGTTCATTCCCGTCGGGTTGTGCTGGGCGTTGACGACGACGATGGCGTCCCCGGGAACGTCGAGATCTCGCAACTCCTCTTCGAGGTCGGCCGGGCGGGGCTGGAACGCCTCGTCGGGACGCAGCGGCAGATACGTGAACCGGAAGCCCAGGCCGTGGAAGACGCCGTGGTAGTCCCAGCCGGGCGCATACATGATCACGACGGGGCGGCCCCGGGCGCGGTCCCGGATTAACCTCCCGAAGTCGTACATGCTGTTGCGCGTCCCGGAGCAGGCGACCGCGACGTCGAAGTCCCCGCTCGCGCCGACGTCGCCGGGCAACCCGGCCGTCCGTGGAATGTAGGACCGCAGGACGCGCAGCAGTGCGGGGAGGCCGTACTGGGAGATGACATAGCCGTGGACGTGATCGGGCATCTCCGCACCGAGCAGCCGCGTCAGGCCGTCCGGTGCCTGTGACCACGTCTCGCCGACACTGAGATATATCGGTTCACCGTGCGCCGAACCGGCCTGGAGATACTCGTCGACCCACGCGGTGTCCTCGAAACGGCGACGCACGCTCGCGTCTTCCATGACTTCGGACAGGATCGACGACATATCGCGCCTCCGCAAACTGCGGCCCCATCAGCAATTTCGGCCCGAAAACCAGCGTAACACGACGCTAGAGGAATTGCCTTTCACTTGCGCCCCAGGTGTCAATAAGGGCGGTCGGCTCGATTCGTTGAACGTGGGCCTCACGAGTACCGGAGTTTGAAGACGAACACCCGGGACAAGAAAATGTGATGGAAAACGCCGATCCGGTTTATTGGACCATCGCCGAGGCCGCCGCGCGGATCAGCGATCGAACGATCTCCGCAGTTGAATATACGCAAGAACTGCTGAGTCGATGCCGGCGCCACGAAGCTTTGAACTCCTTCACCTCGCTGGATCCGGACGCGGTGCTCGACCGGGCGCGGCGGGCCGACAGAGCGCTGCGCGCCCACGGGGACCAGGCCTCCACGCCGGGCCCGCTGCACGGCATACCTCTGGTGGTCAAGGACAACATCGACGTCGCGGGGCAGGCGACCACCGGCGGAACGCCCGCTCTCCGCGACCATACGGTCAAGCGGGACGCCGAGGTCTGGACGCGCCTCCAGACGGCCGGGGCTCTCCTGCTGGGCAAGGCGAACATGCATGAACTCGCCTTCGGCGTCACGAGCAACAATCAGGCGTACGGACCGGTGCTCAATCCCTGGGATCCCGGCCGGACCGCCGGTGGCAGCAGCGGCGGCACCGCCGCCGCGGTCGCGGGCCGCTTGGCCCCGGCCGGTCTCGGGACCGACACGGGCGGCTCCGTCCGCATCCCCGCGGCCCATTGCGCGGCCGTGGGGCTTCGCCCGAGCCGAGGCCGTTACGGACGGCACGGTGTGCTGCTGGTGTCCCGCACCCGCGACACGGTCGGCCCCATCGCACGTTCGGTCGGAGACGTCGCCCTGCTGGACTCGGTCATAGCCCCACCGGCCGCGCGCGGACGCACCGGCGAAGGCCGGGACGGCGGTCCGGCCGGCGTCCGGCTGGGAGTCCCCCGCGCGCCGTTCTGGCAGGATCTGGACGCCTCGACCGCGGCCGTGACCGAGCGGCGGCTCGAGGATCTGCGCCGTGCCGGTGCGGTATTGGTCGAGGCGGACCTGCCGCCACAGACAGTCGAGCAAGCGTCGAAGGCCGGGATGGCGATGGCCCTGTACGAGGCGCACTGGGAATTGCCGTACTACCTCGCTCAGACGCCTCCCGCCCCGACGTTCGACGAGCTGGTCCAGCAGATCGCCGGGGCTGACGTGCGCGCCCTGCTCGACGACGTCGTGCGAACTCCGGCGTCGGCATACCAGGAAGCGTGCCGTTCGGTCGTGCCCGCCTTCGAAGCGGTCGTGGCCGGCTACGTCCGCGACCACGACCTGGCCGCTCTCGTCTACCCCACCTGCCCGTTGCCCGCGCAACCGGTGGGGCACGACGACACCGTCCGCCTGAACGGACGCCAGGTGCCTCTGTTCGCCACCTGCATACGCAACACCGACCTCGCGAGCATCATCGGCTGGCCGGCGCTGGCGCTGCCCGCCGGATTGAGCGACGACGGGCTGCCGATCGGCCTGGAACTGTGCGCACCGCCCGGTTGCGACCCGCGCCTGCTCGACCTGGGCCGGAGCTGCGAGGGCCTGTGGGAATGGCCGTCGGCACCCGACCCACCGCCACAGCGTTCCGATGACCGATGAGGTCCGCACCATGCTGAACCGCCGGCGCGAGCCCTGCCACCGGACCGGAATAGTGTCCGGGGGCCCTTGCACGAGCCGGGGCGCCGGGGCATCCTGATCTTCGTCGCGTCAAGATCGTTTTGATGGATCGATCCTGGTGAGCAGCCTGTCGGGACGCTTCCCGGCGGGTCGCGCGAGCTTGCCGTCGATACGGAACGGTCCTTGACGCAAGTCCGAGTTCCCCCATCGCAAGGAGACCAGATGCGCGTCCGCACCGCAGTCGCCAGCGTCGGAATCGCCGTAACGGCGGTCGTCGGCTTGGGCGTCCCCGCGCAGGCGGCCCCGTGGAAGTCCTACGGCGGCTACACCACCAAGAGCAAGTGCATCGACGCTGGTCAGCAGTATGTTCGTGAGGGGTTCAACGAGTACAAGTGCACGTACGCGGGTCCCGCGATCTACCCGCCGTACACGCTCTGGCTCCGCTAGGCCCACGCAGTGAGTGCTGGGGAGCCTGACTCCCCAGCGTCCTCCCTTTTCGCGTCGGCGAGGAGGGCGTGGGCGGCTTGGACGAAGGCGCGGACGCGGGCGGTGGCGCTGTCGGCGCGCCAGAGCAGGCCCCATTGCAGTGGCGGGGCGTCGCGGATGTGGACGTAGGCGACGTCTGGACGGGCGTAGTAGCGCCTCGCCTGCGCGCCGACCGGAAGCACGCCGTGGCCAGCGCCGATCAGGGTCAGCATCTCGTTGAACGTCGAGGCTGAGGGGCCGGGCTCGATCGGGCGGCCGGCGGGGGTGGTGCGCGGGGTGCGGTCTTCGCGCAGGGAGACGGGCAGCGTGTCCGGCAGTTGGAGCACCTTCACCCTGGCCAGGTCTTCCATGGAGACGGATTCGCGGCGGGCGAAGGGATGCTGGACGGGGACCGCGAGCATCCGCGCCTCGGACACCAGGACCGGCCCGGTGGCGATGCCGGGCTCATCGATGGGGAACGTTCCCAGGGCGATGTCGATCTCGCCGTCACGCAGCCAGGGCATGAGGTCGGCCATCTGCGCTTCGCGGAGCTGAACGTCGCACTCAGGATGGGCCTCGCGGAACAGCTCGGTGGCTCCGACGAGCAGTTGCCCGCCGGCCGCGCCAACGAAGGCGACGCGGAGGGTGCCCGCCAGGCCGCGCCCAGTGTCGATCGCCCGCTCGACCGCAGTAGTGATCTGGTCCCAGGCGGGCCGCACGTCCTCGTACAGCTGGCGTCCCACCGCGGTCAGCTCCACCCGGCGGCTGGTGCGGTCGAACAGCGGGAGCCCGATCCGGCGCTCCAGCTTCGCGATGGTCTGGCTGATCCGGGCGGTGGACACGTGCAGGCGTTCGGCAGTGCGGCCGAAATGCAGCTCCTCCGCAAGCGTGAGGAACGCTTCCAGCTCATGTCGTTCCAGCATGGACGCTCCCATCGTTAACGCAGGCTTCACGATCCTTGCACAGGCCCGCATTGATCGACACCTCGCCCCGGCCGAGAGTAGAGATCCCTCTGACCTGCACAGGAGTAGCCATGTACGACACGGACGCGGTTGTCCGGGAGCTTCAGGACCGTACGGAGATCCTCGACGCCCTCTATCGATTCGGCCTGGGCCAGGACCTCAAGGACAGGGAGCTGTTCGCCTCGGCCTTCGCCGCCGACGCCGAGCTCGACTTCCGTCCCGCCGCCGCCAAGTGGGGCGGCCGGCCGCCGCTGATGTCCGGACGGGACGCGATCGTCACGCCCATCCTCGACCTGTTCAGCGGCCGGGTGGACACCACGCACCAGGTGACCAACCCGCGCATCGTCGTGACCGGCGACACCGCGCACCTCACCGCCCTGGTGGAGGCCCAGCATCTGCTCACCGCCGACCACGGCACCTTCGCCCTGCTGAAGAACCCGTACGACGTCGATCTCGTCCGCGACGGAGACCGCTGGGTCATCCGCCGCATGCGCATCGACAACGCCTGGTACACCGGCGACCCCACCGCGATCTTCGGCACCTGACCTCGCCACGGCCGTGCTCATGTTCCTGCTGCCCGCGCCTCCGTCTCCAGCGTCCAAGCGAGGATCTCGGCATGCCCCTGTGCGGCGGTCCGCAGGCGGGCGGTGGCGGCCGGACGGCGGCCAGGGTCGATGTCGCACGTCGCGGCGAGCATGGACAACCACCCGCCGACCACGATCAGGCGGCGTCGCTCAGGCCGTGAGCAGCGGGTCGACGTCTCCACGTTATCCGGGCTGGGGGCGGGTGCCGCGGTCGAAGAGTTCGATCAGTTCGTTCGCGCATTCGTCGGGGTCGAGGCCGGTGGCGAGGAGGGCGGGCACGTTGTCGATCGAGGCGCGTAGTGCGGAGGCCATCACCCGTGGGTTGAAGGGGCGGAAGGCTCCGGTGCGCTGGCCGTCGGCGAACAGGGTGGCCAGCCTGCGCAGTGCTTCGACGTGGTGCCGCTCCCAGCCGCCTAGGCCGTTGAGAAGGATCTGCTGGAGTGCCCGTACCTGTGGCGGATTGCGGGCGATGAACGCGATGTTCGCGCGGATGACGGTGGCGAGCAGGTCGCGGGGGCCGGTCGCGGTGTCGAGGGCGGGCCGCATGAAGGTCTCGGCGTCGGCGACGATCTGGTCGGCGACGGCCGCGAGGAGTTCGCCCCTGCTGGAGAAGTGGTAGGTGATCAGCCGCTTGCTGCTGAGGCCGGCCTCCTTGCAGATCGCTTCGAAGGTGGTGGCCTGGTAGCCGCGCTCGGCCAGCAAGGTGATGGCGGCGCGGGTGATCTGTTCCTTGCGGGCGGCGGTCGCCGCCTGGCGGGTGGTCACTGGTAGGCGCGGCGGACGGGCTTGCGGCTCACCATGATCGCGGCCAGGGCCAGCAGGAGGCCGACGGCGGCCTGCTCCCCCTTCATCCAGACCGGGAAGCCGTCGTGCGGCAGCGCGACGATGACCACTATGGCCGCCGGTGCGACGGTGGACATCAACCGCATGCGCAGGTAGGCGCGGCGGTTGCCGTGGAAGGCGCGCCTGGCCAGCACGATGAGCAGGGCGGCGAGCACGGTGGCGATGGCGCCTCGGACCCACACGGCGGCGTTGCCGCCGATGAGGGCGGCAACGCCGAGGGTGGCGATCGAGATGGCCAGGACTGCGCCGAAGAGGGCACGGACTCTCTCGTACAGCTTGTTATCCATGCGGATAAGTTTATCCGGGTGGATAAGCATGCGCTAGAGGGCTTTCGTGACCGCTTCGCGGACGGCGGGGACGATCTCGCTGCCCCAGCGGGCGAGGGAGGTGGTGTCCTGCGTTCCGCCGCTGGGCGAGAAGAGCGTGAAGCCGGACGCGCCGTGCTCGAGTACGGCGTTGGTCAACTCTTCGACCCATTGGTCCACGGAACCGCCGATCCAGCGTCCGTCATCGTTGCGCGTGGCGGGCAGCGGCCGGTCGGTGATGCGGCCGGGGAAGTTGAAGATCGTGCGGATCTCGCGCGGGTCGCGGCCCGCGGTCGCGGCTGCCTCGTCGATGAGCGGCCGCGACGTCCGGTAGCGCTCGCTGAGCCAGTCCGCCGCGTGGCCCGGGATCCAGCCGTCGGCTACCCGGCCTGTGGCCGCCAGGGATTTCGGGCCGACCGATCCCGTCCAGACTGGGGCCGCTTGCACTGGTGAAGGCTCGATCTCGTTCACCTGGTAGTGGCGGCCCTGGTACGTGACCGGCGGTCCGCCGCCGGACAGCCGCTTGACCAGGACGATCGCCTCTTCGAACGCGTCCACGGCATCGGCGGGCGAAAGTCGCGGCACTCCCATGTCGGAGATCCGATCCCACAGCCCGCCCGCGCCCATGCCGAGAACGATGCGGCCGCCGGAGAGCGCCGACAGCGTCGTCACCGTTCGCGCCAGCATGGGGGCGGGCCTGGTCGGCAAGTTGGTGACGTTGGCGAAGCCCGCGATGTGCTGCGTGCGTCCCAGGAGGAAGCCGACGGTGGCGTAGGCATCCAGGCGTTCGCCGATATAGGGATGGTCTGAGAGCGAGAAGTGGTCAAGGCCGTCACGGTCGGCCTGTTGCACCATGCGTAGTAGCTCTGGCCCGTCATCGATGGTGCTGTGCGCGCCGAAACCGAAGACGACTTCTTGTGTAGACAATGTTCTGCCTTTCATTCAGCGGTGGGGCCGTCAGACCGGTGCCGAGGCGCACGTCGATGCCCAGGGCGTCGAGTTGCCTCCGCAGCCACCACCGATGACCGCGACTGTACGATTCATGATTTTAACGCCCCCGTATGCAAAGTGGGCGAGTTCGTGTCACGAACTATATTAGTTCGTACTACGAACTGCAAACGGGAACGCGGTGTCGCGTCTCAGCGTGCTCCTTCGGCCGGCTCCTGGAAGACCGCCGGAACCTCGTTGTCCAGCACGACGCGGCCCAGCAGGGCGGCGAGCGCTTCGCGTTCGGACGGGCTCAGGTTCGACGGCAACGCCTCGACGCGCCTGCAGGTCTCGGTGTAGAACTCCTCCGCCACGCGTTCGCCCTGAGCGGTGAGTGCGACCCGCACCGCACGCGTGTCCTGCGGGTCTGGCTCCCGCCGCACCAGGCCGTTGCGCTCGGTGCGGTCCACCAGGCCGGTCAGGCTCGACTTGGCCAGCTTCAGCATCGTTCCCAGCTCGCTCATGCCATGCGGACGCACCATCAGCACGCACAGCAGCTGGCCCTGCTGCGGGGTGACCCCGTACTCGCGCCCCGACTCGGCGTACACGGCGTTCACCAGAAACGACGACCGCACCAGCGCGGCCACGACCCCGATTCGGCCATCACTCTTACTCACGCGGGCAGGATACCCCGGTAATTCGTACAACGAACTATGCCTCGGGAGGGCGCGTGCCCTGTCCTGGTGCCGCGCGGACGTGCGCGCGTTCGCCCTGCCTTCCGATGAGACTCAGGAACTCGACGGGGCCGGCGCTGGTCCCCCCGAACCAGTGCGGCGTGCGCGTGTCGAACTCCGCGGCCTCCCCCGGCTTGAGGACGAGGTCGTGTTCCCCGAGGACGAGCCGGAGCGTTCCGTTCAGGACATAGACCCAGTCGTAGCCCTCGTGGGTGCGCAGGTCGGGTTCGGCGGTGTCGCTTCGAGCCGGGAGGACGAACTTGTAGGCCTGGATCCCGCCGGGCCTACGGGTCAGCGGCAGGACCACCGAGCCGTCGCCGCCGGGGATGGGACGCAGATTGATGCGCGGATCGCCGGTCGGCGGCGCGTCGACGAGCTCGTCGAGGGTGACCCCGTACGCGCGAGCGAGCGGAAGCAGCTGTTCGAGCGTGGGCCGTCGCAGGCCCGCTTCGAGCCGGGACAGGGTGCTGGCGGAGATGCCGGTCTCCTCCGCGAGGTCGGCGAGCGTGACGTCGCGTTGCGTCCGGAGGCGCTTCAACCTCGATCCGACGGCGTCCAGGGTGCGATCAATGGCTTCGTCCACCGCTCCATTTTGCCGTTCGGCAACAACGTTTGCGCATCCGCCGCCCTCTCAGCAGCATGAAGAACGAGCAATCGCGAACGAGGAGAACAACCTGTGACGCAAGGATTCGACAAGGACTTCTGGGAGCGGCACTGGCGAGAGGGGCGAGCCGGAGACCCCGGATCCCTGGGCGGCCACCCGCCGAACCCGTACCTGGCGAGCGAGACCAGCGGCCTGACGCCCGGCACGGCACTGGACGCGGGGTGCGGCGCCGGTGCCGAGGCGATCTGGCTCGCGTCCCGCGGCTGGCACGTCACCGCGGCCGACATCTCGTCCGAGGCACTCGCCCGCGCCGCCGAGCGCGCGGCGACCAGCGCGGCGCTGGAAGACGCGGCGGCAAGCGAGGGTCGTGAGGACGCGGCGATGAGCGGGGTTTCCGAGCGTTTGCAGTGGGTTGAGGCGGATCTGAGCAGCTGGAGCCCCGACACCCGGTTCGACCTGGTCACGACCCACTACGCCCACCCGGCGATGCCCCAGCTGGACTTCTACGACCGCATCTCTGAATGGGTGGCTCCCGGCGGCACGCTGCTCATCGTGGGGCACCTGCACACCCCCGGCTCTACTGGCCACGGGCACCATCCTCCTGCCGAAGCGTCCGCCACGTCCGCGGCGATCACCGCGCGCATGGACGGCGCGGAGTGGGAGATCGTCACCGCCGAGGAGCGCCGTCGCACGCTCACCGGCGACGGCGGCCGAGCGGTCCCTCTCGACGATGTCGTCGTGCGCGCCAGCCGACGCCGGTGATCCCAGCTGACGCCCGCTGTCGCGGGGATAATCTGCCGATGTGACGGCGGAGTCCTATGTTGAGCATTCGCCCATCGTCGAGTTGCGCGGTGTGGTGCGGACGGTCTGGATTCAACGGACGGGCGAGGCGCCGTACGTGCAGCGGCATCTGCCGACGGGAGGCGTGGAGCTCCACTTTCCGATCGGCCGACCGCCGCGATTGCTCGGGCCACTCACCGGCCCCAAGGTTGAAGTCATCCCGCCCAACACGACGCTCGTTGGGGTCCGTTTCCACCCTGGGACGGCGCCACCGCTCCCCATCGCCCTGGACGATCTCTTGGACGAGCGGGTGGGCCTCGGCGACCTGTGGGGCGTCACGGCCGAGCGACTGGCCGAGGACGTGGCTACTGCGCCCGATCCGGAGAAGGCAATGGCCGCTGTCCAGGCTCATCTCCTCCAGACCTTCCGCTGCGCGGGCCATCTCGATCCGCTGGTGGGAGAGGCGGCGCGGCGGTTGATGCCGTGGCACCCGATCGAGATCAATGCGCTCGCCGGGCACCTCGCGATCTCCACCAGCCAGTTGCGCCGCCGCTGCCTGCATCTGGTGGGTGTCGGCCCGAAGGTCTTGCAACGGACGCTGCGATTCCAAGGATTCCTGGCTCTCGCCCAGGCGGGCGCGACGCCCAGCGGACGGATCGGCGCGGACGGGCTGGCCGGGCTCGCGGTGGACGTCGGGTACGCCGACCACGCGCACCTCAGCCGCGAGTGCGTACGCCTCACAGGGGTCACCCCCAGCGAACTTCTCAAGGGCGATGTCGATCGATGCGGCTGCGGCCACGATCACTCGGCGTCCTACGAACCCTTCCTGGCCACCCGCGCCATGCCGCTCCTGCGGGCCTAGAAGGATGCTCGTTTCGTTCAAGCCCGCGAGATCGCGCCCCTCCTAGCCTCACACCCGTGACCGATCTGGACGGGTTGCGGGCGAAACTCGACGGCGAGCTGTTCGCCCCCGGATCCCCCGGCTATGAGGACGTGAGGCGTCCCGCCAACCCCGCGTTCCGCGAGGTGCGTCCCCGCGCGGTGATCCGGTGCGCCTCGGCCGCGGACGTGGCCAGCGGGATCCGCTACGCCCGGGAGGCCGGCGTTCCCATCGTCCCGCGCGGTGGCGGCCACTGCTTCGCGGGACGGTCGTCCACCGACGGGATCGTCCTCGACCTGGCCAGGCTCGACGGCATCGCCGTGACGGGCGACGGGCGCGCGACGATCGGCGCCGGAGCCCGGCTGGCGCACGTGTACACCGCACTGCACCTGCACGGACGTACCGTTCCGGCCGGCTGCGGCGCGACCGTGGGCATCGCGGGCCTCACGCTCGGCGGCGGGATCGGCCTGCTCGGACGCAGATACGGGTTCACCTGCGATCGCCTCGCCGGCGCCCGGGTCGTGCTCGCGGACGGACGCGCCGTCGACTGCGACGCAGACCGGGAGCCGGAACTGTTCTGGGCCTTGCGCGGCGCGGGCGGCGGCCGGTTCGGCGTGGTCACCTCGCTGGTCTTCGACACCGTCCCCGAGCCGGTGACGACCCGCTTCGAACTGCGCTGGCACCTGTCCCCGGACGAGGCCGCGCGCACGGTCGAGGCCTGGCAGCGGTGGGCGCCGGACGCGCCCGATGAGATCACCACCAACCTCACCGTGACCGCCGAGCCGTTCACGGCCGTCCTGTTCGGGGCCTCGCTGCTGGACGAGGCCGCCACCCGTGACCTGCTGGAGGAGTTCCGCGGCGCGGCCGGGGCGGATCCCGAGGCCGACGTGCGCGGTGGGCTGCCCCATCACCGCCTCAAAACCTCGTTCGACGACCTCGACCTGCGCGAGGAGCCCGGCGCTCCGGTTCTTCGCAGCCGATCGGAGCTGTTCGCACGGCCGATGCGTCCGTCGACGACCGACGCGTTGCTCTCCGCGTTCTTCGGCGAGCGCAGGGGACGCGGGCAACTGGCGTTCACGGCGATGGGCGGCGCCTACAACCGCGTACCGGAAACCGCGACCGCCTTCGCCCATCGAAACGCGCTCTTCATGCTGGAACACACCGCCGAGACGCCCAACGCGTGGATCGACCAATCCTGGGAGATCGCCCACGCCGACGGGTCCGGGCGCATCTATCCGAACTTCCCTGATCCGCGGCTGGACGACTGGGCCGGCGCCTATCACGCGGGCAACCGATCCCGGCTGGCGGCGGTCAAGAAGACCTACGACCCCGACCGGCTCTTCGATTTTCCGCAATGCATCTGACACCGAATCCTTGGAGCGAAATGTCTGCCCTGATCGTGCACGTGGACGGAGTGCTCGGATGATCCTCATCACCGGCGGCCTGGGTTCCATCGGGTCGCACACCGCACGGGCACTGCTCGACCTGGGCGAATCCGTCGTGCTCACCGCGCACCGGTCGACCCGGCCGCCCGAGTACCTCACCGGCGAGCCCGCCGGCCGGGTCGTCGTCGAACCGCTCGACACCATGGACGAGGCGGCCTTCCTCGACCTCGGGACGCGGTACGAGATCACCGGCATCGTCCACCTCGCGGCGGCGCGGTACGACCTGCCCGACCCGGTCGAGTACCTGCGCGCCGACACCCGCGGCTTGCTCAACGCGCTCAAGGCGGCGACGGAGTGGGGCGTGCGGCGGTTCTCCGTCGCCAGCAGCATCGCCGTGTACATGGGGGTGGACGAGGTTCCGTTGCGCGAGGAGATGCCGTTGCCGGCGGTGGCGGCGCACCAGATCCCGGTGTTCAAGAAGACCGCGGAGTTGTTCGCCGCGCTGACCGGCGACAGCGCCGGATTCGAGACGGTGAACCTGCGGATCGGCACCGTCTACGGGCCCCTCGGTGTGCCGGACAACCCGTTCACGCCGGTCCCCCGCCTCGTCAGCGCGGCGGTCCGGGGCGAGGACCCCGATCTCGCCGCGCCCGCGTACGCCGAGGACGGCACGGACCTCTGCTACGTGAAGGACTGCGGCCGGGCGATCGCGCGGCTGATGCTCGCGGAGCGGCTGAACCACACCACCTACAACGTCTCGTCCGGACGGCTGGTGCGCTACGGCGAGGTCGCCGCCGCGATCAACGCCGCCGCTCCAGGCGCGAACCTCAAGCTCCCGGAGGGACGCAATCCCGACCGGCCCCCGGACACCTACCTCGACATCACCCGGCTCCAGGCGGACACCGGGTTCGAGCCGGAGTACGACGTCGAACGCGCCGTCCCGGACTACGTCGACTGGCTGAGAAAGCACGACCGTTAGCCCGTACCGCCGCAAGCGGAGCCACACGAAACTCGGAAAGGCGACCCACCAATGAGCAAGGTCCTCAGCGTCCGCTGACCACCGGACGCCCCGGGGCATCGCTGCCTCGGGGCGTCACTCGGTCCGGAGGAAGAGGCAGACGTCCTGGAGCCAACCGGACAGGTCGCCCACTCTGATCGGCGTCCACTTGTTGTAGCCGGCCACCTGACCGCACATGGGGCCGTATCGCTCACCCTCGATGCTGCAGCCTTCCGCCACGAAACATATACAGAACGTTACGTTGCCGGAAAGCGGGTGACAACCGGATCTCCGACCGCAGAGCCGGTCACAGCCGGGTCACAGCTTTGGGCACCGTGCTGTGACCGCCGGGTGGCTAGAAAGTTCGTGTGCGGAAGGTGACCTCGAGGATGCAGCAGTGACCGGCAGTGAGCGAGAGCAGGCAATGGCGCAGGTGGAGACGGTAGAGACGGTGGAGACCAGGCAGGACGACACCGGCCCCCGGGAGACGGACTCCGGCACCTGGCGCGTGCGTCTCCGCAAGGCCATCCATATCGCCTCCCAGCCGGAGACCTGGAAGCGCGGCCCTGTTCTGACAGCGCTGGCATTGCTGCTCGGCCTGCTCATGATGCTGCACGCGTACATCCCGAACCGGATCGGGAATCTCGGCAGCCTGGTCGAGACGTTCCTGCCGTGGTTCGGCCTCTTCGTCCCGGTGCTGCTGGCCGCAGCGCTGTGGCGCCGTTCCGCGTCCGCGGTGACCGCGCTCCTGCTGCCGGTCACTGTGTGGCTGACCCTCTTCGGCGGGATGCTCAACGACAAGTCAGGCCCAGGCAGCGACCTCACCGTGCTCAGCCACAACGTCGGTGCCGACAACCCCGATCCGGCCGGCACCGCCCGCCGCCTGGCCGCCTCGGGGGCGGACGTACTGGCGCTGCAGGAGCTGGCCCAGGAGGCCACGGGCACGTACGAGAAGGAGCTGGCGAAGACGTACCCGCACCACGCTGTGCAGGGCACGGTCGGGCTGTGGAGCAAGCTGCCGATGTCGGACACCCAGCCGGTCGACATCAAGATGGACGCCGGGCCACTGGGCGCCGCCAAACCGGCAGAGGTCAAGATGTCCTACAACCGCGGGCTGCGCACCACCGTGGCGACGAACCACGGGCCGCTGGCGGTCTATGTGGCCCATCTGGGGTCGGTACGCGTGAATCCCAGGGCGGGCTTCGGGACGAACCACCGTGACAGAAACGCGCAGGCGCTCGCCGAGGCCATCGCCGCCGAGCGGAACGAGCGGGTCGTCCTGCTCGCCGACATGAACGGCACCGTGGACGACCGCGCGTTCGCCGGCATCACCTCGAAGATGCGCTCGGTCCAGGACGCGGCCGGGGACGGCTTCGGCTTCACCTGGCCGGCGTCCTTCCCGATGGCCCGGATCGACCAGATCCTGGTCGAGGGCGTGGAGCCAAGGAGCTCGCGAGTCCTGCCGGCCACCGGCAGCGACCACCTGCCCGTGACCGCCGGAATCAGCTGGTGAACAGCGACGGGCAGGCTCCTCATCGTGCCGGGGCCTCAGGCTGACGTAGCCGTGGGGGCACCGAAGCTGCCGGTGGCCAGGGTCGCGCCGTTGGTCTGGATGAGTCGCATCATGATCTCTCCTCGTTCGGGTCAGGTCGTGCGGTCGGCGGCGCGGCGCTCGCTGTTGTGGCTGACCGTCTGCTTGGCTCATGCGTTCGCGTAGGCCAGGTGGCTCGGGCGGGACGATTCGCAGCCGGCGGGGGGGACGTCGCGTCGCGGTTCGGCAGCGGAGCGCTGTGCCGAGCGCGTGCTGGGCGGCGCAGAGAGCGATCCCGGCGACCACGCACGCCGCCGCCAGGGTCGCCCGTCCGGCATGGTTGAGCAGGACGGTGCCGGCCAGCGGGCCGAGCACGGCGCCGAAGCTGAAGGTGGCGGAGGCGACGCCCATGTAGCTGCCGCGCAGGTCAGCCGGTGCGAGATTGGCGAAGGTGGCGCCGAACATGACGGCGATGCCGATCTGGCCGAGGGTCCAGACCAGGACCGACGCCGCCTGGCCGGTGACGCTGTGCACGATGGCGCTCGAACCGACACCGGCACCGACCGTGAGCATGGAAACCGCCAGCACCGCGCTGGGGTCGCGACCTGCGAGCAGCCGTACCGCAAGTGGCTGGCCCACGACGATGAGGATCCCGTTCAGCGCCAGCATCGCGCCGTACATGGCGGGGCCGTGACCGTCCGCCGTCATGACGAGCGGCATCGTCGCGAACGTCTGCAGGAACAGCGTGAAGTAGGCGACGTAGAGCAGCGTCATGGTGATCATCAGCCGGTCGCGCAGGAGCACCGGCAGCAGCGCTCGCCTGGGCTCCTCCCGCGCCGGCGGACGAGTCTCGGGAACCTGGTGCCAGACGATCAGCGCCGCGAAGATCGAGGTCGCGGCGTTGATCCAGAACAGGAGCCCATAGCCGTACCGGGCCAGGATCCCGGCGGTGACCGTCGCGACGGAGAAGCCGAGGTTGGCCGTCCAGAACAGCAACCCGAAGGCCCGGATCCGCTGCTGTGGCGGGAGGTCGGCCACCGCGGCCGCCCCGGCCGGCCGGAACAGGTCCGCCATCAGCCCGACGCCCACGGCCGCCGCCCAGATCGCCGGGACCGTGCCGGCCGAGCCGAGTGCGACGAGCGCGAGAGCCGTGCCCAAGAGCCCCACCAGCATGGTGTGGCGCCGGCCGATCCGGTCGCCGAGCCAGCCACCGAGTATCTGGGATCCGATGCCTCCGACGCCGACCGCCGCCACCACAGCGCCCGCGGTCGTCGGCGTGAGCTGGTGCTCTTGCGTCAGGTAGAGGACGAGGAACGGCTGCACGACTCCCCCGGCTCGGCTCACGAAATGAGTCGCCGCCAGGCCCCGGACGAGGCGTGGCAGCTCCTGGGCTGTGGTGCTGTAGGTCGTCATGTCGATGACATTAAGAGTGCCTAGCCCATCATGAAAAGCGATTGTTTCTGATCGAGTCAATCGCCATTGGCTATGCTTGAGCTATGGCTGACGTCGAGCTGCGCCACCTGAGGACCATGGCCGCCATCGCCGAGGAAGGGACGTTCGGGCGAGCGGCGACCCGGCTCGGCTACACCCAGTCGTCGGTGAGCCAGCAGGTCGCCGCGCTGGAGAAGGCCGTCGGCGGCGCCGTCTTCGACCGGCCCGGCGGCCCCAGGCCCGTACGGATCACTCCCCTCGGCGAGGTGGTCCTGGCCCATGGGCGCGATCTGCTCACGAAGGCGGAGGGGCTGGCCGACGCCGTCGATCGCTTCAGGGCGGGTCACGGCCGGATCGACATCGGCACCTTCCAGGGCGCGACCAGGTTGATCCTGCCGGCCGTCGTGCGCGGACTGTTGAGCGAGCACCCCGGCTGCGACATCAGGCTGTCCGAGGTGAAACCGGAGGATCCGCAGATCGGAGACCTCGACCTGCTGTTCCATTACGGCCGGATCGAGGGCGACGTCGAGCACGTCGAGCTGGTCGACGAACCGTACCTTCTGGTGGCCGGCGCCGGCGCGTTCCCCGAGGGGCCAGTAGAAGTGAAGCAGCTCGACGATGTTCCGATGGTCTCCTGGCCTCCGACCCATCACCAGAGATGGCTGGAGAGGACGCTCGCGGGCGCCGGCGCCCGGCCACGGATCGTCTTCCGGACCGGCGGCCACGAGTCCATCGTGTCGATGGTGCGGGCGGGCATCGGCTCGGCGGTGATGCCCTGGCTCGCGCTCCACGGGTCCGATGTCTGGTCCGACGACCGGCTCGGCGTCCACCGGCTGCGGCCGTCACCGGTCTGCACGTGGTACCTGTACTGGCCGAGTGGACGCACCCGATCGCCGCTCGCGACCCGAGCCATCGACCTCGCCGTCGAAGCCGCCAATGAGCTGGGAGGAATGACCACTCCCCGCATTTCCAAGGTATAGCGCACAGGGGGCCTTGCCACAAGACCCCGGTCATGACGCACAATCACCCCTCGACGCCGGAACGCAAGGAAAATTGGGGGCGCGGAATGCGCGTTGTACTGGTGACCTACGGGTCCCGCGGGGACGTCGAGCCGATGACGGGGTTGGCGCTGCAACTGCAGGCTCTCGGCGCCAAGGTGCGGGTGTGCGCGCCGCCGGACTTGGCGGATCTGCTGGACGATGTCGGCGTGCCACTGAGTCCCTTCGCCTGGCCGATCCGCGCTTTGGCGACGGGAGGGGTTCCCGGCAAGACGAGCCTGGCCGACATCGCCGCAGACCTGACCGCCATGGCCTACGAGGCGGTCACCGAGCTGGCCGAAGACTGCGCCGCGGTGGTGGCCACCGGCTCGTTCCCGGCCGTGGCCGGTGCCCGCAGTGCAGCCGAGAAGCTGCACGTGCCCTACATGCACGCGTCCCTCTCCCCCTGTTACCTGCCGTCGCCGCATCACCCGCCGCTCCGCTGGCCGGGCCAGGTGATCCCCCCTGAGGTGACCGGCAACCGGGAGTTGTGGGAGCTCAACGCCGAGCGCATGAACACGATGTTCGGCGAGACGGTCAACGCCCACCGGGCCTCGGTCGGTCTGCCGCCGGTGGACCGCCTCCGCGACCATGTCTTCACCGACCACCCGTTCCTGGCGGCCGACCCCGTCCTAGGGCCGTGGCAGGAGACGCCGGAGCTCGCCGTGGCGCACACCGGCGCATGGATCCGGCCCGACGAGCGCCCGCTCCCGGCCGACCTGGAGGCGTTCCTGTCCGCCGGCGAGGAGCCGGTGTACGTGGGCTTCGGCAGCATGCCGATGCGCGGCGCGACCGCGCAGGACCTCTCCCAGGCCGTCGTCGAGGCGGTCCGTACGCAGGGCCGCCGCGTTCTTCTCGGGAGCGGCTGGGCCGACCTGACCCTGGTCGACGACCGGGACGACTGCTTCGTCATCGGCGAGGTCAACCAGCAGGAGCTGTTCCGCCGGGTGGCCGCGGTCGTGCACCACGGCGGCGCGGGCACCACGAGGACGGCGGCCCGGGCCGGCGCGCCGCAGGTGCTCGTGCCCCAGGTCGCGGACCAGCCGTACTGGGCGGGCCGGGTGGCCGAGCTGGGCATCGGCACGGGACACGACGGTCCGACCCCGACCGCCGAGTCCCTGTCGGCCGCACTCAAGATCGCCCTGGCCCCCGAGACCGCCGCCCGCGCAGCCGCCGTGGCCAAGACGATCCGCACCGACGGCGCGAACCGAGCCGCACGCCTCCTCCTCGACAAGATCGCCCAGAGCTGATCGCCGGAGACACCGGAACGGTCTCGGATCATCGAAGACCGCTGGCGTAGACGCGGAACCTGCCCTCGCCGGTAGTGGCCGACTGCGACCGGCAGTCCACGCGGAGGGACGGCTCAAACGGGTTCCCGGCCGGCCGTGTCCGCGGTCAGGCCGGGGTGAGGACGCAGAACTCGTTGCCCTCCGGGTCGGCCAGCACCGTCCACGGAACGTCACGCTGGCCGATGTCGAGGTCGGTGGCGCCGAGGGCCCGCAGCCGGTCCGCCTCCGCCGGATGATCGTCACCGGGGCGGGACGAGGTCGTCGAAGACGGTGATGGCCTGGTCGACGTGGGCGGTGGCGCGCTGGGCCCGGTTGCGGCGTTCCCAGTAGCCGATGGTGGTGGCGGGGTTGGCGTGGTCGGCGAATTCCTGGACTTCGGCGAGGGGTACTCCGGCGTCGAGCATGTGGGTGATGCGGGAGGCGCGCCAGACGTGCGGGGTGAGGTCGCGGCCGGGCAGGACGGCGGCGGCGCGGCCCAGCCGGGTGCTGATGCGGTCGAGGTCGTGGCGGTCCAGGCGGTGGCCTGCCGCGTCGAGCAGGAGCGGCCCGGACGTGCGGTCGCCGATCACGCGGCGCAGGAGCCGGGTGCAGCGGTCGGGCAGTGGCAGGGCGCGTTGCTTGCCGCCTTTGCGGGTGAGGTGCAGGACGGTGCGGTCGCCTTCGACGGCCAGGTCGGTGACGTTGGCGGCGCAGATCTCGGTGACCCGGCCGGCGAGGGTGTACAGCAGCATGACCGCCAGCAGGTCCAGGTCGCTGCGCGCGCAGGCGGCCACGGCGCGTACCTGGGCGACCTCCAGGACGGGGGTGGAGGTGGCGGTGTTGCCGGTGGGGATGCGCGGCCGGTCGTCCTCGGTGACGGGGTTGAGCAGCGGCGCGTCCAGCCGTCCGGCCGCATGCACATGCAGCGAGGACAGGCAGGCGACGTAACGGGCGATGCTGCGCTGGGCGACCCCGTCGGCCTCTTGGCGCAGCCGCCACATCCGCACGTGTTCGCGGGTCAGGCAGCCGACGGCGAAGGCGTCGTGGCCGAGTTCGCGGGCCAGCGGCGCCCAGACGCGGCGCAGGTCGTCGACGTAGTTGCGTTTGGTGGCAGCCGAGGCGCGGCGGGTGCTGCTGAGCCAGTCGAGCACCAGCCCGAACGTCTCAGCCGTGCACGCCTCGGCCAGCAGCTCGATCCGGCGCCGGTAGATGCGGCGGCCACCCACTCGCGCGACCTGCACTTGGCCCAGGTCATCGTCCAGCTTGGCCAACGCGTCGGCGGCCAGCGGCATGGTGGACCACGCCAGCGTCCCGTCCTGCCGGGGCACCGGTACAACCACGGGTCCCTGATCGGTCTTGCGTGGCGTCGCAGCGTTCGTGAGGTCTGTGCCGAGCACCGCTCCGTGCAGCAGCACCGGCTCTGACCGGTCTGCACCACCATCAGGTTGTGTGGGTGACATGACCGGCGCGGCCTCCTCGTCCACCAATCGTCTCCCCCGACGTGGTGCGAGCTCAGACACCCGGCAGCAGAAGGGTGCGTTCTCGTTGCGGGATCAGTCTGTCATTCCCGCGCGGTGTGCTGGTCACGCGTCGGGTTCTTCGCGCAGTCCGAAGATGTCGTCGGTGGTCAGGTAGTGGCCGGACAGCGGGTCGGCCGTGCCGTCGGAGAGCAGCAGGAAGGCATCCACGGTGCTGTCCAGGCAAGTGAAGCCTCCGGTGTCTCTTTCTTGGCGTAGCCACGCCCAGATGTGGTCGGAGGTGGGGTCTCCTACCTGCCCTCTGGCCAGGTGTGCGGCGGTAATGCCGATGTGGAGCAGCCCGGGATGGAAGGCGAACGCCGTGACGCCCCGGCCCGGCGCTTCCTGGGCGAGGTTCTCGGTCAGTTTGATCACGGCGGCCTTGGAGACCGAGTACGCCGAGGCGCCGGGCCAGCGATGCCGGCCGGCCGCGCTGACGACGTTGACCACGCGGCCCCGGCCTCGGGCGATCATGCCGGGCACGACGGCGCGGACCGTGGCGTGCAGGTTGACCTCCGTGGTGTGCCACCAGTCCGCGTCCGGGTTCTGCCCGTGCGGGCCGGCCACGCCGATGCAGTTGACCAGCAGGTCGATGCCGCCGAACAGTTCGGTCGCGGTACGGGTGACGCGCAGGGCGGCGTCGGGGTCGGTCAGGTCGGCCGGTACGGCGGACGACGCGATGCCGCGAGCGGCGAGCCGGTCGCGGAGGCTCGCCAGGCCGGCGCGGTTCCGGCCGGTGAGCACCAGGTCGGCGCCGGCGTCGCCGAGCGCCGTCGCCAGCACCCCGCCCAGCCCGCCGGTGACCAGCGCGGTGGTTCCCGCGAGGCGACCATGGGCGGGATCGGATCCGGCCGGAAGGGGGCCCGCGGACGGGATCACGGTCCGGCCTCTCGCTTGCGGGCCAGCGTCAGGCCGTCGGCGACGGGCAGCATGACCGACTCGACCCGGGGTCGTCGCGGACGATGGCGTTGAACGCCCGGATCGCGGCCGCGTTGCCGGTGGCGTTCCGGCCGGCCGCTTCGCCGTCGCCGAGCGCCATCACCGGCGGTTGCTGGCCACGGCGCTGTTGCTGATGGCGGTCCTGGGGCTGACCGCGCTCGGACTGGACCGGCGGCTGTCCAACGGCGGGTACGTCACCGCCGGCACCGAGTCGGTGCGGGCCGATGCCGTGCTGGCACGGCGATTCCACATCAGCACGGCCGACCTGGTGCTGCGGGTGACCGCCGGCGGTCGCGTGGAATCGCCCGAGGCGATCAGGACCGGCGTCCGGCTGACCCGCTGGATCGCCGCCCAGGTCAGCGTCAACGGTGTCCAGTCGTACTGGACGTCGGGGAATGCGGTGCTGCGATCCACCGACCGGCGATCCGCGCTGATCCAGGTGGACCTGTCCGGAGACCAGGCACGGGCGGCCCGGTCGGCCGAAGATCTGGTGCCGCGGCTTGCCGAGCGGGCACGATCGTTGCGTGTGGCGGCCACCGGGTACGCCTGGGCGTCGGTGCAGACACTGCGCAATGTCGGACAGGACCTGCGCCGTGCCGAACTGCTGACCACGCCGCTGCTGGCCGTCATCTTGCTGGTGGCGTTCCGGTCGGCCTACGGGGCGCTGCTGCCGTCACTGATCGGCGGCCTGACCGTCGTCGCCACGATGGCCGTGCTCCGGCTGACCACCCACCTGACGCCGGTGCCGGTGTACGCGCCCAACGTCATGGTGGGGCTGGGCTTCGGCTTGGCGATCGACTACAGCCTGTTCATCACCACCCGGTTTCGCGACGAGCTCAGCGGCGGGTCCACGGTCGACGAGGCGTTGCAGCGGACGATGATGACCGCGGGCCGCACCGTCCTGTTCTCGGGCCTGACCGTGGCCACCGCCACGGCCGCTCTGCTGGCCGTTCCGCTCGGCGTGGTGCGATCGCCGGCGTGGGCGACGATCGTCGTCGTGCTCATGGCGGCCACGTCCACGATGCTCGTCCAGCCCGTGATGCTGGCGGCGGTCGGCCGGCGCATCGACCGCGGGGACCCGGAGTGCTGGCGGCCGGTTCGGTGCTGGTGCTGCTGTTCCTGTTCACCGGCGGCCTGCTGGTGTCGGCCAAGGCGGTGGCGATGGGCGCGCTCAGCCTGACCGCCATCTGCGGCGCGGTGGTGGCCGTGTTCCAAGACGGACATCTGCGCACGTCGCTGGGCGTCCTGGTCGACGCCACCGTGATACGAGGCCTGCTCGTACCGGCCTTCATGCGGCTCACCGGCCCCGCCAACTGGTGGGCACCGAGGCCGCTCGCCCGGCTGCAGCAACGCGCGGGACTGACCGAAGTCGAGGCACCCGAACACCGGCCGCACCGGCCGCCGGCGTTCCCGCGCCTCCTGCCGGCAGACGACCAGGCACACCGCTGACCGGCCCGCTTTAACCCTCTGACCCTGTCGCATGCCACGGCCCCAATTTTGCCACGTTTGCCGTGTTTCGAACTTTCCCTTTATTAGCACTTCTCGGTCATTAGTAATATAATTCGTACAGGCGTATCGCACATTTGCGCTCTTGGTCAACATGTTGTTTAGTTAAACGGAGCCGGCCGAAGAAGGTGGGGTACTGCCAATGTCCTTGTGAGAGGGCTCCGCCGCGATTACCGGAGCCTCAATGGAGGGTCATGCAATTCAAGATCTGCCGCAGAGTGGCCACCGAATAGTGCCGGTTCGACCTGCTCTCATCGGGAGGAAAGCATGTCGCAACACCTGCCCTTCACCCCCGACGACCGAGGCGACCCTCCAGCGGAGTTCGCTGAGCGTCGCCTCGCGGCCCCTCTCGCGCCGGTGACCTTGCCCAACGGGAACCAGGTGCTGGTGGCGGTCCGCTATGAGGACGTGCGTCAGGTGCTCGGCGATCCGCGGTTCACGCGCATCCGGTACTACCCGGACGATCACGGCGGCGACCAGCTGTGCGAATGGGCCGACATCGTCCAGGACGCCATCCAGTCCGACGAGGTCGAGACCGTCGCGCAGCGGGCCGCGATCGAGGCCATGAGCCCCCGCAACATCCGGGCCTGGCGTCCGTACATCACCGAGCTCGCCGAGCAGATCACCGCTGACTTCGCCGCGCGCGCCCAGCCCGGCGACTTCATGGAGGGCTTCGCCTTCCCCCTGGTAGATCAGGTGCTCGACGAGCTGCTGGGGATTCCGGCGGCCGATCGCGCCCGGGTGCGCCACTGGTCCGACGTCACCCTGGCGATGACCGGCGTCGCGGCGAGTGAAGATCGCATGTCGGCCGGGTTGGAATGCTTCGAATTCGCCCAGGGGCTGGTCCGCGACCGGCAGGCCGACCGCGCCGAACGTTCGGGCGGGCACTTCAGCTGCGCCCTGATCGACTCGCTGATCGATGCGCACGCGGCCGGCGACCTGTCGGAGGCCGAGCTCGACTCGATCACGACGGCCCTCATCCTGGGCGGAAGGACCGCTCCCACCACCGTGGGAGGGGGCGTCTTCGGCCTGCTCAGCACTCCGGGCGCCTACCGGGCCCTGGTCGACGACCCGGCGGGCATCCCCCAGGCCGTCGAGGAGATCCTGCGTTGCTACACCGGTGGCGTCGCCCAGATGCTGCGCATGGCGAGAGAGGACGTGAGGCTGCCCTCCGGAACGGTCCAGAAGGGGCAGACGGTGCTGGCCTCGACCGTGGCCGCCAACTTCGACCCCCAGGCCTTCGCCGATCCGGATCGCTTCGACATCGACCGAGCCGAATGCCCCCACCTGGGCCTCGGGCATGGCGCGCACTACTGCGTCGGCGCCAATCTCGGCCGGGAAATGCTGCAGACAGGCCTCACCGCGCTGACCAGCACCTTGCCCGGTCTGCGCCTGGCCGTGCCGCCCGATCAGGTTCAGTGGTTCACCGGGCTGTTCGTCCGCTACCCCACCAGGCTGCCGCTGACGTGGTGAGCCGGGGATCCGATGTACGCGCTGCTGGCAAGGGTGATGTATCGCCGCCGTCGGTGGGTGGCGGGCATCGCCGTGGGCTTCGTCCTCGCGGCCGGGGGCCTCGGCGCTCAGGTCTTCGGCCGGCTCGGAAGCGGCGGGCCCGAAGACCCCGGCAGTGACAGCCGTCGAGCGGCGCAGCTCGGTGCCGAGCGGCTGGGCCGTGGCGACGCGGACGTGGTCGTGCTCTATCGCGCTTCGAACCGGGCCACCGTCGACGACCCCTCCTACCGGCAGGCCGTCACCTCCATGGTCGACGCGCTGCCGTCCGAGGTGGTGGCTCGCGCGGTCACGTACTGGACGAACGGGTCGGCCGGGTTGGTCAGTGCCGACCGCCGGACGACCCTGGTGGCTCTCACCTTGCATGGTGACGACCCCAAGCAGCGCATGGAGGGGCTCAAAAGGATCGAGGGCACGCTGCGCACGCCCACTCTGGAGACGGAGATCGGCGGTCGCGCCGCCGTCGACCGTGAGATCGCCGATCGGGTGGCCGCGGACATCGTCCGTGCCGAGATGTTCTCGCTCCCCGTCCTGCTCGTGCTCCTGGTCGTGATCTTCGGTGGTCTGGTCGCCGCCGCGCTTCCCCTCGCGGTCGGCGTCACGGCCTTCGTCGCGGCCCTGGCCGCCCTGTACGGCCTCACCGTTGTCACCGACATCTCGGTCTATGCGGTTCAGATGGTGACGCTCATCGGGTTCGGCCTGGCCATCGACTACGGGCTCTTCATGGTCACCCGGTTCCGCGAGGAGATCCGGCGGGGCCTGGCCGTCGAGGACGCCGTGGCGCGCACGATGGCGACGGCCGGGCGCACGGTGGCGTTCTCCGCAGTCACTCTGGCGGCCTGCCTGGCGGGATTGCTCATCTTTCCCGCCGGATTTCACCGGTCCATGGGGCTGGGCGGTATGGCGGCGGTGCTGAGCACGATGCTCGTCACACTCGTCCTCCTGCCGGCTCTGCTGGGGATGCTCGGGCCTCGCGTGGACGCACTACGCCTGCTGAAACGGCACACGACCGGCCCTCCAGCCGCTCTCCCGGCAAGCCCCACGGCCGCCCGCCAGACGAGCGACCAGAACGGGGCCTGGTACCGCCTCGCCCGCATCGTGATGCGCCGGCCTGCCACCGTCGCCCTGGGCGTGACCGCCCTCCTGATCTTCTTGGGGCTGCCCCTCCTGCGCATCGAGCTCGGCGGGGTGGATCACCGGCTGCTGCCACCCGACTCGGAGAGCCGGCGGGTCAGCGAAACCCTCAGCCACGGTCTCGCCCCCGGCCTGACCGGCCCCGCCGAAGCGATCGTCACTCTCAGCCGGCCGGCCGGCTCTCCCGCCGGGAAGACGGCACTGGACGGTTACCTGCGATCGCTCAAGACCGTGCCCGGTGTCAGCGCCGCCGACGTCACCGCCGCGGCGGGCAACACCGTCCGGATCACCATCGGCCACCGCGCCGATCCCATCGGCGCGCAGAGCCGGGATCTCGTGCGACGGCTCCGCCGGCTGCCCCCGCCGCCCGGCGGCCAGGTGCTGATCGGAGGCAGGCCCGCCGAGACCGCGGACATGCTCACCGCCCTCACCGACCGGCTGCCCTGGATGGCGTTGATCACCGCCGGGAGCACCTTCGCCCTGCTGTTCTTCGCCTTCGGATCGGTCGTGCTGCCGATCAAGGCACTGCTGATGAACGTGCTCTCCCTCGGCGCGTCCTTCGGCGCCATGGTCTGGATCTTCCAGGACGGCCATCTGGACGGCCTGCTCGGCTTCACCCCCGCCACCAGCCTGGACGCCGGTTCGCCCGTCCTCGTCCTCGCCGTGGTCTTCGGGCTCTCCATGGACTACGAGGTCTTCCTGATGTCCCGGATCCGCGAGCACTACGACCTCACCGGCGACAACACCGGCGCCGTCGCCGCCGGCCTGCAACGCACCGGCCGCATCATCACCAGCGCCGCCCTGCTCCTCATCGTCGTGATCGCGGCCTTCTCCACCTCGGACGTCACCTCGATCAAAATGACCGGCGTCGTCATGATCATCGCCTTGGTCATCGATGTGACCGTGGTGCGCGCACTGCTCGTCCCGGCCACCATGCGCCTGCTCGGCCATGCCAACTGGTGGGCACCACGCCCACTGACCCGCCTGTACCAATGGCGCGGACAGCCGAGCCCAGCCCCCTCGCGAGTCCGCCCCCCGGGATAGTCCTCACCCAGCACCCGCCGACCCGCTCTATGATTCTGGCCCCTCTTGGGATCAGCCCTCTTCAAGGAGCTGAAGGCGGCGTTCTGACAGCGGCGTGGTCGTGGAGAGTGGGCCGCGATCGTAGCTGACCATTTCTGTGACGCCTTCTAGATCGTCGAAGGACCAGCCAGGCCCCCATGATTGGAAGTCAGTGGCGCGGTCGCGGCAGTAGACCTGGCCGTTGAGGGATGAGCTTCCGCCGAGTGTCCGGCCCTGGGGCAAGCGGATGCTGCGTCCGCCCAACTGTTCTTGCGGTTCGGTGCGGAACGCCCAGTCATATTCGCTGTCGAACAGCGCCGCGAATACCAGGGGAATTCGCATCTTCAGGCTCTTGTCGCGTGGCCCCGCTTCGATGAGCAGAACGCGAGTTCCCGGATCTTCGGTCAGCCGGCCCGCGAGCACGCATCCGGCGGATCCGGCGCCGACCACGACGTAGTCATATGAGTTCGATCGGCTGGAGTTGCGCTTCATTTCTCCATCCCGCCGTTCTAGCCATCCAGTTCGTCGCCGACGACTGCTCCACGGCGGTAGCCCACGCAGTTCCAGAGGAAATGCGGGTGTGCGCAGCCGAACATGTAGGCGAGGAGTGCCGTGTCCTCTTTCCAGGTCGGAGGCTCGTTGAGGGCGTGAAAGAGTTCAGCTCCCACGGCGCCGGCGTCGAGTTGGACCTCGCGAGCGCCGTTCCCTCCGGCCTGGCAGGCTCGCGCTCCCGCCACGTAAGTGCGGCTGAGGATCTTCCAGGTGGTCTCGAGGTCTCCGCGCCATTCGCCGTGGAGTGCCTCGAATGCTGCCAGCTCTCGATCGAAGAGAGGCCAGACATCGGGTGCGTACACACGGCACCGCTTCGAGAGGCGACTGGCCTGGGGGCCCAGGGCGTTCACACGGATCTGCGGGCCGAATCTCAGGGTGATGCCGCCGTTGAGGAGTCCGATGCAGGAGTTCGGTTCGATGCCGCAGAGCGGGCAGTCCTCGAAGGGCGGCAGTTCGTCGATGATGCCGTCGAACCACAGCGCGTGGCGGCCGGTGAGGGCCATCCAGACGATGGTGGTGTCCATCAGCCACGTGTTCCACAGAACGCCATGTGATTCAGGCATGCAGCCGTATTTGACGAGTGCGATGGCGTTCGCGGCGTACATGGCCTTGTCGTGCGTGGACATGGAGCTGAGCCAGAAATTGCTGATCTCGCCTGTGACGGCGTCCGCTCTGGCGTCGGTCATGTCGTCCAGCGCCCGGGACAGGATCAGTGGGACGAGATTTCCCTCCTGCCACAACTCCGCGTCAGGCGCCACATGCCAGAACAGGCAGTCGAACGTTTGCAGCAGCGCATAGGTCAGTTTGTCCAGCGGATTCGCCTGCGGGAGCCTGATGGATCCACAGGTGCGACGAGCGAGCCAGTACTCGTCCACGATGCGCTTATGAGTGGCGAAAAGGCCGCTCACCAGCGCGCGGACCCCATTCGTGCTCGCCTGGTGTCCGAGCTCTCGACCGACCTTGCGGCGGAGGCCCGCGATATCGACGGAGTTCGCGACACGCTTGTACTCCTGGAAGACGAGGATGTCGTCCTCGAATCGGAATCGGAGCCCGAGGTCGTGGTCGGAGTCGTTCATTTTCCGGGTCCATGACCATCCGGCGGACAGGACGCTGTCGAGTTCTCGCCGATAAGGCCACGTCTTGATCAGGAGTGGCGCGCCTGCGCTCTTCCTCCAGTCGTAGTCTTCGAGCCGGCGCGGAGGTGGCGTCGGCAGGTGCGAGCAGAGCGGACAGGTGCAGCCGGTGGAATCCGAAGTCTTTGCGAGCGCGGCCTCGGCTCGCTGGCGCCAGGCCGATTCCAGCAACTCACATGCGAGCCTGCACATCCGCGTGTCGGTGGACGCGAACGGGAACTCGTCCCGGATGGCCGCCAGCCTCCGGTCCAGTTCCAGCAACCGGGCCTGCCCCTGCTCGTCGGGGCACATGAGTTCCGTTGACGGATGAGCCAGCGCGCCATCGACGAGAATCTGCGCTCGATTCACCGGTGCGGATCGGCCGCCCGCTGCGGCGAGACGGGCGAGCCCAGCCGCTTCTCGCCGCAGATGCTCCGGCTGGCGGACGCTGATGTTCGACCCGACCAACTCTCGGAACTCCTCTACGACCCCTTCTGCATGGAGTCGCCTTGTAGCGCTCATGCTCACCCCTATAGCCGTTGGCGGCCCTTGGCCAACCCCGAGCAGGCCGCGAACATGTCGCGCTTTCAGGTGATGTCACGCTTTGGAATCCGGAGAATCGCCGGGTGGCTCTGGTCGCGGCGATGATCCATCGGCTGGTGCCGGCCTCAGTCCCAGGTCAGGAACCGGTAGTGCAATCCAGTCGAGGACTCTTGCCAGGGCCCGACGGTGTCCGGCGAGCGACCCGCGTCCGGCGCGTGCGTGTCTCCTTCGAAAACCTCGCGGATCTCGGTGACCACGATCCGGTCTGCCAGCGGCAGCGCCGCGCGGTACACGGCCGCGCCGCCGATCACCCACACGTCCCCGGCCGCCGCGGCGAGCGCCTGCGGCAGGTCGGGGAACGTCTCCACGTCCTCCTGCGGTGTGCGTGACAGCACAAGATTGCGTCTGCCCGGCAGGGGACGGAACCGCGGCGGCAGAGACTCCCAGGTGCGGCGGCCCATGAGCACGGTCGCGCCAGCGGTCACAGACCGGAAGTGCTTCAGGTCCTCTGGCAGGTGCCACGGAAGCGTGCCGTCACGGCCGATCACGCCGTTCGATGACTGCGCCCAGATGAGTCCGATCACACCGCCACCGGTGCCTTGATGCCGGGATGCGGGTCATAGCCGTCCAGCGCGAAGTGCTCGTAGGTGTAGTCGAACAGGCTGTCGGCCGGCTTCAGGCTCAGCGTGGGGAACGGCCGCACGTCGCGTGCGAGTTGCGTGCGGACCTGGTCCTCGTGGTTGTCGTAGATGTGGCAGTCGCCGCCGGTCCAGATGAAGTCACCGACGCCGAGCCCGACCTGCTCGGCGATCATGTGCGTCAGCAGCGCGTAGCTCGCGATGTTGAACGGCACGCCGAGGAACAGGTCCGCGCTGCGCTGGTACAGCTGGCAGGAGAGCTCGCCGTCGGCGACGTAGAACTGGAAGAACGCGTGGCACGGCGGCAGCGCCATGCGCGGGATGTCGGCGACGTTCCACGCGGATACGATGATCCGCCGCGAGTCGGGGTTCTCGCGCAGCGTGCGCAGCACCTCGCCGATCTGGTCGACGTGCCCGCCGTCAGGGGTCGGCCATGACCGCCACTGGACGCCGTAGACCGGGCCGAGATCACCGTCTGGCGCCGCCCACTCGTCCCAGATCGTGACGCCGTTCTCCCGCAGCCACCCGACGTTGGCGTCGCCGCGCAGGAACCACAGCAGCTCGTAGGCGATCGAGCGGAAGTGGACCTTCTTCGTCGTGATCAGCGGGAAGCCGTCGGACAGCCGGTAGCGCAGCTGGTGGCCGAAGATCGACCGCGTCCCCGTGCCTGTGCGGTCCTGCTTGCGGGCTCCCGTGGTGAGGACGTGGCGGAGGAGGTCTTCGTACTGCGTATCCGGCATGCCGTAAGTCTAGAAGCAGCCCCCACGGGACCCGTCAGGGGCTGCCGCTGTCACTGTGGGTCATCCGTTCTTGGTCATCCTGAAGCAGTTGACGATGATCCCGCCCAGGTTGCCGCAGACATGGAAGCTGACGTTGGCGGTGTTCGTCTCGCGGAAGTATCCGCCGTGGCCATCGCCTCCGTAGTTGTCCTCGGCGATGGTCTTCTGCCCGAACCCGTCGCCCCGGGCCTGGATGATCGCCGTGGCGTTGTCACTCGTCGTGTCGGTGATGAGGATGCTCTCCGCCCAGGCCGTGTAGGAGCCGGACGAGTTCTTGGCGTAGCAGTAGTAGAGCCTTCCGCGGTCGCCGTCCATTCCGTTCGCGTACAGCCAGTAGCACGTCGCCGCGTTCGCCGGAGTGGCGCCCAACGCTGTGGTCAAGGCGAGCATGGAGCCGACGGCGGCGGCGGCGGATACGAGCTTCCGGAATTGCATGGCGCTCCTTCGAGGCGATCAGATCCACACAGGTTTGCGGTCCAACCGTCCTTTACAGGCGGAGCCATGTCCTTGATTTTGCGCGCTCACCTATAGAGCATCCGCGCACCACGGAACGTCAAGCTGAATGCGCCCGCAGTCAGCTTGTCGTCCAGTGGCGGAGTTTTTCGGGGTTGCGGATGACCCAGATGTGAGTGATTCGGTCGCCCGTGATCTCGAACGCGAACACGGTCACGGTGATGCCGTTCTGCTGGGCCACCAGGCCGGGCTGGCCGTTGACGGTGCGTTCCAGGAAAGTCATGTCGCCGGGCCTGTGACGGGCGATTTCGATCCAGGCGTGTGCGATGTCTTCGGCGCCGTGGATGGGGTGCGGGAAGGTGGTGGCCAGGCCGCCGCCGTCGGCGATGGCGGTGGCGTTGGGGTCGAGCAGGCCGATCAGGGCGTTGATGTCGTTGGCCTGCCATGCCTGGTTGAAGTCCTTGACGATGCCGGCGCGCTGGGCGGCCGGAGTCGCGGACGGCTGGGAGGCCTGGACGCGGCGGCGGGCCGAGGAGGCGAGCTGGCGGCAGGCCGCCGGGGTGCGGCCGACGATCTCGGCCACTTCGGTGAAGGGGTAGCGGAAGACGTCGTGCAGGATGAACGCGACGCGTTCGGCCGGGGTCATCGATTCGAGGACGACCAGGAAGGCCAGGCTGACCGACTCGTCCAGGGTGATGCGGTCGGCCGGGTCGGTGGCCTCGGGCCGGCCGGTGCTCCACTGGGTGTGTTCGGGCAGTGGTTCGGGGATCCATTCGCCGACGTAGGTCTCGCGGCGGGCCCGGGCCGAGCCGAGCAGGTTGAGGCAGATGCGGCTGGCGACCGTGGTCAGCCAGGCGGCGGGAGATTCGATCGCGTCCTGCTGCTGCCGGGACATGGCGTACCAGCGGGTGTAGGTCTCCTGGACGGCGTCCTCGGCCTCGGCCAGGGAGCCCAGCAGCCGGTAGGCGAGGTTGATCAGCCGGCGGCGCTCGCTGATGATCGCCTCCAGGCCGGAATCGGGCCCGCCCGTGCCGTGGGTGGTCATGGTGTCGACGGCTCCCTTGGTCGCAGTTGCTTTCACCGGTTCGACAACACAGCCCTCCGGAATGTCAGGCCGGTGCGCCGCCTCACATTCGCGTGGGCTGTCTTGTCGAACGGTTGAGACGGAACACATCATCCAGCGAACAGAGAGCTCACAGGCATCATGACCACCCAGACTCCGGTACCACCGTTCACCGAACCGGCGCCCGCGCGGCGCCTGGAGCGGACCGCCGCCGCGCTGACCGCACACGGTTTCGACGTCGAGATCCTCGATGACGCCGCCGCCGCGCGTGCCCGCGTCAAAGAGCTGATCCCAGAGGGCGCCAGCGTCTTCACCGGGGCCAGCGAGACCCTTCGTCTGTCGGGCATCGACGAGGACCTCAACGCCAGTGGACGCTACGAGTCGGTCAAGGCGCGCAGCCGGACCATGGACCGCGCCACCCAATCGGCCGAGATCTGGCGGATGATCGCCTGCCCGGACGTCATCGTCGGCAGCGTCGCCGCGGTCACCGAGACGGGGTCCCTGGTGGCCGCCTCGGCCAGCGGAAGCCAGCTGGCCGGCTACTCGGGCGCCGCGGCGCGCGCGATCTGGATCGTCGGGGCGCAGAAAGTGGTACCCGACCTGAATGCCGCGCTGAGTCGCATCGAAGACCACTGCCTTCCTTTGGAGAACGAACGCGCCATGGAGGTCTACGGGCAGCCCAGCGCGCTCAACCGCCTCCTCGTCCTCAACGCGGAACCCCACCCCGGACGCGGCACCGTCCTGCTGCTCCGTGAAGCCATCGGATTCTGAACCACCCACATCAACTTTGACGCGGAGGAGAAAAGCGAAATGTCAACGGATCAGATCGCACGCAACAAGGCCGCGTTCGCCCGTCTCCACGACGCCCAGAGCAGCGGCGACGTGGCGGTCTTCCGGAAGGCGGTCGACGAGGTCGTCGAGCCGGACGTGCTGATCCGCACACCGTTGCCGATCGAGGCGACGGGGGCGGAGGCGCTCAAGCAGGTGGGCACGATGCTCCTTCGCGCGTTCCCGGATCTTCACGTCGAGGTCGAGGACGTGATCGCGGACGGCGACAAGGTCGTCTTCAGGAACACGGTCACCGGGACGCACCAGGGCGAGTACATGGGCGTTCCGCCGACCGGACGATCCATCACCTACCGGGAGATCATGATCGTCCGCTTCAGGGACGGCCGGATCGCGGAAACATGGGGAATCGTCGACGTCCTCGCGCAGATGAAACAGCTCGGCCTGATTCCGGCATAGGAAGCCCCCATGGCCGTCCGCCGGCCGGGGCTGCGCGTCAGCGCTCGGCCAGCGGCATGTCAACGGTGGTTGGCATATTGAACGTCATGTCGACCGGCATCCACGCCACGGCGGTGCTCAAGGCCCGCGCCACCGCGCCGACCCGTCAGATCGGAGAACGCCATGCGGCTGCCCGCCCCCCGAGGACCCATTAGCACCGCACTGTTCGCCTGCCTGTTCGGCGAACCCGGGCCGGTGCCGTCGCGGCTCACCGAGCTGGTCGGCGCGCTCCCGGAGACCACCGCCGACGCCAGGTCCGATGAGGACGTCCAGATCAGCCTGTGGACCTGCTACGGGCTCACCTACGAAGGCTTCGACGGCGTCGACGAGCGGTGGGAGTGGCAGCCGTCGCTGCTGACCGTGCGCGGCGTCCTGGAGGCGGTCTTCGAGCGGGACGTCCTCGCCGAGGTGCGGATGCCCGAAGACTTGACTCCGGAGAAGGTGCCCGCGTGGCTCATGGACATCTGCGGCCCCGCGACGACCCCGGCCGGATTGCTGAAGTTCATGCACCAGAACGCGACCCTCGAGCACTTCAAGGAACTGGCGATCCACCGGTCGATCGACGGGCTGCACGAAGCCGACGCCCACACGTGGGCCATCCCGCGCGTGACCGGCCGCGCCAAGAGCGCGTTGATCGAGATCCAGGCCGACGAGTACGGCGGCGGGATGCCGGGCCGCAGCCACTCCGATCTGTACGCGATCCTGATGTCCGAGCTGGAGCTCGACCCCGAGTACGGGGCGTACATCGATCAGATCCCGGCCGTCGCGCTCGCCATCCACAACCTCAGGTCGATGTTCGGCCTGCACCACCGCTGGCGCGGCGGGATCCTCGGCAACCTCGCGGCGACCGAGATCGGCTCGTCGTTCATCAACCGCCGCTTCAGCGAGGGCCTGGCCCGGGTCGGCGGGTCGAAGAAGGCGCGCTGGTTCTACGACGAGCACGTCCTCGCCGACGCCGTCCACGAGCAACTGGCCGCCCACGACATGTGCGGCGCGTTCGTGGCCGACTACCCGGACGAATGGGACCGCGTCGTCATCGGCGCGCTGGCCACGCTCAACATCCGGGGCCTGTTCGCGGGCGCGGTCACCGACGCGTGGGCGGCGGAGACGACGTCGCTGCGCGAACTCGCCACGGTTTGAGGGAGCAGATCATGTCGGACGAGCAGCCGCCGGTCGAGATCACCGTCTACGAGAACGGACCGGCCATCGTGCGGGGCGCCTACAAGCTCCAGGACAGAGACCGCAACGAGATCGACCCTGGGCGGGAGACGATCGCGCTCTGCCGGTGCGGCCTGTCCGCCCTCAAGCCGTTCTGCGACGGTAATCACGCGCTGCGCGGCGCCGCCGCCCGCAGCGCCCTCTGAGCTCTATTTGTCGACCAGCGACATGTGGTGCTGGTCGTAGCGATCTCCGTGGACGCCGATGCGGTCGCTGTCGCCCGCTGGCATGGCCATTTCCGCCATGCCGGCGGGCGGTGATCGTCCGACGAGAATGCCGACTCCTGGCCGGCAGATCTATCGCGACCGCGGCTTTAGGCGAAATCAGTCGGAGGGCTTGCCGAACCAGCGGGAGAGCTGGTCGTTCAAGCTCTGCTGATCGTCGCCGATCCAGGCGACGTAGCCGTCGGGGCGTAGCAGGACGCACGGCACATCCAGTGCCGCGGTGGGATCGGCGAGGTGATCGACGCGGTCCGACCAGCCATCGGCGGTCAGGCGTTCGGTGCGGTCCAGCAGCAGGCCGCGGCCGCGACGCAGCAGATCGTAGAGGTGGCCCTGTTTCACCTCGATGTCGCGCAGGCGGCGGCCGAGCAGGTCGGGGCCTTCGCCGAAGTCGTAGCGAATGCCGATCGCGGTGATCTTCTCGATCAGATGGCGGTTCACCTCGTTGAAGTCCATCAGCTCGGTGAGCAGCCTGCGCACGGCCTGCGGCCCCGGTTCGGTGGAGTGCAGTGCCATCTGGGCGCGGGTGTTGTCGAGCACGTCCGCGGCGACCGGATGGCGTTCGGCGTGGTAGGTGTCCAGTAGTGTCTCCGGCGCCCAGCCGCGGATCTGTGCGGCCAGTTTCCAGCCGAGGTTGAATGCGTCCTGAACACCCAGGTTGAGGCCCTGCCCGCCGGTGGGCGGGTGAATGTGCGCCGCGTCGCCGGCCAGCAGCACGCGTCCGACCCGGTAACGTTCGGCCAGCCGGGTGGCGTCCCCGAAGCGGGACAGCCAGCGCGGGGAATGCACGCCGAAATCGGTTCCGGCGATGGCTCGCAACTGTTGTTTGAAATCCTCGAGAGTGGGCGGTTCGGTGCGATCGCTGACTCCCGCTGCGGGGACGACGACGCTGTAGACCCCTTCGCCGAACGGCCTGAGCCAGAATTGTTTGTACGTCTCGTTGATTTCCTTCACCTTGGCCGCGATCTCCTTCGGCGGCACGTCCACGTGCATCTCGCCCATCAGCGTGTCGGTCCGCGAGGGCTCGCCGGGGAATCCGACGCCGAGCAGTTTGCGCACCGTGCTGCGCGCGCCGTCACAGCCGACGAGGTAGCGCGCACGCACCTGTTCTCCGTCGGACAGTTCGACGGTCACGCCCTCGTCGTCCTGCTTGAATCCGGCTACCGCGCATCCGCGCCGGACCTGCGCACCCAGGTCGATCGCGTGTTCTTCAAGCAGTCGAACGATGACCGGCTGCGGGATGCCCAGCAGGTAGGCGTGCGCGGAATCCAGGCCCGCAGGAACGGGTTTGTTGATGGCGGCGAAGAAACCGCCGGCCGGACGCTGCCTTCCGTGTTCGAGAATGCGCTCCAGCAGGCCTCGCATCGCCATCAGTTCGAGGCTGCGAATGTGCAGACCGACGATGCGGACGAACGACACGGGCTCGGTTTCCTTCTCCAGAACGAGTACCCGCACATCGTGCAGCCGCAGTTCGGCGGCCAGCATCGCACCGGTCGGCCCGCAGCCGGCAATGATCACATCGAACATGAGCGGGGGACGATCGGCGCCGGAGGCCGGTGATCCGAGAACGTCGTTCGATGACGACTCGGCGGAGAACGGCAGAGAACGCATTGGTGTTGCCTTTCGGGAGTGCCTTGTTGTCGAGGCGCTCCCGGCGACACCTACGTCAATCGCCCGACCATGACGGGAGGCGGAGCACCCACATCGATACAGCGTTCATGGGTCTCACCTCCTCGGGCGGAGTCACGGTCACCTGGAAGCTACAAGCCCGAGCATCACCCCGTCCAACCCTTTTCCAGCCAAGTGATCACGCCGGCCGGGGATTGACGGGTCTTCAGCCGATCGGTGGTGCGAGGTATTCGAGCGCGTAGCCGTCGCCGGAGGGGGTTACGCGGGCGATGCCGGGTGAGTCGAGGTGGGCGCCGGCTACGAAGTGGTGTGGTCGGGTCAGTCGTTCGAGGAGCGCGGCTCGCGCGGCGCGGGCCTGAGGCTGGTCGCCGTCGAGTTCCCAGGACACGTTCGGCTGGTCGAATTGGAGCGTGGGAACGTGAACGGTGTCGCCCCAGGCGAGAAGGTGGCCGGCGCTGCTCCTCACCTCGTAGACGGTGTGGCCGGGAGTGTGGCCCGGGGTCGGGATCGCGGTGGTCCAGTCGTTGATCGCGACCTTCTCCGACACGGGCACGACCCGGTCGCGGATCGACTCAAGCCGCCCGGTGAACACCGAGGTGTCGCCCGCGCCGATCCACACGCGCTCGAGTTTGCCGAACGCCTCTGAACCGTCCGGCGTGATCAGGCCACTGACGTGGTCTTCGTGTTTGTGGGTGATGGCCACATCGGTGATCTGCGCGCGGTCGATTCCCGCTTCGTCGAGCGCGTCGTAGATCAATCCCATGGTGGGGTCGTGCCAGACGTTGGACGCGCCGGTGTCGATGAGAACCGACCGCGTGCCGTCGGTGACGAAGAAGGCGTTGACCGACAGCCGCAGGTTGTCGCCGGCCAGCGGGACGGCGGCCGGCAACTCGTCGAGCGTGCGCCCGTCCTCGTCGCGGAGCCGTGTCGGCGGCATGTCGATGTACCCGTCTCGCAACGAGATCACCTGCAGCTCGCCGAATTCGAACGTGGCATGGTGCCGGCCACTCGAGATCAATCGCATGGAACCTCCATCGCGTGTCTCCAATAGAAGATCAAATCTTCTTTAGGAGAAACCCTACACTGTGGGCGGCGAGGTATCCATCGATCGAGGAGCACGGTGGTCGAGCAAGACGCGAACGAGGCCGGACCGCGGCACGGTGACGATCTGGCCGGCGCGTTCGGCGGCAACGTGCGGCGACGCCGCGAGGAGGCGGGCCTGACGCTGGAGCAGCTCTCCACACAGTCGTCGGTCAGCCGGGCGATGCTGTCCAAGGTCGAACGCGGTGAGAAGAGCCCGACGATCGGCGTCGCGTCCAGGATCGCCCACGCGCTGGACGCCTCGCTCTCGGACCTGGTCGGTGCGCCGGCCGCCGCCGCGTCCGCCGTGGCCATCGTCATGCGCAAGAACGATCGCCCCGTTTTCCGTGACCCGGAAACCGGCTTCGAGCGGCACATGGTGTCAGCGGCCCCGGGCGCGGGAGGAGCCGAGATGGTCGTCCACTACCTCCCCGCGCAGGTCTCCACCGGGCTGCTGCCCGGGTATCCGGCAGGCAGCGAGAAACAACTCCTTGTGCTCAAAGGCACCCTCACCGTCGCGATCGGCGGGATCAGCGAGGCCCTGAACACGGGCGACTCCATGTTCTTCCAAGCCGACGCCGACCACGGCTTCGCCAACCGAACGAACGCCCCCTGCGAATACATCATGGTCATCTCACGCAAAACCTGATCGACCGCGGCTCGTTGCGCTCGAGCGCCGGTGAGACGCGGACCAGATGGTGACGACAGGCATCTCGGCCATGCAGGCCAATCGATAGGGTTCGCCTATCGGACAGGGCTTGGACGATCTGTCGCCGGCCGCTCAGGGGGTGGACATGGACGTTCGACAGCTGCGCTACTTTCTGGCCGTCGTGGACCACGGCGGCGTGCACCGCGCGGCCGAGCACCTGTTCGTGGCGCAGCCCTCGATCACCCAGTCGATTCGCCGCCTCGAGTCCGAACTCGGCACCAAGCTGTTCCTGAGGCAGTCCCGCGGCCTGATCCTGAGCCCCTCGGGAGCCGCCCTGGTGGAACCCGCTCGCGAGGTCGTCCGGTCCCTGGACGTCGCCCGGGAGACCGTAGCCGCCGTCGAGGGACTGCGTGGCGGGCGACTGCGGATCGCCTCGATGCCCTCGCAGGTCGTCAGCCCGCTGACCGGCCTGGTCGCCGAATTCTCGCGCCGCTACCCCGAGGTGAACGTCGCCGTCGCGGCGGCCGCCCGTCCCGACGACGTCCGCGACACCCTGCGGCGAGGCGTCGCGGAGATCGGACTGGTCGCGGCGGGCCGCACCGAGGCCTTGTCCGACCTGGACCGGCTGCCCATCCAGTCCCAGTCGTTCGTGCTGGTCGCCCGCGACGACGCCCCCCTCCCACCCGGCGACGACGCGCTGACCGTCGACGAGCTCGCGGGCCTGCGGCTGGTGGCCGGTCAGCCGGGCACCGGCATGCGGCGGGTCGCGGACGCCATCACCGCCGCGACCGACTGCCGCATCGTCGTCGAGATCGAGCACCGGGAGGGCCTGCTCCCTCTGGTGCTCAGCGGTGTGGGCGTCGCGGTCGTCGCCGACGCCTGGAGCGGGCTCGCGAACGCCGTGGGGCTGCGGGTCCGACGTCTGGACATCAACGACCGGCTCGACGTCGCGCTGGTCTGGCAACGGCACCGCCTCAGCCCCGCGGCGGCCGCCTTCGTGGCCCTCGTCGAAGGTCGATAGGCTCCGGCTATCGATCGGGCTGCCAACGCGTCTTGGACATGAAGGCCGGCGCGGCGCTCCACTTGTTCCATGACCACACGGCATCGCATCGCGCTCATCCCCGGAGACGGCATCGGCACCGAAGTGCTGCCTCCGGCCTGCGCCGTCCTGGACGCCGCCGGACGCCGCCACGGGCTCGACTTCACCTACGACACCTTCGACTGGTCGTGCCAGCGATACGTCACCGAAGGCGCGATGATGCCCGAGGACGGCCTCGGCCTCATCCGCCACCACGATGCCGTGCTGCTGGGCGCCGTCGGATGGCCGACCGTTCCCGACCACGTGTCGCTGTGGGGCCTGCTGATCCCGATCCGCCGGCAGTTCCGGCAGTACGTGAACCTGCGTCCGATCAAAGTCCTCGAAGGCGTGCCGAGCCCCCTCGCCAGGGCGACCCCGGACGTCGACCTCGTCGTGGTGCGAGAGAACGTCGAGGGCGAGTACTCCGAGATCGGCGGCCGTGTGAACCGCGGGTTGCCCACCGAAATGGCCGTCCAGGAAGCGATCTTCACCCGGCAGGGCACCGAGCGAATCCTGGACTACGCGTTCGAGACCGCCCGCACCAGGCGAGGCGAGCTGGTCTCCGCGACCAAGTCCAACGGCATCGTGCACACCATGCCGTTCTGGGACGAGCTGGTGAAGGAGGCCGGTGCCCGATTCCCCGACGTGACATGGCGCCAGGAGCACATCGACGCCCTCGTCGCGAAGATCGTCCTGGACCCCGCACGCTTCGACGTCATCGTCGGATCCAACCTCTTCGGCGACATTCTCAGCGACCTCGCCGCAGCCGTGGCGGGCAGCATCGGCATCGCCCCCGCCGCCAACCTCAACCCCGAACGTGACCACCCCTCGATGTTCGAACCCGTCCATGGCTCCGCCCCCGACATCGCAGGCCAGGGCACCGCGAACCCCCTGGGCGCCATCTGGTGCGCCTCGATGATGCTCGACCATCTAGGGCATCCAGAAGCAGCCGCCGAGGTCTTCAACGCGTTCGCCACCACCCTGGCCACCACCGACGCCCGCACCGCAGACCTGGGTGGCACCGCCACCACCAAGGAGTTCACCGATCTGATCCTCCAAGCGCTGACAGATTCGAACTAAAGTGGTGAGAACGGCGGGTTCGCCGGGCAATTGGTCTCTACGGTGAGCAGATGGCTGGGGATCAGGTAGAGCCGGCACCGAGCGGGCGGCGCCGCGGCAGGTGGTGGTCGTGATCGTCGCCGTGAGCGGGCTGTTGCTGGCTTTCGGGGTGGCGTGGGTGCTGGGACGGGGGGCGGCATGGTGGCTGGAGCATGTCGACAAGGTGCCGGTGGGTGGCAAGGACGGGCTGGGGGCAAGGACCGGGCCGAGGCGCTGGGCACCATCCGCGGCCGCGTGATGGCGGTCGGGACCGGGCTGCTGGCCGCAATGGCGATCTACTACACCGCCGACAACGCCGTGGTCTGGGAGGTACGCCTTGAGGCTCAGTCGCCGACCTGGCCGGCCAGGTCCGGGCCGCGGCCCACGAGGAGCTCGCGCAGGAGGTCGGCGAGTTGCTCGCGGCGTTCGGGGGCGAGGTGGCCGACTAGGCGCTCCTCGGTCGCGAGCAGGTCGGCGACGACGCGGTTGAGCAGTGCGTGGCCCGCGTCGGTGAGCGCGACCGCACGTGCGTGGTAGCCCGATCCGGCGGTGGTCCGTTCGACGAGCCCGGCCCGGGCCGCCCGTTCCACCCGCTGGGTGATCGCACCCCGCGTCACCATGCAGGCGTCGGCCAGCTCGCCCGGGCTCAGCCGGTACGGCGGGCCCGAACGCCGCAGCGTGGACAGCAGGTCCAGCGTCGCGACGTCCACGCCCAAGTCCGCGAGCAGACGGCGGCGCTGGTCGCCGAAGACCTTGGCGGCCCACCAGATCCGGGTGATGATCCCGATCGACTCCACCGGGACGCCCGGCAGCTCGCGCCGCCAGGCGTCCTGGATGGCGTCGGCGCGGTCGCGCGGCGGCTCAGCGGCCACGCTCGGCGCCGCCGTTCACCTGGATGATCTGCGCGGTGACGTGCGCGCCGCCGGGCGAGGCGAGCCAGTGCACGGTCTCGGCGACGTCGTCCGGCGTCCCGGCCCGGCCGGTGCAGGTCTGCTCGACGAGCATCGCGCGGCGCTCGTCGTCGAGCGTGCCGCCGAAGAACTCGGTGTCCTCGATCAGCCCGGGGGCGACCACGTTCACCGTGATGCCGCGCGGCCCCAGCGCGGCGGCCAGGTCGAACGCGTACGGGTGCAGCGCCGCCTTCATGGGCCCGTAGGAGGTGCCGCCCGACCCCCGGAAGGCCGCGATCGAGCTGAGGAACACGATCCGGCCGGACGGGTTCAGCAGCTCGGTGAACGCCTCAGTCGGCAGCACCGCCGTCAGCACGTTGGCCTGGAAGTTGGCGGTCCACCGCTCCGCGACGCCGCCGTGCCCGCCGTGCCGTTCGGAGTTGCCGCCCGCGTTGTTGACCAGCACGTCGATCGTGCCGAAACGCCCGGCCAGCTCGGCGCGCACACGCTCGACCTCTGCCGGGTCGCTCAGGTCGGCCGGCAGCGCCGTGCCGCCCACCTCCCCTGCCGCCTTCTCCAGCACGTCGGCGCGGCGGCCGATGACGACCACCCGGTCCCCGTCGGCCGCGAAGCGCGCCGCCACCGCCTTGCCGATGCCGCTGCCACCGCCGCTGACCACGATTGTGCGCGTCATGTCGACCCCTCCTTGAGTTTAGACCTAAACTCAGGCTACCAGGGGACACGACGCCCTTCATTGCCTCTCAACGTTGGACTTATGCCTTCCGGGCCACGTCGGCCACCTGGTCCAGCAGTTCTCGCAGCCGGGTCGACTCCTGCCGGCCGACGCCAGCGGTGATCTGCTGCTCGATGCCGGCGATCACCTTGTCGGCCGCGCGCAGCGTCTCCCGTCCGGCGTCGGTGAGGTGCAGTTCCTGTACGTGCCGGTGGCGCGGGTGCTCGCGTCGCTCCACCTGCCCGCGGCCTTCCAGGCGTGCCACCAGTGAGGCGATGGCCTGGGGGGTGACGTTGAGCCGGCGGGCCAGCTCGGCGCCGGTCAGTCCCGGTTCGGAGTGCACCGAGATCAGGAGCGTGTAGTGCGAGGCCGCCAGGCCCAGCGGGCGCAATCGCTGTTCCTTGAGTGTCTGCACCGCCAGTTCCGCGCGCCGCAACGCCCAGGTGACGCGGTCGAGAGCGGCGGGCCCGACGGGCTCCTCGTCGTTTCGTCTCACAGGACAAGAGTATGACATTTCACGCATATCAAACGCTTGACTCAAGACCAGCGTTTGAGGAGAGTTGATTCCATGACTCGCACCATTGCTCTCATCTACGCCCCGCTCACCGATGTCGAGCCGGGCGACATCGACCGCCTGCTCACCCTCAACGCCGTCGCCCCCATTCAACTGGTCCGCGCCGCGCTTCCCGGAATGCTCGCGGCGGGCGAAGGCTCGATCATCACCGTCGCCTCGCTGCTGGCCTTCAGCGCGGGCGTCACCGATCCGCGAGCGCCCCGGCGCACCCTGTACGTCGCCGCCAAGGCCGCCACCTTGGGCTTCACCCGCACCCTCGCGACCGAGATCGCCGACACCCCGGTCCGCGTCCAGGTCGTGTGCCCCGGCGTCGTGGCGACGGACTGGAACAACGGCGCCGGCCACGACATCCCCTGGGCGATGTCGCCCGAGGACGTCGCGTCCGCCAGCCTGACCGGCCTGCGCCTCGGCGAGACCGTCTGCGCGCCCGGCCTGGACGCCCAGGACCCGGCCCTGGACGCCCTGCTCGCCGCCGAGGCCGCCTTCGTCACGGGCGGCAACCAGCCCTCACTCGCGGCTCGCTACGCGCAAGCGCGCCTTTAGGGCGGTCGCGCGTTGGACGGCTCCGGGAAGGCGGAGCGCCTCCCACGTGGCAGGCTTCGATGGCGACTTCCGATTCGCCCACGTGACCGGCGAAGGTGATCACTCCAGCGGCGGCGTCCTGCTCCAGCGGGCGGGGTCGGTGCCGAGCAGGGTGATCCGCCGGTACAGCCCGGCGAGCCCGCCCGACGCCTGGAGCCGCTGGACGGTATCGTCCGCCGCCTCGATCTTGACGTCGAAACCGTCGGTGCCGAAGACCCACAGATACGAGTAGTCGGGCTGTCCCTGACCAGGCCGCCGCACCCCCGTGTACGCGGAGTGGCCGTCGACGCGGGCATTGGGCTTGAGCGGCTTCCCGTGACTCAACGGCGGACGGGCCGGGGCCACGGTGATGGTCAGGTCCTGCTCCGAACGGCTTTGGTGGAGCGTGATGCCGAGAGTGACGCTCAGGCGCGGCTTCTGGGTGAGGGCCACGGCGACGAAATCCGCGCGTGGAACACCCTTGACCTTCACCGGCAGCGCGATCGGCTGTGCGGAGAAGACGGCCGACTCGGCGATCCGCCGCATCACGCCGTCCGTTGCGACCTTTGGATCGGTGACGATCAAGCTGGCCCAGACATCCTTGCCGCGCTGCCAGATTAGCTGGGCCTCGGTGGGAACCTGCGGGCCCGGCCGGACCTTCCACCAGGCGGGACGTCCCTTGATCTGGCCGGCGGACGGCTCCCGGCCCGTGATCACCTTGGCTCCCGCCTGGAGAACGTTCAGGCTGATGGCCGCAGGATCGCCCTGGCCGCCGCTCCTGCCCGCCGCGTTCGCCTCCGCGGAGGACATACGGCCGTCCGTCTGCAGGCGGGTCACCTCGTATCCCTTCGGAAGCCAGCCGAAGGTGCCTGGCTGCGTCAGCGTCCCGGGCCCCGCCGCCGTCACCGGAGGCGGGTCCCCCGGCTCGCCGGTCAGCACGTTCGCCGTGACGGTGGCCGCCAAGCCGATCGCCGTGGCGGAGGCGAGCGCCGTCGTCACGCGGCGGGTCCGCAGGACCCTGCGCCCGCGCGCGGCCGCGGCGGCGACGTCCGGAGCCGGGCCGGGACGGGGCGTCCGCGCGATCTCCTCCAGCCGGCCCTTCAGGTCCTGGTTCATGACTCCCCCTCCTGGACGCCCGCCGGCTCGAAGGCACGGCGCAGCGCCGCCAGCCCGCGCGCGGTCTGGCTTTTGACGTTGCCTGTCGAGCAGTGCATGACGTCCGCGGTCTGCTCGACCGAGAGGTCGCAGTAGAACCGCAGCACCACCGCGGCCCGCTGCCGGGGCGGCAAGGCGGCCAGCGCCGTCCGCAGATCCAGGCGCGCGTCATGGTCGGTCGTCACCGCCGGCTCCGGCGGATCGGACCCGACCGCCACGCGCTTCCACCAGCCGGTGCGCTGCTCGGAAAGGAAGACGCGGACGAGCACCGTCCGGGCGTAGCCGTCGAGATTCTCGACCGCCCCGGCCCGCCGCCAGTTGACGTACAGCCGCGTCATGGCGGTCTGGACCAGGTCGTCGGCACGGTCCCAGTCCTGGCACAGGAGGTAGGCCACCCGCTGCAGCCAGGGCAGTCTGGCCGTCATGTACGCGGTGTACTCCTCGTCGCGGGCCGATGCCCTCATACGCTCGGCCCTCTCATCGAATGCTCCACACCCTCCTAATGCCGCCGACCGCCCGATCGGTTGCATCGGTCCGGAGACCGGCCATCGCCGAGGGTCAGCGGTCGAGGCCGGCCGCGTGGCACATCGCCGTCCGGGCGCGGGACGCGGCCGATGGGTCTTGGAGGAGCTGGATCTCCTGGTTGGCGGCCATGGAGAGCCCGATCAGGGTGGTGACGACCTCGTCGGGCGGCCGATGCGGTCCGGGCAGCTCGGCCTGGGCGGCGGCGACCTCGGTGGCCAGTGACGCGCGCATGGCGACCACGATGCCTCGCAGCCGGTCGCGCAGCGGGCCGGGGCGGCCGTCGAGTTCGGAGGACGCCGCGGTGACGAAGCAGCCGCCGGGGAACGGGCAGTCGGCCAGGTAGTCCACCCAGGACGTGATCAGCCGTTCGAGCCGGTGGCGGCCGGGCGGCAGGTCGTCCAACGGCTCCAGGACCGCCGCGCGGAAGACGGCGCCGGCCTGGTCGAGCGCGGCCTCGAGCAGCCGTTCGCGGGAGCCGAAGGGCCCGATCAGCCCGGCCTTGCTCATGTCGAGACGCTGCGCCAGCGACCCGACCGTCAACCCTTCCAGGCCCAGCCGGGACGCCTCGTGCACCGCGGTCCGCACGATCCGCGCCCGCGTCCGCTCCGCTTCGTGCGCCGAGTGACGAGGAGACATGCGGCCAAGCATAGCGAACGAACGTACGCTATTTTGGCGTACGTTCGTTCGCTATTTTTCGGAGGGCTCTCATGAACGTGACCGAACTGCTGCGCCTGGACGCGACCGCACTCGCCTTGATCGGCCATGACGTGGCTCTGATCGCCGACTCCGCACTGACCAGGCCGACCCCGTGCGAGGGCTGGACGGTCGCGGATCTGCTCCGCCACATGAACGAACGCCACGACGCCGTCGCGCAGACCATGCTCGGCCCGCTCGGCGAGGAGGACGACGACCCGCGCGCTGACTTCGCTCGCATCGCGGCGCGCTGGTCGGTCGCGCTCCAGACCACTGGTCCGACCTTGAACCTCCCGAGCCGGGGACCCGTCTCGACCGAATGGGTACTCGGCGTTCACGTCGTCGACATGCTCGTCCACCGCTGGGACCTGGCCCGTGCACTTCAGGTCCCGCTGACCGTACCGGCCGCGTTGGAGCAGGCCGCGTTGCCGCTCGCCCGCGCCAACACCGCCCCTGGCAGTCCGCTGAACCAGCCTGGCGGTGCCTACCGTCCGCCCTTCGGCGAGGATCCGGCCAACTCGGAGATGGACACCATCGTCGCGCTCCTTGGCCGCGACCCCCGCTGGACCCCGCCAGGCCACACGTCCTGAGCAGTGTCCGATGGGTCAGGCCGCTGGGTGCGCCTGCGTGTAGAACCGGCTCGGGTCGTCGGCCAGGGACGCCTTGATGTGGGCGCTCCACTCGTCGGCGAGGACCTCGAACGCGCCGCGTTCGACGCCGTCGAGCCCGGCGCGGACGACCTCGGCGGGGTCGATCTTGTCGCCGTCGTAGTCGGCCATGAGGTCGGTGTCGGCGGCTCCCAGGTGCAGGCCGGTGACCAGCGTGCCCTGGCCCGCCAGTTCGAGCCGGACGCCGTTGGTCAGGCTCCACTCGGCCGCCTTCGCCGCCGCGTAGGCGTTCGCCCCGTCATGGGAGAACCACGACAGCGCCGACAGCACGTTGATGATCGCCCCTCCCCCGCCCGCGGCCAGGATCGGCGCGAAGGCGCGGACCATGTGGAGGGTGCCGTAGAAGTGGGTGTCCATCTCCCGGCGGATGCCGTCGAGATCACCGGTGACCAGGTTCGTTCCGGTCGCGATGCCGGCGTTGTTCACCAGGAGCGTGACGTCCTGGGCGGCTTCGGCCGCGGCCCGCACCGACGCCGGGTCGGTGATGTCGAGGCGGAGCACCTGCGCGCCCGGCAGGTCGACGAGTTCGGGGCGCCGGGCGGTCGCGTACACCTTCTTGGCGCCCCGCTCCAGGAGCTGCGCGGCGAAGTGACGGCCGATGCCGCGGTTCGCGCCGGTCACCAGTGCGATCGATCCAGCGATGTCCATGCTGTGCTTCCTTGAATGATCACCGGCCACCGGGGCCGGATCGGTTCGGACGGCCGTGGGGTGCACGACCGTGCCGGTCAGAGGGGATTCGCTCCTCCAGGCCTGCGGGACTAAGCTAGAACCTGACGTTGACGTCAGCTGCAAATCTGAGGGACGGAGAGCCGCGAGATGCGCATCGGTGAACTCGCCACCCGGTCGGGAGTGAGCGTCCGGGCCCTGCGCTACTACGAGGAGCAGGAGCTCTTGGAGTCGTCCCGGACGTCCGGCGGGCAGCGCGAGTATCCCGAGGGGGCCGTCGACCGCGTGCGGCTGATCCAGCAGCTCTACGCCGCCGGCCTGCCGAGCAGGGCGATCGTCGACCTGCTGCCCTGCGTGTCCACGGGAATGGCGACCCAGCAGATGCTGGACACGATCATGAGTGAACGGGCCCGCATCGCCGAACGCATCCAGGAACTGAACGCGGCGCTGACCAAACTCGACCGGGTGATCGAGCACGTCATCGCCGCCGGCGTGACCCCCACCGACCGCGAACCGGTCGCCCCGGCCAACGCCTGACCCACCCCACTCCAGTGGGGCGACAGCGCTGGATGATGCCGGCCATGGTGGCCTGACGGCTGCCGCCGGGCTGCAGAACCCGACCTCGGTTGCCGTGCGCGGCCGCACCGTCTACGTGCTCAGCGCCGCCTACACCACCGCCACCGACCCCAACCTGGTGCTGGCCACCCTGCCGCGCCGCTGACCCCCTGGAGACCGGTCTCGCGAAATTCACGATGCTCCTCGTGACATTTGCATCTACTGACGGGCCGCGAGCGCGACAAAGGTATGGGGGCCACGAAAACCTCATCGCAGGGAGCACCCCATGGCCAAGCTGGTGGTCTGCAACATCATGTCCCTCGACGGCTATTACGCCGACAGCGACGGCAACCCGCTCGTGCTGGAGATGGACGCCGCGTTCGATGCCTACAACCTGGAACGCCTACGGGCGGCCGATGCGCTCCTGCTCGGTGCCGACTCCTACAAGATGTTCATGGGATTCTGGCCCGCCCAGGCGGGCAACCCCGAGGCCCCGGCGGTGCACCAGGAGTTCGGCGGGATCTACGGGCGGATCAAGGTGAACGTGATCTCCGATTCGCTCACGTCCGACGACATCGCGCCCTGGTCGGAGCAGACCACGGTGATCGGGCGCGCGGAGGCGGAGTCCCGGGTCAAGGAGCTCAAGCAGCAGGCCGACGGCGACCTGGTGACCTTCGGCAGCCGGATCACCTGGAACGCGCTCCTCCAGGCGGGCCTGGTGGACGAGCTGCACCTGGTCGTCGGCCCCGCGGCGCTGGGCACGGGTACGCCCGTTTTCACCGGCGCGTCGGGCCGGCTGCGGCTCGCGGAGATCCGCAGGCTCGACGGCTCGGACAGCGTCGTGCTGCGATACGAGGCGCCCGTCGCCTGATGACCTTCCTGCTCGTACCGGCCCGGCGCTGGCCGCCGGCGGACGTCACCGTGCCGCAGCCTCTACCCTGGTCGTCCGAAATGGGAGGACGGGTGGTGGACGGGGCCGAGCAGCGCTGGAATCTCGACCGCGTCGTCCGGCTGGCGCCGGGCGGCGCGGTCGCCTGCAGCGCGCTGTTCCCCACGGTGCAGGTGGCCCTCGCCTTCGGATATCCGGGCGGCACCCGCGCCGCACTCTGGAGCCTGGCCGCGACCGCGGCCTACCTGCCGCTTCACATGCGTCATCTCTGGCACGCGGCCCGTGGCGCTCGACCGCCGGCCGGGCTCTGGAGCCTGGCGGCCATGGCGGTCGTGATCCTCGGTGCGACGCCGCTGGCCGGGGGCACGTGGGTGCGGGCCTACGTGGCGTTGGTCGTGTCGGCCGTCCTGGTGCTGCCCAGCCGCTGGTCTTACCCGGCGGGCGCTGTGCTCGTCCTGGCGTCGGGCCCGGTGGGCTACGAGCTGGGGCTGGCATGGACGGAGGTCCCATGGGTCTGGTTCACCCTGATGTCCGGCAGTACGGCATTGCTTCTGCTGGTCTGGCTGGCGGCGGCGCTCATCCGCCTGCAGTCGGCCCGGGAGGCGCTGGCTCAGCAGGCGGTCGCGCAGGAACGCCGCCGGATCGACGACGACCTGCGCTCCACGCTGGGTGCCGCGCTGGCGGCGATCGCCGCCCGGGGAGAACGGAGCCGCGACCTGCTCGCGCGCGGTGATCAAGACCGTCTCGCGGTGGAGATGACCAGGCTCTCCGAGGACGCCAGGACCACCCTCGCCGACGCGAGACAGCGCGTGCGCGGCTACCGGCGGCCGTCGTTGCGCGCCGAGCTGGAGACCGCCGCCGCGCTGCTGTCGGCCGCCGGCATCACGACCCGCCTGGACCTGCCGCAGGGCCCGATCCCCGCGACGATCGACGATCGGCCGCGGGCGGCTCTGCGTTCCACGGTCACCCGCCTGCTGCGCGACCACACGGCCCGCACGTGCGTGATCACGGTCTCCGCTCGCGGCGGCCGTGTCCAGCTGGAGCTGCGCACCGGCGACTCGGCCGAGACGATCGAGGTGGCCGCGTGAGCGGCATGATCCCGCCGGCCTGGGTGATGCGGCGCCCCCACTGGCCCCTGATCGCGCTGATCGTGCTGTTGACCGCCCAGGCGCCGTTCTACACGACCATCGGCCTGAGCGACGGCACGAAGCACAGCCCGCTCCTCACCGTCCCGATGGCGGCCGCCATCGGAGCCCTGCAGCTGCGGCACAGTTTGCACGCCGCCCGCGGAGAGCTCCCCACGGCATGGCCCTGGACCCTCACCGCGCTCGCCGTTCTGGTCAACGTCCCGCTGCCGTGGTTCGGGCAGGACTGGGAGGCGCTGGGCATCTTCGTCATCGTCTCGGCGATGTTGCTGCGCGGCTGGGCCAGGTGGGCCTTGGCAGGCGTGCAACTGCTCATCACCGAACTGGTCGGCGTGCTGGGCGCCCTGTCCATGTCCGGATCCACGACCGCGTTCGTCATCGTCATCGGCGTCTACAACGTCGTCATGCCCGTCCTGTACGCGGGTGCGCTGATCGGCGGGACGCGGCTGGTGCGGCTGGTGAACGAGCTGTACGCCACCCGGACCGAGCTGGCCGTCAACGCCGTCGGGCAGGAACGTGTGCGGCTCTCCCGCGACCTGCACGACCTGCTCGGCCAGAGCCTGTCGGCGATCTCCCTCAAGGGCGACCTGGCGCTGCGGCTGCTCGCCAGGGACACCGCCGCCGCCCGCGCCGAGATCGAGAGCCTGACCGAGGTGGCCCGGGAGGCGCTGCGCGACACCCGCGCCATCACCCGTGACGAGCACGCCGTGTCGCTGAGCACCGAGATCGACGGGGCGGCCGCCCTGCTCGGCGCCGCGGGCGTCCAGACCCGCCTGGACGTGGCCGACCTGCCGGCGCTCTCCGTTCCCGTCCAGAGCGCACTGGCCTGGGCGATCCGCGAGGGAACCACCAACCTGCTGCGGCACAGCCAGGCCCAGTCCTGCGCCATCAGCCTGTCGCGCCATCAGGGGACCGTGCGGCTGGAGATCGTCAACGACGGCGTCCGCGAGACGGCCGAGCACGGCTCGGGCCTGTCCGGCGTCGCCGAACGGGCCCGCGCGGTCTCGGGAACATCGTCGGCCACGGTCCGCGACGGACGGTTCCGGCTCCGCGTCGAGGTTCCCGAGGTCGAGGTCCCCGAGGAGGCCCTGTGATCCGCGTCCTGATCGCCGAGGACATGCACATGATCCGCGGTGCGCTCGTCGCGCTGCTGACGCTCGAGGACGACATGGAGGTCGTCGCCGAGCTGGAACGCGGGGACGAGGTCGTCGCCACCGCACTGCGCGTGCGGCCCGACGTCGCGGTGCTGGACATCGACATGCCCGGGCTGGACGGGCTGACGGCGGCTGAGCACCTCTACGACGAGCTGCCCGGCTGCCGCACCCTCGTCCTCACCGGGCTCAGCCAGCCCGGCAACCTTTTGCGGGCGCTGAAGGTCCACGTCCAGGGCTTCATCGTCAAGGACGCCCCCGCGCGGGACCTCACCGACGGCATCCGCCGCATCGCCCGCGGCGAACGGGTGATCGACCCTGACCTGGTGGCCGCCGCCCTCGAAACCGGCAGCAGCCCCCTCACCGCCCGCGAGACCGAGGTCCTGCGCGTCGCCGCGACCGGCGTGCCGGTGACCCAGATCGCGACCGAACTGTCGCTGTCGCAGGCCACCGTCCGCAACTACCTGTCGAACGCGATCAGCAAGGTCGGCGCCCGCAACCGCATCGATGCCATCCGCATCTCCCGCGACGCCGGCTGGCTCTAGGCCGTTGCCTCGGTCTCGCGGCGCCGCCAGTAGTGGACGGTGACCACGGCCAGCAGCGGCGGCCAGGCGAGCATCGGGGCGTAGCAGGCGTTCATCAGCCACAGCGCCGCCCCCGTGGGCTGGTCGGCGTTGGCGAAGAACGTGGTGTAGATGTAGCCGACGTCGTACAGCGTCACCCCCGCCACTCCGACAGCAGCCGGGACGATCACCGCCAACGGCCTGATGCGCCGGCCTCCGGCGAACGGCACCCAGCGCGGCCATCTCTCACCCCACGGCTGAATCAGGCCCAGAGTGAGGAACGCGAAGACCTCGGTCAGCAGACCCAGCACGACCACGTAGACCGAGCCCCAGCCCGGTGCCTGCAGCGCGTCCATGAACTCCTGGTCGAAGCCCATCGAGTTCCCCCACGCCATCGGCAACCGCCACAGCCCCGAGGGGACGGCCGCCAACGCCGCCGCATGCGCCGCCCACACGGCCCACCGCGGCACACCCGGCACCGTACGGAACGGCGACCTCGGCTTCGCCCGCGCCGAGCGGACCGGGGCGGCCGGCAGGTTCACAATCGTGCTCATCTGATGCTCCTCAAGGGGGGTTTGACCTGGCCCTGCAATACTTGCGATCACCCCTGCCACACGCCTCCCCCACGCAGGTGGACCCCGTTCCCGCCCGTTCCCCCGCAGGTACTAGCCCCGTGGCCAGTGCCCAACCCGGCCGCCTGCCAGTCGTCAGCTTGAGAGCTGCGGACCGGCACCACGACCGAGGTCGCCCGCCTCACCAGGTCATCGCAGGTTCTCGTTGGTGCGGGCGCTCCAGACCGCCAGTGCGGCGGCCAATGCGCAGGCGCCGCCGAGCCACAGGACGGCCTGGAGGGTGAGCGAGTCGACAATGACGCCGCCGGTCAGCGCGCCGAGGCCGATCGACAGGTTGAACACCGCGACCCACAGGGCGGAGGCCGCTTCCACTGCTTGTGGCGCGGTCTTGATCATCCAGGTCTGCAGGCCGACCGACACGCCGCCGAAGGCCAGGCCCCAGGCGATCAACAGTGCGGCCCCGCCGACGGGGCCCCGGCCGAGCAGCACGTAGAGGGGCATCGCGGCGGCCAGGGTCACGGTGATGATCAGTACCGTCCGGTGCGGGTGACGTGCCAGCGCCGCGCCGGCGATGAAGTTGCCGACCATGCCCGCGAGGCCGAATCCGAACAGCAGCGGGCCGACGAGTCGTTCGTCGATGCCCGACAGTTTCTGCAGGGCCGGGCTCACGAAGGTGTAGGCCGAGAAGTGGCCGGTCACGATCAGGAACGTCGCGAGAATGCCGACGCGTACGCCTGGGTTGCGGAACTGTTCGGCCAGCAGCCGAGGGCGGACGGGCTGGGAGGCGGCCAGCGGCGGCAGCACGGCCAGCAGGGCGAGCAACGCGACGAGCGCGAGGGCGCTCAGCGTCGTGAAAGCGATGCGCCAGCCGGAGAACTCGCCGAGCAGCGTGCCGAGGGGGACGCCGAACACGTTCGCGGCTCCGACACCACCGAAGATGATCGCGGTGGCCCGGGGCACGTTCGCGGGGGCCACGAGCCGGACGGCCAGGCCGCTGGCGACGGCCCAGAAGCCGCCGATCGCCACCCCGACCAGCACCCGGGAGGACACCAGCACGGTGAAGCTCGGTGCCAGGGCGGAGACCACGTTGGCGAGCGTCATCAGCCCCATCAGGCCGAGCAGCAGAAGCCGCCGGTCCATCCCGCCGACGAGCACCGGAACCAGCGGCGCCGCGACGGCGGCGACCAGGCTGGGCACCGTCACCATCAGCCCGGCCGTCCCCTCGGAGACCGACAGCGCCGACCCCACGGCGGTCAGCAGCCCGATCGGCAGTTGCTCGGCGGTCACCAGCAGGAACGTTCCCAAGGCCACCGCGGTGACCGCCGGCCAGTGACTCCGCTGCGGGGCTCGCCGGCCGGCCGGCTCGGCTGTGGTCTGCTCTTTGGTCGTCATGGGCACCCCTCATTTGGTAGCGATCGCTCCCATACTTGACGGACCCTAGTACGGGAACGATCGCTCCACAAGTTCGGTAGAGTGACGGGCATGGCACGTCCCCGACAATTCGACGAGCAGGACGCGGTCGTCAGGGCGACCGACCTGTTCTGGCGCCGCGGCTACAACGCCACCTCGGTGCGCGATCTGGGCGCCGAACTCGAACTCACTCCCAGCAGTCTGTACCGGACGTTCACCGACAAGCACACGCTGTTCCTGCGCGCGCTCGACCACTACCGGGCCACCGACTCCGCCGAGGCCGAGCAGCGGCTGGACGGCGCCGGCCGTCCGGTCCGCCAAGTGCTGCGGGACTGGCTGCTGTGGCTGGTCTCCTGCCCGTCCGACGGAGAGTCCGGACGAGGTTGCTTCGTGGTCAACACCGCCACCGAACTCGGCACCGCCGACGCCGAAGCCCGTCAGCGGACCGAGGCCGCCTTCGAGGTCACCCGGCAAGCACTGCGATCACTGCTGCACCAGGGCTGTCGCGATGGCGAACTGCCCACTGACCTCGACATCGACGCCACCGTGGAACTGCTGTTCACCACGGTGCTCGGTCTGCGGGTACGCGAACGCGCCGGCCACGACCCAGCGCGTCTGACCACCTCGATCGACGCCGCGATCCAAGCACTGGGCCCCGCCCCCGCAACATCCTCCTGACCTCCACTTCCCTTTCAAGCGCGACGTGGTGGCCAAGCGCGACACATCGCTCAAGCGCAGTCCCTGAACGCCGGTGGGCAACCGCGCATTCTGGAGGGAGCAAGCTCCCCCGGCCGCTCCGCCCGGCACTCGAAGGGAACGTGACGTGACGCGCAAGGACGAGGATGGAAGCGCCCTCGGTGGAACGCCCGAGCTGGCCGAGCGTGTTCATGCTGGGCAGACCGCCCCGACGTTCGGCGAATCTCTGCTCGACGTACTTCAGTACAGGGCGGCCATTTCGGGGTCGCCATTCGCTGAACACATCAGGCGGCTGCGGAAGAGGCTGTACGAAGCCAGCGACGCCGGCGCGTCCGAGATCGAATGGAGCTACGATCCGCAGTCGTTTCGGTGCCTGATGCGAGAGGACCCCGGAGTCTTCGGCCAGGAATACGAGGATCGAAGTCGGGAATGCAGCGAGGTCATCGAGAACGGGTGCGCTCTCCTGGCCGACATCAACGAGATCCGCACCGAAGACAAGAAGAATAATTCAAATAGGCCGCCGAGAACGGGGCCGGTGTGGCCGGTGACCGTGCACGGCGAGACCGGACTGGCCAGGGAAATCCTTGGGCGAGCACGGGCGGGCGCCAACGACGGCAGCAGCACCAAATCCACAGGGCTCGCCGGTTGTGCCCAGCCCTCGTGGCTGCAGGTGACGAACGAATACGGCCTTTGCGGGACCGCGGCCTATCCGACCTTCGCCTCCGGCGGGTGGCTCGGCGGGTTGAGCACCGGCGAATACGGAGACTGGCGTCAGGATTACCTGGCGTGCCTGACCTTCGATTTCTATCTCGAATATAATTGGGATCGCGTCGGAAGCGAGCACCCGAACAACATCCTGCGGGATCTGGTGTGCATGTGGGACATGCCGAACCTGCCCGCGGACCTGAAGGCGCGAAGGGCGCACATGATGTGCGACCTGGCGTACTTCGACGAAAAACGCAACAGTGAGACGACCCTTCGCTCGGTGCCGACGGCCGGGGCGACCGCCTGGGTGTTCGAAGACCGAGACCGCTGGCGTGACTTCAAGGCCTGCGATTCAGCGATCTGGGGCCACTACCTCTCCTGTGTCCCCGGAGAGATCGGTCGTGACGACATGATGGTGAGCGGGCTGGTCAACGACTGGGCCGACCTCGGCCCCGACCTCCGCTTCGGCGAGTGCGCGCAAAGCGTGCTGACGCTGACCCGCGGATCGCTGTCCACCGACGCGCTCGGCGCGTGCTACGAACGCGCCCTGTGGATGCTCAACGCGCATCTGACTCCAGACGCGGGCATCCGGGACGAACGCTTCTCCATGACGGCGATAACGCTCGGGGTGAACGTCTGGAACATGTGCAATCACCGGCACGATGTGTGGCGCTACTATGCGATCGCAGCCGACGCCTGCGCCCAGCTTCAGGAGCTCGACCCGTACCGGTCCTGCCAGCTCGCGGACTGCTACACGAACGACCTGCGGCCCACCATGCCTGATACCTCGACACGCATTTCCGTGCCCCGCCGGGAACTGTCCTACGATCTCACGGTCAGGGGAAGACGGCACCGAGGTCGCGTCAAGATACACAGCACGATCGTCGACGCCGTCGAAGCCGGCGTCCTCCCCATGAAAGCCGTCGAATGGCAGTTCATCATTCCCCGGCTGCTCTTCCACAAGGCCATCACCCCCGCGGAGTTCCTGGCACACATGGACGAGGACTATTGCGAACACCACGCCATCCTCGTGGGAGCCGGCCACCGCACACACTTCAGCAGAGAATTCGTCACGGCGTTCAGCCTCCTGGTGATGGAACAGTGGTGGTCCGGCATCATTTACGCGCAAGGGCTCGGCAGCCTGGTCGAAGCCCAACCAGGAAAAATCGGCAACGACCGAGCCCACCACAGCGCATCCGCACCCGCCGACGCATAAGAAGATCACAGCCGTGATGGCATCAGGCTCTCGGGATCACTCGTCGTGCTCTTGCGGCGGCAGCCCCGCCACGAGCGGGTGGTCCTTGTCGATCTTCCCGGCCTTGGAGGCGCCGCCCGGCGAGCCGAGGTCGTCGAAGAACTCCACGTTGGCCTTGTAGTAGTCCTTCCACTGCTCCGGTGTGTCGTCCTCGTAGTAGATGGCCTCGACCGGGCAGACCGGCTCACAGGCGCCGCAGTCGACGCACTCGTCCGGGTGGATGTAAAGCATCCGCTTGCCCTCATAGATGCAGTCGACCGGACATTCGTCGATGCACGACTTGTCGAGCAGGTCCACACAGGGCTCCGCAATGACGTAGGTCACGTCATGACTCCTCTCACAGCGCCATCGCCGCGGTCTCATTGCCTGGCTCAGACACACGGTGTCCCTTGGACCGGCGCCTTGCGGCCGGTCGACGGGGCTCTTAGTCCTTAACCCCTGGGCGGCACCTGCCAACGTGGATGTCCGTCCGGATTTGTCGCGCTTTCGGAACATGTCACGCTTCTGTCTGCCACCTCAGGGACGTGATTCCAGATCGCGGAGCCGCATGTCGATCTCCGCGCTGACGTGGTCAAGTCCGGCCGCGCTGCCCGGAAGAACGTTGACCATCGTGAAGAAGCCGTGCATCTGACCGGTGAAGCGCCGATGCGTCACTACGATCCCGGCGGCCCTCAGGCGTTCGGCGTAAGCCTCGCCCTCGTCCCGGAGCACGTCGTGCTCGGCCGTGAGCACCACGGCGGGCGGCAGCCCGGTGAGATCGGCGGCCCGCAGCGGTGATATGTCGGCGGCGCGTCGCATGGAGGTGTCCGGCACGTAGTTGTCCCAGAACATGGCCATGGCCTTCCTGGTGAGGAGCTGCTCGTTCTCCGGATCGGCGTACGAGGCGGTCTCCAGGTCGCAGTCGGTGATGGGATAGATGAGGATCTGCAGCGCGATTCGGGGCGTCCCCGCGCGGCGGGCTCGGTGCGCCATCACCGCCGCCAGGTTCCCGCCGGCGCTGTCTCCGGCCACGATGAGCGGGAGCCGGACGTCGAAGAGCCGTTCGGCGTTCCCGTCGAGCCATCGCAATGCGGACCACGCGTCGTCGACCGCCGCCGGGTAGGGGTGTTCAGGAGCGAGCCGGTATCCGGCGAGCGCGACGGCGCAGCCGGTCCGTTCGGCGAGTTGCCTGCCCAGCGTGTCGAACTCGTCGATCGTCCCGGTCATCCAGCCACCGCCGTGGAAGTACACGACGAGTCCACGCGGCTGATCGTTGGGGACCAGCAGCCGGATCGGCGTCGAGCCCGGACCGGTGATGTGCTCCTCTACCCGTTCCATCTCAGGACCAGGGCCGTAGAGCTCTTTGAGCCCGGCAGCCTGCTCCCGCGCCCGGTGTGGACTCAGCTCGTGCAGCGGCTTGCCTCCCAGCTCGGCCAGCGTGGCCAGGAGCGCGGCCGAGGCTTCGTCCAGGGACATCGGACCATCTCCCGTCCGGATCGGGCTCAGGTGAGGATGAAGCCTCGGTAGCCCTGCGCGGCGACGTCCTGGCACGTTTCCTCGTAGGTCGCCAGCCCGCCGGCGTACGGCATGAAGACCCGCGGTTTCCCCGGCACGTTGGCACCCGTGTACCAGGACGGGGCTCGCGGGAAGAGAGTCTGGCCGGCGACCTCGTCGAGGTGCGCCGTCCACGCGTCCTCGGCCTCGATGGCCGGCTCGATGCTGCGATGACCACGGCCGCGGAGGTAGGCGAGGCAGTCCGCCGTCCACTCGACGTGTTGCTCGATGGCCGTGACCATGTTCGTGAGGACCGAAGGGCTGCCCGGCCCGGCGATGATGAACAGGTTCGGAAAGCCCGCGACACCCAGCCCGAGGTAGCTGTGCGGCCGGTGCGCCCATCTGTCGGCGAGCGCCAAGCCGTCTCTGCCACGGATGTCGATGCGTTCCAGCGCACCGGTCATGGCGTCGAATCCGGTCGCCAGGACGAGGGTGTCCAGCCGGTGCTCGCGCTCCCGGGTACGTACCCCTGCGGCCGTCACGGTCTCCAGCGGCGCCTTGGCCAGATCGACGAGCGTGACGTCGTCGCGATTGAAGGTCTCGTAGTAGCCGGTCCCGACGCAGAGGCGTTTGGCCCCCACGGGGTAACCCCAAGGCAGCAGGCGTTCGGCGACGTCGGGGTTGTTCACCGTGTCGCGGATCTTGGCGCGAATGAACTCGGCCGCAGTGTCGTTGGCCCGCTGGTCGGTCAGCAGGTCCGCGAAAGCACCGAGCAGAGCGAAGCCGCCCATCTCCCATCGGCGGGCGTACTCGTCCCGGCGCTGCCGCTCGCCGACCTCGAAGGCGGCCCGCGGGTTGTCGTCACGCACAAACCCCACTTGCGACCTGCGGTTGTGCCGCCGGCGCTCGGCATAGGCCGCTTTGACCTCGCGTTCGGTTCCAGGATCGAGGGGGCCGTTGTTGGCGGGCACGCAAAAGGCTGGTGTGCGCTGGAACACCGTCAGATGGCGAGCCTGCTCGGCCAGAATCGGGATCACCTGGACGCCCGACGACCCGGTGCCCACCACGCCGACACGCTGACCGGACAGGTCCATGTGTGCGGGCCAGTCCATCGTGCGGTGAACCTCTCCGGCGAACTCGCCGAGCCCGGGAATGTCCGGCTCCTTCGGAATCGACAGGCACCCGGTGGCCATGATGCAGAAGCGGCCGACGGCCTCCTCACCCCGCTCGGTGCGTACCGTCCAGCAGCCATCGTGGTAGTGCGCGGCGCGCACCCGAGCGCCGAAGGTGATGTGGCGACGCAGCTCGAACCGGTCCGCGACGTGCCTCAGGTACCGCAGCATCTCCGGTTGCGCGGGATAGCGCTCGCTCCAGCTCCACTCCTGCTGCAGATCCTCATCGAAGGAGTAGGAATAGTCGAAGCTCTCGACGTCGCAGCGGGCGCCCGGATAGCGATTCAGATACCACGTCCCGCCCACCTCCGGCGCGGCCTCGTACACCCGGGCGGACATCCCCTGGCCGAGCAGCCTGTGGAGCATGTACAGGCCAGAGAGCCCGGCACCGACGATGACCGCGTCCAGAGCCTGCCTTCCTGCCATGGTGGTCCTTTCCAGCGAAGCTCACCGCAGCCTGCGCTCAGTGGCCACGTAGGTATTGGAAGAGCCGGGATCGGCTCCGGTGGGCATGCACAGGGCGTCCCAGGCGACCGGGTCGCGTGCCGGGGCCGCCCGCAGCGCGCCGAGATCGGGGAACCACAGCTCGCGGATCGCGTCGAAAGCGGGCGTTTCCCCGTCCCCGTTCCCGTCCTCGTCCTCGCCTCCGTCGCCGATCGGGATGCATCGGGACCACGTGTGCCCGACGGCACCCACAGCGCGCCCCCGCTCTCGATCCGCCACGTCGGGCGGGTCGGGCGGGCCGGCCTCAAGCCCGGCGGGGCCTGGGGCGACCTCACCGCGAAATAGCCGGATCAGCTTGACGGCGGGCGGACCGGCGGGCACGGCGGCATTGTCGACCGATGTCTCCAGGGTGCACAGGAACTGTAGTTTTCCGGCGTCCATAAAGAACTTCTGATCCGCCACCGCCGCCAGATACGCGGAATCGGAAGGCAGGCCGCGCACCGCCGCCATATTGTCCAGCCAGATTTCGGCGATGCCGTGAAATGGTGCATCGGTGAGATCCTCGGCCGCGGCGAGCCGTGCGTTCTGCACGGCGTGGCGGATCAGCGGGATCGCCAGAGTAAGCGGATCGCCATGCGGCCGGTGCCAGTGCGCGTCGAATTGCTCCAGCGTCAGTTCCGGCAGCTTGGTGAGCAGCGCCATCAATTTGATCATGACTTCAGGGACCGCTTTCCCTGTCGGCCTCGAGGAGCGAGGGGCCGTACGCCATCAGATCCTCGGTCTGCTCGAAGCGGGCGGTCTCGCTCAGCCAGCTCAGCACGGCGTCCAGATACGAACACAGGGACGCCGCATACCGCCGTCCGTCCGGCGTCTGGGACAGCTCGGCGGCCGCCTGATCGAACTTGCGCCGGCTCTCGCCGAGCATGGCCACGACCGTGGACCTCGCCTCCGCGTATGAGCAGCCACGCTCGCGTGCGAGGACGGTCAGGAGGTTGTCCTGTCCTCGAGTCAGCTCGGGACCGGCCGAGACGAGGTCATTGACCCATCCGACGGTGTCGACCGCCGCGTCCCGCAGTGCGCGGACAGCCGACCGGGAGTGCCACTCATCGGGCAGGGACACCGGATATGTGCTCTCGACGAGGTCCAGCATCGGGTGAGCGGTGATGCTGCGATGACGTTGTCGCAGGTAGCGGCTCAACGACAGCCGGGTGCCGGAAGCCCGCGCGAGGGCCTCCTCGTGGGTCGCTTCCACGAAGTCGCGGTAGTGCGCGATGAAACGATCACGCAGTCCACCGGTCATGCGCGGGGCCGTGCGCCGCCACAGGTCCGCCAGCGCGGTCTCAGCGGGAGAACGGACCTCGTCGTGGCCATCCTGTTCCAGCACATCGACCAGCCGGTGCATCGCGGACCCCACCTGCTCGGGCCGCCCGCCCATGGGCGTGACGTCCAGCTCGTCGTCGACCAGGCAGATGAAGGCCGTCCATTGTGCGATCAGTACCTGGTCGGCCCTGCCGGCTTCGGGAAGTGCTCGTTCGGCGAAACGCTCGATCCGCATGTCCGCCAGCCGCCGGCATGCAGTGTCATCGGAGATCAACTGAAATTCCCTCGCCCAGGTCGTGATCTCCGCCTGCAAAGTACTCATGGCCCATTGTCATGCAAAAATTGCCGCCGATCCACATCCTGCGCCGCCTTGCAGAACTGCGGCTTTGAAATGATCTTCCGGTCTGCCTAATGTAGACGCAGGGCCATGTGGACCTTCTGGAGGTCGTCATGACCGAAATAGATCTGTCGTGCCTGGATATCGATAGTGCCGATTTTCAGCAGCGACCCTATCCCTGGTATGCGGCAATGCGCCGGGACGCTCCCGTATGTCGCGTGCCAGGACGCAATTGGTATTTCGTGGCGACGATGGACCTCGCGCGTGCCGTCCTGAGCGATCCGGAGGTCTACTCCTCCCGGGTCCGGAAGCGGACCACGCCGCCGGACGAGGTGCGGGACGAGGTGACGCGGCTGCGGGCGGCGCGGCTCGCGACCAGCCCGATGCTCAGCAATGACCCGCCAGAACACGACACCTATCGGCGGATGGTCAACAAGGCGTTCACACCACGGGCGCTCGGCTGGATGGAGGGCAGGGTACGGGCCGTCGCCACGGACCTCGCCACCGCTCTCCCCGACGAGGCCGACTTCGTCGAGCGCTTCGCGATCCCGTTGCCGGTCTTCGTGATCTCCGAGGTGCTGGGGCTGGACGAGGCGCACCGGGGTTCGGTTCGCCGCTGGACCAGCGCGATGACCGGCACGATCGGCGGTTCCGCCGACGGCTCCGAATGGATCGCCGCCGAGCGCGACCTCGCGGAGTTCGAGGCGGTGCTGATGGACGAATGCCGGCGGCGGCGTGAGCGTCCCGGCGAGGACCTGCTGACCGGGCTCGTGCGCGCGGTCGACGCCGCGGAGCCCGCCGACGACGAACGGTCGGCGGTACTGATCGGCCTGGTCCGTCAGCTGCTCGCGGCCGGAAACGAGACGACCACACGGCTCCTGGCGGAGGGCATGGCGCTCCTCGCGGCGCACCCGCTCGAATGGGACCGGTTGCGCCGCACCCCTGACCGCGCGGAACCGCTGGTCGAGGAGATGGCGCGGCTGGCCAGCCCGATCCAGCAGATGCTTCGCCGGGTCACCCGTGACGTGACGGTCGCCGGCGTGCGACTGCCCGCCGAAGCCACCGTCCTGGTCTCGTTCGCCTCGGCTAATCGGGACGAATCGGTCTTCCCTGATCCGGACCGGTTCGCCCCCGACCGGACCGGCCTGCGCAGGCAACTCGCCTTCGGCCACGGCATCCACGCCTGCGTCGGCGCCGCGCTGGCCCGGATGGAGGCGCGCATCGCGCTGGAGGTGCTGGCCGAGCGGACCCGCGGAATCGAGGTGGTCGATCACGAGCCGCGATACCTGTCCAGCTTCCTGCTCCGCGGCCGGACGAGCCTGCCCGTACGGGTGCGGCGATGAGCGGGACGGCGGCGCCGCGGGCGGTGGTCACCGGTGCGGCTCGCGGCATCGGGCGGGCGATCCTCCTGCGGCTGATCCAGGACGGCTACCAGGTGACGGCGGTCGACCGCGACGGCCCGGCACTGGAGCGCGCGTGCGCCGGGTCCGATGCCCTGCCGTTCGTGGGCGACGTGACCGACCCGATGGCCGTGACTCGGCTGGCAGAGCGGGTCGGCGAGTGCCGAGCACTGGTCAACAACGCTGGAATCTGGCGATATGGCCCACTTGCCGACGTACGGCCGGAACAGGCGCGGGAGGTGATCGACACCAATCTGCTCGCGCCGCTCCTGCTCATGCAGGCGTTCGTCCCCACGATGACCGAGGGGGCATGTGTGGTGAACCTGTCTTCGGTGACCGCGCACACGCCCACACCGAAGGTGGGCATCTATCCGGCGTCCAAGGCCGCGCTGGAGACGCTGACGCGGCAGGCCGCGGTCGAGTTCGGGCCGCTGGGAATCCGATGCAACGCCGTCGGGCCCGGGCTGATCCATACCGAGGGAACGGCATCGGACTTCGGCGATGCGGCGGTCGTCCAGCGCCGGGGTGGGGCACTACCGCTCGGCAGGCTCGGAGTCCCCGGCGACATCGCCGGCGTGGTGGCCTTCCTGTGCTCGGATGACGCCCGCTACATCACCGGACAGGTGCTCTATGCCGACGGCGGCTACACCGCCGTCGGCGGGACCGGCTCCACGAGGTGGAAGGACGGCTGACCATGAACGATCCCCATCAGAGCGGTTACCCGCCGCCGCCCTGGCGGTCGAGGGGCCGGATGTGGACGGGCTTCTTCAGGGCCGAGCCGGCTCCGGCGTTGCCGGCCGACCTCACGCCGGTCCGGCCCGCGCTCACCGCCCTGATGCTGATCCGCTACCTGGAGGGGACGCTGCGCTACGACGAGTTCGCGGTCGGCACGATGGCGCGGCGCGGTCGCCATCTGGGCCTGTTCGTTCACCTGATCTGGGTCGATGACCGGGCGTCGCAGCTGGGGGGCCGGCGGATCTGGGGGCTGCCGAAACAATTGGCCACCTTCAGGTGGGAAGACGGCATGGTCGAGGTAACCGATGACGACGGACCGGTGGCCACCGTCCAGGTCGGCCGGCACCGGTCGAGGCTCCCCGCGCTTCCGCTGTTCACGGCCGGTCTCGGCGAGGTCGACGGCCAGCGCGTGTTGTCGCCCGGCCGCCTCCGCGGCCGGCCCGGCCTGACCAGGATGCGGCTCGCGTCGTGGTCGCGCCGGCTGCCCGTCCGGCTCCCGGAGGGGCAGGCCCGCAGGGCGATCGCCCTGGACCCTTTCCGGATGACGGTCAAGCCCGCGGTACGGCTCGGACTGGTCGCGGCGCGTCGCGGCGAGGAGTGAGCGTGATGGAGTCAGCGCGGCGACGGCTGGTCGACCATCTTGCCCGGCAGATCGGCACGACAGGCGCGGCACCCGGCGGCTGTGCCAGCAGAGTCCTGGAATCGGCACTGATGTTGAGCTTGCTGCGCCGCGAGCGCCTGCATCCGGCGGCTCAGGACCGCCTCGCCGGCTATCTCAGCGACACCGGAGTGCGGACGACACGATTCGACAGTGCCCTGTGTGACGCGCTTCTCCACGGGCGGTCCGCCGACGCCGAAGCCGTTCACGACGACCTGCTCGGCGATTTCGATCATTTCACGACGGAGCGTAAGCGGCTGCTGCTCGACGCGTGCCTGGCGGTCGTCGGCGCCATTCCCTTCGACGAGGGAATGCGGCCGGACAAGATCCACCCGAACAGCCGGGTGCGCTGGGTGAACCTGATAGGGCTCAGCCTGCGCGTACTGATCGCCTCTGGTCTGGCACGGCCGGACCTCGCTGATGCCGCCGAATGCGACCAGTTGGTGCGGCTCCTCGATACCGGCCCCGACGGTGTCTGGGAGAACCACATGACAGCGAATGTGCTGGGGCTCCTCGCGATCAGCACGTCCACGCCCGGCCATCGGGTGGTGGCCGAGGGCGCCGAGCAACTGGTCGCACGCCAGAACCGCGACGGGGGAATGCCGGCCATCGCCGACCTGGCCGTTTTCGCCAGTGGCCCCGCCGGTCTCGCCCTGGCCAGGGCAGGAGCCGAACCGGACCTGCTCCAGCGCATGGGCGACTACCTGGAGCGACAGCAACTGCCGGACGGCGGCTGGCCGTTCGGCGAAGGTACGTCGCAGAGCGATGTGGACACGACTTCCTACGCGACCGCCTTCCTTGCCGTCGCCGATCCCGTCCGCCACCGGTCCTGCCTCGACCGGGCCGGCCGGTATCTGGCCGGGATGGCGGGCCTGGACGGCGGCCTGCCGACCTACGTGGCCGGGGATCCGCCCGAAGTGGGAATGACCGCCGGAGCCACCTGCGCGCTGGGCTTCCTTCCGCAGCGCCACGCCGATCTGCTCGGCCGTTCGGCGAACTTCCTGCTCAAGGCACAGCGACCGGATGGGACCTTCGAACGAAGCTGGTCGTTGAGCGAGTCGAACACGATCTGGCGAACGATGTGGGCGCTCCGATCGTTGCCGCACCCGCAAGCCTCGAACCTCGACCACGAGATCCAGCGAGCGCGGAACCGGTCCCTGGGCTTCCTGCGTTCCGCCCAGAACGACGACGGCGGATGGGGCTACCGGCCAGGTGACCCGAGTGACACCGCCAGCACCGCCTACTCGCTGCTCGCCCTGTCGGCCATCGATGAACAGGCCGAAGTCATCCGCCGTGGCATCACCCACCTGCTGCGCCGCCAGGAATCGGACGGCGGCTACACGGCCCTCCCCGACCAGGTCGCTCCCCGGCCCCTGCTGTTCGACGCACCGGTGTTCGCCGACATCTGGGCCCTGCTCGCACTCACCGGCAATGGTCGTCCATTCCAAGACCGACTGTGATGAAGTCGGGCCGCCGGTGCCGCCGGTGTCTCGCCAGCCACAACACACATCGATGACAGCGAGTTCCTGGCAGATCGAGGTCTGCGACGACCCTGTGCTTCGGTGGCTGGTCAGAGCGGAAGGCGCGACACCGGGGTAAAGCGCGACACATCTCCTCGGCGGATCGTGTTGGTCAGGGTGCGCGCGGGGTCATCCCTCAGGGACGTCGGCAGTACCGCCGGCGAAGTCGAAACCGATTCTCTGCTTCGGAGTGGTCGTGGTGTGCGGGTCGATGAGCGTCTCGGACGAACGTGTCGGTGTCGGTGTCGCTCACGGTAAGGCGGTTCTGCTGGGTGAGCACACCGTGGTCTACGGGACGCCGGCGATCGCGGTTCCCATTCCCGCGCTGGCTGTTTCAGCCTCGGCTCGGGTGCGGCGTGATGGCGCGAGGACGCAAGGGAAGCCGGACTTGGAAGTCGCGGTCGATGACGGTCTGGAGTTCACGCTCGACAGTGCCATTCCGTCCGGGCGGGGTCTGGGGTCCAGCGCCGCCTGCGCCGCGGCGGCTGTGCGTGCGGCCGCCGACCTGCACGGCGAGACGGTGGACGCGGAAACGCTGCATGAACTGGTCCAGAAGAGCGAACGTGTGGCGCACGGCCGGGCCAGCGGCGTCGATGCCCGCGCGGTGGTCGCCCGCGGGCCGATCTGGTTCGAGGACGGGGATGCTCGCCCGCTCGCCGTCGGAGTAGACGCGGTGGTGGTCGTGGCCGACACCGGGGTGCCGGGCGGTACCCGGAAGGCGGTGGACCGCGTCCGTGCGCGTCTGGCAGCCGATCCGAGGTCCGCTGAGGAAACACTGGCACGGGCCGCGTGGCTGGTGCGGGGGGCTGTCGACGACCTGGCCGCGGGCCGCGTCGCGGCGTTGGGGCAGCGCATGCTCGATTTCCACGACGTGCTCGCCTGGCTGGGAGTGAACACTCCGGAGATCGATCGGCTGGTGGCGGCGGCGATCGAGGCCGGGGCGCTGGGCGCGAAGGTCACCGGCGGCGGGCTGGGCGGCTGCGTCATCGCGCTCGCCGACCCCCGCGACGACGCCGCCCATCTGTGCGAGGCGATGGAGCAGGCGGGAGCGGCGCGGACGTGGCCCGTCGAGTTGGGGGGCGCATCATGCTGAGCCAAGGATCGGTGGATGTTCGCGCGGGTGTCACGGCCGTGGCGCATCCGAACATCGCGCTGGTGAAGTACTGGGGCAAGCGGGACGAGTCGCTGGCGCTGCCGGTCACCGGCAGCCTGTCGGTGACGTTGGACATCTTCGCGACCACCACCCACGTCACGCTCGCTCCCCAGGCGTCCACGGACATGATCACCCTGAACGGCGACACGGCCGGGGGCGCCGCTGCTGAGCGGGTCCAGGCATTTCTGGACCTGGTCCGGAGGCTGGCGGGCCGGCGGGAGCGTGCGGTGGTGGAGTCGGTGAACCAGGTCCCGACCGGGGCCGGGCTGGCGTCGTCGGCGGCCGGATTCGCGGCGCTGGCCGCCGCCGCGGCGGCGGCCTACGAGCTCGACCTGGACGGCCGTGCGCTGTCGCGGCTGGCTCGGCGGGGGTCGGGCTCGGCGTGCCGTTCGGTGTTCGGCGGATTCGTCCAGTGGCACGCGGGCAGCGGGGACGGCAGTGCGGGTGATGTGAGCTCGTTCGCCGAGCCGGTGCCGGTCGGGCCCCTCGATCTGGTCCTGGTGGTCGCTGTGACCGACGCGGGTTCCAAGAAGGTGCCGAGCCGGGAGGCGATGCGGCACACGGTGGCCACGTCCCCGCTGTATCGGGCCTGGGCCCAGGCCAGCGCCACGGATCTGGAGCGGATGCGGGACGCGCTGGCTCGCGGGGACCTGCCGGCGATCGGCGCGATCGCCGAGGGCAATGCGCTGGGCATGCATGCCGCGATGCTGGCCGCGCGTCCGGCCGTGCGTTATCTGTCGGCGGGTTCGCTGGCGGTGCTGGACGCGGTGGACGCGCTGCGAGCCGACAACGTGGCCGCCTACGCCACGGCCGACGCGGGCCCCAACGTCGTCGTGCTCTGCCCGCGCGCCGATGCCGACCGCGTCGCTGAGACGGCGGACGCGATCGACGCGGTCAGGTCGGTTCACCTCGCGCGCCCCGGTCCCGGCGTACGGCTCCAGAGCGAACACCCGGGCGGTGATGAGCGATGATCACCCGCACGGCGCCCGGCAAGTTGTTCGTCGCGGGAGAGTATGCGGTCCTGGAGCCGGGCTGTCCCGCGGTGCTGGTGGCGGTGGACCGCTACGCCACCGTGACCGTGACCGCCACGAGCGGCCCCACCACGCTTTCCTCCGACCGCGCGGGAGAGCTCGTCCTGCCGCGCCGGCCGTCGGGCAGGAGTTCTGGCGGACGGCTCAGCCGACCGGCGGCCGAGCCGCATGTTGAGCCGGGCATCGAGGCCGCCAAGAACGGACCGTTCTCGTACGTGCTGTCGGCCGTGCGGGTCGTGGAGCGCCTGGTCGCTGAACGCGGCATGCCCACCTGTTGCTTCCACCTGTCGGTCAGTACCGATCTGGCCGCGCCGGACGGCCGCAAGCTGGGGCTTGGATCCAGCGCAGCGGTCACGGTCGCGACGTGTGACGCACTGGCGCGCTTCCACCGCCTGAAGCTGGGCCGCGAGGAGTTGTACCGGCTGGCGATGCTCGCCACCCTCGCCGTGGCACCGGACGCCTCCGGCGGCGATGTGGCGGCGAGCGCCTTCGGTGGCTGGCTGCTGTACTGCGCTCCCGACCGTCAGAGTGTGGCCTCCCTCGCAGACGGCGGCGGTATCACTGCCGCACTCGACGCGCCGTGGCGCGAGCTGACATTGCGGCCGCTGCCGACTCCGGTGGACGCCCATCTGGAGATCGGCTGGACCGGCGAACCCGCCGCCACCACTGAGCAGGTCCGGCGGCTGCTGGGCGACCAGCACAGGGCCGCAGGTCACCGCACGTTCTTCAACGTCAGCGCCGATTGTGTGTCAGCCCTGGTCTATTGGCTGACGCACGGCGATGTCACGCGGATGCAGGAGCAGATCAGATGTGCCCGCTACGTGCTGGGCGTTCTGGACCGCCAGATGTCGCTGGGCTGGATGACGCCCCGGCTGCGCGCACTGTGCGCCGCCGCCGACGCGATCGGCGCGGCGGCCAAACCCTCGGGCGCCGGCGGCGGTGACTGCGGTATCGCCCTGCTGCGCCGCGACCAGCAGCACCAGGTGGCCGAGCTGCACGACCGATGGAAACGCGAAGGCATCCAGCCACTCGACCTGCGCGTCCACCCCACCGAACAGGACCGGGCATGACCGAGGACAACACCGAAAGCCGTACCGAAGACCGCACCACGAGCGGCACCACGAACGGCGCCACGGACGGGACTGGGAATCGTAAGGACGACCACGTCCGTCACGCCGTCGACCAGCAGCACAGCGGCCCGGACGCCGGCCGGCCCTCCGACCACGCGGCCGGCGACTTCGACGCGGTGAACTTCGTGCACCACGCTCTGGCCGGCATCGACCGCGATTCCGTCGAGCTGGCGGTCAAGACGCCCGCAGGCACGTGGCAGGCCCCGCTGTACATCAACGGCATGACCGGCGGAAGCGCCGGAACCGGGAAGATCAACCGGGAGCTGGCCGTGGCGGCCCGCGAGGCGGGGATCCCGATCGCGTCCGGCTCGATGAGCGCCTACCTGCGCGATCCGAGCCTGGCCAGTACCTTCCGCGTCCTGCGCGACGAGAATCCCGACGGCGTGGTGATCGCCAATCTCAACGCCAACGCCGACGCCGACCAGGCGCGGCGGGCCGTGGCCCTGCTCGAGGCCGACGCCCTGCAGATCCACCTCAACGCCCTGCAGGAGATCGTGATGCCCGAAGGCGACCGGGATTTCGCCGCCTGGCCCGCCCGCATCGAGACCATCACCGCCGCGGTCGAGGTGCCCGTGATCGTCAAGGAGGTCGGGTTCGGCCTCAGTCTCAACACCGTCCGCAGGCTGCGAGAACTGGGTGTCGCGGCGGCCGATGTCGGCGGGCGCGGCGGAACCAACTTCGCCCGTATCGAGAACAACCGCCGGTCCCGCGGCGACTACGCGTTCCTCCAAAGCTGGGGCCAGTCCACGCCCTGCTGCCTGCTGGACACCGCAGGGGTCGACGGTATCGGCGTCTTCGCGTCCGGCGGTGTCCGCTCTGCCCTGGACGTCGCCCGAGCCCTGGCGCTCGGCGCGACGGCGGTGGGGGTGGCCGGCCGCTTCCTCGGTGTCCTCGTCGAGCAGGGGACGGCCGCGCTGGTGGACGAGATCGCGGACTGGCTCGAAGCCCTTCGACGCCTCATGACCGTCCTCGGCACGCCCACACCTGCCGACCTGACCTGCTGTGACCTGCTGTTGACCGGCCAGGTCGCCGCGTTCTGCCAGGCGCGTGGCATCGACCCCGCCCCCTACAGCACCAGGAGTACCCGCACATGAACAGCACGGACACGAACAGCACGGACACGAACGAAACGCACGCCAACGAAGAGCACACCGATGAAGGCTCCGCGGTCGTGCCCATGAAATGGGTGGGCCCGATTCACATCACCGGCAACACCATCAACGACCAGGTGTCAGTGCCATTGGCCACCTTTGAGTCCCCGTTGTGGCCCTCGGCGCAGCGCGGCGCCCGTCTGTCGGCCCAAGTGGAGAACGGGATCGTCGCCACCCTGGTGGACGAGCGCATGACCCGCTCGATCCTGCTGGAGGCCGACGACGCGCCCACCGCCCACAACGCGGTGCAGCAACTGTCGGCCGAGTTCGGCCAACTCCAGGAGGTCACGTCCGACTCCAGCCGGTTCGCGCGGCTCATCGACCTCAACCACGAGATCACCGGGAACCTGTTGTTCCTGCGCTTCGAGTTCGCCACCGGGGACGCGGCCGGGCACAACATGGTCACCCTGGCCAGTGACCATCTCATGGACCACGTCCTGACCACGGTGCCCGGCCTGCGCTACGGCTCGATCTCGGGCAACTACTGCACCGACAAGAAGGCCACGGCCATCAACGGCATCCTGGGCCGCGGCAAGAACGTCGTCACCGAGATCCTGCTGCCCGCCGAGCTGGTCGACGGCCGGCTGCACACCACCGCGGCGAAGATCGCCGAGCTCAACGTCCACAAGAATCTCATCGGCACCATGCTCGCCGGCGGGATCCGCTCGGCCAACGCCCACTACGCCAACCTGCTGCTGGCCTTCTACCTGGCGACCGGGCAGGACGCCGCCAACATCGTCGAGGGATCGCAAGGCATCACCCATGCCGAGGACCGCGACGGCGACCTGTACTTCTCCTGCACGCTGCCCAACATCATCGTCGGCACGACTGGAAGCGCCAAGAACCACGGCTTTGTCGCCGACAACCTCACTCGCCTGGGCTGCCGCGACGAGCACCAGCCCGGCGCGAACGCCCGCCGCCTGGCCGTTCTGGCCGCCGCCACCGTCCTGTGCGGCGAGCTGTCGCTGATGGCGGCGCAGACCAACCCCGGCGAACTCATGAAGGCCCACGTGAAATACGAACGCCGCCCCGCTGCTGAGCCCGCCACATGAAGAGAGACCACAAGGAGCCGGACATGACACCGAACACCACTGAGCGGCCGATCGGGATCGAGGACCTGTCGCTTTCGACCACCCACTACCGCCTCGACCAGGACGTCCTCGCGAGCCACCTCGGCGTCGACGCCGCCAAGCTGCACACCGGCCTGGGCCAGGACGCCTTCAGTGTCCCCGCCGCCGACGAGGACATCGTCACCATGGCCGCGACCGCCGCGCAGCCGATCATCGCCCGGCACGGCCAGGAGCGGATCCGCACCATCCTGTTCGCCACCGAGACCGGCGTCGACCAGTCCAAGGCCGCCGGGCTCTACCTGCACGGCCTTCTCGGCCTGCCCGCCACGTGCCGCGTCGTGGAACTCAAGCAGGCCTGCTACTCGGCCACCGCGGCCCTGCAGTTCGCGACGGCGTTGATCGCCCGCGACCCGGAGCAGCAGATCCTGGTGCTGGCCAGCGACATCGCCAAATACCAACTCGGCTCTGACGGGGAACCGACGCAGGGGGCGGCGGCCGCGGCGATGCTCCTCACCGCCGATCCCGCCATCCTGCGCATCGAACCGTGCTCAGGGGTCTACTCCGAGGACGTCTCCGACTTCTGGCGCCCCAATTACCGCACCGAAGCGGTGGTGGACGGGAAGCTGTCCATCGACGCCTACAAACGCGCCACCCAGCACGCCTTCGCCGACTATCATCGCCGCGGCGGCCGCGACCTGGATCAGTTCGCAGCGTTCTGCTATCACCAGCCGTTCACCAAGATGGCCTATAAAGCCCACCGGCACCTGCTCAAGCACGCCGGCGCAGCAGGCCCCGCCGGCGACTCCGCCGCCGACTTGGACGCGGCGCTGGCCGCCACCACCCACTACAACCGCGCCATCGGCAACAGCTACACCGCGTCGGCCTACGTCGCCCTGGCGTCCCTGCTCGACCACCGCAAAGACCTCGCCGACCAACCCGTCGCCATCATCAGTTACGGCTCAGGCGCCGTCGCCGAATTCTTTGGCGGCACGGTGGTCCCCGGCTACCGCGACCATCTTCGGACCACCGTCAACGCCCACGCCATCGCCCGGCGCCACCCCATCGACTACGAGCACTACCAGCGGCTCCACCACGAAAGCGACCTGACCGACGACGCCGATCGCAAGATCGAAGAGCAGACCACCGCCCCCTACCGGCTGGCGGCGATCGCCGACCACCAACGGATCTATGAGGCCACGATCTGACCCGGCACGACCATTTGACCCGGCACGACCAATGGACACGAAAACCATGCCTGCGGAAACAACTTCTGTCGAACCCACGTCCATCCAGGGGCAGCCGGCCGATGGCCTGACGGCGGATGTGTCGGCGACCTTGCGGACCTCGGCCGTGCGCGCCGACACGAGTCCCGCGCGGCGCATCCCGCTGGCGTTCGGCGACGCCAACATCCCCGCACCGCCCGTTCTGATCGAGGCTCTGGCGACCCATGCGCATCTGAACGCCTACGGCCCGGTCGAAGGTTCGAGCACACTCCGCGCCGCCGCCGCCGGATACTGGGCCCGTCGCGGCCTGGCGACCGATCCTGAAAACGTGCTGGCCGGGCCGGGCAGCAAGGCACTGCTGTACGCCCTGGTGCTCTCCCTCGGCGGTCCCATCGCCATCCCCCAGCCCAGTTGGATCAGCTACGCCGCCCAGCTACGCATGATCGGCACCAAACCCGTCTCCATCCCCATCTCAGACCACGACGGCGGGATCCCGGATCCCGGCACGCTCGCCGCCATCGCCACGGCGGCACGGCAGATGGGAACTCCCCTCAAGGCCGTCATCGTGACCCTTCCAGACAACCCGACAGGTACGTTGGCGCGTCCGGAAACCGTGGAGGCGCTGTGCGCCGTCGCGCGTGAACACGAATTCACCATCGTCTCCGACGAGATCTACCGTGACCTCGTCCACGACCCGGCCCAGACGTTTCTGTCTCCGAGCCAGCTCGCTCCAGAACGGACCGTCGTCACCACCGGCCTCAGCAAGAACCTGGCGCTGGGTGGATGGCGTATCGGGATAGCCCGCTTCCCCAGCAGCGAACTCGGCGACGAATTGAAATCCAATGTTCTAGGTATCGGCAGTGAAATCTGGTCATGTGGCAGCACACCGGTGCAAGAGGCAGCCGCGCACGCTCTCAGCGAGCCTCCAGAGATCACCGAATACCTGAACTCCGCACGAGAGTTGCACGCAAAAGTGGCGCAGGCCGCTGTAGCAGTGTTCCGGTCTGCGGGAGCGCTGACCCCGCTGCCGGCCGGAGCCTTCTACCTGTACCCCGACTTCGAACCGCTGCAGGCGGACCTATGGTCAGCCCGGCAGATCGGAACCGGCACGCAACTGGTCGCCCACCTGCGCCAGGCTCACGGCATCGAAGTGCTGCCGGCACGAGACTTCGGAGAACACCACGACCCGCTCCGCCTGCGCGTGGCGACCAGCCAGCTGTACGGCACCACGTCCGACCAAAGAGCCGAAGCACTGAACAGCAGCGACCCGGCGAACCTGCCCTGGATCTCCGACCAGCTGCATTGTCTCGAGGAGGCCCTCCGCAGCCTCTGCGAGTAGTAGCCGACCCGACGGAAACAGCCAACGCAGTCAGGCCGTCTCGGCCATGGAGTGGTGATGGAAAGCAGAGTGGCGACTAATTCCCGGCTCAACTCCGCAGCGCTGACGCCACGCTCAGCCGAGACGGTGCTGGCCGAAGCTCATCGGATCGTCGAGCCCGCACAGCGGGCAGCGGTCGAGGAACTGACGGCGGAGATCAAGCATGCGGCGGGATATCACGCGGGATGGTGGGACGCCCAGGGCCGCCCTGCTGATGAGGGCGGAAAAGCGGTACGTCCGGCGCTGGCGCTGGCGTGTGCCCGAGCAGTCGGTGGAGCTGCCGCCGTAAAGAAGGCAGTGCCGGCGGCGGTGGCCGTGGAGTTGGTGCATGACTTCTCGCTGCTGCATGACGACGTGATGGACGGCGATGAGCTGCGGCGGCACCGGCCCACAGCCTGGACGGTGTTCGGAGTCGGCCAGGCGATCCTGGTCGGGGACGTGCTGCTGACGGCTGCGGTGCAGCAACTGAACACCCAGCCCACTGCCGGGGCCGCCGTGCGGACGCTGACCGGCGCCGTCCAGGACCTGTGCGCCGGTCAATGGGCCGATGTGGCATTCGAGCAGCGAGACGATGTCGACCTTGCCGAGTGCTTGGCGATGGCCGAGGGCAAGACCGGCGCGCTTCTGGGCGCCGCCTGCGAGCTGGGAGCCATCACCGCCGGTGCCGACGAGCACACCGCAGGCCGGTACCGGGAGTTCGGGCGCCAGCTGGGCGTCGCGTTCCAGCTGGTCGACGACCTGCTGGGAATCTGGGGCGACCCAGAAGTCACCGGCAAGCCCGCCGGATCGGATCTGGCCTCCCGCAAGAGATCGTTGCCAGTAGTGGCGGCCCTGCGCTCAGGCACCAAAGCGAGCTTCCGGCTGAGCGGCATGTACCGCAGTTCCGACGAACTGGACGTGACGCAGGCCGCCGAACTGGTCGAGGCGGCGGGCGGCCGCAGCTGGGCCGCCACGGAAGCCGAGCGCCGGCTGGCCGCAGCGATGGACGCCCTGCACTCCGCCCGTCCCACCGCCGACGGGGCAGCCTACCTGACCGTCCTGGCCGATCTGATCCTGCAACGAGAGCACTGACCACGGCTCTCGGGCGGGAGTCCGCGCGGCCCGGCGATTTGGCGATTCCTGACTTGCCTCTGGTGACGGGGTGACGCAATGGCGGGGATCGTCGTGGTGAGGTCTATCGGGGGGGCGATGGTGAAGCGGACACTGCGGTTTCGGTGGTTCCCGGCGAAGGGTGATGTGCTGCCAGGGAAGGTGCTGGTCGCCAGTTCTTTCATCGATGCCGAGCGAGGGAGTGTACGGTGCCCGGCGGCTGCCTTGCTTGCTGCGGCCCTGCGGCAGCAGGTCTCCGACGCGGGTATGTCGCTTTCGGTCTGCTCGGGCGTCGTGTCGCCCGATGGTGGGGTGCCCGGCGACGCGGTGATGTTCACGATGTCGTACGTCAATCGCGATGGAATGGCGTTGGGTATCGCGGTCCAAGCTCATCGCGACGATCCCGCAGGGCTGACGATGGCCGAACGGACGGTGCGGGAGTGGGGGGCGGCGTTGCGCAGCCGCCGGCTCGTGGTGGCGGACACGGCACCGTTGTGCTGGGGAGGCGCCCGCGCCCTCGACATGATCAGCAAGGCGGTGGCGCGGGGCTCCGGACCGGTGTACGTCCTCGGGCGCCCGGTCGCCGGTCCTTCGGTGGCCGACGGGCTGCGACGAGCGGGCGCGGTCTTCGCCGATGATCCGGACACGATTCCCGACGGCGCTCAGGTGGTGATCCCGGCGCACGGAGCGGGAACGCGGGCGCATGCCGCCGCCCGCGGCTGGAAGGTGGTGGACGCGACGTGCCCGCTGGTGTCCGCGGCGCACACCGACGCGTCCGTCTACGCCGACCGCGGCGACACCGTGGCTCTGATCGGACGCCAGGAACATGCGGCATTGCCGGCGCTGGCCGAGCAGGCGGGTGACGCCGGAAGAGTCGTACAGACGGTGGCCGATGCCCGGGCGCTGCCGGTGCCCGACGCCGAGCGGCTGTCCTTCGTGGTCGAGCCCGGCATGCCGGTCGAAGAGGCCATGCCGATCGTGACGGCCCTGCGAGACCGCTATCCGCGCCTGGCCGGGCACCATCTCGATGTGCTGTGCGAAGCCGCCTCCGACCGATCGGAGACCGTCGCCGCCATCGCGTCCGCCGGCGACCTGACCCTGATCGTCACCGGCGACACCGGCGACACCGACACCCGGGCCGTCCATGCCCGGGCGAGTCGCGCCGCTCAGACCACCGGCGCGCGGGTGCGCGTGGTGACAGGACTGTCCGGCCTGCGCCCGGAGGACCTGGCGACCGCCACGACGATCGGGCTGATCGCCACCCTGACCGCTCCCGAGGGCTTGGACCGGCAGGTGATCCACGCCTTGTCCGGGCTGGGCCCGTTGTCAGTGCGCCGGCGCGGGATGCGCACCCGCCCGGACGGCACCGGCACGGTGACCTTCGACCGGCATCACGACGCACGCCATCACGACGTCCACAGTGAGGTTCCCGCGCAGGTCTGAGCGTCTGCCGAGAATGCGGGAGTCGCCATGCGGTGGCTGGTCATGCGGCGGCGGCGCGGGCCAGCAGTTGCCGGATGGCTGGGTGGGCGCCGTGGGGGCGTAGCCGGGATCGCATGATGTCCAGTGCGGTGCAGGCGCGGCCGCTGGACAGCTGGGGGTAGTCGGCGAGGAAGGTCTGCCAGGCGGCGATGGCCGGTTCCAGGTGACCCTGGTCCAGGTGCAGTTCGGCCAGGCGCGCGTGCAGGATGGCGCGTGAGCGTCGTTCGCTGAGCGGGCGGTGCCGGATCGAGGCGCTCAGTGCGGTGATCGCGCCTTTGCCGTCGCCCAGGAGCGCGCGGACCGCTGCCTCCTGGTGGAGCAGCGCCGCCGGGTGGTAGCCGCCCATGGCGGCCTCGTCGGCCGACGCGGTGACCGACGAGGTCGCCTGGTCCAGGTGGCGTTCGGCGGCCGACAACGCCGACACCGCGCCGCGAGGGTTGTCGGCGGCGGCGGTGGCGACCGCGAGCTGCCCCCAGAAGAAGGCCTGGTGCACCGGACGCGCCGCGCCGCGGCTGGTGGCCACGGCGACCTCGGCGAGGTGTTCGGCGTGCCGCCGATGCCCCAGCGCTCGGGCCTGGACCGACATCGCCCGCAACGTCACCGCGTAGGCGGCCGGGTCACGGTTCGCGGTGGCCATCTCCAGCGCCGCCCGGTAGTACCGCTGCGCCAGCCCATGACACTCGTCGTCAAAACACATGAACCCGGCCAGATAGGTCAGCTCAGTGGCGGCCGACAGCAGCCGGCGACGCAGCCGCCGGTCGATCGACGCACGCAGCCAGGGCGCGATGTCACTGGCCAGATAGGCCATCAACGCCGCACGGGCACGACCGCCACCGAAGGTGGTGTCGCTGTCGGAGAACACCTGGACCATCGACTCGATCGTGGCGACCTGACCAGGCCCCGGCCGCGGAATCTCCGGCACACTCGCCCTCACCGGACGCGCCTCAACCGCCTGGGCCCACCCCGGAACCGTCAGCGACGCCAACCGGTAAGCGCCGCCCGCCAACGCCTGGGCACGACCTCCAGTGAACTGGGCCAAATGCGTCAACTCAGCCCCCGCATCCGGCCGGGCAGGCACAGTGGCCCCATCCTGCTGGCACCCCTCCGGGCCGAGCCCTATATCCGTGAGGGTGACCGTCCGGCGCAGGCCACGAGAGAACGCCTCGGCGATCAGCGCGGGCATCGGCGGCCGGGGCCGGCGCCCCGCCAGCCAATGCGTCACCGACCGGCGATCCAACCGCGACATCAGCCCCGACTCGGCGGCCGCCCCGTTGACCCGCCGCGCCAGCTCGTCCTCTGTCCAGCCGGCCTCGTCCAGCAGTGCCCGCAACCGCCGATTCGGCGCCCGACCGGCTGCCACAGAACCAGACCGTCGTACAGACATAAGCGAAACCCAGGACTACACGCCGCGCGGCGCCAGCATTCCTCGACTAGAAATCCTACTTCAAGCTTCCCGCACTTCTTCTCAAGAAAAGATGTCCCCGTTTTCGGCTGTCTGAAAGCGGGTCCGTCGTCGGGCCAATGACCCATTCCCTGTCATGACCGCATCCGGCCGCGACCGGCTCGACCTTCCCACCTCGCCGTTCACCGCCGCCGATCTTTCGGGAGCGATCTCGTCGCGCCAGAAGTGCGATCTGCGCGCAGTTGTTCCTTCTGAGACTGGTCTTCCTGGCAACCGCCGTTGGTGCAGGGTCCCAGGCCTGGGCCTGCTCGGGTGGCAGCCGGGCCGGTGTCCGGACGTCGCTCAGTCCGCGGCGAGGTCGCTCCGGCCAACGGTTCTTGTGACGCGAATGATGCTGTGGTGCCATGGGGAACAAAGTCGAAGAAAAGGGCCCCTCATGACCGATCAGCCAATCCAGGCCAACCAGAGCGTGCACAAGGAAGCGGGCAGCAAGGAGCCGTCCCCGGAGATCGTCGGCCCGCGCGGAGAACGGTTCCGAGTGCTGAGCGTGCCCCTCGGCTTCGACTCCCGGCTGATCGTCCAGAAGAACCAGCCCGACTCGGAGTCCAGCGAGTCAGGGGACGAGGCCGCCGAACCGCCGTCCCACGCGATGGGCTCTTTCGGGGTCGAATTCACCGCGACGGTGCAGTTCACCGGGAAAGAGGCGTGGAAGATCGGCTGGGTGCAGACCGTCGAGTCGGCCAACTTCTGGGTGCTCTACCGGGACGGCACGCGCGCCGCCCGGCATCGCACGACGCTGCCGCACCGCATGCGGGACAGCGACACCCTCAAGGGCTGCTGGTTCGGGGACGAGTCGCGCAAGAAGGCCGACTCCACCACCCCGGTCACGGACATGCTCCTGTGAGCTGCGACCCACCTCACCCCGGGGGCTGAACGGCCTCGCCGCAGCCGGCCGCACTGGTTCGCGGGACGGCCTGGGTGCCCACCGCGGGGGCAGCAGGTATCACCGCGCCAGGCGTCGCGGCCTTCCCTGACCGCGACCGCGGCGATCACCAAGGCGGCGATCGGGTCGGTCCACGCCCACCCGAACAGCGAGTTGACGGCCAGGCCGACCAGGAGTACTGCCGACAGGTAGGTGCATAGCAGTGTCTACTTGGAGTCGGCGACCGCGCTGGCCGATCAGCCCCGTCATGATGCCCGATCAGACTCCCAAGACTTCAACAAACAACCCCGCAGAGATCATGGCGGGCGTGACCGACGCTCCGGCCAGTCGCTCAAGGATCTGATCACGATGGTGGCCGAGCTGCGCACCCGGCGCACCAACGACACCGACAGCCGGCTTCTCGCCCAGGCCCCGGTTCAGCCGTTCTCGGTGAACAGGGCGGCATACCGGGCCAGGTACAGCGGCCATCCCTGGTCGTGGTCGACGCCGTCGCGGACCGACTCCCAGCCCGGACCGTGCCGGTCAATGTGGCGGTGCTCCAGTTCGACCCGGGTGCGCTGCGGGGTCTCGGCGATGAACCGGACCTCGACCTCGCTGGTGTTGTCGGGCTCGGTCTCGATCTGCCACTGCGGGCTGATGTCCCAGCTGAACACCACCCGGTCCGGCGGCTCGTAGGCCAGGACACGCGCCCACCGGCACTCGGTGCCGTCGGCGCCCCGGTCGTAGATGTGACCGCCGACCTTCGGCTCGAACACGGTCTCGGCGATCGGCGCGCCGAGCAGGTTGTGCTCGGGCGGCTTGAAATCGCCGAACCGATCGGTGAACACCGAGAACGCCCTCTCGACCGGCGCGTCGACGATGATCTGCCTGCGGACAACGACATCCGCTGCCTGGGTCATGACTGCTCCTCGCTCGATTGGTCGACAACGTCCTGATAGCCGTCCAGCGCCCGGTTCCAGAACGTCTCCAGCTGATCCCGCAACGCCGCCAGACCCGCCGGATCGAGCCGATACACCCGCCGGGTGCCCTCAGCGTGATCGCTGACCAGCCCGGCATCCTTCAGCACCTTCAGATGCTGGGACACCGCCGGCCGGCTGATCGGCAACACCTCGGCCAGCTGCCCCACGGCCCGCGGCCGCTCGGCCAGGCAGGCCACGATGGCGCGCCTGGTGGGATCGCCCAACGCCTCCCACCCAGAACCATCTTGGTAAGCGTCCACGAACCGTAAGCTACGGCTTACGCATGAGATCGTCAAGACCACCGAGGATTACGTTGACCCGGCCGGTCACCTGATGAGTCTCGACCTTGTGCCGCAGCTCCAGGAACACGAAGATGGTCGATAGTGACTCTGGTGAAGCCATCAAGGTATACAGCGGCGGTACTCGCCTTGCTCCCGCTGGTCGCCGCCTCCTGCAACGATCGTTCACCATCGAGTCTGGCGTCCCCGGAGCCGCCGTCGGCCTCCACTTCGACGCCCGCTCTGACGATGGCGCCCCGGCCGCTCCGACTCCCCCGCGTCGCAGCCGGGAACAAATGTCCCACGACCGCACCGCACCCGTGGACCGGACCCGGTGTGGCAACGGCGGTGCTCGGCGACGGACCGGTCTATCCGGTCGCCGACTACTTCACCAACGGCACCGTACTCGCGCTGCGCGCTCAAGACCGCCAGCCCGACGGCTCCTACGTGAAGAAGGTCCGCTGGATCGCGGCGGGCTACCGCGGGCCGGTCCTGGTCCGCGCCGCCCGAATCGACGCCGAAGGAACCGCTAGCAGCAGGTTCTCCTACAGGGGCACCCAGCGCGACGGCGGACACTACGCCGTGCTCGACTCACCCACCAGCGACCTGCCAGGGACCACGACGGTCAGCGGACCCGGCTGCTACGCCATCCAGGTCGACGGTACGAGTTTCACCACGACCATCGTGTTCCGCGCCGCCTGAGCAGCGCGGGCAGCCACGACACCGCCGCAAACGATCACCAGCATCTGGCGATCGGCGATGAGCAGGTGGGCTCCCTGGCTCGCGATCATCTGGTGCCGCTGCTGCTCTTGCTTGGGGGACGAGACTCAGCCAGTTTCCCGGTCGTCACCTGCGCCTATCTGGTGGCTTGCACGATCGCCGAGTGCAGGCCGTCTCCGGCGCCGCTGGTGACGGTGATCTGGATGTCGACGAACCCGATCCGCTGAAGCAACCGCTCATAGCCGGACGCGGTGAGGGTGCCGTTGGCACAGCCGACGCGTGCTTCGGCGGCGGCGCGGCGGGCGGGATCGAGATCGTCGTCGGCGATGACGTCGCTGACGCCCAGGCGGCCGCCGGGCCGCAGCACGCGAAAGGTTTCGGCGAGCACGCGTGGCTTGTCGGCGGACAGGTTGATGACGCAGTTGGAGATGACGACGTCGACTGTGGCGTCGGGCAGCGGGATGTCCTCGATGTGGCCGTGCAGGAACCGCGCGTTGGCCACGCCGGCCTGGGCGGCGTTGGATCGGGCGAGGGCGAGCATGTCTTCGCTGGCGTCCAGGCCGTAGACCGTGCCGGCCGAGCCGACGCGGCGGGCCGACAGCAGCACGTCCAGGCCGCCGCCCGACCCCAGGTCCAGCACGGTGTCCCCGGCGCGGAGCTCGGCGACGGCGAGCGGGTTGCCGCACCCGAGGCTGGCACGCAGCGCTGCTTCCGGCACGTCCTGCCGGTCCTGCCGGTAGGCGGCGGCGCCGAAGCAGCCTTGCTCGAAGTCGTCGGATTCGCAGTCGAGCGGGGTGCCGCCGGCCTGGGCCAGGCGGGCCAGGCCCGAGTAGCGGTCGACGACCTGGTCGACCGGGACCGCAGCGTGGTCGGTCATCGTGGTCCTCCTTGGTCGGGGGGCGCGCATGCGGGAGTCGCGGGTGCGGGGCGGCCCATGACGATGTCGGCGGCCGAGGGGAAGCAGCTCACGCAGGTGTCGTTGATCCGGTAGAAGCGGGCGGTGCCCTGCTGGTCGGCCAGCACGAACCGCACCTCGGCCAGGACCTTGAGGTGTGCCGACACGGTGGACTGGCCGACCTCGAGATGGTCGACGATCTCCCCCACGTTCATCGGGCGGCCCTGGCGGGCCAGCAGGGAGACGATCTGCACGCGGGTGGGGTCGGCCAGCGCCTTGAACCAGGACGCGTACTCGGCGGCGGTGGGCCGGTCGAGCGGCCCCTTCTCCTCATTCATCGTCCATCGACGATAAACGATGAAAGGTGGAGAGGGAAGATCTGGGCGAACAGCCACGGCACCCACCACGCCGCCGGGAGATGAGGTCGCCGCTTGCGGACGTGCCGAGTTAGGAGGTGGCGGGGACCAGTTCGGCGAGCAGGGCGCGGACACGGGCGTCGATCTCGTCGCGGATCGGGCGGACCTGCTCGGGCGGCAGGCCGGCGGGGTCGGGCAGCTGCCAGTCCAGGTAGCGCTTGCCGGCGAAGACCGGGCAGACGTCGCCGCAGCCCATGGTGATGACGACGTCGGCGGCCTGGACGGCCTGGCCGGTGAGCGGTTTGGGGAACCGCTTGGACAGGTCCAGGCCGAGTTCTCGCATCACGGCCCGCACCGCGGGGTTGATGGAGTCGGCGGGTGCGGATCCGGCCGAGCGGACCCGGACGCGTCCGGCGGCGTGGTGGTCCAGTAGCGCGGCGGCCATCTGGGAGCGTCCGGCGTTGTGCACGCACACGAACAGCACCTCGGGCACCGCAACCGGCGCTGGAACTGGGCCGGTCATGTCCGTGCCGCCGCGGCCGCCAGCACGCCGGCACCCGGCCCGAGCATGGCCGACAGCCGCTCCAGGACGGCGGGGTTGAGCCAGTAGTAGACCCAGGTCCCGCGCCGCTCCGAATCGATGAGGCCGGCCTGCTTGAGGACCTTGAGATGGTGGCTGATCGTCGGGGCGGTCAGCTCGAACGCGCCCGTCAGGTCGCACACGCACGCCTCGCCGCCCTCATGGCAGGCGATCAGCGACAGCAGCCGCAACCGCACCGGATCGGCGATCGCCTTGAACAGCGGCGCCAGCTCAGCCGCCTCCGGCTCGGTGAGGGGTTCGCACACCAGGGGCGCGCAACACCCTTCGGCCCCTTGAGCGGACACCGAGGAGATCACCGGAAGCTCTTGCTTCGACATAGCTCTAATTTGACATCCATCTATCCAAAGCGCAAACTCGGACTGATTAGACAAACATCGAAACAGGAGGTTCCGGTGTCCCGTGTTCAACTCGCTTTGCGGGTGTCCGACCTGGAAGGCTCGATCGCCTTCTACTCCAAGCTGTTCGCCGTCGAGCCGGCCAAGCTGCGTCCCGGCTACGCCAACTTCGCCATCGCCGAGCCACCGCTCAAGCTCGTCCTGATCGAAGGCGAGAGCGACGAGCCGACCCGCCTGGACCACCTCGGCGTGGAGGTGGAGGACTCCGGCCTGGTCGCCGACGCCGCCGAACGGCTGACCGAGTCCGGTCTGGTCACCCTGGAGGAGAACGACACCGAGTGCTGCTACGCACTGCAGGACAAGGTGTGGGTTACCGGCCCCGGCAATGAGCCCTGGGAGGTGTACGTGGTCAAGGGCGACGCCGACACCCTGGACAAGGCCACAGGCTCCGCCTGCTGCACCCCCCAGGCCACCGCCACCAGCGCCGGCTCGCGGACCGGCGCTGAGAAGGTCGCCGCGGGCTCGTCCTGCTGCTGACCCGCAACCGGCCGTGTCGCCGGCGGGGCGCCGACCGCTCGCCACGGTCGGCGCCGCAGCCGCAACGCCAGTCCGAGCCGCGCATCCGCGCCCATTGCGGGTCAGCGGTGGGGCTGGCCAGCAGGACGGCGGACAGCCCGGCCGCGGCGGCCGTGGACCAAGCAGCGGCGTCATGCGCGGCAGGCTGGGGGAGTTGCCCGCGGCCGCCTTGTCGAGGGGGCCGGCCCACCACGTCACCGTCAGGCTGCCCAGCCCGGCGGCGGCCATGGCCGCCAGGCCGACGAGCCCGAGCTTGGCCGTCAGCCAGCGGGTGCGGGTGATGCTCTGGTCGCTCGAACGCGAAGGCGGGCAGGCCCAGTTCATCGTCCCCGGCCACCCGCACCCGCACCCTGATCCGCCACTTCCGCGAGCAGACCGGCAGCACCCCGCTCCAGTGGTTGCACCGGGCGCGCATCCGCCGGTCCCAGCACCTTCTGGAGACGACGGACCACTCCATCGAACGCATCGCCGCCCAGGTCGGCTTCGGCTCGCCCACGGCCTTCCGCGACCGCTTCAAACGCACCACCGGCGTCACCCCGCACGCCTACCGCCGCTCCTTCAGCTGACAACGCGGCTGCCAGGACTCGTGATCGGATCGCCGCCGAGACGCTACCGAACGTCCAGCATCAGCCGGACCGCCGGCGGAAGCGGCGCGCGGACGGGGTCGGCACGGAACGACTGGATCATCAGGGCCGCGAAACGGCGCGACGCCGCCGCGCGTCGCTCGGGTGACTCGGCGCGGATGCCCTCGTTCGCCATCATCGCCAGGATGAAGTCCTCCAGGACGAAGTCCTCCCGCAGGCCGCCCGCCGCCTTCGCCCGTCCGATCAGCCGGACCAGCAGGCGGATCGTCCGGTCGCGGTCAGCGGTGAAGTACGGCAGCTGCGAGGTGAACGTGTCGGACAGGCCACGGTCGAGGGCGTGCGCCTCCATGAGCTTCTCGATCACCAGGCAGAATCCGTGCCACGGGTCGGCCTGCGCCAGCCCTTCCTCGACGACCGCCGAGCACATGGCCATCGGCTCGGCGAAGACCTCGCTGAGCAGCGCTTCCTTGGTCGGGAAGTGCCGGTAGACGGTGGCCGCGCCCACCTGCGCGCGCCGGGCGATCTCCCGGATCGGCACATCGAGGCCCTCGGCCGCGAAGGTCGCGCGGGCGACCGAGAGGATGCGCGCGCGGTTGTCGCGGGCGTCCGAACGCAGCTTCTGACTCACTTCGGTCGTCACCGCTCTCACTTTAGCTAAACGGACGGGGTGTTCCGTTACGGTGCGGCGCATGAGAGCTGTTCAGTTTTCGGAGTACGGCCCGGCCGGCGTGGTGCGGGTCGCCGAGGTCGAGGAGCCGCACGCCGGGCCGGGGACGATCCGCGTCGCCGTACGGGCGTCCGGGCTGTCGACGGGAGAGACGTCCGTCCGTTCAGGGAAGATGCGTGACGTGGTGTCCGTGACGTTCCCGTACCGCACCGGGTTCGACGCCGCCGGCGTGGTGGACGAGATCGGCGACGGCGTCACGGGTGTCGGGGTCGGTGACGAGGTGTTCGGGATGACCGCGACGACCGCGCGCGGCGCCAACGCCGATCACGCGGTCCTGGTCGCCTGGGCGCCGAAACCGGCCGGGTGGAGCTGGGAGGAGGCCGGTGGCGCCGCGGGCGGCGTCGAGACGGCCACCCGTGTGCTCGACCGGCTCGCGGTTGGCGCCGGGCACACCGTGCTGGTGCAGGGCGCGGCCGGCGGGGTGGGCACGGTCGCCGTGCAGCTCGCGGCCGCCCGTGGCGCCACCCTCATCGGCACGGCACGGGAGCACAACCACGACTTCTTGCGCTCGCTGGGCGCCGAGCCGACGACGTACGGGGCGGGCCTGGTCGAACGGGTTCGCGCGCTGGCACCCGGCGGGGTGGACGCGGTCTTCGACTGCGCGGGAGGGGCACTGCCCGACCTGATCGCCATCGCCGGGGACCCAGCGCGCGTGGTGACGATCGCCCCCGACCTCACCGCGGCGTCCCTCGGCGTGCACCTGTCGCATGGCGTGCCGGCCGGCGACACGGCGGCGGCCGTCGGAGCCGCCGACCCCCTGGCGGTGCACGGCCTCGGCATCGCGGTCGAGCTCGCCGCGCGGGGCCGGCTGCGGGTGCCGGTCGCGGCGGCGTTCCCGCTCACCGAGGCGAGCGCGGCGCACGAGCTGAGCGAGAGCCGCCACTCGCCCGGAAGGATCGTGCTGGTGAACTGACCAACGCGCCCCGGCTTCACTCCCTGAGCCTGACGGCCCGCGAAGGTAGAAGGGCGAGCTAAGAGCCGGTCGGGCATGCCCGATGGGCGTCCATTCGGAGATGGTCCAGTTGTGGGGCCGCTCATAGATTCAAGCGACCGGAGATAGGAGAGCAGGTGAGTCACCGCCTGCGGACAAAGTGGAGGCAAGCATGAGAACGCGTTGGGCGATCCTCTGTATGACGACCCTCTTAGCCGGCCTGTCGGTGTCGGCGCTGCCTGCTGCGGCCGCAACCGGCAAGGCGGACCCGGTTCCGTGGTCGGTCGGCCACGGGACGGCCACGGCCTCAGGCACCAGGTGGTACGAGAACGGCTACCTGAAGGCCCAGGGCAACCTGGAGAACACCGGCTCCGAGTGCTACACGCTCTGGGGCGTCTGGACTCTCGACTTCACCTACTACTACGCCAAGCACGCCAGCCTGTGCGGTCCCGGATCCGCGCCGGTCAACATCAGCCAGGACGCCGGCATGCTGAGCTCGGCGAAACTGATGATCTGCCGCGGCACCCAGGACGTCAGCGACTGCGGCCCGCGGGTCCGAATCGACCGATGACCTGACCGGCTACCGGCCCCCCGTCCGGCTCCCACGAGAAAAGGCGGCGCGGGCCGGTGTTCATCACGTACCGCGGCCCGGGCCGACGCTGGACGTGACGGCGTTGTGACAAGATCGCGGGATGCTGCGACTCACCGACTTCATCATCGACTGTCCGGACACGATGAGGCTGGCGGCCTTCTACTCCGAGGTGACAGGCCGTCCCGTCAAGGAAGGCAGCCACGAGAACTGGGCCGGCATCCAGTTCGGCGAGATCGAGCTGGCCTTCATCCGGGTGGACGACTACCGCGCTCCGAACTGGCCCGACAGCGAGCACCCCAAGCAGTTCCACCTCGACTTCGAAGTGGACGACATCGAGTCCGAGCAGCGCCGCGTCCTCGGCCTCGGCGCGACGCTGCGGAAGGACTTCATCGGCCCCGACGGCTACGGCTGGCGGATCTTCACCGACCCGATCGGCCACCCCTTCTGCCTGTGCCACAACAAGGGCGTCATCTGGACCGACCAGGGCCCGATCTGGCCCAAGCACGACTAGGGCCGCTCTCAGCTCAGTTGCCGGGGTGCGGTGAGGGGGTGGCGGCCCAGGAGGCGAGCAGACGCAGACCTTCTTCGGACGCTCACGTCGGCCAGGGCCGCGACCTCGCTGCGGCGCAGTCCCGGCACCCGGCGCGCCCGCACTTACCTGTGGAGGCGCATGGCGAAAGCGAAGGAATCTCATCATGCGCGGAGCAGTATGGGCACCGGCTGGTGGGCCGCCGACGCCGCCGAGGTCAGGCCCGGCTCCACCGTCGTGGTGGTCGGCGACGGCGCGGTCGGCCTGTGCGGGGTGATCGCGGCCAGACAGCTGGGCGCCGAGCGGATCATCGTCATGTCGCGGCACGAACCCCGGCAGAAGCCGGCCCGCGAGTTCGGCGCGACCGACATCGTCGCCGAGCGCGGCGACGAGGGCGTGGCCCGGATCAAGGAGCTGACCGGCGGGATCGGTGCCGACAGCGTGCTCGAATGCGTCGGCACCGCCGAGGCGATGCGCCAAGCCCTGCACTCGGCCCGGCCGGGCGGCAACGTGGGCTTCGTCGGCGTCCCCCACGACGTCGCGATCGACGGGCAGGAACTGTTCTTCTCCCACGTCGGCCTGCGCGGCGGCCCCGCCCCCGTGCGCCGGTATCTGCCCGATCTGATCGACCGCGTCCTGACCGGCGCCAACCCGGCGACGGCTCCTGCGGGAACCAGCCACAGCCCGTTCGGCCAGTCCCCGCAGGAAGCGGAGCTCAGAGGGTGACTGAGGTCTCCGTGCAGTGCTCCTCGTAGGGCGGGTTGTTGTCGTAGGCCCTCATGCAGAGCCGGTATTTGACGGTCTGGCCGCCGAAGACCATGGGAGAGTCGGTCCAGCGGATCCGTTGGGGACTGCCGGGCAGGACCGTGATCGGCGGCCCCTCGATCGCCGGGACCGCCGGAAGCGGTGAGGCTCCGAGCAGCATCAGCGGCAACGGGGTCCAGTCCTCTCCTGGCCGCTGGCGGGCGACGCTGGTGTCGACGGTCGGTCCCTTGTAGTCCCAGGAGACCTGGGCCTTGAGTCCTCCGGCGTCGGTGTAGGACTCAGCGGTGAAGTGGTTGTCGTTGTTGACGTTGAGCCCGCACGTCGGAGGTTCGCCTTGGAACACCCGCGGGATCCAGTTGATGTTCCCAACAGGAATGGGTACGTCCGCGGCCGCCTTCTTGGCAGTTGACGTCAGCGGGCGGGCAGCGGCGGTTTGGGCAGGTCGCCAGGCAAGGCGGGGCCGCTGGGAGATGACGGCCGGTGGTCGTGCCGCGTTCGCGGGGGCGGTCGACGCGGCGGAGCCGACCGTCGGCAGCGCCGAGCGGGGCACGCGGACGAAGCGGGGCCGGTAGATCGAGGCGTCCAGGGTGTTCTCGTCCAGGCAGCCGTCCTGGCTGACCCGGGAAGTGAGCATGTTGTAGCTGAGCACGATCTCACTGGAGGTGGTCAGGGCGGGCTGCATGCGCCCCGAGTACCCCGGCAGGACCGACTTGTAGTTCGGGATCGAGTACAGGTGGGTCGGGGTCCCGCCGAAACCGGTGGGTGTGCTGGAGGCGTAGGCGACGATTCCGGAGCCGTAGTTCTGCGTCACCAGCAGATAGGTGCTCCCGAGTTTGGCCACGCTGAACTCACTGAACAGGCCCCCAGAAAGAGCCAGTCCATCCGTCGGCGTCAAGGTTTGCCAGTTCCCGCTGAACTGGCCGGTCGGTACGCGGGCGATGTGCAGCCTGCGTCCATTGAGCGTGCAATTGGGCGCCGTTCCGGTCCACAGTTCCTGAACACCGTAGATGTAGGTGTAGCCGCCGTCGTTGAGCAGCGCGGTCCCCCAGGCGATGGGATTGGCGACGCCCTCCTGGTGGTAGACGATCTCGGTGGACTGCAGGACGGGCTCGGCGGCCAGGCTGAACTTCGCCACGACGGTGTTCTTCGGCTTGCTGTAGGAGTAACAGCCCTCCGCGAGGAAGGACGTGCCCGTGTAGAACCGGACGAGCTGGTTCTGGTGGACGATGCCGTCCCCGGCCCACCGCTTCTGTCGATCTTGGGGTGGGTCGCTGTCGGCCCCGGTGCTGGGGATCAGCGGTCTGGCGTTCCAGTTGTTGCCCTCGTTGGGCACCTTCACCGTGCTCAGGGTGGCGTTGGCCGCCGACGAACTGGCGATGACCATCGAGTTGGGCACCATCGCCGTCTGGAACGGCGGGTGGAACCCCTCTGGCGTCACCGGGCCGCGCATGGTGTCGCTGAAGGCGAACGACACCCGCCCGTCGGGCAGTTTCACCCCGATCGTCCCGTCGCCGCCGCTCCACTGCGCCTTCTCGGTGTCACTGTTGTTGACGAAGCCCGTCCAGGCGTTGTTACGGGTCGTGTCGGGGGTCGCCGCCGCGGCGGCTCCGCTGAGCGGCCCGACCAGCAGGCCGCCGATCAGGGCGAGCCCGGCGCAACCCGCGGTGACCCGCCGGCCTGCCCCGCGCGCGCGAACGTGGACGCCAAGCTCCACTACAGCTCCCATCGCCATCGCGCCTCTGCCCGACCGGATCAGGCAGTCTCGGAGGTAGCTTGATCACTCACGAGCCGGCGCGCCAGACCCAAGATCGGGCTCGCGTGACCGTTTCCGGCCCACCACCGATGTTTGTCTCCCGCGCGCCTTCATGCTTTGGCGCAGCGTCCCCTACGAACGGCCGGTTTGGCGACGGTGATCGTGAAGGCGCACTCCGCAGCCTCCAACGAGCAGTGAAGGCCGCCTTGGTCAGGGTGGGCGTCTGACACGGTCAGGATCGCGGGCCTTCACCCGTACGTCGGATATTGCGGCCAGCCTTCGGGACTGTCTTCCCAGTCCTGCTGGCGGCCATAAACGGTGCGGTCCATGATGTGCGGCACCGGCAGGATCGCCTCGGTGCCACGTGCGGTGGTCATGTAGGTCAGGTACGGCTTGCCATCTTTGAGCAGGTAGTAGGAGTAGCCGGGCAGATATGCCTCCTCGCCCTGCTCGTTCTTCTGCGTCCACCCCCAGTCGTAGTGGTAGCGCTCAGGGGCGAGGTGACCGAGGCGTCCTCGAACTCCAGCACCAGGTGTGGGCGGAACCCTCCGGTGACGCCTACGAACCGGACCACCAGATCAGCCTCGGTCAGAAGGTGCCGCGGCCGCAGCAAGGGTCGCGGTCGTCCGTATCCACGAGCTTGTCGTGCGGGGCGGCGACAACCTCCTGCTCGGTGGCCGCGATCGGTTTACATAAACTATGTATATAAAAGTGCTATGCTTCGAGCGTGAGTCGTCAAGGCGCCGCTCCTGGCGCGTCCGCCGCCATCGGGGCAGCCCTCTACGGCCTGGCCACCAGGGCCGCGAGACGCCTGCCCCGGGACATGAGCCTGACGTCCGCCGCCACCCTGGCCACCCTGGACCGGACCGGGCCGCGGCGCATCACCGATCTGGCCGCGGTCGAGGGCGTCACCCAGCCCGCGATGACCGCCCTGGTCCGGGTGATGGAGGAGGCCGGCCTGGTCGAGCGGCGGGGCGACGCGTCCGACAAGCGGGTCACGCTGGTGTGCCTGACCGAGGCCGGGGCCTCCTATGTCCGGACGCGGCGCCAGGCGGGCGTCCAGGCGTTCGAGCGGTTGATCGGCGAGCTCACCGGCGACGAGGTCGAGGCGCTGGTGGCGGCCCTTCCGGCGCTGAAGCATCTGGCAGAGCTCGAAAGCCAGGACCGCGAAGGGGCGAAGCAGTGAGCGGGCAGCCGGTCGGCGGGGTCGCGGTGGCGCGTTCCGAGGCGCGGCTGCTGGTCCCCGCCCTGATGTTCATCGCTCTGGTCGTGGCGGCGGTCGCCAGCCTCGGAACGCCGCTCATCACCAGCGTGGCGACCTCGTTCCATGTCTCGCTCGGCAGCGCGCAGTGGACGCTGACCGTCGCGCTGCTCAGCGGCGCCGTCGCCACGCCGGTCCTGGGCCGGCTCGGAGCCGGCCCGCACCGGCGGGCCACGATCCTCGTCACGCTGGCGGTCGTCGTCGCCGGCAGCGCGCTCACCGTGCTGCCGCTGCCGTTCGCGTGGCTGCTGGCCGGCAGGGCGGCCCAGGGCGTCGGGCTCGGGCTGACCGCGCTGATGATGGGCGTGGCCCGGGACCACCTCCCCGAGGAGCGCGGCGCGGCCGTGATCGCCCTGATCTCGGTGGTCTCGATCATCGGGGCCGGCGTCGGCTACCCGCTGGCCGCGCTGCTCGCCGAGCTCGGCGGGGTACGGGCCGCCTACGGCTTCGGCCTGGTCGTCACCGCCGCCGCCCTCCTGACCGCGTGGCGCTCCATGCCCGAGGCCCCCGAAGGCCGCTCCGCCCACGTGGACGTGGCAGGCGCGGTCGTCCTGGCCGCTGCGCTGCTCCTGGTGCTGTTCCTCGCCGGCGAACGGAATCTGTGGAGCCGGCACCTCGCCGTGGCGACGGGCCTCGCCGTCGTCGCGGGGGTGCTGCTCTGCGTCTGGGCCGTCATCGAGCTGCGCAGCAGAACGCCCCTGATCGATGTGCGGGCGGTGCGGCACCCGGCGGTCGCCGGGGCGAACCTCGCCATGTTCGTCGGCGGGATCGGCATGTACCTCCTGCTCACACTCATCACCCGGTACGCGCAGACGCCGCACGGCGCCGGCTACGGCTTCGGGCTGACCACCTTCGTCGCCGGGCTGGTCCTCATCCCGTTCTCGGTGCTGGGGTTCGTCGCCGGCAAGCTCACGCCGCGGGTCCGGACGCGGATCGCCGGCCCCCTGCTCCTGGCCGGCAGCGCCGTCGTGGTCGGCGGCGGGTTCGCCCTGTTCGCGGCGGCCCGGTCGGACCTGGCCGAACTGTTCGCGGCGATGGGCGTGCTCGGCTTCGGCGTCGGCGGCTTCTCGGCCGCGATGCCCGGCGTCATCCTGGCCGTCACCCCCAAGAGCGAGACGTCGAGCGCCATGAGCCTCAACTACGTCGTCCGCAGCGTCGGGTACTCCCTGGGCAGCGCCATCGGCGGCCTGATCCTCGCCGCGGGCACCGGCCCCGGCCACCTCTTCCCCGACGACAGCGCCTACACCACCGCGGCGCTGGCCGGCATCGGCGCCATGGCGATCACGACGCTGACAAGCCTCGCCCTCGCCGCCCGCCGTCACTCGTCCGAGACCACCCCGTAAGTTCAGCCGCAGTCATCCCAACACTGGAGGTTCCATGCCCAAGGGCTACTGGGTCAGCTCCTACCGCACCATTTCAGACCCTGAGAAGCTGGCTGCTTACAACAAGCTGGCCCGGCTGGCCGTCGAGGCCGGGGGCGGCCGCACCATCGTCCGTGGCGGTCGGGTCGTGGCGCATGACGCCGGAATCGCCGAGCGCACCGTCCTGGTCGAGTTCGACAGCTTCGAACAGGCCGTCGCGGCGCACGAGAGCGCGGCCTACCAGGAGGCGCTGGCCGCCCTCTCCGACGGCGTCGAGCGCGACTTCCGCATCGTCGAAGGCATCGACTGACCGAGTCCAGCCGGATCTTCACTGAAAGGCCGCGTCAGTGACTCGTGGTGTTCTCGTGAACGCGCGGGGCCGGGCTCGCCGGCCGTGACGGTTCGGTGCTCCTGGTCAGCCACAGGCCCGTGAACACGGCTGTGGCCAAGGTGACGACGCCGGCCACGACGAAGGCGCTGTTGAGCCCGTCCTCGAAGGAGGCGCCACCGGACTCCCGGGTGCGGACGACGGCGCCGAGCACCGCCACGCCGAGGACCGCGCCGATCTGCCGGGTGGTGCTGCTGACGCCCGACGCCAGGCCGCCCTCCTGCGGGCCGGCCGACTGGATGGCGGCGCCGGTCAGCGGGGACATGGTCAGGGCGAAACCGATCCCGACGACGGCCAGCCGCCACCACACGTTCGTGTAGCCGGTGTCGGCGTGCACGAAGACCAGGGCCAGCAGTCCCAGCCCGGCCAGCGTCAGGCCGATGGTGACCATGATCCGGAAGCCGTACCGGGCGGCGAACCGGCCCGCGAACGGGCTGACGATGACCATCGCGAGCGTGGCGGGCAGGGTCTGCAGCCCGGCTCGCAGGATCGAGCTGCCCTGGACGTAGACGAAGAACTGGGAGAAGAAGAACGCCGAGCCCATGAGGGCGAAACCGACCACGATCATCGCCGTGTTGGAGACCGTGAACAGCCGTTGCCGGAAGAGCCGCAGAGGCAGCATCGGCGCCGGAACCCGTCCTTCGACGACCACGAAGACGACGAGGATCACCGCCGCGGCGGCGAAGCTGCTCAGGATCACAGGCGAGGTCCAGCCACGGGAGCCGCCCTCGATCAGCCCGTAGGTGAGCGCCCCCACGCCCAGGACGGACAGGGCCGTTCCCGGGACGTCGATCGCCGGCGCGCTCGGGTTGCGGGACTCGCCCAGCACGCGCAGGCCCGCGACCAGCAGGACCGCGCCGACCGGCACGTTGACGAGGAAGATGGCGGGCCAGCCGAAGGCCTCCACCAGAACGCCACCGGCCAATGGTCCGGCGGCCAGGCCGATGCCGCTGAATCCGGCCCACAGGCCGATCGCCCTGACCCGCTCCTGCGGAACGGGATACGCGGCGACGAGCAGGGCCAGCGAGGCGGGGCTCAGCGCCGCGGCCCCGATGCCCTGCAGCACCCGCCCGACGATCAGCCAGCCGATCGAGGGCGCCACCGAGCACACCACGGACGCGGCGGTGAACACCACGACGCCCGCCAGGAACACCCTCTTGCGGCCGAAGCGGTCGGCGAAGACGCCGCCGGACAGCAGCAGCATGGCGACCAGCAGCACGTAGGCGTCGACGATCCATTGCAGCCCGGTCAACTGGGTGTGCAGCCGCTCCTGCATGTCGGGCAGCGCCGCACCGACGATCGTGTTGTCGAGCAGCACCATGAACTGCCCCAGGCAGGTCACCGCGAGCAACGCCGCCCGGTTCGGTGCAGACTTCATCGTTCTCCCTAAAGCAGTTGTCTACTGCTTTAGGAATCTAGACAGTGGAGCCCATAAACGCAACTGCGAGCTGCGATAAGGTGAGGACATGGAGGAGCGACAGCCCGTCCGGCGGCCCGGCGGGCGCAGCGCCCGCGTCCGGGCGGCGGTGCACCGGGCCGTCACGGACCTGGTCGGCGAGCGCGGCTACGGCGAGTTCACGGTCGGTGACGTCGCGGCCCGCGCGGGCGTGGCCGACACCAGCGTCTACCGCCGGTGGGGCACCCTGGAGGCCCTGCTCACCGACGTGACGCTCACGCGCCTGAACGCGCGGTCGCCGATGCCCGACACCGGGAGCCTGGCCGGTGACCTGCACGCCTACGCGGCCCAGGTGGCGCGCGAGATCACCGGGCCCGACGGCCTGGCGGTGCTGCGCCTGACCGTCGCCCTGTCGAACAGGGGCGAACGGGGTCTGCGGGCGCGTGACGACTTTCTCGCCGAACGCACCCGGCTCGTGCAGGCCATGCTCGACCGCGCCAGCGAACGCGGCGAGCATCCACCCGACGTGCTGGGCGTGCTCGACCACGTCATGGCCCCGATGTACATCCGCGTCCTGTTCGGCGCGGGCCCGCTCACCCCGGACTACATCGCCGGGCTGGTCGACCGGTTGCTGGGCCAATCCTGATCACTGCCTTTCGGCAGAGACGGTGCGTACCTTCGCGGTCCGCGGCGCCGGACGGGCCGGATCCGGAGCTGCGCGACAAGGCCGTCCTCGCGCGCCGCACCACCCAGGTGACCCGACGAGGCTTGCGGTCGGCCAAGACCGCAGGCCCCACGACACGCGTGGTCTGCCCGCCCACCTCGGAGGGGCGGGCAGACCGGTCCGTCACTTCAACGCGGCGTTGCTGGCCGAGGAGACTGTGTTGGTGCCCGTCTGGACCTGGGTGGCCACGCCGTCCTTGGCCTCGGTGACCGGGCCCGGCTCGGGCGGCGGGCGGTGCCTGCTGGGACGGCGGCTGCTGCTGCGGCTGCTCGGAAGAGCCGCCAGGCTGGGGGCCTGTACTCGTAGGTGTCGGTGAACGTCTTGGTGATCTTGCCGGGGGCGGGGAAGGTGATCTGTGCGGGCAGCGGGCCCGTACCATCACCACGGTCATGACCGGCGGCGGCCGAGGAGGCCGGAGCCGCGGCCAGGCATGCTCGCATTGCCGCGGCATGATGTTCGTCCATATCGACCGCCGCGTCACCGGCGAACCCGTGCACTTGAGCCGGAGATACAGGACTCTCACTTACCGCGGGCGCGAACACAGGTCACTCTGGCTGATTGCGCCGACCATGGGCTCAGGGTCGGTGGTGCCTTGCGATGCTGCGCCCAGCTCACCGTGGACCTTCTGCCCGGTGCGTGGGCGGGTGGCGGCAGCCGCGGCGCAGGCGATCAACGCCAGGGCGGTCAGCGCCGTCGCCGCTCCGCGCGGCCCCCATTCATACAGCCGGCCCACGGCGAGGCCACCGGCGAACGCGAGCAGACCGGAGAAGAACGTCCGCACGCCCAGGTACGTCCCGAAGCGCGCTGGTGGGGCGAGCCGGGCGAGTGTCTGGAACACCGCCGGTTGCAGCAGGCCGTCGGCGAGACCATGGAGCACGGCCACCGCGATCAGACCCGCCGGACGACCGGCCGCGCCGGCCGCCAGCAGCAGGTAGGCGCCCCCGGCGAACAGCAGCCCGGCGCGCAGCGTGCCGGGCCGTTCGGCGCGGCCCGCCGCCGCGCACCACGGCTGGACCGCCGCCGACACCATCGCGAGCACGCAGGAGAACACGGTCACCGCGCCCGGGTCCGCGCCGCCGAGCGGGACCACCACTGACGCCTGGTCCGTCAGCAGCATCGTCGGCATCGACACGGCCGCGAACCAGAGGAAGATCCGGTTTCGCATCGCCGTCCGCACGCCGGTGACGACTCCGCCCCGGGTCGGAACGGACGGGACGTGCCGCAGCAACGAGAACAGGAACGCCGCGCAAGCCCACAGCCCGGCCGCCGTCAGCGCCACCAGCCAGTAGCCGATGTTCAGCAGCGCCAGCCCCAGCGCTGGGCCCAGCACCGCCGCCGCCTGCGACGTCATCGTGTATGCCGCGTACCCACGGGCGCGTCGCCGCTCGGCGAGTCCGGCCAGCAGTGACTGCGCCGCGGGGTGGAACAGCGCCCCGCCCGTGCCCAGCAGCACTGCCGCGGCGATCAGCCCGGACGGGGAGGACACGCTGCCCAGCAGTGCGAACCCGGCGGCGCGCAGCAGGCACGCCAATATGCCGGCCCGGACCGGGTTGAGCGCGTCCACCAGCGCCCCGACCGGCAGGGAGAGCGTGTGCTGCACGAGGTTGCGCAGCGCCAGCACCAGGCCGATGAGTCCGGCGGCCAGTCCCAGGTTCTCCCTGAGGTGCACCACGAGGTGCGTCATCGCCGCGAAGTAGCCCAGCGAGATGGCCGCCTGGACGGCGACGACCACGGCGACCGTGTGACGGTCGCCGTGGCCCGGATCGGACACGCTCACGCGGTGGGCAGCACGCTCAGCCGCTTCAGCAGTTCACGCGCGACCGTGGCGCGCTTGCCCGCGTCGCCGTCCTTGGCGATGTCGATGTTCAGCGCGAAGGTGTGCACGCGTCCGCCGTGCTCGACCCACCCGGCCCACCAGCCGGTGCCGGGGTCGGGGGCGTTCTGCCAGCCGGACTTGGCGTACAGCGTGTATCCGTCCTTCTCCTCCTGCTTGATCAGCTCAGCGACGGTGCGCTGGTGGTCACGCGAGGCGGGCAGGCGCCGCGCCGCCAGCCGCTGCATGAACCGGGTCTGCTCCACCGCCGAGATCTTCAGCGGGCCGTCCAGCCAGAACCGGTCCACCGCCGTCCCGATCTGGCGGTTTCCGTAGCCCAGCCGGTGCAACCACTGCCGTTCGCGTTGCAGGCCGATGCGGCGAGCGATCACCTGGAACGCCGCGGCGTTGGACTCGCGGACGGCCTCCCGCATGCTCATGTCCTGCTCCCATTCGGGGAACGGCTGCGGTGTCCCGTCCCACGGGATCACCTCGTCGGGGCTCTTGACCGCGCCGGTCTCCAGCGCGACGAGCGCGTGCGGGACCTTGAAGGTGGAGGCGGGCACCATCGGCGTCTCTGCGCGCCGCCGGTCCACCACGGTCGTGTGCCGTGCCGTCACGTCCAGCAGCGCGAACGAGCCGCGCACGCCCGCCGCGTCGAACACCGCGCGCAGGTCGTCGCGCACGGTCATGCCGGGCCGGACGACGCCGGTGGTCGCGGCGACGGCCGCGCCGCGCGGGGCGGCCTCATGAGCGGCGGCCCCGCAGGCGGCGGTGCCGAAGAGGGGCAGGACGGCGAGCGCGGCGGCGCCCAGCCGGAAACGGAGAATCCGAGAGGAAAGTTCGATCACGAGGCGAGAAGATCAGAACCAGCCGCCGGGTGTCCAATACTGATATTGATCGTCCGAAAATATCAAGATCCATATCGTTCCAGGTCAGAACGGAAGTAGTCGGCTTCATGGCCCCTGGCTACGGAATGAAACTCCCCCTGATTTCCTGGCTGTTTGCGGGCGAGACGGTGGGTCATCCAAAGTCGGTGTCGCGTTGCCTTCTTTTGGAGGCTGTGGGCGTACCGGGCGTGGCGGGAGCCTGGGATCATGAGCGAATCGAAGGTTCCCCTGGCGGCGGGCTCGTACGTCGGTTCCCCGGCTGAGGAGCTCGCTGGGCGCAAGCGAGGTCACCGGATCGCCGCGGGCGTGGACCAGCGGGTGCTGTTCTCGCGGACCGGACGGCTGGAGCTCCATCCCGACCGCCTCGTGATCGGCGGCTGGCATGGTGGCGCCGATCTCGTGCTGCGGCCGGAGGAGGTGAGGTCGGTGGCCAACGAGTACACCGACCTGTACGGACGGTTCGTCGGCGGGCTGCTGAACTCGGGCAGGCCGCTCATCGTGGACACGGTCACGGCCGGCGAGATCTACCTGATGGTGGATCACAAGACGTTCCTGGAGACCACCGCCAACCGCAAGTGGACCCGCCTGCTGAGGAGCTGGCTGGTGCCGGGCGATGGCTGAGCCGGGCGTGAGACGGAGGTGGCGGACGGCCAAGCCGGTAGGGGCGGTGACGGCCCTGATGACGATCGCCCTGAGCGTCCCGGCGGTCGGCGCGTCGGTCACGACGGGCGGGGCAGGCCCGGTGGTGCGCACCGATCTGGGTCCGGTGCGCGGAGTCGCGACGGGACGCACGGAGCTTTTTCAGGGCATTCCCTACGCCCAGCCGCCGACCGGGTCCAGTCGCTGGCGCCCGCCGGTCCGTCCTCGTCCCTGGACGGCGGTACGGGACGCGAGCAAGCCCGGACCGGCATGCGCGCAGCTGGACGAGACCGGTGGCGTCGCGGCGAATTCCTCCGAAGACTGTCTCTACCTCAACGTCACCAGGCCCCGCCGGAACCGTTCTGAGCGCCGGCCGGTCGTGGTGTACCTGCATGGGGGCGCGTTCAGTTCGGGTTCGGGCAGCGACTTCGACGCCCGCCGCATGGCGGCGACGGGCGACGTGGTGGTGGTCACCGTCAACTCCCGGCTCGGCGTGTTCGGGTTCTTCGGCCATCCCCGGACGGCCGGGTCGGGCACCTTCGCTCTGGCCGACCAGCGGGCCGCGTTGCGCTGGGTACGGGCCAACGCGCGGGCGTTCGGCGGCGATCCGGGTAACGTCACGCTGATGGGAGAGTCGTCGGGCGGGGCGAGCGTCTGCGCCCAGCTGGTCTCGCCCCCGGCGGCCGGGCTCTTCCATCGCGCGATCATCCAGAGTGGATCCTGCCTGCAGAGGTGGCCCAAGAACGTGATGGCCCCGAGGCTCGACGCCATCTCCTATTGGGCGCCCCGAACGGCCGTGCAGGCTCGGGGCGCCGCCGCGGCGGCGAAGCTGGGCTGCGCGGGACCGGACGGACCGGCATGCCTGCGCCGGAAGGAAACCGGAAAGCTCCTGGCGTTGAACGGCCAGTTCGTCACGCCGGCGTTCGGGACCCGGGCGCTGCCCACCGACCCGGTCAAGGCACTGCGGACCGGCGCCTTCCATCGGGTACCGGTGATGCAGGGCAACACCCGGGACGAACACCGGCTGTTCGGGAGCCTTTTCGAGGCGGAGAAGCCCATCGACGACGCCCGTTACCGGGCTCTGCTGGCGACGTCCTTCGGAGAGCGCATGGCCCGTCGCGTCCACGTCCGGTATCCGCCCCGGGCGTACTCCGGCCAGTCGGGTTCTCCGGCCGCGCTGGCCTGGGCCGCGGTCGGCACCGACGTCGGATGGGTGTGCCCGGCCCTGGCCGCCGACCGGCTTCTGGCCCGGCATGTGCCCGTCTTCAGTTTCGAGTTCGCCGAGCCGAACGTCCCGGACTTCCTCGGCATCTTCCCCAAGGGCTACCCGCCCGGCGCCTTTCACGGCTCGGAGCTCCCCTTGCTCTTCGACATCGCGGGCACGTCTGTGCCGCTCGACGCCGCGCAGCGGAACCTGTCCAGATCGATGATCATGTATTGGGCCGCGTTCGCCGCCCAGGGCGATCCGAACAGGGCGGGACTCCCCCGCTGGCCGAGGTTCCCGGCCACCCAGTCGCTGGACTCCGCGCGCGGTGGGATCTCCCAGACCGATGTGGCCGCCCGTCACCATGCCGATTCTGGACGTCACGGACATGAGGACTCCGTGGTGGCCGGCACCGAAGGCGCGTCGGGCCGAGCCGGATCGCGGCCCGGCCACCGCAGGGTCGGCGCCGGCCCCCATGGTCGACGCCGTCGCCATCACCGTCGCGGTGGTGATCGGCGCGCTGAACCTCTGGCCTCGTTACGCGCGAGGAGCGGACACGCTCGCCAACGCCGACCTGGCGGCCGGGCTCGCCTGCTGCTCGGCCTTGGTGCTGCGCCGCCGCCGGCCGGTCGGGCTGGCGCTGGTCGTCACGGCGGTCTCGGCCGTGTCCCTGGCGGCCGGCGGCGCGGCGTTCGTGGCGACGCTGTCGGTCGCCGTGCGGCGGCCCTGGCCCGTGGCGGCGGGGATCGGCGCGCTCGGCGTGCTGACCGGGATGATCGCCGTGGCGCTGCGTCCCCCTCCCGAGCTGCCCTACGCGGCGAGCGTCGCGATCATCGCTCTGCTGACCGCCGCGACGGTCGGCTGGGGGCAGGCGATCCGCGCGCGACGCCAGCTCCTGGCCTCCCTCGCCGAGCGGGCCCGCCGCGCCGAGAGCGACCGGCACCTGCGGGAGGGCGAGGCCAGGCGGCTGGAACGGGTGCGGATCGCCCGCGAGATGCACGACGTGCTCGCCCATCGCATGTCCCTGCTCAGCGTGCACGCCGGTGCGCTGGAGTTCCGCCCGGACGCTTCGCCGGAGGAGATATCCCGTGCCGCCGGGGTGATCCGCAGCGGCGTCCACCAGATGCTCGTCGACCTGCGCGAAGTGATCGGGCTGCTGCGCGAGGACCCGGTCGACGGCGTGGACGCCCCGCCGCCCTCGCTCGCCGGCGTGGCCGGGCTCGTCGAGGAGTCGCGGCGCGCGGGCGCACAGGTCACCTTGGACATGGACGTCGGGAACGCGGAGGCCGTGCCCACCCTGGCCGGACGTACCGCCTACCGGGTCGTCCAGGAGGGACTGACGAACGCGCGCAAGCACGCGCCGGGCATGCCGGTCACCGTCACCGTGCGGGGCGAGGCCGGGCACGGGCTGGAGGTCCGGATCCACCAGCCGCTGCCCGGCCCCGGCCTCGATCGCGGGTGCCCGGCGATCCCGGGGACCGGCACCGGCCTGACCGGGCTGTCCGAGCGTGCCACGCTGGCCGGCGGGCGGCTGGAGCACGGCCCGGTGGCGGGCGCCCACCTGCTGCGCGCGTGGCTGCCATGGGAGGCGTGATGCCGGAACCGATCAGGGTGTTGCTGGTCGACGACGAATGGCTGGTGCGCGCGGGCCTGGCCACCATGCTCGGCGGCGTCGAGGGGATCGAGATCGCCGGCGAGGCCGCCGACGGCGCCGCGGTGCCCGCGGCGGTGCGCGCCACCCGCGCCGACGTCGTCCTCATGGACATCCGGATGCCGGGGACCGACGGCCTGACGGCGACCCGCCTGCTGCGCGCCGCCGACGGCGCCCCCGAGGTCATCGTCCTGACCACCTTCGACACCGACGAGCACGTGCTGCGTGCCCTGCGCGCGGGCGCCGGAGGGTTCCTGCTCAAGGACACCCCACCGGCCGAGATCGTGACGGCGATCCGCCGGGTGGCCGCCGGCGAGCCCATGCTCTCCCCGTCGGTCACCCGCAAGCTCATCACCCATGCCATCGGCCGGGACCACCAGACCCGCACGGCCGCCCGCACCCGGCTCGCCCGCCTCACCGACAGCGAGCGCCGGGTGGCAGAGGCCGTCGGCCGCGGGCTGTCCAACGCCGAAGCCGCCGCCGAGCTGTACATGAGCGTCACCACCGTCAAGACGTACGTGTCACGGATCATGCGCAAGCTCGACCTGAACAACCGCGTCCAGATCGCCCTGCTCGTCCACGACGCTGAGTGAGGACGGCATGACCCATGGCACAAGTGATCTGCGACCTGCCTGCTACGCGTCCTGCTCGGCGCCGGTCATCAGGGCGAGCAGGCCGTGCGGCGCACGGTCGTCGATCATGATCGTGTAGAAGCCGTCGTCGTCCGCCTCCACATCGGCGGCGCGGGCGAACATGGCCTGTTCGTGCGCGGTGAGGGCGGCCTCCGCATCGCCGGGGTGCGCGGCGAGGGCCCGGCCGAGTTCCGCGCCGTCCTGCATGGCCAGGTTGGCGCCTTCGCCGTTCGGCGCCCGGAGGTGGGCGGCATCGCCGAGCAGGGTCACCCCCGGTACGCGGTCCCAGCGGTGTCCGGCGGGCAGTGTGAAGATGGGGCGCAGGGACGGCGGGGTGTCGCTGTCGGTGATCAGGGCGGTGAGTTCGGGAGCCCAGCCGTCGAACTCCTTCGCCACCCGTTCGGTGAGGGCGGCGGTGTCCAGGTCGGCGAACCAGTCCTGGGGCTTTTTCACCTGCGCGTAGGCGTGCAGGGTCCCGGTTCCCTCCCGGTGGGCCAGCAGGCCCCTGCCCGGTGCGAGCGCGAACAGCGATCCGGCCCCGACCGCGTCCGCGGAGGCGGGATGGCGGGATCCTGCGTCGAAGAGGAACGTCTCCACGCTGCAGACGCCGAAGTACTGCGGAACAGCGTCGGACAGCAGCGGTCGTACGCGCGACCAGGCGCCGTCGGCACCGATGAGCAGGTCCGCGACAACGGTGGTGTGGTCGGCGAATTCCACCTGGTGGCGGCCCTCGCCGAGGGCCCGCACGGCGGTGACCTTGTGGCCCCAGCGGACGGTGCCGGCGGGCAAGGAGTCGAGCAGCATCTGCCGCAGTTCGCCGCGCGGCACCTCCGGACGTTCGCCGGTTCCATTATCGGGCAGGTCGAGCAGCACGTTCCCCGCCTGATCCATCACCCGGTACGCCTCGCGGCCCGGAAGGATGAGCTTGCGGTACTCCTCGAACAGGCCCGCGGTCTTGAGCGCCGCCTGGCCGTTGTGGGGGTGGATGTCGAGCAGTCCGCCCTGGCGTCGGGCGTCCGGCGCGGGCTCCGCCTCGTAGACGGTGGCCACGATGCCGTGCACGTGCAGTACACGAGCCAGGGTCAGGCCGCCCAGGCCTGCTCCGATGATCGTCACAGGTGTCGTCATGGCTGCTCCTCGAAACTTTGGATCGTCACTCCAATCACGCTAGCACGGAGTTGGATCGACGCTCCATTCATGCGATGCTGGAGCCATGGCGAAGAGGTCTGCGCGGCGAACGGACAGCCTGTCGAGGGAGCTGATCATCCAGACGGCGATCGAGATCCTGGACGGCGGCGGCGAGCAGGCGCTGACGCTGCGCGCGCTCACCGTGCGCCTGAGCACCGGCTACGGAGCGATCTATCACCACGTCGCGGACAAGGGCGATCTGCTCGCCACGGCCACTGACGACGTCATCACCGGCGTCCTGTCCGGCGGGGTCGCCGACGCGGACCCGCGCACCGCTCTGCGCCGCCTCGTCCTCGGCCTGTTCGACGCGATCGATGCCCACCCCTGGATCGGGGCGGAACTCTCCCGCCAACCGTGGCGGCCCGCTCTGCTGGACTTCTACGAGAACGTCGGCCGCCTGCTGGACGCCCTCGACGTCCCAGAAAAGGCGCGCTTCGACGCGGCCGGCACGCTCGTGAACTATGTCCTCGGCGTCGCCGCGCAGAACGCCGCGAACGCAAGGCTCCGCGCAGGCACGGACCGAGAGACCTTCCTGGAGAACACCGCCGCGCGATGGGCGCAGATCGACCCTGGCCGGTACCCGTTCGTGCACGCGGCGGCGACTCAGTTGGGCGAGCACGACGACCGCGAGCAATTCCTCGCCGGAGTCGACATCTTCCTCGCCGGTATCTCAACCCTGCGCTAAACCACAACGCTCGCGGGCGCCGGCCACCGACCAGCCTTGCGAGCTCCCCCACATACATCGAACACCCGCTGAGTCATCGCCGGTGAACGCACCACCCGCACCTGCCTGGCGGTGGCGGCGCTCGCCAGCCCCGTCATCGTCCACCTCAGCGGCCTGGCGATCGCGACCAGGCGCGAGAACCTCCCCTTGGCGGAGCTGCCCGCATCTGCCATCTGCCTTTTGATCGCCTTCCGCTTGGTCCGCTATCGCGGACCTCGGGCAGACAACGCCACCTACTTCCTCCTGGTCTTCTGGTACCTCGCCATGGTCGCCGCTATGGATCCCCGAGACCTGCCAGGACCTCGGCACGTTCGCCGGAGCCCCATGGGACGTTCCCGCACCGCTTGCCGTGTTCTACCGGCTGGCCCGGCACCGGCCCGCCCTGCTCGGCGTTCAGAACCGTCTGCGGCCCCCACACGCGTGGCGGGAGGAGCACGACGGCCTGATCGTCTTCGGGGACGAGAACCAGGGCGGATTCACCTGGCTGTTCGATCCATCGCGCCCCGACCCTGACGTATGGATCGACCAGGACGGGTACGAGCTGCGCCGGGAGACAGCCGCACTCACTCCGGTGCCGTGGGAGCCCTGGCGCTGGCCGAACGACTCCACACGCTTCTACGTCACACCCGGCGTGATCGCCAAGACGACGGACCAGTGGCACGAGAACACCTCCGTGTGGGTCGGCGCGGTACATCGCAGCGTTCTCCGGCCGCTGGGACGGCTCGGAATCCCGTGGACCGACTTCGACGGCTGAGCCACCGATAACGCGTTCCTGTCGGGTTGGCTGAATTACGCGCGTCGTTCCCAGGCGATGGTCGCGCGAAGCGCGTCGTCCATCGGGGTGGGGCTGACGCCGAAGGTCGTCTCGAACGCGGTGGAGTCGAGCAGGAACGGCCGGTCGAACTGGTACCGGGTCTTCTTGAGCTCGCGGACCACCGGCGACGCGGCTCCGATGGCGCTCATCATCAATCGTGGCATCTGGGTGACGCGTGGTGCCGGTGCGCCGGCGAGCGTGCACAGCCGCTCGGCCAGCTCTTGGGGTGACATCGCCGCATTGGTCGGCACGTGCCAGGCGTGCCCCCAGGCGCGCTCGTCTGTGGCGGCCAACGCCATGGCGCGTACGACGTCGGGCAGGTACGTCCAGCTGTGCGGGACGGTCGGGTCGGTGGGGAACATCGCACGCTTACCCGCCAGCAACGGCGGCACGAACCGCGAACCGACCGGGGTCTGGTCTCCCGCGCCGGGCCCGAAGTAGTCGGAGCTGCGCACCTCGGTGACCCGCGCACGCCCCGCCTGGTGCGCGGCCAGCGCGTCGGTCCACATTTTCGCGCGCACCCGGCCCTTGGCCAGCGTCGCGGCGAGCGGCAGGTCCTCGGTCATCGGTTGATCGACCGGCCCGTATCCGTAGAGGTTGCCGGCCGTGACCAGCACCGCTCCGGTCGCCTCCGCCGTCGCCAGCAGCGCGGCGAACAGGGGCGGCCACTCCTGCGGCCAGCGGTGGTACGGCGGCGCGGCGCAGTTGTGGAGGGCGTCCGCGCCCTTGGTGATCTCGATCAGCCGGTTCTGGTCGGTGGCGTCCGCCGCCACGTTGGTCACGTTGTCCGGCCCCGAACCCGATCGGCTGACCACCACGACCTCGTGCCCCTGCTCGGCCAGCAGGCCGGCCAACCCTCGTCCGACTTGCCCTGCCCCGACGATGACGTGCTTTCCCATGACGTCCTCACAATCTGTTGATGAGAGCAATGATCTTGTTTGTGAGCGCTGATGTCAAGAGCACTGCTCTCATGTATGTGCATTGCTCTTGCGTTGTCGGCGCTAACCGGCGGCCTCGTCCATGACCTTGCGCGCGTCGCGTTCGAACGACGTCCTCGCCCTGAGGGTGAGGAGCCCGCCGGCGACCGTCGGGATCACCAGGACGTACATTCCGGCGAGCAGTGACCCCAGCTGGTCCGAGGCGATACCGACGACCAGGGAGCCGAACGCGCTGCCGCCCGTGATGAGCAGTTGCAGGACGGCGAAGCCGAGCCCGCGGGAGGCGGCCGGGACCACGTCCGCCAGGCATGCCGTCATGTTCGGTATCGCGATGGCCATCAGCGAGCAGGACAGCAGGACCAGCGCGGCCAGGGAGACGATCGACTCCATCGACAGCGCCACGGCCAGGACCAACGAGCCCGCCGTGATGCCGCCTCCGCCGGCCAGCAGGCGGCCGCCTTTGCGGGTGCCGTGCCACTTGCCGCCCAGCCAGGAGCCGACCAGAGTGCCGATCAGCGTGCCCACGACCGGGATCAGTCCGCTCAGCGCGCCCGCCGTGCCCGTGCCGGCCCCGAGGGTGCGCACCATGAGCGTGGGCAGCCAGTAGAAGATCCCGGCCAGGCCGAGAGTGAGCAGGGACAGCCCGGCGCAGACGAAGACCAGAGTGGGGATGGCGAGGACCTGCCGGACCTGCCGCCAGAACGGCGGCGGCTTCAGCGCGGGCGGGGACGGCGACGCGTCGCCGCCCGCCACCAGGCGGTCGAGCTCGCAGCGACGCGGCTCGCGCAGCAGCCAGACGAGCAGCGCCGTGAGCACACCCGGCACCACCATGACCAGGAACGCCGTGCGCCAAGAGAACGCCTCCGCCAAAACTCCTCCCAGCAGCGTCCCGATGCCTCCGAGGTGCGTGGTGGCGCGTGTGAGGCCGTAGGCCGTGGCTCGGCTGGCCGGCGGGTAATAGTCGGCGAGGAGGCTGCCCGCGGCGGGATTGTCGATGTTCTCGGCCGCCGCGAGCAGCACGCGCATCAGGTAGAACGTGACGAACCCGGTGGCCAGGCCTGAGCCCAGCGTGGCGATCGCCCAGAAGAGGACGACCACCGCGATGAGCCGGGTGCGGTTGAGCCGGTCCGCCAGATACCCGGCGGGCAAGCACACCACCGCAGCGGCCAGGGCCGCTGCGGTCGGGATCGAGCCCGCGGCGGTGTCGCTGAACCCCCACTCCTTCTGCACGGCCGGGAGCACGCCGGACAGCAGGTTGTGCTCGATCCGGTCCACCAGTCCCACGATGAACAGGACGACCAGCGGCGCCCAGCCGAACGGCGCGCGCGAACCCGCGTCGATGACGCCGGTACGCGGCGAACCCACCGTGCCGACCATGCCCGCCCTTCTGTCGATTCAACGAACGTTCGAACAAGCCGAACTCAGGGCGTCACCTGCCTGAACGCGCGACTCGTGTCGATCCGGCGCGGCGGCGATCTCCTAGGAACATCCCAGGGGACATCGGTCTGGACTGATGCTCACGTCCGCACGACCGTGGCTGGCTGGTGCCGACCTGTCAGATTCGTCTTGCCTCGCCGGGTGAGTCACGACCCGGCGGCCGGGTCACAACTTACCCATGGCCTTGGCCAGCGCGGTCGCGGTGGAGGCGATCACCTTGTCATCGTGCGGGGTCTCGTCGGTGTTGCGGTTGGTGAACACCGACAGGATGATCGGCGCGTTCGATCCGGGCGTCCAGACGATCGCCAGGTCGTTGGCGGTGCCGTAGTTGCTCGCGCCGCCGGTGCCGGTCTTGTCGCCGACCGTCCAGTCGGTGGGGAGGCCTGCCCGGATCCGGTTGGCGCCGGTGCGGTTGGCCTTCAGCCAGCCGACCAGCCGGGCGCGGTCGCGCGTGTGGAGGGTCTTGCCGGTGGTGAGCTTGATGAAGGTCCGTGCGGCCGCCGCGGGGGTGGTGGTGTCGCGCTCTTCGCCGGGCGTCCACTCGGTCAGCCTGGGCTCTGGCCGGTCCAGGCGGCTCGTCCGGTCACCGGTGGAGCGGAAGAACCCGGTCAGCCCGCGTGGGCCGCCGATCTGCTTCAGCAGCGTGTTGCCCGCGAAGCCGTCGGATTTGGTGATCCCGGCGCGGCACAGCTGTGCGGGTGTCATGCCGGTGTCGGTGTATTCGGTGGTCTCCGGGGAGTTCGAGGTCAGCTCGGCCATGTCGGACGGCTTCCAGCGAATCACCCTGTCCATCAGCCCGGGATCGCTGGTGCGCGCTTTGTGGAGCACCGCCGCGCACGCGAACACCTTGAACATGGAGTTGAACGGGAAGCGCTCATCGGCGCGGTAGCCGACCGTCCGGCCGGTCCCCAGATCGATGCCCACCGCCCCGATCCGCCCCGCATAGGACTTTTCCAATTCCTGCAACGTGGTGTTCAGGTCGGAAGAGGCGTTGCCCCCCGTCCGGGCGGCGACGCTGGCGGCACTCGTCTCGCCGGTGCCGGCGCCCGCCACGTAGGCGAGGCCGCCCAGCAGCGCAGAAGCTGTCAATGTCGCGGCCCCGAGTCGCAGCCGGAGATGTCGTGTCATGCCGGAGAGAAGATCAGAAACCGTCCGGGAGTGTCCAATACAGATATTGATCATCCAGTCATACAGGAATGGATATCGATCGTCGTCTCAAGCACCGAAAGCCCAACGCACGCGGGCATCGCGCTGAGCGTCCCCGCTCCTCGACCGTCCTAGCATGACCTTCTGGAGTCAGAAGTCGGCAGGGGCGGCGGGGCCCCGGCCGCCGCACGACCCGCCGCCCCGCGTCCTGGTGCTCACCACCTTCGACTTGGACGAGTACGTGCACTCCGCTCTGCGCGCCGGCGCTCGCGGCTTCCTGCTGAAGAACAGCCCACCCGACCAGCTCGCGCACGCGATCCGCGTCGTCGCCGCAGGTGAGGCCATGCTCGCCCCGAGCGTCACGCACCGGCTCATCAACACGTTCGCCGCACTGCCCGAAGGCCTCCTCGGCGGGACCTGCCGGTCCGCGTCCGGGCGCCACGGACTCATCGACTCGCTCACCGAACGCGAGCCGCAGGTTCTCATCCTGATCGCACGAGGTCTGTCCAACCGTCAGATCGCCGATGCGCTCGGTCTGACAGAGGCCAACGTGAAGAGCCGCGTCAACCGCATCCTCACCCGCCTCGGCCTGGACAACCGTGTCCAGGCCGCGATACTCGTGCACGAAGCAGGCCTGGTCACCGCGCCTGCGCACGAAGAGACATGACGCCCCGTCGCTCCCGGCAGGAACGCCTCCCACCGAAGCGCCGAGCGAGCGAATCAGGTTAAGGCCAGGAGCGACTCAGAGGCGGCCGGGCGGGACTATCTGCGGACGCAGATCGCGCACCGATGAGGTTTCCGCGCCGTGCCCGTCTGTACGTGTGAGATCGATTCGAGGAAGGCTGGCACGATGCGGAAACTGATCTTCGCCATGAACGTGACCCTGGACGGCTACATCGCCGCGACCGGTGACGACATCGGCTGGAGTGGGGGTGACGGGCCGGACTCGTCGCCGAGCGCCGAGCTGTTCCAGTGGTGGTCCGACCGGGTGGGGGCGACCGGCCTGGCGCTGTACGGGCGCAAATTGTGGGAGACGATGAGCGTCCCCTGGCCGACCGCCGACCAGCAGCCCGGCGCCACACCGGCGGAGATCGAGTTCGCCCGCCGCTGGCGGGACATGCCGAAGGTGGTGTTCTCATCGACGATCGACAAGGTCGACTGGAACACCCGCCTGGTCACCGGCGATGCGGTCGCCGAGATCGCCCGGCTCAAGGCGGAGGACGGCGGCCCGATGGACATCGGCGGCGCGACGCTCGCCGGGGCGGCCATGCGGGCCGGGCTGATCGACGAGTACGTGCTGGTCACCGCACCGGTCCTGGTGGGCGGCGGCACGCCGTTCTTCACCGCGCTGGACAGCTGGGTGAACCTGAACCTGGTCGAGACGCGGACATTTCCCGGCGGCGTGATAATGACCCGATACGAGAGGAGGCGATGAGCACGGGCCAAATGCCCGGCTCGTAAGGCCAGGTCGAAATCCTTCCTGGCGTGCTCACCGTGACCCTCGATCATGAGGGAGCCCTTCCCCGGGCCCTTCCTTGCGTTGACCGGGCCTCGTTGATCGTGACGATGTTCGATGCCCCGCCGGCAACGCCGGCGGGGCGGTGGTGTTCGCGTTGGTGTTCAGCTGGCCGGGGTGCTCATTCCGCGGTGACGCCGGTCCCGGCGATGACTGATCACAGCGTCGCGGGCAGGCCCAGCCATGGTTCGTCGGTGACGTCGAATCCGGTGAGCTCGGCGATCTTCCCGTCGACGATGTGCAGGACCGCGATGGCGAACGAACGGTACTCCGGGTCGTCGGGGCCGCGGAGGTACAGCACGGTGGCAGGCATGCGGTTGACCATCGTGGCGATGCAGCGCCAGTCGTCGTGGCCGCGCTGGAAGAGTCCGCCGGAGACCCAGCCGTCCACCGCGTCCTTGGCCGTGACGATCACGGTGCCCGGGTCGGGCAGCATCGCGAAGCGCAGATCGTCGCGCAGCAGGGCCGTCAGCCCGTCGAGGTCGTTGCGCTCATGGGCGTCCATATACGACTTCACCACGCCGCGCTCGTCATCCGACAACTCGTGCGTGGCGGGGCTCCGCCAGTCGAGGCGGCGGTCGGGCAACTGCTCGCGCATCGTCACGCGCGCCCGCTGCAGGGCGCTGGTCACCGATGCGACGGTCAGCTCGAGGGTGTCGGCGGCCTTCGACGCCGGCCAGCCGAGGACGTCGCGCAGGATGAACACCACCCGCTGCCGCGGCGGCAGGTGCTGGACGGCGACGATGAACGCCAGCTCGATCGTCTCCCGCGCCACCACCGATTCCTGCGGGTCCTCCGGGAGCATCCGGTCCGGGTAGGGCTGCAGGTAGCGCACTTCCGAGCCCGCGCCCGGCAGCTCGGCAGGCACGGGTGTGCGGTCGTTGCGCTTCTCCAGGAAGTCGAGGCAGGCGTTCGTCGCGATCCGGTACAGCCAGGTCCGCAGCGCGGCGTGGCCCTTGAACGACTCCCGCTTGTTCCACACCCGCAGGAACGTCTCCTGCGTCATGTCCTGGGCGTCCTCGTAGTTCGCGAGCATCCGGTAGCAGTGCACTTGCAGCTCACGCCGGTAACGCTCCGTGATGAGCGCGAACTGTGCTGCGTCATCTGAGCGGGTCGCCGCGATGAACGCGGCCTCGTCGTCGCCTGGCAATCTGGCGTCGGTCATAGTCGTCAATCCTTCCGCGAGTGGCGAGGGGCCACCAGAACTGACGGCGTGGCGGACGATTTCTGAGCGGTGAAGCCGCAGACACCGGTCCGCTCGTCAGGCCGGACGGACCGGGCCGATCCAGGCGTAGCCCTCCAGCCCCTGGGCGGCGGGAGCGCTATGCGGCGGTGGCGCAGTCGGCGCGACGGCCGGGGTCAGGTCGCAAAGCACCGCAGGAAGCGCCGCAGGGTGGATGCGTCGCCGGTGACGGCGGCGTCTGCAGCATGCACGGCGTCGTCGAGGTCCCGGCCGCCGAATACCAGGTCCTGCAGGACGCGGGCTTCGCAGATGATCGTGGCCGTCGCGTCGGGAACCTCGCCTCGGGTGATGTGCAGGCGTCCTTCGGCGACTTGTGCGTGGAAGGCGTCGCGTCCAAGGCGCAGCTGGTAGCCGCCACACAGATCGCTCGCTGCGGCAGGGACGAACGTGGTCTTGAGGGCGAAAGCCAGCGCGTCCGTGCTCAACTCGGTCGCCGACGTGCTCGCAGGTGGGATGGAGCTGCCCCACTGGCCGAGCGCCAGCAGAACTGGCTCGAGCTCGCGGCCGCGCGGCGTCAGCTCGTAGACCCGGGCTCCGGCGGGCGGCGCCAGGACGCGACGCGCGACGATGCCGGAGTCCTCGAGCTCTCGCAGGCGCTGCGACAGCACGTTGACGGCACCGGAACGCCGGGGCGGTCTCGGCCGGGGTCTACCTCGCGGCGTCTCTCTCGGTAGTCCGGTCGGCAACTCGGTGTCGCCCACCGGGACATGCCCGAAAGCGCGACACAGGCCGGGAGCGCGACATCTCGATCACCCCAGCCCCTGGATCGCTCGGGACGCGTCGATGCGTAATGGAAGGTGCCGAGAGCTTGTCGAGCGGGCAGAGGCCGCAGACCAAGATCTTTCTCGGCAGGTCCGGTCGGCGGAACGAGGGTGGCCTGGTCCCCCTGCCTCGGCCGGGCTGCGATCGACCTACGGGCATGGGGCGGCTATCGCGACACGGAGCCTGGCTTGACGTGGCTTTCCGACCTTTGTTCCATCAGCCGACCCGACGGAGTCGAGAGATGAACGCAATGACCGACACCTCCGGTAGTGGCGCTGTCGCCGTGGTCGGAATGGCCTGTAGGTTTCCTGGCGCTCCCGATCCGGACGCCTTCTGGCGCCTGCTCCGCGACGGCCGGCACGCGATCAGCGAACCGCCATCGGACCGGACGGGGATGGAGCGTCCCGGCGGGTACCTGGAGCGGGTGGGTGAGTTCGACCCGGACTTTTTCTCGATCTCACCGCGTGAGGCCCGCGCCATGGATCCGCAGCAGCGGCTGGTGCTCGAGCTGGCGTGGGAGGCCCTGGAGGACGCGGGCATCGTCCCGGGCACGCTCACGGACGGCGGGACCGGCGTCTTCGTCGGAGCGATCCGCGACGACTACGCCACGCTGACCTTCGGCCAGGGGGAACGATCGATCACACCGCACACGCTGGTCGGGACCAACCGCGGGATCATCGCCAACCGAGTCTCCCACGTGCTCGGGTTGAGGGGGCCGAGCATCACCTTGGACACGGCCCAGTCGTCGTCCCTCGTCGCGGTTCACCACGCGGCCGAGAGCGTCCGGCGGGGGGAGGCTCCGCTGGCGATCGCAGGCGGGGTGAATCTGAACCTCGCCCCCTCCGGGATGTCCGCGGTCGAGGAGTTCGGGGGCCTGTCCCCGGACCACAGGTGCTTCACCTTCGACGCCCGCGCCAATGGTTACGTCCGGGGAGAAGGCGGCGGCCTGGTCGTCCTGAAACCGCTGGCGCGAGCGTTGGAGGACGGTGATCGCGTCTACTGTGTGATTCTCGGCGGCGCGGTGAACAACGACGGGACGACCAGCTCCTTGGTGACTCCCAGCGCCCGGGGCCAGGCGGAGGTCATCAGGGCGGCCTGCCACAGCGCCGGAGTCGCCCCTGCCGCACTCCAGTACGTCGAACTGCACGGTACCGGCACCAAGGTCGGCGATCCCGTCGAGGCTGCCGCGCTCGGTGAGGCTGCCGGATCGGGACGTCCTGACGGAGTTCCGCTCCTCGTCGGCTCCGCCAAGACCAACGTGGGCCATCTCGAGGGAGCCGCCGGCATCGTCGGATTCATCAAGACGGCCCTCAGCGTCAGGCACCGGCGGCTACCACCGAGCTTGAACTTCGAGCGGCCGAATCCCGCCATCGACCTCGCCGGCCTCGGCCTGCGAGTACAGCAAACGCTGGACGGCTGGCCTCGACCCGACAGCACGCTTCTGGCAGGAGTGAGTTCCTTCGGGATGGGCGGGACGGACTGCCATATCGTCGTCGGCGAGCCGCCGGCAGGCCCGGCACGGTCGCAGACGCGATTGCCCGCCGTGCCTTGGATGATCTCGGCCAGGAGTCCTGCGGCGCTCACCGGCCAAGCCGCATCGCTCAGCCGCCGACTCCGCGAGACCGAAGCAGAGCCGGCCGAGGTCGCCTGGTCGCTGGCGACCACCCGCACCATGTTCGCCCACAGGGCCGTGATCGTGGGAAGCGGAAAAGACGAACTGCTGGATGGAATCGAAGGCTTCGCCAACAACCGCGAGGTGCCCGGCCTCGTCCGCGGGACGGCACGCGATCACGGAGGGGTCGTACTGGTCTTCCCCGGCCAGGGATCGCAGTGGGCCGGAATGGCCAAGGACCTGCGTGGCCGATCGGCCGTGTTCCGCGACTCCATGGACGCCTGCTCCTCCGCCCTTGCCCCGTACATCGCCTGGTCACTGTGGGACGTGCTGGAGGCTGGGCCGGGAGCTCCCTCGATCGACCGGGACGTCGTCGTCCAGCCTCTTCTCTTCTCGGTCATGGTCTCGCTGGCTCGGATGTGGGAGCACATGGGTGTCCGGCCGGACGCCGTCGTCGGCCACTCACAGGGAGAGATCGCTGCCGCACACGTGGCAGGCGCGCTGAGCCTCGACGACGCGGCGAGAATCGTCGCGCAGCGTGCCGAAGTCCTGGCCTCGCTGGCGGGTGCCGGCGGCCTGGTGTCGACGAACCTGTCGTCGGCTCAGGCCGAGACGATGCTCGAGCGGTGGCCTGGATCGCTCGATGTCGCCGCCTTCAACGGGCCCTCGCAAACGGTCGTCTCCGGAGATGGGCGAGCGCTCGAGGAACTCCTCCAGGTGTGTGCCGCGTCCGGGATCAAAGCCCAGCGTGTTCCGATCGATTACGCCTCCCACTCCGGTGTGGTTGCCGCCGTCAAGGACCAGCTCATGGACGTGTTCTCAGGGATCACGCCCCAGCACGGACGGGCCGGTTTCTACTCGACGGTGACGGCAGCGAAGATCGACACGAGCACGCTGGGACCGGACTACTGGTACGCCAATCTCCGCCGTCCAGTCCGGTTCGATCAGGCGATCAAAGCACTGGCCCGCGACGGCCACGGAGTGTTCGTCGAATGCGGCGCCCAGCCTGTCCTCAAGATGCCATTGAACGAGAGCCTCGAAGGCGTCGCGGAGGACCCCCTCGTGGTGGGCACCCTCAAGCGGGGCACGGAGGGCCCGCTGGAGTTCGTCCGGTCAGCAGCGCGGTTGTGGGCCAACGGCATCGACGTCAACTGGCAAGGCCTGTTCGAGACGGACACTCCCCGTCGCGTGCCGCTGCCGACCTATGCGTTCCAACGGCGCCACTTCTGGCTGGATCTCGCCCCGGGACCCGCAGCGAACCCGCCTGAAAATCCGATCGCCGAACCGGCCGCGGCTCAGGAACCGGAGCCGGAGCCGGAGCCCGAAAGCTGGGCCGAACGTCTGCAGATCATGCTCCCGGCAGACCGGACTCCGGCTCTCCTTGAGCTCGTGAGGCAGCACGTCGCGGCCGTCCTCGGCTACGAGGACGGTGAGCAAATCGACGCCGACCGGCCCTTCACGGACCTTGGATTCGATTCGCCCACAGCCGTCGAGTTCCGTGACCGGCTCGCCGCGGTGACCGATATGAGGCTGCCGGCCGCATTGATCTACAACCATCCGACGCCACTCGCGCTTGCGGCGCACCTGCACGAAGGGATCCTCGGCCGGTCGGCGGCGCTGACGGAGACCTCCGGCGCGGCGGAGACCTCCGACGCGGCGGAACCCATTGCGATCATTGGCATGGGGTGCCGCCTGCCCGGCGGGGTGAGCTCCCCCGCAGAACTTTGGGATCTCGTGGCCGGCGGCGAGGACGGCACCAGCGAGTTCCCGCGCGGTCGCGGCTGGGATCTCGACGGCCACGACACGTGCCGAGTACGCAGGGGCGGATTCCTGCACGACGCCGACCAGTTCGACCCTGCCTTCTTCGGCATCAGTCCGCGCGAGGCCACGGCGATGGATCCGCAGCAGCGGATCATGCTCGAGATCAGCTGGGAGGCCTTCGAACGGGCCGGCATACCCCCGGCCTCGCTGCGGGGCAGCGCCACAGGGGTCTTCATCGGCGCCATGCAACAGGAGTACGGCCCCCGCCTGCAGGACGCCCCGGAAGACGTCGCCGGTCTGCTGTTGACGGGAACCTCAGCCAGCGTGATGTCCGGAAGGATCGCCTACACCTTCGGGTTCGAAGGTCCCGCCGTCACCATCGACACGGCATGTTCTTCCTCGCTCGCGGCAGCCCACCTGGCCGTACAGGCGCTCCGTCTGCAGGAGTGCTCGGTGGCACTGGTCGGCGGAGGCACGGTGATGTCCGCACCGGGAATGTTCACCGAGTTCGCCCGCCAGGGCGGCCTGGCGCCCGACGGGCGGTGTAAGCCGTTCGCCGCGGCGGCGGACGGGACAGCCTGGGCCGAAGGTGCGGGCGTCGTGCTGCTCGAGCGGCTGTCGGACGCACAAGCCAACCGTCACCCTGTGCTCGCTGTGATCCGGGGCTCGGCGATGCATCAGGACGGCGCGAGCAATGGGCTGACCGCACCGAACGGGCCCGCACAGGAGCGCGTCATCCGGGCCGCGCTGGCCAACGCCGGCCTGACCGCACAGGAGATCGACGCGGTCGAGGCGCACGGAACCGGCACCGTGCTCGGCGACCCGATCGAAGCCGACGCGATCATCGCGACCTACGGCGCCGGCCGGCCGCCGGGGCAGCCGGTCTATGTCGGCTCGCTCAAGTCGAACATCGGGCATGCCCAGGCGGCGGCCGGCATCGCCGCCGTCATCAAGATGGCCGAGGCCATCGGACACCGATACCTCCCCAAGTCGCTGCACGTGGACGAGCCCACCCCGCAGGTCGACTGGACGGCAGGAAGCGTCGAACTTCTCACCGACGGGCGGGCCTGGCCGGACCGGGCGAGGCCGCATCGCGCGGGGATCTCCTCGTTCGGGATCTCGGGTACGAACGTGCACCTCATCCTCGAAGCGCCGGCCAAGACGGATGAGACCGAGCCTGAGGCTGAGCATGCGACGAGACCCCCGATCATCCCGTTCGCGGTCTCCGCGAAATCGGAACGTGCGCTGCGCGAACAGGGCGAGCGCCTGCTCGCGGCGATGACGCGTGAAGAGCTCGATCCGGTGTCAGTTGGACGTTCACTCGCTCGCGGACGCACGGTCTTCGAGCACCGGGCGGTCGTTCTCGGACACGGCAAGGAAGAGCTTCTGGAGGGTCTGCGCCACCTCGCGGCCGGCGCCGCGACGGCGAACGTCATCGGCGGCAAGGCCGGCCGTCCCGGGAAGATCGCTTTCGTGTTCCCGGGGCAGGGATCGCAGTACATCGGCATGGCGCGCGGTCTGCTGGAGACCTCTGCGATCTTCCGCGAGAACATCCTCGCCTGCGGAGCGGCACTCGAGCCCTACCTCGACCGGCCGCCGGCCCAGCTGCTCTCCGTGGCGGACGACGCGGCCCTGGAACGCGTCGACATCGTCCAACCCGCGCTGTTCGCGGTCATGGTCTCGCTCGCCGGACTTTGGCGGGCCCACGGTATCGAGCCCGACGCCGTGGCCGGCCACTCGCAGGGAGAAATCGCAGCCGCCCATATCGCCGGAGTCCTGTCGCTCGACGACGCGGCCCGGATCGTCGCCGCGCGCAGCCGGGCCCTGCGCGACCTGAGCGGCAGCGGCGCCATGGCGGCGGTGAACCTGCCCGCCGAGGAGACCGACCGGCTCCTGCGCCGCTGGGAGGACGGAGTCTCGGTCGCCGCGATCAACAGCCCCTCCGCCACGGTCGTCTCCGGTGAGCCCGAGCCGGTCCGAGAACTCCTGCGGCTCTGCGAGGACGAGGGCATCCGTGCACACCGCCTGCCTGTCGACTTCGCCTCCCACTCAGCCGCGGTCGAGCGGGTGCGCGACAGGATTCTCCGCGATCTGGCGAAGATCGAACCGAAGCCCGGCGGGATCCCGGTCTATTCAGGGCTCCGCGCGGGCGTGGTCGAGGCGAGCCGGCTGGACGCCGCGTACTGGTACGACAGTCTGCGGGGCACCGTCCGCTTCGCCGACGCCACCCAAGCCCTGCTCGACGACGGTCACCACGCTCTTCTCGAGGTCAGCCCCCATCCGGTGCTCGTACCGGCGATGGAACAGACCGCTGAACAGCGGCTCGGCGAGGGCGAGGCCGAGCGGGTGTTCGTCGGGGGCACGCTGCATCGTGACGAGGAGGACCTCCTGCAGTTCGCCAAGTCCCTGGCCAGGGTGCACGCACACCATTCGCCCGCGGACTGGGGCGCCTTCTTCGGCGAGCACGGAGGCTCGGTGGAACTGCCCACCTATCCCTTCGAACGCCGGTCGTACTGGCTCGACTCCGCCCCGGCCGCCGACGTCGATGCCGCCGGCCTCCACACGCCCGATCACCCTCTTCTGAGCGCCGTCCTCGACGTCCCCGACGGTTCCCGGACGGTCTTCACCGGCCAGCTCTCCCAGACGACGTATCCCTGGCTCGCCGACCACGGCGTGCACGGCACCATCGTGGTCCCCGGCACGGCGTTCGCCGACATGGCACTGCATGCCGCCGATCAGACGGGCTGCCGAGCGGTAACGGAACTGACCCTGCGCGAACCCCTCGTGATCCCGGCTGAAGGCGCGGTCGACGTGCAGATCGCCGTACATCCCAGCGATGGTGGGCAACGCTCCTTCACCGTCCATGCCCGGCCCCGGACCACCGAGACCATTGAGCCAGAGCCTCCGTGGAGGCTGTGCGCCGACGGCCGGCTCGCGGCGGATACCGCTCCGGCGGATACCGCTCCCGCGGTGCCGGCGCCGCCCTGGGAGGCCTGGCCACCGCCGGACGCCCAGCCCGTCGAGATGGAAGGCATCTACGAACGGCTGGCCGATCGCGGATACCACTACGGGCCGCTCTTCCGAGGCGTGACCGCCATCTGGCGGCACGGGTCGGATCTCTACGCGGACATCGAACTGCCCGGCGATACGACGACCACCGGCTACGGCATCCACCCCGCTCTGCTCGATGCGGTCCTTCATCCGCTCATCAGCGGCGATGCCCCCAGCGAGCCGGAACAGCCGCTGCGAGTCCCCTTCGCCTTCGAAACGATCACCCTGCACGCCACCGGCGCGACCCGGCTGCGGGTCCGCCTGACCAGAGCGGAAGCCGACACGGTCGCCATCTATGCGACGGACCCGGCCGATCAGCCGGTCGTGACCATCGAGTCGCTGTCCCTGCGGCCGATCGAGCCCGAAGCGCTCAGCCTCCGCGGACCGGAGCGACATCGCGACCTGCTGCACGTGACCTGGGAGCGCGTGTCCGCCCGCCCCGCCGCCGAGCCCGAAAGGCCTTTGCCGGAGACGATGACCTGGCAGGTTCCGAAGCCGCCGGCGAACGAGGCGGCCGATGTCCCGGCCGCCGTCAGGAAGGTGTGCCAGGAGGGCTTGAAGCTCCTTCAGGACTGGCTCACCGCCCCCGAGACGGCCGACGACCACATGCTGATCATCACCCGCAACGCGGTCAACGCCACCCGCGACGACCCGCCCCCCGACTTGGCGCATGCCGCCCTCTGGGGACTGGTCCGAACCGCCCAGAACGAGCATCCACATCGCGTCACGCTGCTGGACATCGACGGCGCCGAATCGGTCACGGGCCTCACCGCGCTGCTTCGGCGCCTGCGTCCCGGGAGCGAGAACCAGTACGCCCTGCGCGATGACACCCTCTATACCCCTCGGCTGGCTCCGGCACCGCAGGCCGAAGCGGAAGAATCCATCGCTCTCGACGCGGAAGGCACCGTCCTGATCACCGGCGGTACCGGGACGCTCGGCGGCCTGCTGGCCCGCCACCTGGTGACCGAACACGGCGTCCGGCGGCTGGTGCTCACCTCGCGGAGCGGCATGGCGGCCGATGGCGCCGCGGGCCTGCGGTCGGAGTTGGCCGGCCTCGGGGCTGACGTGACCATCGCCGCATGCGACACGGCGGATCGCTCTGAACTCGCCGCGATCCTGGACTCCGTTCCCGCCGAACATCCGCTCACCGCCGTGGTCCATGCGGCGGGCGTCCTTTCCGACGCGTCCTTGACCAACCTGACCGCAGAACACCTGGACGAGGTCTTGCGGCCCAAGGTGGACGCCGCCTGGCACCTTCACGAGCTCACACGGCACATGGACTTGGCAGCCTTCGTCCTGTACTCCTCTGCTGTCGCGGGCACCCTCGGAACCCCCGGCCAGGGCAACTACGCCGCAGCCAACACCTTCCTGGACGCGCTCGCCCACAGCCGCCACCACCTCGGCCTGACCGCCACGAGCCTCGCGTGGGGCTACTGGCAGATCCCGACCGGTATGACCGGTCATCTCACATCGGCGGATACCAGCCGTCTCAAGCGGCTCGGCATGAACCCTCTCAGCACCGAGCATGCCCTGGCGCTGTTCGACCTCGCGTTGGCTTCCGGACATGCCGCGCTGGTGCCGATGACCGTCGATGTCGGCGACCTGCGTCGGCAACCGGACGAGAACGTTCCGCCCATCTTGCGGGAACTGGTTCCGGCCCTGAGGCCGGTCGCCACCACTGGCGAGACCGAACCCGATCTGGCCGCACACCTGGTGCGGCTGAGCCCCGAGCGGCAATTCCGGCACCTTCTGACGCTCGTTCAAACCCAGGCCACCGCGGTTCTCGGCCTTCCCGACTCCGACACGCCCGCTGCCGATCAGACGTTCAAGGACCTGGGCATCGACTCGCTCACCGCCCTTGAGCTACGCAAACGCCTGGCCGCGGAAGCCGGGCTGAACCTCCCGGCCACCCTGGTCTTCGACCATCCGACCCCCACGGCGCTCGCCCAATACCTGCACCAAAGGCTGTCGGACGCCAAGCCGGACAACGGTCGTGTCGACGACGACGAAAGCGCGGCTCACGGCGACGAGCCGGCGTCGGCAAGCCCGATCGACGACCTGGACGTCAACGATCTGGTGCGGCTCGCACTCGGGAGTGATGATGACGAAATCCGATGATCAGGTCATCCGCGCGCTCCGGTCGGCGCTGAAGGAGAACGAGCGCCTGCGTCAGGCGAACCAGCGGCTGGTCGACTCCGCGGGAGAACCCATCGCGATCATCGGGATGGCGTGCCGTTACCCGGGCGGCGTGACCTCTCCGGAGCAGCTGTGGGAGCTGGTCTCGTCAGGACGCGACGCGGTCGGCGGGTTTCCCGAAGAACGCGGCTGGGACCTTGGGACCCTGTTCGCCTCCGACCCGGACGTTCCTGGCACCACCTACACGCGCAACGGCGCCTTCCTTCCCGATGCGGCCGATTTCGACGCGGCCTTCTTCGGCATCTCCCCCCTTGAGGCCGCCGCGATGGATCCGCAGCAGAGGCTGCTTCTGGAGATCAGCTGGGAGGCCATCGAGTCCGCGGGCATCGCTCCGCACTCGCTGTCCGGAACGCCGGCGGGGGTCTTCGTCGGAACCTGGTCGCAGGGGTACGGGACCGGTCGCCAGGACGAGGACTCCGCGAACGCCGAAGGCTACGCGTTGACCGGGACCGCGACGAGTGTGGCGTCGGGTCGTGTCGCCTACGCCCTTGGACTCGAAGGTCCCGCGATAACCGTCGACACCGCCTGCTCCTCGTCCTTGGTGGCGACGCATCTGGCGGTTCAGGCGCTGCGCGATCGCCAATGCCCGTTGATCCTGGCCGGTGGAGTCACGGTCATGGCCACACCCAAGACGTTCACCGAGTTCGCGCGGCAGCGCGGCCTCTCGCCGGACGGGCGGTGCAAGTCGTTCGCCGCCGCGGCGGATGGAACCGGCTGGGGTGAGGGCGCCGGAATCCTCCTGCTGGAACGGCTGTCAGACGCGTTGCGCGAAGGCCACCCGGTGCACGCCCTCATCGTCGGTACCGCCATCAACCAAGACGGCTCCTCCAACGGTCTCACCGCCCCGAACGGCCCCTCGCAGGAGCGTGTGATCCGTGCGGCACTGGCGAATGCCCGCCTTACCCCGGCCCAGGTCGACGTGGTCGAAGCCCATGGCACGGGGACCGCGCTCGGCGACCCGATCGAGGCCGGCGCGGTGCTCTCGACCTACGGACGTGAACGAGAGGAAGGGCGTCCACTCTGGCTCGGGTCGGTGAAGTCGAACATCGGTCACACGCAGGCCGCCGCGGGCGTCGCGGGAATGATCAAAATCGTCGAGGCGATGCGTCACGGGGTCATTCCGAAGACACTCCACGTGGATCGGCCGACCCCGCACGTCGACTGGTCGGCGGGCGCGGTCAGGCTGCCGTCCGAGCCCGTCGAATGGCCGCATACCGGCGGTGCGCCGCGGCGAGCGGCGGTGTCGTCGTTCGGAATCAGCGGCACGAACGCTCACATCGCCTTGGCGGAGGCACCGGCGGAAGCCGCAGGTGACGTGGCCGATACGAGACCCGTCTCCGCAGGGGAAATACAGCCCTTCACCACCATCTTGCCTCTCTCGGGGCGCAGTCAGGGCGCCCTCGCCGATCAGGCGGTTCGGCTGCGCGAGCATCTGACCCGGCAACCGGGCCTGGACCTGGTCGATGTGGCCCTTTCGCTCGGCATGACCCGCACGCACCATCGCCGTCGCGCCGCCGTCATCGCCAACGACAGGGAAGGCCTGTCGCAGGCTCTGGACGCGCTGGCCGCCGGCCGCCCGCACCCCGGCCTGATGGGAGGGGATCGTGACTCCCACGACGCGGGCGATACGGTATTCGTCTTCCCCGGGCAGGGCTCTCAACGCGCGGGTATGGGCCGCACGCTCCACCAGGCCTTTCCCGCTTTCGCCGGTGCTTTCGACGATGCCTGCGCCGCGCTGGACCCCCACCTGGACCGGCCGCTGCGCGAGGTGATCTTCGCCGACGAAGGCAGCCCGCTCGCCGAACTGCTGGAACAGACGGCCTACGCCCAGCCGGCGCTGTTCGCCGTGGGAACCGCTTTCCACCGGCTCTTCACCGGTTTCGGCATCACGCCGGACTTCCTGTTCGGCCACTCCATCGGCGAGCTCACCGCCGCCCACCTGGCGGGGGCGATCACCTTGGACGAGGCCGCGGGCCTGGTGGCGGCCCGCGGCCGGCTCATGCAAGCCTGCCCGTCCGGCATGATGATCGCGATTCAGGCCGCGGAAGACGAGGTCGAGCCGCTGCTGGCGGACTGCCGCGCGAGTGTCGCGATCGCAGCGGTGAACAGCCCCACATCGACCGTCATCTCAGGCGATCAGGACCATGTTCAGCGGATCGCCGACCACTTCGCCGGCCAGGGCCGGCGCACCAAGCACCTGAACGTCAGCCACGCCTTCCATTCGCCGCTCATGGAATCAGCGGTCGAGCAGTTCCGGCCCATCGCGGCACGGTGCCACTTCGCTGAGGCGCAGCTGCCGATCGTGTCCAGCCGGACGGGCCGGCTGATCACCACCGAGGAACTCGGCTCAGCCGACCACTGGGCCGGGCAGATTCGTGAACCGGTGCGCTTCGCGGCCGGAATCAGCACCCTCCAAGCCCAAGGGGCGCTGACCTATCTGGAGGTCGGTGCCGACCCGGTCCTCGCCCCTCTCATCGCTGAGAACCAGCGCGGCGCCGCTGCCATACCGGCCCTGCGGCGCGACATCGACGAGCTCGGTGGGATCGGTGAGGCCGTCGCCGCCCTCTACGTCAGCGGCGTGTGCCCCTCGTGGCGCACGCTCTATCCGTCCGGGAAACGGGTGGACCTGCCCACGTATCCCTTCCAGCACGAGCGCTACTGGCTCGGCCAGAGGTCGGCCACCCGCCATGCCGATGCGCGCTCCCGGGAGGAAGCCAAGGGCTCCCCAGAGGAGGCCAAGGACTCGCGAGACGAAGCCAAGGCACCCGACCTGGTCCAGCGACTGAGCGGCCTTCGGCGAACCGAGCGGAGGGAGGCCTTGTTGCGTCTGGTGGAGACCGAGGTCACGGCCGTCCTTGGATTGGATGCCTCCGCCGGCCGTCCGGACATCGGCCCCTTCGCCGAGGCGGGAATGGACTCCCTGGCCGCCATGCGCCTCCGCGAACGGCTCGTCAAAGCGACCAGCTTCGATCTGACCAGCACCGTTGTCTTCGACCATCCTTCTGCCCGAGCGCTCGCAGACCACCTGGACGAGCTGCTGAGCGCCACCGGTGAGGCCGCCCCCACTGAGCTCCTCGCCCTGGCGGATCGGCTCGAGGCGGCCACCCGGAACTCGGCCTTGAGCAGCGAGGTACGGATGAAGCTGCGCGAACGGCTCGGGTCGCTCACGGCGAGCCTCGACCGCGGCACCGGCGAAGCCGATGCCGTCGAGGCGGATCTCGAAGACGAGACGGATCTCGAAGACGAGACGGACGAGCGGCTCGAGCAGCTGCTGGAGCAGGAGTTCGGAATCAAATGAGGCCTCATCACCAGCGAGCGGTCCGCGGCAGGCAGGGGTAGAGCAATGCGCGAACAGAAGCTCCGATCGCTGCTCAAACAGACCACGGCCGACCTGCTCCGTGCGCGGACCGAGCTGCGGGAGCTGAGGGAACAGGCGCACGAGCCGGTGGCCGTCCTGGGTGCCGGATGCCGGTTTCCAGGGGACGTCGAATCCCCCGAGGAGTTGTTCAAGCTGGCCCGGGACGGCGTGGACGCGATCTCTCCGTTCCCTGACGACAGGGGGTGGGACCTCACGGGCCTGTTCAACCCCGATCCCGACCAGCCTGGGACGAGTTATGCGCGCGAAGGTGGTTTCCTGCGCGACGCGGCCGGATTCGACGCGGAGTTCTTTGGCATCAGCCCGCGCGAGGCGTTGGCCATGGATCCCCAGCAGCGCGTTCTGCTGGAGATCGCGTGGGAGGCGGTCGAGAGCGCGGGACTCGATCCGACCGCGTTGCGCGGCAGCCGGACCGGGGTCTTCGCCGGGGTGGCCTGGCAGGACTACGGCCCCAGGCTCGACAAGATGCACGACCCCATGGAAGGCCATCTGCTGACCGGCAGCTCGGGCAGCGTCGTGGCAGGCCGGCTCGCGTACGTGCTCGGCCTTGAGGGTCCGGCGTTGACCGTCGACACCGCGTGCTCCTCGTCGCTCGTCGCCGTACACCTCGCCTGCCAGGCGCTGCGCCGCGGTGAATGCACGCTGGCGCTCGCCGGCGGGATCACCGTGATGGCCACCCCCGGCGGGTTCATCGCGTTCAGCCGTCAGCGGGGCTTGGCTCCCGACGGCCGCTGCAAATCCTTCTCGGCGGCCGCGGACGGCACCGGATGGGGAGAAGGCGGCGGCGTCGTCCTGCTGGAGAAGCTGAGCGACGCGCTACGCCACGGGCATCCGGTCCTCGCGGTGATCAGCGGCAGCGCGATCAACCAGGATGGTGCCAGCAACGGTCTGACAGCCCCCAACGGGCTCGCACAGCAGCGTGTCATCGCCGATGCCCTCACCGACGCCCGCCTGAGCGCGGACCAGGTCGACGCCGTCGAGGCACACGGGACGGGCACCCCGCTGGGGGATCCGATCGAAGCGAACGCCTTGCTGGCCGCCTACGGACGGGACCGGGACGATCCCCTGCGGCTCGGCTCGCTCAAATCCAACATCGGGCACACCGTCGCCGCGGCCGGCGTCGCGGGCCTCATCAAGATGGTCATGGCGCTCCGCCATCGTGTGCTCCCCAAGAGCCTCCACATCGGCCGCCCCTCCCCGCACGTCGATTGGGCCGGCGGGGCGGTGGAACTCCTCACCGAGACCGTCCCCTGGCCACGCGGAGACCGCCCGCTTCGCGCCGGCGTCTCCGCGTTCGGAATGAGCGGTACCAATGCGCACTTGATACTGGAACAAGCGCCTCCCCTTCGTGCCGAGCCTTGCCCCGCCCCTTCTCCCGCTCAGACGCCGCCGCTGTTGTTGTGGCCGCTTTCCGCGCAGAGCGACAAGGCTCTGAAAGCAGCCGCCGCCCGGCTCCACGACCGCCTGACCGAACTCACCGACGTCGATACCGGAAACGTCGCGTACCGTCTGGCCTCCGGGCGCACCCATTTCGAACAACGCTCGGTGCTTCTCGGAACCTCGGCGGAAGAGCTGATGACCGGCCTTGACGCACTCAGAGAGGGTCGGCACAGCCCTCATCTCGTGCGGGGAACGGCGTCCACGGCCCGGAGCGGGAGCGGGATCGTGTTCGTCTTCCCCGGGCAGGGCGGGCAGCGTCCCGGCATGGGCCTGCAACTCCATTCCACTCTGCCGGCGTTCCGGGACGCCCTGGACAGCTGCGACGAAGCACTCCGGCCGCACACAGGATGGTCGGTGCTGGACGTCCTGCGTGAAGAACCTCAAGCCCCCGCACTGGAGCGCACGGACGTGGTCCAGCCGGTGCTGTTCGCCTTGATGACCGCACTGGCGGCGTTGTACCGCAGCCATGGTGTTCATCCCGATGCCGTCGTGGGCCATTCCCAAGGAGAGATCTCAGCCGCCCACGTGGCCGGCGCGCTGTCCCTCGACGACGCGGCCCGGATCGTCGCGCTCCGCAGCAAGGCTCTCGCCGGTCTCCAAGGAGGCCGAGGCACAATGGCCGCCGTACAGATGCCCGTCGAGGAGATCAGCGGACACCTGGCCGGATGGGACGGCCGGTTGTGCGTCGGAGTCGTCAACGGTCCGGAGGATGTCACCGTCTCCGGCGATGAACCGGCCATCCAAGAAATGCTCAGCGAATTCGCGGCGCAGGGGTTGAGAGCACGACAGATCGCGGTCGGGTACGCGGCCCATTCCTTCCACGTAGAACAGATCCATGACCAGTTGATGGACGCCCTGGCCGATATCACTCCCCGACCAGCCGACATCCCCTTCTACTCGACCGTCGCCGGCCAACCCCACGACACACCCATGAACTCCATGGCGCTGGGATGCGACTATTGGTATCGCAACCTGCGCGACCGTGTGGAGTTCCACGACGTCATCTCGGCACTGGTCGAATCCGGCAAGCGAGCCTTCATCGAGATCGGGCCGCAGCCGCTCCTGGCCGCCGCGATGGCCGATACCGCCGAGCACGTCATGGCGGAGACGACCGCCGCCCGGCCGTTCATCACCGCGACCCTCAGGAGGGACAGGCCGGACCTGCTCTCCTTCGGCGCAGCCGTCGCCGGGACGCACTCCCACGGCCAAGAAATCGACTGGTCGACCCTCGCTCCTGAGACGAGCGCGGATCACGTGGAACTTCCCACCTATCCGTTCCAACGCCAGCGGTTCTGGCTCACCGGCCGCGGTCACAGCGACATCGGCGGCACCGGCCTGACGCCGACCGATCACTGCTTGGCCGGCGCGGTCATCGACCTCGCGGACCAAGGACAGACGGTGCTGACCGGGCGGCTCTCCCTGCCGACGCACTCCTGGTTGGCCGGACATGCCATCGCGAGCCGCGTGTTGCTCCCCGGGACGGCCTTCCTCGAGCTGGCGACCGAGGCCGGCCGCCACGTCGGCCGGCCGCACGTCGAGGAACTGATCCTCCAGACGCCGCTCGTCGTTCCGGCCGACTCCGCCATCGACGTTCAGCTCACCCTTCAACCGCCGGACGAGATCGGTTCCCGCCACTTCACCGTCCATGCCCGTCGCAGCCAGCCGGCGCCGGGGAGAACGGAGCCCTGGACCGCGCACGCGGTAGGAGTCCTCTCACAGGCTGAACCCGAGCCGGCCGAGCCGCTCGACAACCCGTCATGGCCGCCGGCCGATGCCGCCGCCATCGACATTCCCGAGCTCTACGCGAGCCTTGCCGGGCGCGGCTACCAGTACGGTGGGGCGTTCCTCGGACTGCGATCAGCATGGAGACTTGGAAACGATCTCTATTGCGAGGTGAGCCTTCCACCGGAGGAGCGGGAGCATGCGTCCCGGTGCGCCTTCCATCCCGCGCTGCTGGACGCGGCGCTGCACGCGCTGGGCGACGACGCGTCCGCCGACGACGCCGCGTCCGCCGACGACGCGTCCGCCGCTGACGACGCTGCCGGTCAGAAGATTCTGCTGCCGTACTCCTGGAGCGGAGTGCGGGTGCACGCCCCCGGCGCCGCGGCTGCGAGGTTCCGGCTGACCAGGCGCGGGCCGGCGGAGATCTCCCTCGTCGCCATGGACGACTCGGGGGCGACGGTACTGTCCGCGACCTCCCTGAGCATGCGGCCCGCCGAAGTCGGCCGGCTCCGCGACGAGTCAGGGCAGCACGATCTATACGAGGTGAAATGGGTCAAGGCTCCACAGAGCGGCGCCTGTGAAACGGGGCCAAGCTGGGCCGTCATCGACTCCGACGGCCTTCGGCTCACGACCAGGCTCATCGAGGCCGGGCAGCCGGTGGAGAGCTACGAGAGCCTGGAATCTCTGCTCGACTCGCCCGCCGCGCCGCCGAACGAGATCCTGCTGTCACTCCCGCCGCAGGACGGACGGACCGGCCCCGCCACACGGGAGGCGACACAACGGGTCTTCGACTTCGTCTCAGAATGGCTCGCCGAGGAACGGCTTCAGCAATCTCGGCTGACCGTCGTGACTCGGCAGGCCATATCGACCGCTACCGGCGAAGATGTCACCGACCTGGCACACGCACCCGTTTGGGGTTTGCTCCGCGCGGCCCAGGCGGAGAACCCCGAGCGAATCGTGATCATCGATGCCGACCGGCATGACCGGTCGCTCCGCGACGTTCCGGCCGCCATCGCGACCGGCGAGCCGCAGATCGCGATTCGGTCGTCCGTCCTGCTGGTTCCCCGGCTCGTCGCCGCGACCTCTCCCGAGGACGCCGAACCCGTCACGTTCACCGAGCGGGGAACGGTGATGATCACGGGCGGGACCGGGACGCTCGGCCGCATCGTCGCCAGGCACCTCATCACCGAACACCAGGTCCGGCATCTGCTTCTCGTCAATCGGCGCGGGCCGGACAACGACGAGGCCAGGCGACTGCACTCAGAACTGGCCGCCCTCGGCGCTTCCATCACCATCAGAGCCTGCGACGTAGCCGACAGCGCCGCCTTGACACTCCTCCTGGACTCGATACCAGAAGACCATCCGTTGACCGCGGTCGTCCACGCGGCCGGAGCACTCGCCGACGGTGTCGTGCCGACGCTCACACCGGAGCGCATCGAGCGCGTGATGCGCCCGAAGGTCGACGCCGCCGCGAACCTGCACCGGCTGACCATCGATCGCCGACTGGACGCCTTCATCCTGTTCTCCTCGGTCGCCGCGACCGTCGGGTCGCCAGGCCAGGCGAACTACGCCGCGGCCAACAGCTACCTCGACGCGCTGGCGTCACACCGTCACGCTCACGGGCTCCCCGCCACGTCACTCGCGTGGGGTCTATGGGCTCAGGCCAGCGACCTGACCAAGCACCTCGACCACTCCGATCTCGCCCGGATGGCCCGGCTGGGCATGGCGGCACCACTCAGCACCGACGAAGGCGTCGCGCTCCTCGATACCGCCCTGCGGAGCGGGCGTCCCGCACTCGTGCCGGCGCGGGTGGACACGGCCGGGCTGCAGGCACGCGCGTCAAGGACGGGATCAGTCCAGCACCTGTTCCGAGAACTGGTGCGGCTACCGCTACGGAGAGCCTCCGGAGAAGGAGACCCCGATAGCGGAGGGAAACTGCGTGCCCGTCTCGCGGGACTGCCGTCCACGGAACGTGAAGGCGTCCTGCTGGAGTCTGTCCGCGCCCAGGCGGCAGCCGCCCTCGGCCGCAACGGCTCCGATCTGATCCCAGCAGAACAGGAGTTCCTTGCCGCGGGGTTCGACTCGCTGGTCTCCGTCGAATTCCGGAACCTGCTCGCGCAAGCCGGGCTCCGCATCCCCGTCTCGGCGGTGTTCAACCATCCGACGCCCGCGGCCCTGGCGCACTACATCGAACAGCGGCTTCCCACCACCGACGGCCAAGCGAAACCTTCGCCACAGACCCCGCCAAACGATACGCCAGAGACAGACAATTCAATCCTGGCGCTATTCCTCCAAGCCTGCGCACAGGGGAAGATCGACGATGGCATGCAGATGATTCAGGCCGCCGCGCGAATGTCTCGATCAGCTGAAACTCCGGAGGAACTCGGCAGGAATCTCCGGCCTGTCCGGCTCGCCCAAGGACAACAGCGGCCGGCCCTCTTCTGCTTCCCCTCCCTGGTCATGGTCTCGGGGATCCAGGAATATGCCAGGTTCGCCCAGCAATATCGCGGGCAGCGGGACGTGACCATCCTGCCCCACCCCGGCTTCCGTGAAGGCGAAGCACTCCCGGCGGCCGTCGAAGCCCTCATCGATCTGCAAGCCGAGACGGTCCGGGCGCACGCCGACGGCCCCTTCGTCATCGTCGGCCGATCCTCAGGGGCATGGGTGGCCCACGCCGTGGCGGCCCGACTAGAACGCACCGGCGCGTCCCCGAGAGCTCTGGTGCTGATGGATCCTCCGGCGCCCGACGACGAGAACACACTCCCTGTGATCGCCAAAGGCGTCAGCGCGAACGCCATCGACCTCGACCAGCAGTACGGCCTCATGGACAGCCGCAAGGTCATTGCGATGGGCGCCTATCTGCGAGTGTTCGCCGGCTGGACCCCAGAACCCACAGGCGTGCCATGCGTCGTCATCAAGCCGAAAGACCCTATCACCGCTCCCGACGGCGAGCCGATAACCTTCAGCTGGTCACCTCCACACCAAGCACTTACGGCACAGGGAAACCATTTCAACATGCTGGAAGAGCATGCGGAATCGACGGTCGCAGTCCTCCAAGAATGGCTTGCCTCCCTCTCGCAAACCACTGAATGACCATACGCGACGTTCGATGCTCGCCACCGCGAACGGCCCTGACCAACGCGACCGCAACTCACAGACGACGGTGTCAGCGGCTCGGCAGGTCGGCTCGGCCAGGCTCCGCGCCTCGGCCACCAGCCGATCAAGAATCCGCTTGTTGGCATGACGCTGCTCGCGCGGCGCGTCCAAATCCGCCCACAGCATCACATCGATCGCCGGCTTGAACGGATCAAGCCGAGACCTGCGCGGCTTCGGCCACGCCGACATCAACGCACCGTGCGACGGTGCATGCCGTACTTACGGGCGAGCGCACAGACACCCAAACCCTCGATCCGCGCGTCCCGCCGGATCGAGGCGAACATCTCCACCCTGGCCCGACCTGTGGTCTGGCGGTCGGAGCCGGTTCTGACACGATCTCCTGCGGCCGCCAGCTGGCCGGATCTGGTGGCGCTTGCGTTGTTATCTGCAGAGTCGCGGGCCCGCCCAGCCCGCCCGGCGTGGTGATGACACGCACTTGGCCGGTCCGCCGCGGTGTACTGGAGCGCGGGTCGGGCACTGAGCTGCGCGGACGCGGCACCATCGGCCGTGCTTTCGGTGGTTGACGGGCGGTCAGTTCCGGAGGGATCCATCCCACCGGCGGTTGCGTTCGGCAATCGACAGTCGGCGGGATGGGTGCAGAGCGCGTGCCTGGGCCTGGCATGCGGCAGGACCGCGTGGAGCCCGGCGGCCTGCAGCCCGAGGAAGGCGTTGGTGGACAACGCCTCTTCCTTGATCAGCGACGCCCGATGTCTGCTTCTCTGCGATTCGTGATCATCTGCCGGCGGCGGACTGGCGCATAACCGTCATTATGCGCTGTCTCGGTTTCCTGCCCAGACAATCGACCTATCTGATTTCATTGCTTGTCAAGAAAAGAAATGGGAGCATGGTGCGGTGAGCAGTGATCTTGATGCCCTTGGAGAGTCCGGGCCGGTAGCGGTGCCCATCGAGCAGGCAGCCGACAGTGAGATCCCGCCGGGCCGCGGGGGGCGGCGGCCTGGGGCGGATCCGGCGGCGCCGTGGGGGCGGTGTAAGTACTGCGACACGGCGTTGCCGCGGCCGCCTAAGGCCCGTGGGCGCCGTCCGGAATACTGCCCGCCGCAATTGGACGCTGAGCAGAACGTGATCTCCGATTGCCAGGCCGAGGCGCATGCTGCCAACCGCAGCGCGGGGGCGACCGCTGTTGCCGAGCCGCTGTCCGCGCTGCGCACCGTCCTGACCGGGATGGCCGCCGCAGCCCGCGACCGCGCCGACCGCGAGCGGGAGGCCGCCGATCGGCTGCAAGAGATCATCGATACGGTCGTGGCGCGCAACACCGAACTGGAACAGCAGGCCGTCCAGGCCGACACTCGGGCCCGCGAGGCCGAGTCAGCCCGGCACCGCGCCGAGCTCGACGCCGACGCCGCCCGCGTCCAGGCTGGCACGGCCCAGACCGCTCGCGACCACGCCGAGGAACGTGCGCTGGCAGCCGAAGAGATCGCCCGCACCGCCCGGGCCGCCGCCGAGGCCGCCCACCAGACCGCCCGCACCGAAGCCCAGGCCCGCCAGGCCGCCGAACGCGCCGCACGCACCACGCAGGATCGTCTCGGCCAGAACGAGCAGCGGCTGGCCGAGGCCGAACAGGATCTGCGTCAGCTCCGTCAGGCCCTGACCGGGGCTCAGGACGCGCACGCCCGCACCCGCACCGACCTGGACCAGCGCACCGGCGAACTCGCCGCCACCGGCAGCCGGCTCGCCGACGCCACCGAACAACTAAACGCTCTGCAGGACGAGATCAGCACACTCCGTCAGGCGTTGACCCGAGCCGAGCACACCGCCCAGACCGCCACCGCCCGAGCCGACACCGCCGAACAGCGGGCAGAGCGGGAGCGCACTGCCGCCGCCGAGACGATCGCCGCCGCCCACCGCGAACGCGACACCGTCCGCGAAACCCACCTCACCACCACCGCCAGACTCACCGCCACCCTCGACGCCCTCACCGCCGAACGCGACACAGCCCGCGTCGAAGCCACCACCCACCTCCAACGCGCCCTCCAAGCCGAAGCCGCCCTCTCCCCCACCAACGACGACGACACGTAGACGGGGTGTCGGTAAGACTCGTGCAGCCAGGTACAAGCGTTGGACTCAGACCAGGTCAGCAGGGGGTGCCCGGACATCTTTCACGGTTCGGGAAGCGAGGTGAGTCGGCCGCTCGTTACGGTCAGTGGGCGTCGGCTGCCTCCCGGATGGTGGCGGGCTTGAGAGTCTGCGCGCACCACTGCGCGAATCCGGTGCCTGCCTGCGGCGAGCGGTGGACGCCCGCGTCGAGGCCCTGGTCCTTGGCGCGCTTCATGTCGACCACGCCCTCGACGAACGCCTCGCTGAGGCCGTAGCCGAGCAGGGTGGATCGCAGTTCGTCGAGTGGCTGGCGCTGGTAGCGAACCGGACGGCCCAGCTCTTCGGTCATGATGCGGGCGAGGTCGTTGGGCGACAGGTCTTGCGGGCCGAGGACCGGAACGCTGCCGACGCCCGTCCAGGAGCGGTCCAGCAGCAGCCCGGCCGCCGTCGCGGCGATGTCGGCGACGGCCACCATCGGGGCGCGGCGGTCCGCGGCGACGGTGTCGGTGAAGACGCCGTGCTCGCGGATCGAGTCGGCCTCCTCCAGGAGGTTCTCGAAGAAGGACGGGCAGGCCAGGGCGCGGTAGGCGACGCCGGAGTCTCCGATCAGGTCGTCCATGGTCAGGGAGGCGGTGACCAGCCCGGCCTGGGCGGCCTGCGGGGTGCCGCGGCCGAGCGCCGAGACGCCGACGACATGGCTGACGCCGTGGGCGGCGAAAGCCCGCGCGGCCGGACGGGTGAAGCCGCTGAACCCCTCGTCGGGCGTGAGCGAGGCGTCCGGTGGCACCAGCCAGAAGACGGCGTCGGCTCCGGTGAAGGCGCGCTCGACGGTGGCGGCGTCGCCGTGCGAGCCGGTGACCACCTCGACTCGTCCGCGTACGGCCTCGGGGAGCCGGGCAGGGTCGCGGACGACGACGCGCAGCTCCTCTTCGGCTTCTACCAGCAGCGACAGTAGCCGCCGGCCGATGTTCCCGGTAGGTGCGGTAATGACGATCATGAAAACCTCACGCGATCTGTGGATCGGTACGACCCCTTCAGCGTGCGGATCCGACCCGCATTGCCACAATGGGAACTTCAGCATCCAATCATTGCCTGAAATGGAATAATACCGGTGAGCAGCCCAGTCCCGAACCTCGACGCCAATCTCGCCGTCGCCCTCGACGCCCTGCTGACCGAGCAGAGCGTCACCCGTGCCGCCGCACGACTGCAGACCTCGCCCGCGGCGATGAGCCGCACCCTGGCCCGGCTGCGCAGGGTTCTCCAGGATCCGCTGCTGGTGCGGGCGGGACAGGCGATGGTGCCCACGCCCCGCGCCGAGGCCCTGCGGGACGAGGCCGCCGCGGTGGTGCGCCGGCTGGAGGCGTTGCTCACCCCGAGCGGCGGCATCGACCTTGCCGCCCTGCGGCGCACCTTCACCGTCCAGGCCTCGGACCTGGTCGGCGCGGCGCTGGCGCCGGGTCTGCTCGACCTGGCCCGGCACGAGGCGCCGGGCGTCTCGCTGCGGGTGCTGGCCGAGGAGTGGGAGGCGGGCCCCGCGCTGCGCGAGGGCCGGATCGACCTGGAGATCGGGGCCATCGACCACGTCGACCCCGAAACCCGGGTCGAAGAACTGATCACGCTCCGAATGGCGGCCGCCGTCAAAGCCGGACACCCGCTCATCGAAGGAACCCTGACGCCCGCCAGGCTGGCCGCGGCCGAGCATGTGGCGGTCAGCCGCCGGGGACGCTTCACCGGCCCGCTGGACGCGGCCTTGGCCGAACAAGGACTCGGCCGGCGGGTCAGCGCCGTCCTGCCCGGACATCTAGCGGCGATGACGCTGGCCGCAGTGAGCGACGTGGTCTGCCTGGTGCCGACCGCCCTGGCGGACGAACCCCCGTCATCACTCACCGACGCAGCACACACCCTGGGACTGCACCTGTTGGAGATCCCGCTGCTCCTGCCGCCCCTGACGATCGGCATGGCCTGGCACCCCCGCCACACCGCCGACGGCGCCCACCAATGGCTGCGCAGCGCCGTGCGCCGAGTACTCCGTCCATCCCGGGAGCAGTAGAGGGCCGGCTGGTTACGTTGGCCCCCAACCGGTTTTGCGGGAGCCACAACGGTTGGTTGGGCGGCCATAGGCTTGATCGATGGATACCGAGGCGGTGCGATCGTTCGTCCGTGCGGCTGAGCTCGGGCAGTTGCAGCACGCTGCTGATGAGCTCGGCGTCACGCAGCAGGCCGTGTCGAAGCGGATCGCGACTCTTGAGCGCCATCTCAACGTTCGGTTGTTCACACGGACCGCCCGCGGGGTTGAGCTGACGCTTGATGGTCAGGCGTTCCTGCCTCACGCGCGGAGCATCGTCGCGGGTGTCGAGCGGGCCATCACCGCGGTCAGGCCGGGCTCGCGGGCCCTTCGGATCGACGTTCTCGGGCTGCGATCGGCGCAGGCTGTCGTCCTGCACGACTATTGGCGGTCGCATCCCGACATCGATCTGGACGTGGTGACCCTCAGGGTCAACGATCCGAGGGTGGCGGTCGCCGCCGTCCAGGCCGGCGATATCGACGCCTCGTTCCGGACGGTCACTGATCCGGCCACGCTGCCGCGGGAGGTGCGGATGATCCGCGCGTTCGACTCCGCGCTGGAACTCCTCGTCGGCCCAAGGCATCCGCTCGCGTCCGCACGGACGCTGACGCCGGATCAGCTGCGCAAGCACCGGATCTGGGTGCCGGGCATCGCGCCGCGAAGCGAATGGGCCGAGTTCTACGATCAGCTCGCCACCGGCTTCGACCTCCGCGTCGACGCGGCAGGACCCAATTTCGGCAACGAGGTGCTGCAGGACACCCTCGCGGATTCTGGGGACGTGGCCACCCTCGTTGGCGCGCGCGACCGCTACATCTGGCCGACGAACCACGACCTGCGCCGCATCCCGATCGTGAATCCGACGCTCGCCTATCCGCTGTCGCTCATCCTTCCCAGAACCAACCCGCACCCCGGGCTCCGGGCGATCATCAGCCACTTCGCGAGCCTGGCTCCGCTTCCCGAGCCGACCTGGCTCCCCTCCTGGGCGGCGAAGCCGCGTCGCAGCGATGAAGCTTCATGACGGGCTTCTGAATTTTTCTGCCGAGGGTGTCGATTGGCGTCGAGTCCGTTCGTAGCCAAGGTGAGAGGCCGGCAACGGGCCGGTCGCTCCTCACTGGAGGTCCCCGATGTCCGTTATCGCCACCACCCCCACCGCCCCGGCCAAGTCCCTGATCGCCGGTGGCCTGATCGCCGCAGCCGTCGCCGCCGCGGCGACCGCGACCGTCGCCGCTGCGGGCGACTTCGCCGGTATCAGCCTCGCTGTCGGCGGCAAGCCGATCCCGCCGTCCGGGTTCGCCCTGCTGACCGCCGTCTTCTCGGTCGTGGGGCTGGCGCTGGCCCTGGTGCTGGCTCGCTGGGTGCGGCGTCCGCGCGTGGTGTTCGTCCGCACCACGATCGTGCTGACCGCGCTGTCGCTGGTGCCCGACGTGGTCGCGGACGCGGACGCGGCCACCAAGCTGCTGCTGATGTTGACGCATCTGGTCGCCGCCGCGATCGTGATCCCGGTCGTCGCACGCCGCCTGTCCGCCTGACCCTTCGAAGGAGTCCGCGTTGAAGAAGTATCTGCTCGCCGTCCAGTTCGACGAGAGCGCTCCGGCCCTGTCCGATGAGGAGATGCAGCGGCAGATGGACCGGACGGCCAAGGTCACCGCCGAGATGCAGGCCGCGGGTTCGTGGGTGTTCGTCGGTGGTCTGCTGGGCTCGCACGCCACCACGGTCGTGCGTCCGGGCGACGGGACGACCACGATGACCGACGGCCCGTTCGCCGAGACCAAGGAACAGCTGGGCGGGTTCTGGGTGGTCCTGTGCGATGACCTCGACCAGGCGCTGGCCTGGGCCGACAAGTGCGCGCTGGCCTGCGGGGCTCCGATCGAGGTGCGCCCGTTCATGGACGCGCAGTGGGACGGCCCGGCGCGGGGGGAATGAGCGCGGATGGATCTGGACAGCATCTACCGGGCGGAGTACGGCCGGTGCGTGGCCACGTTGACGCGCCTCCTCGGTGACATCGGACTCGCCGAGGAGGCCGTGCAGGAGGCGTTCGCGACGGCCGTCCAGAAGTGGGACGAGCCGCCGCCCAATCCCGGCGCCTGGATCGTGACCACCGCCCGCAACCGGGCGATCGACCGCCTGCGCCGCGAGTCCACTCGCCAGGATCGCCACACGCAGGCGCTGCTGTTGCACCGACCCGACGAGCCGAAGGAGGTGGGACCGGTGCGCGACGACCAGCTCCGCATGATCTTCACCTGCTGCCACCCGGCGCTGTCGCCGCTCGCGCAGACCGCGCTCACGCTGCGCCTGCTCGGCGGCCTGGAGGTGGCGGAGATCGCGCGGGCCCATCTGGTGCCCGAGGCGACCGTCGCCCAGCGGATCGTCCGCGGCAAGAAGAAGATCCGGGACGCGGGCATCCCCTACCGGGTGCCCGACGCCGCCGAACTTCCCGACCGGTTGCCGCCGGTCCTCACCGTCCTCTACCTGATCTTCAACGAGGGATACACGTCCACCTCCGGGCAGCTGCTGCGCACCGACCTGAGCCAGGAGGCCGTCCGCCTGGCCAGGGCGCTCGCCGAGCTGATGCCCGACGAACCCGAGGTGCTCGGGCTGCTGGCCCTGCTCCTGCTCACCGAGGCCCGGCGCCCGGCCCGCGTCGGTCCCGCGGGTGAACTGGTGGTGCTCCCCGAGCAGGACCGGTCGCTCTGGAACAGGGAGCTGATCGCCGAAGGGCATGACCTGGTGCGGCGGTGCCTGCGCCGTGGCCGGCCCGGTCCGTACCAGCTGCAAGCCGCGATCAACGCCGTCCACACCGACGGGCCGGCGACCGACTGGACACAGGTGCTGGCCCTCTACGACCAGCTATGGCAACACGCCCCGACCCCGATCGTGGCGCTCAACCGCGCCGTCGCCATCGCCGAGGTCCACGGACCGGCACTCGCGCTGGCCGCCGTCGACGAGCTCGACCTGCCCGGATACCACCTGCTGCCCGCCGCCCGCGCCGACCTGCTCGCCCGCCTCGGCCGCACGACCGACGCCATCGCCGCCTACGACGAGGCGATCGCCCTGGCCACCAACGACACCGAACGAGCCTTCCTGCAGACACGCCGGGCAAGCCTGAACCAGGAGACCTGAGGGGTCTGCCCGCCCTCAGCCCGACACGCAACGCCGACGCGCAGCTCGTCACGCATTGGAGATGTTGTGTGAATAGATGCGGTAGCCGTTCGGGCAGACGATCATGCTGTAGGTCGTGAATGCCCTTCTGTAGGCGGTCAGGTCCTCGCCCCATTTGCAGACGACGGAGTGGACGTGGTTGCCGGGCTGGCACCTGGCCTCGGACGACCGGTTGCCGTCAAGGCTGCGGAGGGTGCACCCCGGAGGCACGGCCAAGGGAGCGGCCTCGGCTTGTGCCGCGGGGGCAAAGCCCGCGACGGCCGCGGCGGCGAGGAGCGTCGTACCAGCCTTGAGCCAGAGTTTGGATGCCATGGTCTTCCCTTCTCGCGGCACCCGCTTCGGTCGGTCAGACCCCAATGCGAGCACCGGTGACGGCGAGGCTTTTCGGAAACGCGGTGCGCATGTACCCGTCCAGAGCACTTGCTCGTTCCCTGCACCAAAGGATGCGGGCCACGGTCATGCCTGTCGTTACATGTGAGCGCACACATCTTTAGTCTGTGCGCACTGTGCCGGTCGGTTCGCGGCCGCCGGCACCTGCCGGTTCCCGCCGTGGGCGGCGGATGGGGACGGGATCAGAGGCTGCGGGCAAGTGATGTCGCCGTAGGCGGCGGTCGCGTGGATGGTGAGCTCGGCGGCGCCTCGCGACGTGGCCCGCCCCGGTGCGCAGCACGACCGCGCCGCGCCGGGCCTCGGTGACGCGGATGTCGCCCTGCATGGTGCTGATCTCCGCCGAGCCGTTGAGGCGGCCGACCGTCACGCTACTGATCGATAAAGGGTGAGACTTATCCAAAACCGCTGAGTTGGTGCAACCCCTACGGCAGGTGGTCGGGGGCGGCTTGGGCCAGGCCGGTCTGGTACGCGATGACGACGAGTTGTGCCCGGTCGCGTGCGTCCAGCTTCGTCATGGCGCGCTGGACGTGGGCGCGGACGGTGAAGGGGCTGAGGAACATCCGCTCGGCGATCTCCTGGTTGGACAGGCCGGTCGCGACCAGGGCCACCATCTCGCGTTCGCGCGGGGTGAGCGCGGCGAGCTGTTCGGGGTGGTGCGGCCGGACGTTGTCTGGGGTGGCCAGGAAACGGGCGACCAGGGAGCGGGTCGCGGCCGGGGAGAGCAGGGTGTCGCCGCTGGCGATCGTCCGCACGGCTTCCAGCAGGTCTTCAGCGCCGATGCCCTTGCCTATGAAGCCGCTGGCACCGGCGCGCAGCGCCTGGGCGACGTACTCGTCGGTTTCGTAGGTGGTGAGGATAAGGATGCGGGCATGTAGGTCGGGGTCGGCGCAGATCTCCGACGTGGCGGTGAGACCGTCCACCTCGGGCATGCGGATGTCCATGATCACTACGTCCGGCCGCAGCTCCCGGGTGAGGCGCACCGCCTCCCTGCCGTCGGCCGCCTCGCCGACGACGGTGATGTCGTCGGCGGTGTCGAGAAGGATCCGGAAGGCACCGCGCAGCAGGGCCTGATCGTCGGCGAGCAGTACCCGGAGCGTCACGGCGTGTCCCCGGCCTCCGCGTCGTCCGGCCGGTCGGCCGTCATATCCCTGGCGGGCGGGAGGGGCAGGTGGGTGGAGACGAGGAAGCCGCCCTCCGGACGCCTGCCCGCGGAGAGCTGTCCCCCGACCGCGGTGGCGCGTTCACGCATCCCGATCAGACCGTAGCCGGACGGACGGTCCGGTGCGGTGGGGGCGGCGCCTCCGTCGTCGGCGATGGTGATGGTCACGCGGTCGTGGTCCCAGGCGAGGCGCACCCGGGCGCTGCCGGTGCCTGCGTGCTTGGTCACGTTGGTCAGGGCCTCCTGGACGATGCGGTAGGCGGTGAGGTCCACTCCCGGTGGCAGCGGCCTGGCCGCGCCCTCCTGGTGCACCGAAACCTCCAGGCCCGCGCGGCGGAAGGATTCGAAGAGCGAGGGAAGCTGGGACAGCCCGGGCGCCGGTTCGGCGGGCGTGGCCGCGTCCCCTGACTGGCGCAGCAGGCCGACCGTGGCCCGCAGTTCGTCGAGCGCGTTGCGGGTGGTCTCGACGAGCTCGTTCAGGCTCTTGCGGGTCTGTTCAGGGCGGACGTCGAAGAGGTGGGCGGCGACCGTGGCCTGCGCGTTGGCCAGGGTGATCTGGTGGGCCACGAGGTCGTGGAGCTCCCGGGCGATGCGGACCCGTTCCTCGGCCACTCTGCGGCGCGCCTCGCGTTCCCGGCTCTTCTCGGCCCGCCGGGCCCGCTCCTCGACGGCCGCCAGGTAGGCCCGCCGGTTCTGCGTCGCGTGGCCGAGGACGCCGGCCACCAGCGGGAACGCCGCGACCACTCCTATCCTGCTCGCGTCCTGCCACGAGAGGGTCCCGAACCCGGACACGATCTGAGAGATGACCAGCAGCGCCGCGGAGGCGAGCAGCACCGCGCTAGCCGTCCGCCGTTCGGTGCGGACGGCGAGCGAGTAGGCGGTGACCACGACCGGGGCCACGGTGAGCGGGCTCAGCAGGAGGTCCAGGGGCGGCACGAGCATGCCGACCGCGGTCGTGCCCGCCACGGCGGTCAGGGGCGCCCGGTGCCGCACCGGCAGCACGGCACAGGACATCACGGCGATCATGTAGGCGGCGCCGGGCGGCGGTGACAGCGTGTCGTCGACCTGGAGGAAGCCGCCGATCAGGCAGATCGCGAACACGCTCGCCGTGATCGCTCCCTCTCGCCACCACGCGAAGCGTGGCCGAGGGCCACCGCCACCCGCGCTCGTCATCGCCAGCGGACGGGAAGCGGCGGCGGCACGGCTGCGTCCGGTGCGGCCGGGGGCTCCGGGACGTGCCTGCTCAATGCCTCACCCTCGATGTCCACATTCGGCAGCACACGGTTCAGGATACGGGGCAGCCACCAGGCACGATGGCCCAGCAGTGCCAGCACCGCGGGCGCGATCGCCATCCGGACCACGAAGGCGTCGAAGGCGACGGCGGCGGCCAGGCCGACGCCCATCGTCTGGATCGTCGGGTTGTTCATCCCGATGAATCCGGCGAACACGCTGATCATGATGATCGCCGCCGCGGCGACCACCCGTCCGCTGTGCCGGAACCCGTTGACGATCGCCTCGCCTGGGGACGCGCCGTGGACGTAGGCCTCCCGCATCCGGGTGAAGAGGAAGACCTCGTAGTCCATCGCGAGGCCGAAGACGATCCCGATGATGAGGATCGGCATCAGCGACATCACCGGACCGGTCTGCTCGATGCCGATCAGGTCCGCCGCCCAGCCCCACTGGAAGACGGCGACGAGCACGCCGAAGGCGGCGCCCACCGACAGCAGGAAGCCGAGCGCGGCCTTCACCGGGACCAGGATCGAGCGGAAGACCACCATCAGCAGGAGCACCGCCAGGCCGATGACCACGCTCAGATAGGGGATGAGGGCGTCGGACATCGCCTCGGAGATGTCGATGTTCAGCGCGGTGGTGCCCGTCACCAGGATCCCGGCGCCCGTGTCGGCCTCGACGCCGGCGGCCGCACCCCGGATCGCCTGCACCAGGTCCTTGGTCTCGCCGCTGTTCGGCGCGGTCTTCGGGATGACGGTGAGGACGGCCGTGTCCTTGGCCGGGCTCAGGAACGGATCACCGACTGAGGCGACCCCGTCCAGTCCCCGTACGGTCTTGGCGACCAGGTCGGTGGCGGCCTGGGCGTTCTTGGACTCCGCGGTGTCCACGACGACGGTCAGCGGACCGTTGAAGCCGGGGCCGAAGCCTTCTGACAGCAGGTCGTAGGCACGGCGCTGGGTGGTCTCGACCGACTTGGCCTCGTCCCCGGGCAGCCCGAGTTCGAGGCTCAGCGCCGGCAGCGCGACGGCGCCGAGACCGAGTCCGGCGATCAGCAGCACGGTCACCGGCCGGCGCAGCACGAACCGCGCCCAGCGAGTGCCAAGCCCAGGCCGACCCACCGAGCTCTCGCTTCCCTTCCGGGCTGCTTTGCGGACGGCGCGCGACAGCACCCGCCGGCCGAAGAAGCCGAACAGCGCGGGCACCAAGGTCAGTGCGACCAGCACGGCAAGGGCCACGGCGCCCGCGCCGCCCAGGCCCATCTTGGTGAGTTCGGGGATTCCGACGACCCCCAGCCCGACCAGGGCGATGAAGACGGTCGCGCCGGCGAAGACGACGGCGGATCCGGCCGTGCCCACCGCCCGGCCGGCGGCCTCCTCCGGCTCGCGGCCCTGGGCGCGCTCGTCGCGGAAGCGGGAGGTGATGAAGAGCGCGTAGTCGATGCCGACCGCCAGCCCCAGCATCAGCGCCAGGATGGCGACGGTGGACGTCAGGCCCAGCGGAACGGCCAGCGCGGAGACCAGGCCGAAGGCGATGGCCACGCCCACGAAGGCGGTCAGCAGCGACAACCCGGCCGCGGCCAGCGATCCGAGGGTGAGAACGAGCACCACGGCCGCGACCGCCACGCCGATGATCTCCGTGGTACCGCCCGGCGACTCTTCCGAATCCAGGGCCGAGCCGCCGATCTCGACGGTCAGTCCCGCGTTCCGGGCCTGGCCCGCGGCGTCCTCCAGGGCTCTCTTCGTCGACTCGGTCAGGTCGGCGACGTCAGCGGTGTAGGCGATCGTGGAGTAGGCGATGGTGCCGTCCTCGCTGACGGCGCCGGTCTTGTAGGGGTTGGTGGTCGACGCGACCTGATCGTCCCCGTCCAGCGAGCGGAGCGCGTTCTCGACGGCCGCCCTGTTCTGTGCGGCCGTCACCCGCTGCCCGTCCGGGGCCTGGAACACCAGGCGCGCCTCGGCACCCTGGGCATTGCTCTGGGGGAAGCGCTCGTCCAGCAGGTCGAACGCCTTCTGCGACTCGGTGCCGGGCATGGAGAGGTCCTCTTCCTCCCCGGCCGGCGCCGTGGCGGCGGCGACCACGGCCAGCACCAGGGCGGCCAGCCACAGGCCGCCCACGAGCCGGCGCCGCCGGAAGGCCCACCGTCCGACCCGGTAAAGAAATCTCGCCACCTGTTGATCACTCCAGACACCGTTAGGAAGGGGAATTCGCGTCTCCAACACTTCCTTCCGGCGCCCCCGCCGGGCATCGTCCCCGGCCACCGTCGTCCTCTGGTGCACCCGGACGACCCGCCAGGCCGTCCTAGTGCGGACGCACTACAGCACGCCATCCACGACGAGAACCTGACCGTCGCGCAAAGCATGGTGAGGGACGCCCTCCGCCGCGTAACGTGCGGCGACGGCGGTCAAGATCTCGCTCTCAGGATGATCAGGAGAGTCGACGTGGGGAACCAGCGCGCGGTCGATCACGCCGAGCCCGTCCCAGATCGGCGGAGCACCATGAACGACAGTGACCGCCAGCGGGTCGCCCGCAGCAACCCGAGCAGCCGATCCGGGCGCTCCCCCAGCCGATACGAGGACAAATACAAACGCATCGCTCGATCCTAAAGATCGACTTTCCGGCTCTTGCGGTTACTGGGTGCTGAGGTAGGTGAGGACGGCCAGGACGCGGCGGTGGCCGCTGTCTGCCGGGGAGAGGCCGAGCTTGGCGAAGATGTTGCCGATGTGCTTGTGGACGGCGTTCTCGGTGATGACGAGCCGGGCCGCGATCGTGGTGTTGTCCTTTCCTTCGGCCATCAGGGCGAGGACCTCGCGTTCGCGTGGGGTGAGGCCGGCGATCGGGTCGTGGGCGTGCCGGGCGAGGAGCTGCGTGATCACCTCGGGGTCCATGACGGTGCCGCCGGCGGCGACCTGGCGCAGGGCGTCGATGAACGCGCTCACCCGGCTCACCCGGTCCTTGAGGAGGTAGCCGACGCCGCCGCGCGCGTCGGAGATCAGTTCGCCCGCGTACTGCTGCTCGACGTACTGGGAGAGGACGAGCACCGGCAGGCCGGGGTGCTCGCGGCGGGCCTGGAGCGCGGCGTGGATGCCCTCGTCGCGGAAGGTCGGCGGCAGCCGCACGTCGACGATGGTGATGTCGGGCCGGTGCTCGGCGACGGCGGCGATGAAGCCGGGGCCGTCCTGGGCGATCGCGGCGACGTCGAAGCCGCGGGTGCTCAGGAGGAGCTCCAGGCCGCTGGAGAGCAGGACGTTGTCCTCGGCGATCACGACCCGCACGGCAGGCTCACGGTGATGGTGGTCGGGCCGCCGGCGGGGCTGTGGACGTGGACGGTGCCGTCGAGGGCCAGGACGCGGTGGTGGATCCCGGCGATGCCGGTGCCCAGGGTCTCGTCGGCGCCGCCGATCCCGTCGTCGGTGACCTCGACCGTCAGGCGGTCACCTGCTCGGGTGACGCTTACGGTGGTGTGGGTGGCCTGGCTGTGCTTGGCGGCGTTCGTGAGCGCCTCGGCGATCGTGAAGTAGGCGACGGCCTCGACCGCGGGCGGAACGGTGCCGAGGTCGCCGATGTCGAGCGTCGGGGAGATCGCCGACTGGGTGCCCAGCGCCGTCAGCGCCCCGGCGAGGCCGCGGTCGGCCAGGATCGGCGGGTAGATCGTCCGGATCACCTCTCGAAGTTCCGCCATGGCCTCCTCGGTCCCCTCGTGCGCCTCCCGCAGGAGTCTGGCAACCATCTCAGGGTCCTCGCTCAGCGACTCGCGGGCCGCGCCCAGCCGCATCGCGATGGAGACCAGCCGGGCCTGGGTGCCGTCGTGCAGGTCGCGTTCGATCCGGCGGAGTTCCGCGCCGTGCGCGTTCATGGCGCCGGCCCGCGTCTCGGTCAGGGTTTCCACCCGCTGCGCCAGCCGCTCGGCGGACGAGGGAGACAGCAACGCGACGCTGATCCGGGCGTGGAGGCGCGCCAGGGGCGGCACGATCCAGGAGGTCAGGGCGGTGAGGACGATGAGCTGGAGCGTCCCCAAGGTCAACACCGTGCCCCACCCGGACAGCGGAACGACGTCGAAGAAAAAGCGCAGCCGGTCGTCGGCGGGAAACGCCCACCAGAAGGGCACAGTGACGGCGGTGGCGAACGCGTTGCCGGCGCAGAGCAACACCGCGAGCCCGAACGTCAGGCTGGTCACGATGTAGGTGCACAGCCATCCGAGAAGACGCCACGTCCCGGCGCGAACGGGGGCGGAACGAGGGGCATCCAGCAACCGGTCGGCGCGGCGGCGATGCCAGGACGCCCAGGCGCGGGTCATCGCCGGGACGACGAGCACGGGCAGCGCGAGCAGGGCGACCGCAGCGGTCAGCAGGCTGCCGAGCAGGTAGCCCAGGCCACGCCATACCGCCGGAAGCCGATCGGTTCCATGGACGTTCATCCGGACAAGTCTGGGCCATGGCGACCGAGCCCGGCACTACAGCCTGCTACCCCCTTTTCCCACTGGTGAGGGGTATCGTCCGCCCGTCCTGCCGAACGTAGCTTCGAGCCCCATGACGCATTCATCACGGCGGCGCAACCTGGCCCTGGCCGCCATTGTGGCCGGTGCCCTCTCCGTCGGTGCTCTCTCCACCGGCGCGACCGCCGCCAAGGGTCATGACGACCGAACTCAACGCCAGCATGACGACGGGGCCTTGCTCCAGCGCGACGACAGGGCCCGGCTCCAGCGCGATGCTGACGCGATCACCGCGCTCGGCGTCACGGGAGTCCAGGCGCGCTTGATCACTTCCAGCGACCGGAACGTGACCGCCACCAGCGGCGTGGCCGACCTGACGAGCCGGCGGCCGGTCTCCCCGGACGGCTACCTCCGGATCGCCAGCGTCACCAAGACGTTCGTGGCCACCGTGATCTTGCAGCTCGTCGGCGACGGCAGGCTCTCCTTGGACGACAAAGTCGAGCGATGGCTTCCCGGCGTCGTCTCTGGAAACGGCAACGACGGCCGCGCGGTCACCGTCCGCCAGCTGCTCCAGCACACCAGCGGCATCCACGACGACTACCCGGACTACACCTCGGCGAAGGACTTCTACCAGCACCGATACGACACCTACACACCTGAGGAGACCGTCGCCCGCGCGATGCGCCACCGTCCGGATTTCAAGCCCGAAAAGGATTGGGGCTACTCCAACACCGGCTACGTCCTGCTCGGCATGGTCGTCCAAAAGGTCACCGGGAACCCCTGGCATGAGGAGGTGCGGGATCGGATCGTCCGGCCGCTCGGCCTCAAGCACACCTTCTGGCCGGGCGCCTCGCCCAAACTGCCCCGGCCGCACGCCGAGAGTTATCAGAGGTTCCAGCCCGGCGAACCGCTCGTGAACGTCACCGAGCACGTCGGCCGACTCACCAATGGAGAGTCTGGGCTCGTCTCCACCACGGCCGATCTCGGCCGGTTCTTCCGCGCCGTGCTCAGCGGACGGCTTCTGCGCCCTGCGCAGATGGCGCAGATGCAACAGACCATCGAGATCAGCAAGAAGTTCGAGCCCCTCATGCCGGGTGCCCGTGACGGGCTGGGGCTCTTCTCACGTCCCCTGACCTGCGGTGGCACCTACTGGGGTCACGAGGGCGGTGATGCGGGCTGGATCACCGCCGTCGGCGTCACGGCCGACGGCCGGCGCAGCGTCACGCTCTCGATGTCGGGGGCGGTCGCCGAGTCGGAGGACCACGTCCTGCGCATCACCCAGGCCGAGAGCAAGCTGATCGACGACGCGCTGTGCGCTGGCCGCACGCGTCCTTGAGGCACCGCCTGCCTGCCGCGGGCACCGCGCTGCCCCCGCGGCAGGCAGGCGGCTGGTGCAGACTTGACGCCCCCAGCCCGGACGGGGCCACCACGCACTATCGGAGCAGGCACAGTGAAGCGCATCGGCATCATCGGACGGGCCATAGCCGACCTGCGATAGGGGCTCACTCCGGAGTGGTGAGCCCGTCGAGTCGCCCGACTTCCAGATGGGCGATGTCGCCGTCAGAGTCGAGGGCGGCGTTCAGCAGGAGCGCGAGCGACGTCCCGTACACGGGCACGTCGGATGGGTCGTCCATCAGGCGGAGGTCGTTGCCGTCCTCTTCGACGTGGCACACGATCCAGTGGCTGGTCTGTGTCCTGGAGTCGTTGGCCGCGGCGACGCATCTGCCGTCGGGCAGGTCGATGATCGTGTGAAGGGAGTGGCCCTTCGGGAAGGGCCGTACTCGCCGGTGCGCGGCGGCGGGCCGCAGCCGCCAGGCGCCGTCGAACAGCGCGGCCGATCCGATGCGCCGGTAGAGGCCCATGAGGTCGGCGGACGCCTGCCACAGCGCGACCGGTTCGGGCGGGGTGGTCTCGTGGTCCCGCACGATCCGGTCGACCACGTCGTCGATCTCGACCTCCGCCGGGGCCAGGTGCCAGCCCGCGACCGGCCGCAGCGTGCCGTCGCCGTCCTGGGCGACTCCGACCAGACCGGCGTGCAGCGCGACACTGCGGTTCTCGCCCTCGGCCCGGTCGTTGAGGTCGACGCGTGCCATCGACAAGGTGGCGGGCACGGAATCGCTGCGGACGCCGGGGCCGTCGTAGCCCATGTGCCCCTTCACGGTGAGGTCGCGCGGCTGGTCGATCGGCAGGTCCAGCAGCGGGTTCGGCCGTTCGGCCATGGTCTTTCCGGTCAGGTGGGGGTAGAGGCGGGCGATCCAGCCGGTGATCACCTTGCCGCCGTAGGCGTCGGCGGGGCTGTAGATGCGCCGCCAGAACGCGGTGTCGACGTCGCCGCCCGCCGCCCGGACGAACTGGTCGGTGATCGGGATCAGCGACCGGCACCAGGTGTCCAGCCCGAACGTCGCGATCGTGTCGACCCGCGCGCGGATCTTCCGCCAGTCCTCGACGGTACCGGTCAGGGTGATGGACGGGATCCCGCAGACGAACGTCATCCAGTACGCGAAGTAAGGCGAGTACGCGTCGAGCAGGGCGACCTTCCCTGCCATCCGCTCGACGTCGGTGCTGGTGGAGAAGTCGCACTCGAACGCCTCGGCGTCAGCGACCTCAGCCGACAGAAGCGTTCGGAGCCGGACGCGGACTCGCCAGCTACGTGATCATCGAACACCACGAGATCAACGAACACCGCGTGGTCGTCACCAGAGTGACCTGGATCTGAGCAGCCCGATCCAAGCGCACACCCACTGCCCGCGCCGGAAAGAACCGGCCCCTCGACATCAGGAATCGATGCGGGTGGTGTTCCAGTGGGGGATCTCCCCTTACAGAACGGCCCCTTTGTGCGAGGTTGACGTGCAGGTTGTCCTGACGGCCTGGCATGATCCACGCTCGTGATCGCTGAGAAACTCGCTCACGTGGCGCCGGCATTGATTCTGAACGCCCATGTGGGAGGCGCCCAGTACTTCGCCTTGTCCCGGCCGCGAGCAAAACAGCTGATCGCCGAGATGATGGACAACCTTCCCGATCTACGACCTCCCACAGCGCCAGAAGCCGTCAATGACAACGTGCCCGCGCTCATACCGGAAGTGCTCGCAGAGCTTCCCAGGCCGGTCCGGCCCTACGGCGGGACGACGGCGATCTTCACCCTCGACGCCGAGCACCGTGCCCCTTTCACTCACGGCTTCGACAGCTACCTGGCCGTCACGGTCAACGCCCTGACCGGATACGGCGCTCTGACATGGCTGGTCTCTCCAGACACCAGATTGCCGGTCGCACCCGAACTCGCCGATCAGATCTGGCTGTCGGACAACCCGAGCCCGCCGGCCTCCGATCCCCACGTGTTCGCCGACCCCTGCCTCCCCAGCTACCACCACCCGCGCAGCACGCTGCCAGCAGCCCAGATCCGCGCCGCCGTCCAGGAGTTCTGCCGCGAGGCCACCGGACACCGACCCAGCTGCATCGAGTGGGCACCCGGCGACCTCACAGGCCAACGACCCGACGCACCCCGGCCAAAGAACCACTCCAGCAGCCGCTGTGAGGACCCATGGTGCGAACACAACTGCGGCCTTCCCCACCCTTCCCCAGAACCGGCCCGGTGACGGTCGCTCACCCGAGCCCGCCGCCCCCACCAGGGCTCGCTGCGCGCCGCGGTGCGGCGACTGGGACAGGACGGCGCCTTGTGGGGCGACATCGCGCAGGCCTGCCGGGTCCGGATCCTCGACGCGCAAGCCGTGCTCGGCCAGGACGGTGAAGAGCATCCACCCGGCTGAGCTGATTTCGCTACGTGACGGTCCAGATCGCGCCAGCCTGGCTTCCTTGCTTACGGAGGGCTGTGGTGGAGGTCGTTCTCAGCAATCAAGTGGGCGAGTTCGGCAAGACCACCTCGGCGATCAACTTGGCAGGCTCGCCTCGAGCCGCGCCGCTCGTGGTCGATGCCGTGTCCGCCGCGGAGGTGCCGCAGCAGGCGCCGTCCAGACTCGTCATTCTCGTCACCCTCCGTAGACCGCATCTGATGCGAATTATTCGCATCAGATGCGAGCCATCGGGAAGAACCAGCCCAGACGGCCAAACTCGGCCAACCAGCCGCACCTGCACCAAGAGTCCCGCTACTCTCGCCCACAGCCTCTTCGGCGCTGCTCGCCCAGGTCAGCAACCTCTCCGGAGCTCCACACCGGCGGACCACGCGATCCTTGACGTATTCGCATCAGATGCAATACGCGCCATTCCCGGAATACGGCAGAAACGGGCCGCGGGCCGAGGTAGTTGGTGGTCAGCGTCATTCGCGTTGGCCGTCGGGCGGCGCGGATCGGTTCAGGTGCCGAGCGTCATCTGCTGATCGGCGGCTGTGATCCGGGCGGCATACACGCGATGCGCCTTGCGCGCGGCCGGTCCGGCGGCCTCGGCAGCGAGGGCGGTGGCCTGCCGCAGCGCGGCACGGTGCAGCGCGAGCGGTGCGGTGATACGGACTGTGTGGCCCTGGCCGCGGCGGATGGCCCGCCCGGCGCCGATGGCGTCACGGACGGCGTCATCGCCGACGGTGCGCAGGTGGTCGGCGAGCAGGCCGGGCAGGTCGAGCACCACCTCCTGGTCCGCCGCGGGCACGTGGCGCTCGTGGCCTGGGGCGGCCGGGGGCATGTCGAGCTGGTCGGGCAGTTCGCGGACGCGGGCGACGTCCAGGATGCGGCGGATGGTTTTGGGGGCGACCTGGTACTGGCGGGCCAGGGCTTTGACGGCGGTGCCCTCCCGGTAGGCCGCCACGACGGCGGCCGCCTGGTCGGAGTCGAGGGCGGCAGGGCGGCCGAGGCTCTTTCCGGCGGCCTCGGCGGCGGCGACGCCCTTGCGGGTGTTCTCGCTGATCATGTCGCGCTGGAACTCCAGCACGGCGGCGAGGACGGACACCATCATCTTGGTGCCGGGGTCATCGGAGGCCAAGTCGATGCCCGACAGCAGTCCGGACTCGACCCGCAGGTGCAGGCCGCGGCGAATGAGCACGGGGCGCAGGGCGAGGATGTCGGCGACCGAGCGGAACAGGCGGGCGGCGTCGGCGATGCGGATGGTGTCGCCGACTGCGGCCTCGTCCAGGAGCAGAGTGAATCCGGCGCGGTCCAGGGAGAGCTGGCGGCTGGAGGTGGCGGGGTCCTCATAGACGGGGGCGCCGGCGGTCAGCAGGGCGGCCAGGGCGTGCCGTTGGCGTGCGTCGCTCTGTTTGTCGGTGGAGTGCCGGAGATAGATGCGGTCGGCCATGCCCGATCGTGCCCTTTCCCAAGTCTCCCGGGGCCCGAGATCAGGAGTCTTGCGCAGGGACCTCGGGCGGCTGCTGGAGCAGGCCAGCGGATATCCGGTCGACAGCGACAGCGATCGCTTCGGTATGCGTGGTGACTTGGGTGAGAGCGATCCCGTTCGCCCGGTCCCTGATGGTGTAGCCGCCCTCTCCACTCGGCGAGCTCACCCCGACGAACTCGGGGCTGAAGGGGTAGGGAGTGGTGGAGAAGCCCAGCGTCCAGTGGCTGGTGAATGGGTACAGCCTGCGGAGCTTCGGCTCGGCATAGGCGGCCTCGATGAGCGTCTGATATTCGGGCCAGTCGCGGTCGCGGGCTTCCTTGAGGAGATATTGCCATTCCGACTCGATGACGTCGGTGAGGTTGTTGTCGGGGACCTCCAAACGTCCGGTCAGCAGGTCGAAGGTCGCGGCTTGGCCGATCTCCTCCAAGCTGGCCCCTTCGACCCAGCCGCGGATCACGTCGGGAAGCTCACGCAGGTCCTTGGTGGATCCGCAGATCATGAGCTTTCTGTTGGACGAACCCCAGATGGTCCAGGCTCGTTCGTGGTGCCACGCTGAGACGTAGGCCGAGTCGCGATGCGGGACGACACTGGCGATCGTGGCATGACGCAGTGGATCGGACGGGGTGATCTCTAAGAGAAGGGACAGGCCGTAGTCGGCGGCTGCGGCCTGGAGAGCTGCGGCAAGGCTGCCGTGGGCGGCCACGTCCGGATAGAGGACGGCTGGGTCCGGTTCGTGGCTCATGATGTTCCGATCTTTCCGCGTGTTCAACGTGCCGTGATCGCCATCGTAGGGGGCGAAAAGGGGAGGCGGAAAGCTTGATCGGAGCTGATTGGATTGGCGCTCTGTTCCAGGAGGGCGGGCGCAGAGTTAGTTCTGATCTGGCGAGGGGGCGGAGTCGACCGATTCCGCCCCTCGTTGCAGCGAGTCGCGCACCGGTTTGAGGACGTTGGAACGGGGCGGTTGGCCCTCCACTCGGGTCCGTGTCACCACCCGAAAGGTAGCTGTGTGTAGTTGTGGTGGCTTCTGGTGACGGTCGGGGTATGGGGTTCCGGGGTTTGGTTGTGTCGGCATATGACTGTTTGTCGACACTGGGAGGTCTTTCCGGTCGGGGTGTCGGTAAGGACGTGTCATCAGGTGCAAGTCGCGTCGAATGGGGCCTGGTCAGGGTGCGGGTGATGGGAGTAGCGTCCGCGCGTGGCGCGGGAGCTTGATCAAGATGAGCTGATCGATCGATGGATGCTGGTTGATGACGAGCTGGCGTTGGTGGCGGGCAAGCGTGGGCCGACACGGTTGGGCCTCTACCGCAACAAGAAGTAGATGCCGCTACCGCGAGCACTTGGTCGAAATCAACTCCGACAACCCGGCCCACTCGGCCAACGCCATCACCGGTACCAAGCCCGGAACTCCCGAACCTGGCCCGAAGTGCAAGTGACGGAGGGGGCAGCCCACGTCGGTGTGAGCTGGGTTTACACCGGTGCTTTAGGTTCCGGGGTCATGCAGGACAAGATGGGGACACGACAAGGAGAGACGATGAGCGAGCTGACCACCACACAGCCGGCTGGCACACCGACCTGGATCGACCTGGGCATCCCGGATCTCGACCGCGCGATGACCTTCTACGGCGCGTTGTTCGGTTGGGAGTTCGATGTGGGACCGGCGGAGTTCGGCCACTACACCCAGTGCTTGCTACGGGGCAGACCCGTCGCGGCCATCAGGCCGAACCCCGATCCCGACGCCACGGACTTCTGGTGGAACGTCTACTTCGCGACGGATGACTGTGACGCCGCGGCCGCCCGAGCGCGGGACGCGGGCGGCTCGATCATCACCGGTCCGATGGACGTGCTGGACCAGGGCCGGACGGCGATCATCAAGGACACCACCGGTGCGCAGTGTGGACTGTGGCAGGCCGGTGCCCACATCGGCTGCGAGATCGTCAACGAGCCGAACGCCCTGCTCCGCAACGACCTGGTCACCGCGGAATCCGGGCCCGCGCGCGACTTCTACGTCGCGGTCTTCGGCTACACGTTGGATGCCAACCCGGACATGCCCGAGCTCGACTTCACGTTCCTGCGCAGACCGGATGGCCACGAGATCGGCGGCATCGCCGGTGACCCAAAGGCCACGAAGTCCCGTTGGGGGACCTTGTTCCAGGTGGACGACGCCGATGCGGCGGCGCGGCGAGCGGTCGACGCGGGTGGGACCTCGACCGAGCCCTACGACATGATCTACGGGCGGGTCGCGAACATCACGGACCCGTTCGGCACGGAGTTCGATGTCGTGCGGCGATGACGAGCTGAACCGGCGGTCAGCTGGCCGAGTGGTCGAGCTCGGCAAGACGCGCGTGGATGTCGTCGGTGTGGACCTCCTCGACAAGGTGAGACCGAGGTCGGCCAGGCACCATAGTCAGGGTGGACGTGCCTGCACCGCCCATCGGCATCGCCTGCTTCAATCACACGGGCGATCCGCGGGAAACAGCCCAAGCTCTCACCCAAACAACGGCGCGAACTCGTCCGCATGGTCGGCACCGGCGAATACACCATCGCCGACCTCGCCGAACTGTTCACGGTCTCCCGCACCACGGTGTACCGGACACTCCAACGGCACGACAGCTCAACGGACTGATCGCCAGATCACGCGCCTGGCTCGTCTGCACCTGGTGACACGATCCTTACCAGCGCCCCCGGTCAGCCGCTGCCCAGCGCGACCCACCTGGCGATCAGGCGTCCGGACTTCATCGCCGCGCCCATCGCCTCATCGGTCAGGTTCTCCGGGTGCAGCGCGTACGACACGCCCCACACCAGCCCGCCCTGCTCGCGGGCCAGCTTGAGTTCGGCGGTGGCGGCGCCTGGGGCGGTGTAGGAGTCGAACGGCAGCACCGACATCGTCACCGTGGCCTGGCCGCGGCCCACGGTGGCGGTCGCACCATTGACCGCGGCTGCGGGTCCGATGTCCAGCGTTCCGCTCTTGAGCCCGACGTCGGTGAACGGGCGCAGGCTCACTTGCCAGCGGCCTTGGTCGTCGCGGACGAGCGGGATCGCCTCCAGCGCCGGGTTGGCGACCATCATCGCCCACTGGCCGGGGCGGCCGGGAAACGACAGCACCAGCATCTGGCTGGCGTTGCTCAGCGTCGGCATCGACGAGGGCGGGCCCGCTCATGTGCCCCGAGTCGTTCCACCTGGCCTGCCGGCACCGGTCGTGATGCAGGCCCGCCAGCGCGAACTCGCCCATGTCGTCCACCGTCAGGGCCGGTGCCGATTTGCCGTCGGCCAGCGGCCGCCCGCAAGTCTGGCAGTCCTTGGCCCATGGCAGCCGGTGACCTCAGCGAGTCCCTCACGGCCCAGCCGGTCGCGGGTGACCGTGTCGATCCGCGCTCCTGCGACAGTCACGATGTGTGCTCCCTCGGGGGTCGGGCGCTCCCTGTGGGGGCAGGGTCGTCAGCTCTCATCTTCGTCGTCGGGTGCGTCGGGGTCACGCAGGTCGCGGATGGCGCCGGGGGCCAGATCGGGGAGCAGGAAGTAGGCGCCGTGCACACCGAGGTGCTTGTGAACGAACGGACTGAGCCGGGCCATGTCCTCGTCGCGGACCGGGTAGCCCTGGGCCTTGAGCTGGCGGACGGCGGCGTCAAGGTAGACAGTTGTCCACAAAACCACGCAATTCAAAACAAGCCCCAGGACGCCCAGCTGGTTCTCCAGGCCGCGTTCGTACCGGTGGTACAGCTCGCCCTTGCGGCCGTGGCAGATCTTGCGGGCCAGGGAATGGCGGCCTTCCTGCAGGTTGCGGATGTGCTTGATGTCGCGCCGGTAGGTCTCGTCGACGTCGATGAACGCCAGGATGTGCAGCGACTTGAAGATCCGGCCGTAGGCGGCGATCGCCTCGCCGAGCGCGGTCGGGTGCCCGTCGCGCTGCAGCATCGTCACCACGTCGTAGGCGCGGACGGTGCCAGTGTAGATCGAGGCGATCACCCGCAGGATGTCGTCCCAGTTCTTGCGGACCTTACGCAGATCGATCTTGCCCCTGGCGAAGGTGTTGAGCGGCCCGTAGTCGGCGTCGGCGCTGATCCGCCAGCCCTTCTGGTCGGGCAGGTCGGCCAGCGCGGGCCGGTAGGAGATCCCCAGCAGCTCCAGCAGCCCGAAGACAACGTCGCTGTAGGAGCCGGTGTCGGACACCACGATCTCGAGGAGTTCCCCGCCGTCCAGCCCGAAGATGACGTCGACCATGTGCAACGAGTCGCGGACGGTGCCCGACACCAACCTGACTGATGATGAGGCGGCGGCCTATGGCCGGTACGCCGGGGTGCCGTCGCAGGCGGACCTGGAACGGGTGTTCTTCCTCGATGACGAGGACCGGGCGCTGATCGATCGCCGTCGTGGCGAGCACATGAAACTCGGGTTCAGCCTGCAACTGGTGACCGTCCGCTGGCTCGGGGCGTTCCTGGAGGATCCCCTCGACGTGCCGACCGTGGTGCTGGACTTCGTGGCCGAGCAGTTGGAGATCGCTGATCCGTCGACGGCGAAGCGGTACATCGAGCGGGTTAAGACGAAGCTGGATCACCAGTGGGAGATCCGCCGGGTGCACGGGCTGAGGGAGTTCACGGCCGCCGAGGCGGAGCTGCGGGAGTGGGTGGCGGCCCGTTCGTGGACGTCGGGGGACGGCCCGAAGGCGATCTTCACCGACGCGGTGGGGTGGCTACGGGAGCGGCGCGTGCTGCTGCCGGGCCTGACCACGTTGACGCGGCTGGTCGCCCAGGTCCGTGACGACACCACCCGGCGTTTGTGGGATGTGCTGGAAGGGCGGTTGACGGTGGGCCAGCGGTACGTGCTGGATCAGCTGCTGGAGGTGCCGCCCGGGTCGCGGGTCTCGGACCTGGAACGGTGGCGCAAGGGTCCGGCGCCGCGCGGCAGCGGCCCCACGATGATCAAAGCGCTCGATCAGGTCGCCGAGGTCATGGGGTTGGGCATGGCCGATCTGGGCGCCGAGGCCTTGGTGCCGCCGCGCCGGTTGGCGGAGTTGGCCAAGTACGGGATGAACGCGGACGCCTCCCAGCTGCGCCGCCATGGCGACGGGTGCCGGCTGGCGACGTTGGTGGCCACCGTGCGGCTGCTGGAGGCCAAGTCGGTCGACGACACCCTGGAGTTGCTGGACCTGCTGATGGCCATCGAGTTGCTGAACAAGGCGCAGACGGCGGCGAACAAGGAGACGATCCGCAAGCACCCCAAGCTGGCCAAGGCCTCGGCCCGGCTGGCGGTGGCGGTGGAGGCGCTGTTTGAGTCCGACGGGTGGGGCGGCCCGCAGGAGGAGCCGGGTGTGGCCGAGGTGTGGGAGGCGATCGAGGCGGTGGTGTCGCGCGCGGAGTTGCGGGCCGCGCTGGTGCTGGTGAACCAGAACGTGGCGCCGGCCGACGCCTCCGACCCCGATGACTGGCGGACCGAGCTGGTCGCCCGGTACACGACCGTGTCGGGGTTCTTGAAGGTGCTGCCGAAGGTGATCGAGTTCGGCGCGAACGCCGAGGGCGCGGCGGTGCTGGCGGCGATGCAGATGCTGCCGGACGTGCTGGCCTACCGCAGCCGCCTGACCGCGCCGCTGATCCCGGCCAAGATGATCGACGCGGCGGTGGTGAACGGGCCGTGGAAGCGCTTGGTGTTCGGCCACCCCGCGCACAGTGGCGGGCACGGGGGCGGCGCGGTGAACCGCCACGCCTACACCTTCTGCGTGCTGGAGCAGTTCTACCGGCACCTCAAGCGCCGCGAGATCTACGCCGACGCCTCCACCAAGTGGCGCGATCCCCAGGCTCAGCTGCTGGAGGGCGAGCAGTGGGCGCAGGTCAGGCCGGATGTGCTGACCGCGCTGGGCCTGCCGACCAGCCCGGACGCGCTGCTGGCCGAGCACACCCGCACGCTGGATGCCGCCTACCGCCAGGTCGGCGGCCGCCTGGTCGCCAACACCGAGGTCCACGTCGACGACGCGGGGAAGATCCACCTGACCGGAGTGAAGGCGATCGAGGAACCGCCGCCGCTGGTCGACCTGCGCGCACGCACCACCGCGATGCTGCCCCGCGTGGACCTGTCCGAGGTCATCTTGGAGGTGATGTCGTGGGAGCCGCAGCTGGTGGAGGCGTTCACCGCGGTGTCGGGCGGCCGGTCCCGGCTGGAGGACCTGCCCACCTCGATCGCGGCGTGCCTGGCCGCCCACTCCATGAACGTCGGGTACCGGCCGATCGCCAAGAAGGGCGTGCCCGCCCTGGAGCGGTCACGGTTGTCACATGTGTTCCAGAACTACTTCCGGCCCGAGACCCTCGCGCCGGCCAACGCGCCGCTGGTGGCGCGGCAGTCAGGGCTGCCGCTGGCCCAGGCATGGGGCGGCGGCCTGGTCGCCGCGGTCGACGGAATGCGGTTCGTGGTCCCGGTCCCGGCCGCCTTCGCCCGACCCAACCGTAAGTTCTTCGGCTCCCGCCGCGGCATGACCTGGCTCAACGCCATGAACGACCAGGGCATCGGGCGGGGCGCCAAGGTGGAAATCCACCGGCATGCGCCGCAAAGTAGGGCCGACCCACCGTAACCGGCTCACAGTAACCAAACCGGCACTGACCGCATCGCGCCACACCCGCCCCAGACGCCCTCCGAACACCGACCCGCATCCGAGCGCTCGACGGCGGTAACTCCGGTCACCCCCGGGCGCTAACGCCGTTGGCCGGTCGGTTGCTGCTCAAGGGCCGAGTCAACGAGGTAGGGCTCCTTCTCACCACCGCATGGCCACATCGGGGCAGGCCGCCGAACTCGGACGGGTCCGCGTCGGCGTATACGGCCCTCCGCTCCCGGACGTGTCCGCACCGTGGTTCGGCGACCTTCTAGGCGCGCAGCTCGGGTTGGGCGACGGGGTCATAGTCCATAGGGCGCTTCCACGGGACCAAAGATGAATGTTCCTCACCTTTCGGAAACTTGATCTTGCCTGTTGGATGCCCGGATAGTTGAGTTGACCTGCAGAGACTCTCAAAAATGTTCCAAAATGTTCCCTGAGCTTCCGCAGCACCCCTATCGTGTGTGGCGTTCGCGAACCTTCGATGTGATCCAGGTCACATTACGCGCACAACAAGAAGCCCCCGCCGGTGGGGGTCTTGGCCAACTGGGATTTGGCCAAGGACGCCGCCGCGACGGGGGCTCTTGCTTACTGGGACCAGAAGCCGGTGAAGGTCCGGATGTACTGGAGGGCGATCCACGCGCCGGCCTTAAGGATCTCCAGGCCAGTACGGATCGTCCAGAACGCCCGTTCGTTCCCGTGCTGCTGCTTCCCGTTGGGGTCAGTGGCCATGAGGCCCCTTTCCCTTCCCACCCCAAGGGGGTCGGGGTCACCCTGCCGGACCGGACCGGTTCGGCAGCTGCCCGACCGGGACGGCGGACAGAGCAACCGCTGAGAGACTGCCAGGCCGCGATGCGCTGTGCGCCATAAAACCGAGGATTTGGTGCCCCCAGAGCCCCAAATATGACCATGCGCTACCAACTGCTACGGTGTGCGATTCTGAGGCGGCAGAGCTTCGTCAATCGTTTTCACGCCTGCCCAGGCCCGACTTCGTCGGCGTCGGTCGCAGCCGTCGCTTCGAGCTCGGCGCGGTACTCGGCGAGGTTCTCCTCCACCCGCGCCGCCGACGGCGCCAGCCCGCCAGGCCCGACCATCGGGATCGGGCCGCCCTCCGGACCGGACACCTCCAACTGCTCGACGGTCTTGCCCCAGCCGTCCGGATGCCGGCGTTCCAGATAGAACGTCACCGCCCGCAGGTCCGGCGGCGCCAGGTCGACCTCGGTCTCTTCGACCACCTGGCCGCTGGCGGCGTCGCGGTACCGCTTGGTGCGGGTCTTCACCACGTACCCACCCTCGGCGATCTTGCGGAGCAGGGCGGCGTTGAACACCTCGCCTTGCGCGTGCGCGCGCGTAGCCGCCTCCCGAAACTCCCGAAAGGGCTCCTCCGCCGGGTCCAGCTCGCCGGTCTCCTGGAGCGTGTCGAGGGCGTCTTGGCCGCGTTCCATCCACCGGTAGTAGGTGGTGGTGCTGATGCTGGCGGCGGCCACCGCGGACTCGATGGTGGCGCCGTGGGAGATCGCTTCCAGGAGCTGATCGCGTACATCGTCATTCAGGAGCCTGAGGGGCCGCCCGATGCGGGCAGTGGTGTCGCTGGTGTCGCTGGTCATGACGGCGAACGGCAGGAAGATGTGATCGTTTGCGTCTCGGTCCGGGCAGGGCACTGACGGACTTGGGGCCTGGGAACCGGCGGCTTCTCCGCGAGTGAGGGGAGGAGGAGCGCGCTGCGGCATCCCCGGCTTTGCGGCATATGACACGACGGTTACCTGCACCCCTACCTTGCGGCCCGCCGTGCTTGAGGCCCTCCGGGCCATCACCACAGCGAATGGCGTTCGTCGTTATCCGTTAGCACCGGCGTTGCTGCCCTTGGCTAGCAGCCCAGCTTCAGAGTTGAGGAACTTGAGGAGGAGTTTGAGGTTGATGAGCCTGTCGAGAAGGCCAATGCCGGCGGCCCCGGCGGCGGGCCCCTCGGCTCCGATAGGGGGCGGGTCGGCGTGGGCCGGGGTGGCGGTGGTCAGAATGGCGGTGGCCAGGGCCAGCGTGGTCAGCAGGTTGCGGGTGGTACGCACAGACAACCCCGATCACTATATGGAATTGGTTGGTCACAGACTGCCCCAGGTGGCGGGGTCTAAGCGTCCCGCGGCCGCCACATCGGCGGTCCGGGCGCCGTGCCGTGATGTCAGTGAGGAGCCAGTGGGTCCAACCCGCCACATGAGGTGCCCAAGGAACGCGCAGAGCGTCACGCCAGCACCCCGATGTCTTGTTGACCTTGAGGTTCTCGAACAGCTTCTTACGCCGATGTGCGCGCTTCGGCGAGTAGGCGGCGGGCCAGGGCGGCGCCGCGGGCGGCGGCCTCGGCGTGCGAATCGGGGTGCCGGGTTGGGTCGGACCGGGGCGGGGAGGTGATCGATGGCCCGCGCCTTGACGGCGACAGTGCCAACGGTCGGTCGGGAATTGAACCAGATGGTGTGCCTCGGCGCGCCCATGTAAGGGTCAACCGTGCCACACGTGGTCGCTGCTCGTTTCCGCATGAGAGCATGGCGACAGTTCACGATTCTATCGATGGAGCGCTGCCCATGGCGGGTGTGGAGATCGGCGCGGTGGTCGTGGCCGGTATCGGTGCCCTCGGAGGCGGAATCGTTGCGGCTTGGGGTGCGGTGTTGCGGGATCGTGGTGGGGCCCGTACCGCTGCGCGGTTGATCTATGCCGAACTCACCCGGAATGGGGCGTCGGTCGCCTACTTCCGGGCCAGTGGCACCTGGCCGGTGACTTCCATGACCTACACGGCATGGGATCAGCATGGCAAGGCGCTGGCTCAGCTGCGCCGTAGTGCCGCGTTCGATGCCGTACACCGTGGTTACGCCGCGCTGGAGGCGGTTCAGTACATCGCGCACGACTCCGCGCTCGCCGTCCAGCAGCGTCGTGATCTGCTGGACCATGCGATCGGTGAACTCGTCGTGGCAGTGCGCGCGATCGGTGAGGTCGCCAGGATTCCCCGCGAGCGACTGGACGCCGAGGCCAGGCGGTTGACCACGACGCCGGTAGCGGCAACGCGCGCACTTCACCCGCCTGTACTCTCTGGGGCGGTGCCGCCGTTCGTGCTCGCCAGGATCGTCGACCGCGGCGGCGTCGAGGTTCAGGTGACAGCAGCGAGGTCCACGCCGTCCGCCGAGGCGCTTCGGCATTCGGATCTTCCTGCGGCATCCCCCCGCCCCATCGCTGACGGCATGCGGCTGGCTGTATACGATGCGCGCGGCAGGGAGTCTCTTCGGAGGCTCAAGCTGGTGCGCAGTTCGGGTGACCCGCCCACTGGAGACCCGACGGTCGACGATACCTATGACGCCATGGTCGCCACCTGGGCCTTCGCCCGAGAGGTGCTGGGCCGTGATTCGCTGTCCGACGATGGCGAGCCGCTGAGTGCCGTGGTCCGCTATGGGCGCCGTTTCAACAACGCCTTCTGGAACGGCCAGCTTCTGGCGATCGGCGAAGGCGACAACGTAATCTTCCGCAGGTTCAGCGGCTGCCTGGACGTCCTGGCGCACGAATTCTTCCACGGCGTCCCGGGAATCGTCGCCTTGGAGTTCTGGGGGCAACACGGCGCCCTATCGGAGTCCACCTGCGACATCTTCGGCGCGCTTGTGCTGCAGTACCACCGCCGTCAGCCGGTCACTGAGGCTTCCTGGATCATGGGCGAGCACCTGCTCGCCGAGGGCGTCAAAGGTGTCGGACTTCGTTCCCTGCGCGCACCAGGAACGGCTTACGACGATCCGGTGCTAGGCAAGGACCCGCAGCCCGCGCACATCAACGACTACGTCACCACGCAGCGGGACAACGGAGGAGTCCACATCAACTCCGGCATCCCCAGTCATGCGTTCTACCAGCTCGCATGCGCGCTGGGCGGCAACGCATGGGAGAGGGCCGGACTGATCTGGTGGGACGCCGTGGAGGCAACGACGGCGCCGCTCGACTTCGCAACTTTCGCTGGCCGTACCCTGACCGCCGCCAGCAACCGATACGGAGCCCACAGCCCAGAATATGCAGCAACTGAAGACGCCTGGCGATCGGTCGGCATCGATCCACAGCCCGGCCAAAGCCCCGGGGACTGATCAGCCCCTTCCCCCGAATCCCGCTTGGCCGGCTCCCTACTGCGCCTGTCGCGGACCACGATCGGGATACGGGGCCGGGATCGAACCGAGACTTCCGGCACAGTCACGCGTCGGCAGCAAGACCAGGTGGCTCTCGTTCTCACCGACATGCTGCGGACCGGGAGATCGACACCCGGCTCCCAAACTGACCTGCATGTGGCTCTTGGACTCAGTAGCAAAGCCAGCATGCCCTTGAGAAGCCGCGTGGTCTCGCGGCGAGCTTGCCCGATGGCACGACGAGATCGGTTCACCGCCGCGTCGATAGTCCGCGAATTGAGCGGCACATTGGTAAAGGAGTCCGCCAACGACACCCTGTCCACCACGCTGGTGGCATCAAACTCGATCGAGCCTGTGACGTCCCGACCGTTGATCCAGCAGGCATGGAGCGCCACGTGTGCCGTTCCGCCTGGGCTACCGCGCCCGGGTCCTGCGCGCTCGGCCCAAGCGGCTGGATTCCATCTGCCTGCTGGACCCACATGCCAGCCCCGCCTTGCTCGACGACGGCGTGCCCGTCGGCGCGCTGGCATGAACCGCCCGCAGCGGATCCTGCGGCACCGGCTTTTCGGGCGTCGCCGGGTGGAGCGTTCAGGCCCGTCGTTGCTGCGGTTAATTAGCCGGCGGTGAGCCAGCAGCTTGGTCGTTGCCTGCCCGAGCCGGAACGGGCATCAGTTGGCCTCCGACTTCACGCGCTTGTCAGATTCTCTTGAGACGGGAGAGTCACTCCCTCCGGTACGCGCACGCCCGTCCGCTTCTCGCCCTGTTATGGGCTGATGATCTGCCCGTTGCGGCTTGCTCGTCGGCTTGTCGCCGCTCCGACCACTGGGCTGTTAACGCTGAACTGGCAGCCCAGGCCGCCGAGCGAGGACGTGCAGGAGAAACTGTGTGGTACCTGATCGGCAGATCAAACGGCTCTGCCGGCCACCGGATACGTCACGGAGCAAGGGCCGACTCGGCGCCTACGAGGTCTCCGCGTGTGGCGTCTCTGCGTTCCGCCACGTCCGCCGCGGTCTTGCGGCTGCGGGCGGCGGTGGCCAGGGCCGCCGTGGCGGCGCCGAGGAGGCCGAGCATGAGGTCGCCGATGGTGTCGCGGTAGATCGACACCGATTCGGGGGTGTCGAGGATGAAGATGGCGTACTCGGCGAACTCCCACAGGATCGCGGTGATGGCGCCGATGCCCGTGCAGGTCAGGGCCAGGGCCCAGGCTGGCAGGGGGCTCCAGCGGCGCAGCGAGAGACCGGCGGCGGCCGTGAGCAGCGCCCAGTTGCCGTAGTGGCAGGCGTCGTCGAACCACTCGACGGTGTCGTACAGGTCGGCGGCGTTGCCGGCGACGTCGACGAGGAAGGGAGCCGTGAGCAGGGCGTCGAGGTCCCACGGATAAGGGGCGCGGCGTCTGCGCAGTGCCCAGATGGCGGCGACCAGCATGACCGCCGCAGGATAGGCCAGCGCGCGGGTGCCCATTGCCTTGTCGGCGAATCGGTCCCACTCGGGGAACAGCAGTGCGATTGCCAGAAGAACGAACAGGGCGGCCTTGAACGAGATGGCGAGAGGGCGCCAGCGTGTGGTGTCCATTGGTCCACGCTCTCGCAAGCCGACCGGCCGCCACATGGGCGCGAGTACTTAGATCGGCCCTGAGCACCAGCCCTGGCCGGGAGTTCTTGGATCGGCATCGCGGACGGCGCTCGCGCCGGGTTCGCGTGTCAGTCCCGCAAGCCGGTGATGCATTGCTCGCTGAGAAGCCCCGGACAGCTCGGCGACCGCGTCTTTGTCGTCCAGCCGCTCGTCCAGCCAGAGTGCCTCGAACCACATCCGCTGGGCCGCGTCCTCGGCGGTGTCCGCCCGGTAGGCGCGGCTGAGGATGCGCAGCGTGTCGGCCAGAAACGAGTGCCACCCTCGCTCGATGCTCATCATGACGTCCCGGATTCCGTTGTCCCCGTCAGGGCCCTTGCCGTCCAGCGAGACGTAAAACCCAGAATCAACTTCCGCATCGGTGCCTCCATATGTCTCTTCCCGGCGCCGGGACAGCCTCAGCACAGGCCCAACGCCCTTTAGGCGCTTGCCCGAGCTCATCGCCGATCAGCGTCCCCCGCTCGAAACTCATCGCACCCCGCGCCCTCGACACCTCTCACTCGCAATAGCAAGCCGCCGCCTTCTTGTCCACCGTCCACATGGGTAACAATCTGTTCTGAACCATCGGGGCTTCCACCTTGATCGTGGACACCGGTTGCTATGCGGCGGCTGCCAGCATAGATGCTCGATGTTCGTACTCGATTGGGCTGAGGTGGCCGAGGGCTGAGTGCCGCCTTCGGGTGTTGTAGAAGGTCAGCCAACCGAACACCTCCAGCCGTGCCTGGCGGGCGGTGGGCCAGCCACCGGCGGGCAGGATCTCCCGCTTGAGGCTGGCGAAGAACGCCTCGGCCAGGCTGTTGTCGGCGCTGGTCCCGACCGCGCCCATCGACTGGCGGACTCCGACCTTCGCGCACGCCTGAGCGAAGGCCTGGGAGGTGTACTGAGCGCCGTGGTCGGAGTTGAAGATCACCCCGGCGACGTTCCCGCCCCGCGTGGTCACGGCGGCGTTCAGTGCGTCGATGACCAGGTCGGCGCGCATGTGCTCGGCCATGGAGTAGCCGATCAGCCGCCGCGTGCCGATGTCGATCACGGTCGCCAGATACATCCATCTCCCGGCGACGGGCAGGTAGGTCACATCACCGCACCAGCGAGCGTTGGCGGCGCCGGTGCTGAAGTCGCGCTTCAGCAGGTCGGGCACCGGTACGGCCGAGGGGACGGGGATAGTGGTGCGGCACCGGCGCCGCAGGCGCCGGCCGACGATGGCGTGCTCGCGCATCACCCGCTCGACCCGCTTGCGGTTGACCCGCTGCCCCTGGTCGCGCAGTTCGGCGTGCACCCGCGGCGACCCGTACGTCGCGCCGGAGCCGGCGTGGATCGCGGCGATCTGTTCGGCCAGACGCACATCGCAGGCCTGGCGGGCGGCCCGAGCCGGGGCGGCCTGGCGCCACCGGTAGAACCCCGACCGCGACACCTTCAAGATCCTGCACAGCCGCTTCACGCCAAACGCGCGGTGGTGGGCCTCAACGAAGGAAAAGCGGCTCAATCCAACGTCTCCCTGGCGAAATAGGCGGCTGCCTTGCGCAGGATCTCCCGCTCCAGCTTCAGCTCGGCAACCTCCCGGCGCAGCCGGGCCAACTCGGCGTCTTTGACCGACTCGGCCACCGCCTCGGGCCGCTCAGCCCGCTCAGCGGTACGGACCCAGGACCGAAGCGTCTCGTGGTTCACCCCGAACTCTTTGGCGACCTGCGCGACCGGCCTACCCGACGAACGCACCAACGCCACCGCGTCAGCCCAAAACTCCGCCGGATACCTATACGTCCCCAACAGGACTCCTCTCCCCGAACCACCCATCATGGCCCAGGCCACGAGGTGTCCACAATCAAGGGGGAATGCCCGATGTCGATCTCAACTGCATGGGGCCGACCGCCCGACCACCGGCGGTCAGGCCTGGGACCCCCGGGGCTGGGCTGTGCCATCGGGTGGATCGAACACGGCTGCCTCCACCGACCGCGCCTGCGCCCGGATCTCTGCAGCCGACTGGCCCTGTACCTCCCTCAGGTCTGCGCGGCTCAGGTCCGCGTCGGTCAGGTCTGCGTCGGTCAGGTTCGCGCTGGACAAGTTCGCGTCGGTCAGGTTCGCGTTGGACAGGTCCGTGCTGCCCAGGTAGGCACCGCTCACGTTTGCGCCATTTAGATTTGCGCGGGATAGATCTGCGCTGGCCAGGTGGGCTCTGCTCAGGTTGGCGCAATACAGGTTCGCGCCGTCTAGATCTGCGCCATACAGATCGCTTTCGCTCAGGTCTGTGTGCATGAGGTTGATCTTGCGGAGGGGCAGGCGGTGCAGGTCCAAGCCAGTGAGGCCCAGGCGTGTCAGATCAGGTGGACGGGTGTCGTGATCAAGATTGCGCCGGCCGAGGACAGTCAAGGCCGCGTGCAAGTCAGGCCGCAGGACTCGCCTGGCTGTGCTTGGTGGATGGGTGGTGGATTCTTCGCTGCGGGCGTCGGTATCTCGTAGGTGCTCGCGCACGAACGTGGTCAGCACGTCCATCACGGTGGGGTGGTCGCGGGTGGAGTCGGCGGCGATGCGTTCCAGGGCGTAGATGCCGCCCAGCCGGATGTCCAGGCTGCCGGAACCGAGTTGCTCGATCGCGGTGGTGTAGCGGCCGGTCACCAGGCCCTGTTCGGTCAGCTCGTGGCTGCGTTGCTGGCCGCGTTCGGTGATCTCGGCGCTGCGCCGGGCCGCTTCGGCGGTGTCCTGGGCGGCCTGCGCGGACCGGCGGGCCGAGACGGCGTTGTTGGCGGTGTAGTAGATCGCCACTGCGGCCAGCAATCCGGTGCCGACCGCCATCGCGCGGCCGCGGATGGTGTCCAGCGCCTCGGCCCGCTCCTTGCCCTTGAGGCCGTCCTTGCCGTCCACCGGCACCTTGTCGACGTGCTCCAGCCACCACGCCGCCCCCGGCCCCAGCACCCACACCACCCCTGCCGCCAGCAGCACCGCCCCCGCGGCCACGACCACCAATCCCAACCGCCACGCCACCGCGACCCGCCGCCCGCTCGGCACCGGCTGCATCTGATCCCCGGTCATCTGCTCACCGTAGAGACCAGCCACCCGACCACCCCGTCGTTCCCGCAGCAAAGCCCGCGTCCAGGTCAGGACACCTTCCATCACGCGTTGACGACAGTCGGTTGTGGCAGCACGGCGACCGAGGCGGACTGATGGATGGGGGCCTGGACGATCCGCGCTGACCTCGGGGGGTTGGGTGGCCTTGGCGGGGGGACTCGACACGCGCAGTTGTGGAGCGGCCCCGTGCGGAGGATCGCAACGACCCCAGGAGCTCATGCGGATCGTTCAAGGCGGCCTCGCGGACGCCGGGCGCGACCTGCGGGTTCACCGCAGGTCCACTCCCGGCCATCACATTCTGTAACCGCTCGGTGGCTGATGGACCTGGGGGTTCATTCAACAGGAGGGACACGGGGTTGAAGAAGGTTCTCGCGACGGGGGCGGCCGCAGTGATAACGGCCGCGGGAGTAGGACTGGCCGCAGCGCCCGCCCAGGCGGCATCAGCGATCCAGATCTACCGCGTCTACTACGACTCGCCGGGCAAGGACACCCGCTCCAACGCCTCGCTGAACGGCGAGTGGGTGCAACTGATCAACAAGACGCGGACCGCGCGGCAGCTCAAGGGCTACCGGCTGCACGACAAGACCGGCTACACCTACACCTTCGGCTCCTTCACCCTGAAGGGCCGCGCCACGGTGAAGATCCACACTGGCCGCGGCCACAACACCGCCACGCACCGGTACTGGGGCCGCCGCGCCTATGTGTGGAACAACACCGGCGACACCGCCACCCTGCGCTACCCCGGCGGCACCACCGCCGACTCCTGCTCGTGGGGATCCACGGGCGACAGCAAGTACTGCTGACCCGCTCCACGCCGTACCCGCCCCGGGCCGGGCGGCAGAGCTCGAGAGCCGGGACCGCGAAGGGCCGAAGCGGTGACGGGGCGCGCCGTGGAGCGGTCCGAGGCGCGGCTGCTGGTCCCCGCCCTGATGTTCATCGCCCTGGTCGTGGCGGCGGTCGCCAGCCTCGGAACACCGCTGATCACCAGTGTGGCGACCTCGTTCCACGTCTTGCTCGGCAGCGCGCAGTGGACGCTGACCGTCGCACTGCTGAGCGGCGCCGTCGCCACGCCCGTCCTCGGCCGGCTCGGAGCCGGTCCGCACCGGCGGGCCACGATCCTCGTCACGCTGGCGGTCGTCGTCGTCGGCAGTGCGCTGACCGTGCTGCCGCTGCCGTTCGCGGGGCTGCTCATCGGCAGGGCGGCCCAAGGCGTCGGGGTCGGTCTGACGGCGCTGATGATGGGCGTGGCCCGGGACCATCTTCCCGAGGAGCGCAGCACGGCGACGATCGCCCTGATCTCGGTGGTGTCGATCATCGGGGCCGGCGTCGGCTACCCGCTCACCGCACTGCTCGCCGAGATCGGCGGCGTACGGGCCGCCTACGGCTTCGGTCTGCTCGTCACCGCTGTCGCCTTCGTGATCGCGTGGCGTTCCATACCCGCGGCTCCCGAAGGCCGCTCCGCTCACGTGACCGTGGCGGGCGCGCTCGTCCTCGCGGGTGGACTGTTCCTCGTCCTGTTCCCGACCGGCCAGCGGAGCCTGTGGAGCCGTCACCTCGCCGTGGCGGTGATCCTCGCCGTCGTCGCCGTGCTCCTGCTGTGCGTCTGGACCGCCTCCGAGCTGCGCAGCAAGGCGCCCCTGGTCGATGTCCGGGCGGTACGGCACCCGGCGGTCGCCGGAGCGAACATCGCCATGTTCGTCGGCGGGAGCGGCATGTACCTCCTGCTCACGCTCATCACGCGGTACGCGCAGACGCCGCACAGCGCCGGCTACGGCTTCGGGCTGACCACCTTCGTCGCCGGGCTGGTCCTCGTCCCATTCTCGGTACTGGGGTTCGTCGCCGGCAAACTCACGCCCCGGGTTCGGACGCTGATCGACGCACCCGTGCTCCTGGCCGGCAGCGCCGTCATCGTCGGCGGCGGGTTCGTCCTCTTCGCCGTGGCCCGGTCGAACCTGGCCGAACTGCTCGTCGCGATGGGTGTGCTGGGCTTTGGGGTCGGCAGCTTCTCAGCGGCCATGCCCGGCGTCATCCTGGCCGTCACGCCCAAGAGCGAGACGTCGAGCGCGATGAGCTTCAACTACGTCGTCCGGAGCGTCGGGTACTCCCTGGGCAGCGCGATAGGCGGCCTGGTCCTGACCACTGGCACCGACAGCGGTCATCTCTTCCCGAACGACCACGCCTACACCACCGCAGCGCTGGTCGGCATCGCCGCGATGGCGGTCACCGCCCTGACCGCCACCGCTCTCGCCCGCCAACGCCCGCCCGAGATCAACCCCACCGCGGCCACGGCCAGCGTGCCGAGTCAGGACCGGTCGAGCCGATGACCGGCTCGCCGGAAGGGCGGCGGCCCCGTCGCCCTTGGTCGCTGCCGAAGGGCGGATCTTGGGTGAGAGGCACGCCGACCAACTGCTCCAGGGCCAGCTAACTGGCCTCGGCGAGCGCTTCCGCCGGGTGATCGGGTGACCGTGCACCCGGGCGCTGCTCACGTGTGGTCGTGCCGCGTGTGGCCGCTCGATGCCGTCGGTCCGTCGGCGTCGGCGACTCCCGGCCGGGTGAGATTCTCGGGGACGACGACGCGTTCGTACAGGTCGCGGCTGACCCCGGATCTCAGCGCGGCGTCCTTGACGGTCAAGTCCTCGTCGAGGGCGCGGTGGGCGATGCGGGCGGCCTTGTCGTAGCCGATGACCGGGCTGAGGGCGGTGACCATCATGACCGAGCGTTCGAGGTTGTCGCTGAGCTTTTCGGCATTGAGCTCGGCGCCTTCGACGAGGTAGAGGCGGAAGTGCTCGATCATGTCCGACAGGATCCGCGTCGAGTGCAGGACGTTGTTAATGATCACGGGGCGGAAGGCGTTGAGCTCGAAGTTGCCCTCGCCGCCGGCGATGGAGACGGCGGTGTCGTTGCCGATCACCTGGATGGCGACCATCAGCATCGCCTCGGCCTGGGTCGGGTTGACCTTGCCGGGCATGATCGATGAGCCCGGCTCGTTCGAGGGGAGGGTGAGCTCTCCGAGACCGGTTCGTGGGCCGGACGCCAGCCAGCGCAGGTCGTTGGCGAACTTGAACAGCGGCGCGACGAGGGCGCGGATCGCCGCGGACACGCGCACGAGCGCGTCGCAGGACGCCTGGGCGGCGAACTTGTTGGGCGCGCTGCTGAAGGGCCGGCCGGTCAGGTCCGCGATCTTCGCGGTGACCTCGTCACCGAAGCCGGGCGGGGCGTTGAGCCCGGTGCCGACGGCGGTCCCGCCGATCGCCAGCCGGTACAGCCCGCGGGTGACATGGCGCAGGTGGTCGGCGGCGTCGGTGAGCTGGGCGACGTAGCCGGACCACTGCTGGCCGACCGTGAGCGGGGTGGCGTCCTCCAGGTGGGTACGGCCGATCTTCACGACGTGTTCCCACTCGCGGCTCTTGGTCTCCGCCGCGTGCCGCAGCCGGTCGAGGGCGGGCAGCAGTCTGGTCTCGATCAGCTCGACGGCGGCGATGTGCATCGCGGTGACGAACGTGTCGTTGGAGGACTGGCACATGTTCACGTGGTCGTTCGGGTGCACCGGGTCCTTGCCGCCGAGCCGCCCGTCCAGCAACTGGATCGCCCGGTTGGAGATGACCTCGTTGACGTTCATGTTGGACTGGGTGCCCGAGCCGGTCTGCCAGACGTACAGCGGGAACTCCGCGTCGAGTTCACCGTTGATCACCTCGTCGGCGACGCGGGCGATCAGGTCGGCCTTCCACCGAGGGAGCCGGCCGGCCGCGGCGTTGACGATCGCCGCGGCCTTCTTGATGCGGCCGTAGGCGTGGTAGATCTCCTTGGGCATGCGGTCGTCGCCGATGTCGAAGTGGATCAGCGAACGCTGCGTCTGCGCGCCCCAGTAATGGTCCGCGGGCACCTCGATCTCGCCGATCGAGTCGGTCTCGGTGCGGGTGCCGGTGGCGGTGAGACCGATGGGCAGGTCCTTGACCCGCGGTGCGGTGCCGGCGTCCGGGTCGCCGCCGGTCATGACCGCCGCCTGCTGACCGGCTTGTACTCCGGTTGCCACATCGCGTCCTGAACGGCCTGCACCGGCTCCTTGAGGTCGGCGTCGGCCAGGTTCTCCCGCGCCGCCTGTTCGGCGACCGCGACCGCGACGGTCGCGGAGACCACCCGCAGATTCTCGACCTGGGGAAGCAGTGACGCGCCGGGATCGGCCGCGTCGACCATGCCGGCGACGGCCTCGGCGGCGGCCTGCAGCATGCCGTCGCTGACCCGCCGCGCGCGGGAGACGATCGTGCCCAGCCCCAGGCCCGGGTAGAGCAGGGCGTTGTTGGCCTGGGCGATGGAGTAGGTGACGCGCCCGTGCGTGATCGGGTCGACCGGGACGCCGGTGGCGATCAGCGCCCGGCCGTCGGTCCAGTGGAGCAGATCGCCGGGCATCGCCTCGATCCGCTCGGTCGGGTTGGAGATCGGGAAGATGACGGGCCGGTCGACGGCGTCGGCCATCGTGCGTACGACCTGTTCGGTGAAGGCGCCGTGTACGGTCGAGGTGCCGAGCAGCATGGTCGGCTTGACCCGCTGGACAACCCCGAGCAGATCCTTCTTCCAGTCGGCGACCTCGGAGGCCGGGCGCGCGTACGGAGCCTGGAAGTCCCGCAGGTCGTCCATGTCGTCGACCAGCAGGCCCTGCTTGTCGATCGGCCAGATCCGGCGGGTGGCCGTGTCGCGGTCCAGCCCGTCCCGGACCATCGCGGCGCGCAGTTGGTCGGCGATCCCGATGCCCGCGGTGCCGGCGCCGAACACGACGATCCGCTGGTCCCGCATCGGCGTGCCGGATACCCGTACCGCCCCGAGCATCGCGGCCAGCACGATCGCGCCGGTGCCCTGCATGTCGTCGTTGAAGGTGGGGATCCGGCCGGTGTACTTCTCCAGGATCCGCCGGCCGTTGGACGGCCCGAAGTCCTCCCAGTGCAGCATCGCGCCGGGGAACATCCGGGTGACCGTGGTGACGTACGCGTCGATGAAGTCGTCGTAGCGCTGCCCGCGTACCCGCGCGTGCCGGTTGCCGACGTACCCCGGGTCGTTCAGCAGCGCCTCGTTGTCGGTCCCGACGTCCAGCGCCACTGGAATGACACGCGCGGGGTCGATCCCGGCCGCGGCGGTGTAGACCGCGAGCTTGCCGGCCGCGATCCCGGTGGCGCCGCCCACCCCCCAGTCGCCGATGCCCAGGATCTCCTCGGCGTCGGACGCCACCACCAGATCCACCTCATCGGAGTGGAGGCCGAGGTTCGCGAAGGCCCGCTCGATGCCGTCGACGTCGTCGATCGACAGGTACACACCGCGCGGCCGACGGTATTCGTCACTGTAGGTCTCGATGGCCTGCGCGACCGTGGGGTCGTAGACGATCGGCAGCATCTCCTCCAGGTGATCGGACAGCAGGCGGTAGTAGAGAACCTCGTTGCGGTCGCGCAGGGCCTCCAGGTAGACGTTCTTCAGCAGATCGGTCGCCTGCGCCTGATACTGCGCGTACGCCCGGCGGGCCTGTTGGTCGATCGTCTCGACCGTCGGCGGAAGCAGGCCGTGCAACCCGAGTTCGTCGCGTTCCTCGGGGGTGAAGGCCGTCCCCTTGTTCAGCAGCGGCTCGCGCAGGACCTGCTGCCCGCGTGCGGAGGTGACGTAGCCGCCGTCCGCCTCCTCGAAGTTCTGGGTGGTTCCCGTCGGTCGTCCGCCGCGTCGCATTTCCGCCTCCAGCCTTCACAACCCCAACGAGCGCACACGTTCGTGATCCTTGCCCACGGAACCATCGGACACGCCAAGCGCGGCCCAAGCCTTCGCCATATCTTGAGGCGATCACCAGGGGAGACGCTCTGGCGGCGGCCTAGCTAGTCGGGGATGAGTTCGGCCATGGTGGCACGGGATGTACTACGGCGACCTGTATGCGTGGGCGGACACCCTCACCCCGACGTTCGAATGCGACTGGTGCGCCGAGCCGTCGGCGGCGTTGCTGCTGACCGCCCGCGCCACCGAGGATCACGGCGAAGACGACCGAGCCTGGCTGGTTCTGTCACTACAGGTTGATCCAGGGAAGGAACTGATGACGGACAAAGTCATCAAGAACAAGTGCTGTGCTACGTCGTTCGTGACGGCCGGTTGCTGGGTCTTCCGGCACACCGACCACAGCTACGAGGAGGTCGGAATCCAAGTCCCTGCCGGAAGCATCCAACCGGAGGAGACTCCGGAGGACGCCGCCCTTCGCGAGGCACGGGGTTCACCCAGTTCAGGATAGTCCGGAAGCTGGGTGAAGCCACCTACTGATTTGCCATTGCTTGGTGTCGAGGAGTTCGAGGTGCATCGTTCCCCAGAACGATTCCAGGCCTGGGCGGCGAGCATCCCGTCTGCACGACCTGCGTTCGGCGGAGAGGGCTTGTTCGGGCTGCTCATCAGTCATTCTGGGCAATGGGCTGGCTCGGCTACTCGGCGTGCAGTGCGGTGACAGGGGGCAGGCGGGCGGCGTGGCGGGCGGGGACGACCCCGAAGAAGACGCCAACACTGACCGATACCACGAATGCCAGGACCGGTGACCACCAGGTGATGGCGGCGGGGATGGGGGAGACGGCGGAGATGGCAAGGGCTTGGCTGATGCCGATGGCGATGCCGATGAGGCCGCCGATGGTGGTGAGCAGGACGGCCTCGAGAAGGAACTGGGCCAGGATGTCGCGTTGCCGGGCGCCCAGTGCCTTGCGCAGTCCGATCTCGCGGGTTCGTTCCCGCACGCTGACGAGCAGGATGTTGGAGACCCCGACGCCGGCGACCACCAGGGAGATGGCAGTGGTGGCGGCCAGCACGCCGGTGAGGGCGCCCAACATGGTTTCGATGGTTCCGAGTAGCTGGGTCTGGGTGACCGCCGTGAACTGTTCGCCAGGATACTTGCGCTGCAGTGCGTCTACCGACTCGCGCTGCAGGCGAGGTACGTCGGCGGCGGAAGGGGCGCGCAACGCCAGATAGTTGATCCGGCGGACTCCGAACAGCCGCTGCGCGGTAGTTACGGGGATGTGCACGGCGGTGTCACGGTTTTCGGTGAAGCTGTCACCGACCGGTTCGTAGACGCCCACGACGCGGAATCGGCCGCCGCCGGCGATCGTGGCATTCTGGCCGACGGGGTCGCGGTGGCCGAAGAGCCTGCGGGCGGCGAGCGAGCCGAGGACCACGACCCGGCGCCGCGCCAGCAGGTCGCTGCGAACCAGATAGCGGCCGTTGCGCAGCGGCCGGTCAAAGACGTTCTGGACGTTGTCGTTGAATCCCTGGACCGTGGCGAAGATCTGTGTGTGGCCCGCACGTATCGTCTCTCGGGAGTTGAGCCCGCCCACGATGCTTCGCTGGTCTCCCACCACCCGGCCGAGGTAGTCGACGTCTTCGAGCTGCATGCGGCTGATGGTCGGTGTCGCGGGCAAGGAGCCGAGGGAGACGTGTCCGGGTCCGACGACGATGACGTTGGATCCCATGCCCTCGATCTCGCGCCGCACCAGGTCGCGGCCGCCGCTGCTGACCGCCACCAGCAGCACGACGGCGGTCACCCCGATGATGACGCCGAGCATCGTCAGGGCGCTGCGCATTCGGTTGGCCCGCAATGTCTCCAGCGCCATGCACAACAACTCACCGAACCTCATTCCAACCACCCGGCTGCGGAGTCGCGTTCGGGACGTGCGGTGTCGTGTTCGATCAGGCCGTCGCGGATGTGGACCTGCCGCGCGGCCCGTTGGGCAACGTGGCGTTCGTGGGTGACCAGCACGATGGCGACGCCCCGCTCATGGTTGAGCCGGGTCAGCAGATCCATGATGTCCTCGCTGGTGCGGGTATCGAGGTTGCCGGTCGGCTCGTCGGCCAGCACCACACGGGGCGTGCCGACCAGTGCCCGCGCGATCGCCACCCGTTGCTGCTCACCACCCGACAGCTGGCTGGGCCGATGCTCCAGCCGGTGCGACAACCCCACCATCGCCAAGGCCTCGGCGGCCCGGCGACGGCGCTGCCCGCGCGCCACCCCGCGGTAGACCAAGGGAAGCGCCACGTTGTCGAGCGCGCTGGTGCGCGCCAGCAGGTGGAAGGACTGGAACACAAAACCCACCCGCGAATTACGCAGCTCGGCCAGTGCCGTGTCAGTGAGGCGGGCCACATCGCGGCCGCCCACACGGAGCATCCCGCTGCAGGGTCGGTCCAGGCAGCCCAGCAGGTGCATCAGCGTGGACTTGCCCGATCCAGAGGGACCTAGGATCGCTACGAACTCCCCCTCACCGAGCGTCAGGCTCACCCCGCGCAGAGCCTGCACGGCGATGCCGTCCATCTCGTAGGTCCGGGTGATCTCGACAGCCTCCAGCGCCGCGGCGGTCACGCCGCCCGCCGGCGCTGAACCCGTCCGGCGTCACGCTGATATGGCGTGCCGGCCCCTCCCGCCGTTCGTCCCGTCATCCTGAGATCTCCTCGCCTTGCCGGACGGAATCGGCACCGCCGAGGACGATGCGCTCGCCTTCCCGGACACCGGAGAGCACCTGTACCGCCGCCTCCCCACGAGCGCCCAGCTTGACCACCCGGCGCTGCGCCCGGCCACCGGAGACCACCCACACTGTCGGGACCTGCCCGCTGGTGACCACCGCCGCTGATGGCACCGACACCGCGCCCAGCACCTGCCGCACGCGCAGCTTCACCACCGCACTCATTCCTGGCTTGGGCCAAGGCGCCGCCACACCGTCAACGGTGGTGCCGTGCCGCAGCTTCAAGGTGACCCGGTAGTTGACTCCTCCGCCGCCGGAGGTGTTCGGAGTCACTCTGACCCCGGTCACCTCGGCGGCATACCTGCCGCCCGGAACCGCATCCAGCTCCACGTCGGCAGGCACCCCCGGCCGCACCTTCAGCACGTCGGTCTCGTCCACATCGGCCGACAACGCCAACTCAGACACATCGACCACCGTGACCATCGCATCCCCCCGGCCTACCGAGCTCCCTGCGGTCACCAAAGCCCCCACCCGCGGTGCGCCGCCCAACTGGCCTGATCCGCCCGCCCCGGCCAGAGATGGGGCGCCCTGGTCGGTTGTCACCTGGCCTCGGAGCTGCTGAGGAAGCCGGTCAGCCAGTTCGCCCAGCCCACCCGCACCTCCGGCGGCCAGCCCGCCCAGGGTTACGACACCCGAGAACGGAGCCCGCAGGGTCAAGTCCGACACCGTGCGCTCAGCCGCACGCACAGCTGCCCCCGTCTGAACCCGCTGCGCCGCACCCATCGACGACATCGCCCGAGTGATGCCTGCCAATCCCACAGTCACCTGCGCCACAGCGGTACGGGCGCCGGCCTCCGCAGCCCTGTAGTCGCCTTCGGCCCGGCTGATCTCTGCCAACACACGGGCACGCCGCCCAGGATCGGCAATTCGCCGGGTCACCTGCCGCGCCGCGTCAAACCCCCGGCGAACACTGCCACCATCATGGCCTCGGAACCCGACCGCCCTGACACCCGCCGACGCGCCACTTGAGGCAATGCGATCGGCCTCCCGAGCTTGATCAAGCTGCTCCAGGGCCATGGGTGAATCGATCTTGACCAGCACCTCACCCTTGCGCACGCGATCGCCGTCGTCGACGAACACCCGCCTGATCGTGCCTTCTGCCGAAGCACGCTGCGTCGCCGACGCCCGCGGTAGGACCGAGGCAGGCGCTTCGACGACCTCCACGACATCCGAGCGCCCAACGCTACCCAGCTGTACCTTCTTGCCGTCGCCCCTACCCGTGCAGGCACCAGCCACCGCCGCGGAAAGCAGAACACCGAGCGCGACCAGGTAGAAGTTGCAGGGGAACCTTCGTCGCCGCATCGCCACGCCGACATCGTAGGTTCCGTCCTCCCATTAACCCGATGCCCTACTCGGTTACATCCTGTAACCAATTGGCCCGTGTTTCGCAGCGGCCACTGCGGTTTGCCGTGACCCCGATGACCCACGGATGCTCTCGTGCCTTCTGATCACAGCTTGGGACGTAACACGTCGGTTCCTTGCGTGCACCTTCGATTCGCTCGCCGGGCCCGCACCATCTGGCAGTCCTGGCCAGGCCCCCGGCTTTGTCAGGGGCCGCTTGCCGCCCTCCCCGGCACCTCCCGGATCAGGCTGCCCTCAGCTTCAACGGGCCGCTGCGACGACCCGAAGGAGAATGCCTTTCACCCCTCACGACCAACCAGCGCCTCACGACGCACTCTCGCCGGTGGTCAAGCCCTTGGCATACGGGCCCAGCCGTAGTTTTCAGCGAAAAGCAACGACATGCCGAAGCGGCTTTGGGGAGGCTCCGTTGGCCGGGAGTGCCCCGCGCTGCTCTTCTCCGAGGTGGCCGCCGGGTACGGCTATCGGCCGGTGAGGCGGGCGGCCAGTTCGGCTCGGTCCTCGATGAGTTTGTAGATGGTCGGGCGTGACACCGTGAAGTGCCGGGCGATGCCGGTGACGTTCCAGACGGACCGGCCGTCGGGGCCGCGTTCGTCGAGCATCTGGTAGACGGGGCTTCAGCGACAACCACTCGGCCAAGTGCCGGTTCGGTTGCTGTGAGTGGGTTACCGGTTGGTCGGTCCTACTTTGCGGCGTATGCCGATGGTGGACTTCCTGACCGACGAAGAGGCGATGGCGTACGGCCGGTACACGGGCCCGCCGTCGCGGACGGATCTGGAGCGGGTGTTCTTCCTCGATGATGAGGATCGGGTACTGGTCGATCGGCATCGCGGTGAGCACATGAGGCTCGGCTTCAGCCTCCAGCTCGTGACGGTGCGTTGGGTGGGGACGTTCCTGGAGGATCCACTGGATGTCCCCGGGGTGGTGCTGGATTTCGTTGCCGAGCGGCTCGGGATCGCCGACAATGATCAAGGCGCTGGACCAGGTCGCCGAGGTGATGGGGCTGGGCACGGCCGAGCTCGGGGTGGAGGCGCTGGTGCCGCCCCGCAGGTTGGCGGAGCTGGCCAGTTACGCCCGGTACACCACGGTATCGGGGTTCTTGAAGCTAGTACCGAAGGCCCACTGTAGATGGCCATGAACGGGTACAACTGCGCAGGATCAACCGGCCAGTCCTTGCCCTCGAACCCCGAAAAGTCCTTCAGCCCAGCCCGTTCTAGGCCAAGACGATCAGGCAGCGCGGGAAGTGAGATCCACTCCACGTCCAAGCCGTGCTTTTGTCCAGGCCACACGGCCACCTCCGCGCCGCCGCGCAGATCGATCACTGTGCGGATGCCCAGTTCACGCACACGCTCGGCCCCCGCCTCTACGAGGCGGTTGAGGGACCCCGACCGGAAGAGGAGACCGCTCTTCATCGAGGCGATGCCAGCGTCGCGGAAGTTGCGCACATCCGGTACACGCAATGCACAACTCTGCGCAGCAACAATGCCGCCTACAGGCGCTCCCTCGGCGTCTGGATGAGCCACAGGTGCATACTAGTAAATTAGCATCATAAACAATAGCTGGCGCTGAGACTTTCCGCCGGAGATCTATTCTCCGATCACCGGATTCACTGCAGATCCCAGAGGTTGATTTCGCCGACGTAAGGCTCGTAGATCCAGGGCTTGCTGGTGACGAGCGGCCAGTTTCTTTCGCGGGCGAGCAGCACCGCGTGGCCGCCAACGGTGGCCTCCAGTGTCTCGTCCAGGCGTGCGTCGAGTTCGGCGTTCAGATCCCCGGTCCAGTCGGTACCGGATGGCCTGTCGCCGGTCATCGCCAAGGCGCGCATCACCGGTGCCGCCTCGCGGGCGCTGGTCGCGGTGAGGTCGGCGATTTGTACCAGGCCTTGGTCGAGGAACTCGGTGAACTCCAGCGGGACCAGCTGCGCGGCCAGCGCCGGGATCAGCATCGCCGAGCTGCGCTGCCCGACCCATGCGCGCAGCGCGGCGGCAAGCGGAGAGGGTTTGTCGGCGCCCATCGCCATGACGCCGGAGTATCCAAGGACATAGCCGGTCAGGTAATCAACAGGCACGGGGCGATCACGAGGCCCGTCGTGCGTTGTCGTCCTGTCCGAAGTGCGCGATGTGGCGGCGCTCGACCTCGGCCATGGCGTCGGCCGGGATGTTGTCGCGCCAGCCCTCGCCCCACAGCCGGTCCATGATGGCGTTGTCGGCGTCGCGCTGGATCTTCTCCTGCAGCGCGGCGGTGACGAACGCGGACTTGTTCGCCTGCCTGTCGAGGAGATCCGCGACCTCGTTGGGGACGCTCACCGCGATCGTTCTCGTACTAGCCATATAACCAATGTACCGGATTTGCTTATAGCGGTCCATCGCCGGGCCTGCTTTCCCCTGACGGTGCGCCGGCCCAGAATGGCACCAGGCGACACGGTCCTGGGCGGTACGGCGCGCACATGGCCGGCTGCCATCCGCGCCCAGATCCCTCGCTACGGCCGCACACCGAGCGGCCGTCCCATCCACACCCCCACCGACCCAGACTACGGCCGGGCGCGCTGCGCATGCGGATTCGTCTGGGCCGACCAGCACCCACCCGGAGACGGCTCCGGGTGCCCAGAACACCTGCGTCCCGGCAGCAACGCCGGATCTCCTGCCGACCTGCTGCATCGGCGGCGGTTGAGCGAGCATCTCGCTCAGTGGCGCCGCCGCCGGGCCCAGATCGCCTCAACATCTGCGACTCCTCCCGCTGCACCGCGTCCGCCATCGGGTCTCGGGACGGCCGGTGTCGTGGACGGCTGACGCACGGGCGCCGGGGAGAAAGGTCCCGGGGTGTCGGTAACGAAGCTGTCATGAAGTACACGCGTTGACGCTTGCCCAGGTCAGCGGCGGATCTGCGCTCGTTTTCCTGGATCGACAGGTGGGCTCGATCTTGTGCGGCCAGTATTGATCCGGATTCGTCGGTTTGCTGCGGTTCGCGAGCTGGTGCCTGCGGCTTGCGAGAGAGCCGGGTGCATCGTGGCACGTGTGCTGGACGAGGACGAGCTCGTCGGGAACTGGACGTTGGTCGGGGAAGAGCTGGCGCTGCTGTCGAATCGCCGCGGGCCGACCAAGCTGGCGTTCGCGTTGCTGCTGCGCTTCTACGCGCTGAACGGCCGCTTCCCCAAGAGGCGCTATGAGCTGCCGGACCAGGCGGTTGGTTACGTGGCGCGGTTGGTGAAGGTCCCGGCGGAGGATCTGGCGCTGTATGAGTGGGACGGCCGGACGATCAAGGGTCACCGCAAGGACATCCGCGAGTTCTTTGGGTTCCGGGAGTGCTCGGTCGCGGACGCCGACAAGGCCGCGGACTGGCTTGCGGCGAACGTGTGCGACAAGGAGTGGCAGGAAGACCGGGTGCGCGAGGAGCTCCTGGCGCACCTGCGGGAGGAGAAGATCGAGCAGCCCACCCGGGACCGCATGAAACGGATCATCGGATCGGCGATCAGCCAGGCCGAGAAGGCACAGACCGCGCTGATCGCCAGCCGGGTCCCGCCAGAGGCGGTCGCCCGGATGCTGGCTCTGATCGCGCGGACGTCCGATCCCGGCGCGGAGGAGGACGCCGAGGACGGGGAAGAGGGTGCGTTGTTCGACGCGGCTGAGGTGTCGGGGACGGATGTGTTCGCGCGGATCCGGGAAGAGCCGGGGAACGTGAGCGTGAAGACGATCGAGAAGGAGGTGGCCAAGCTCAAGGCGGTGCGTCAGGTCGGTCTGCCCGATGGCCTGTTCGGCGATGTCGCGCCGAGGAATCTCGTCTCCTGGCGGGTGCGGGTGGCGGCCGAGGCGCCCAGTCAGTTGCGTCGGCATCCGCATGACATCAAGGTGACGCTGCTGGCCGCGTACCTGTCGTGCCGCGGCCGCGAGATCACCGACACGCTTGTCGACCTGCTGATCGCGACGGTGCACCGGATCAACGCCCGCGCGGACACGAAGGTGACCAGCGATTTCGTGGCGGAGCTGAAGCGGGTGTCGGGCAAGGAGAACATTCTGTTCAAGATGGCCGAGGCCGCGTTGGAGGCACCAGAGTCCCGAGTGGAGGACGTGATCTATCCGGCGGTGCCGGGCGGCTACAAGACGCTGGTGTCGCTGCTGCACGAGTTCAAGGCCAAAGGGACTTCGTATCGGCAGCACAAGCAGCGGGTTTTCAAGGCCTCCTATACCAACCACTACCGGACCGGCCTGATCCAGATCATCGAGGTGCTGGAGTTCGGGTCCACGAACACGGTGCACGCGCCGATGATGGCCGCGCTGGCGCTGATCAAACGCTACAAGGCTGAGCAGTCGAACCGGATCAAGTGCTACGCGCTCGGTGAGCATGTGCCGGTCGACGGCGTGATGCCGACGGAGCTGGTGGAGCTGATGTACCGGGCCGACAGCCAGCGCCGTCAGCGGATCTTGCGGACGGTGTATGAGTGCGGGGTGTTCCAGAGCCTGCGCGACAAGTTGCGCTGCAAGGAGATCTGGGTGGTCGGGGCGGACCGGTGGCGCAATCCCGACGACGACCTACCCGCCGACTACGAGGCCCGGCGCGCCGAGAACTACGCCAAGCTCCGCAAGCCCCTCGACCCGAGCGTGTTCATCGACGGACTACGCGATGAGCTCGACTTCGAACTGTCGCAGCTCAACGACGCGCTGGGCGGGCGCGGCCTGCCCTGGTTGAAGATCTCCGACCGCAAGACCGGCGCGATCCAGCTATCCTCGCTGGGCGCGGCGCCCGAGCCGGTCAACCTGCGCCGGCTCAAGGCCGCGATCCGCTCCCGATGGGGCGTGGTCCCGCTGATGGACATGTTCGCCGAGACCGCTCTGCGCACCAGCTGCCTGTCCGTCCTCAACCCGGTCGGTGTGCGCAGCGAGGACGGCCTCAGGTACGTGCGGCGCAGGTTCCTGACCGTCGAGGGCTGCCGCGAGGTGGCACGCATCATCGCCAACGCCACCTTCGCCGCCCGGCACACCACCCTGTGGGGCGAAGGGACGACCGCGGTCGCCTCGGACTCCACCCACTTCTCCGCCTACGACCAGAACATCTTCACCGAATGGCACTCCCGCTACCGACGGGCAACTGGAGTACGCACGGGTTCCCTGAGCCTCGCGCTGGCTGCGTAGCCGCATCTCAGCAGGTCATTGCCTGCTTCGGCTGTTGGTCTCAACCCAACGGGATTCTGCCACCGTAACCAGGATTCCTGGAGTAACTCGTGTAATCTCACGGTCCGTGAGTGATTCTAGGAGTCGTCTGCTGTCGGTCGTACAGGCAGCGACCTCCGTCGACCCCGGCGAGCTTCCTGCGGACGGCCTGCTGCTGGAGCCGGGCCTGGCCGATGTCGTCACGCTGCAACGCCGCAAGGACGCCGAGCTCGATGACGCCGACGAGCAGAGCTTCTTCCTGGACACCCTGGCCGAGTACCAGTGGGCTCGCGACGCGGCCGGGCTGGCGGCGACCACGCTGGAGCGGCTGACCAAGCCGGTCCTGGAGATCTGCGAGCACTACGGGCTGGCACCCTGGCGGTTGACCCCCCGCCACCTCGACAAATACTTCGCCGGGGTCGGCAAGCGCGGCCGCTCGACCGTCCGGCAGAAGACGAACATCATCGACAGCTACTTCGCCTTCCTGGAGCAGCGGTACGCCGGCGAGATCGCTCGCCGCTACGGGGTGGCCGTCGAGTCGCCGATCGATCCGTTCAACCGGCCACAGCACCGCGGCGACTTCGGGCTGCGGATCCCGCCGTCGCAGCGGGCGACCCGGGAGTTCTTCGCCCGGTGGCGCGAGTCGCTGGATTCGGCGCGCAAGCCGCTGATCGCCCGCCGCGACTATGTGATGGGCAAGCTCACCTACATCTCTGCCGTCCGGGCCGCTGAACTGTGCGGTGTCACGATGGGTGATCTGCACTGGGAGTCGGGGCAGTGGGGCCGGTTCCTGGTGAACGGCAAGGGCGCGCGCGGGTCCGGGCCCAGACCGCGTGAGGCCTACATGTTCGCCGATGGCCGCGATCTGCTGTGGTGGTGGGTCGAGGAGTGCCGCGGCGGCTTCTGCGATGACCCCGACGACCCGAACGCGCCGCTGTTCCCGTCCGAACGGATCCCGCAGGCGGTGGCGGCGTTGAACGTGGCAGTGCCGGGGATCGCGGTCACGCCGTCGACCTTCCGGCGCGCCTTGAAGGACGCCGGGCACCGGTTCCTGACCGGTCCGGTTCAGCACCTGCACCCTCACCTGCTCCGCCATGCTGCGGCCACGCACAACTACGAGCGCGGGATGTCGCTATGGGAGGTACAGAAAATGCTCGGTCATGATCGTCCAACGACCACGGTTTCGTACCTGGCCACCGCCCATGCCGATCCGGAGAAGGCCAGCCTGGAGGCCGCCGGGCGGGCGGTGCAACGGCTGACGATGGACAAGGGGAACCTGCGGTGAAATGGAACCTACGCTGGGCCGCGGCCAAGCGCGACATCTGGCGGCCCAGCGATCTGCTGAAGGCCTTCGAGGAGGTCGGATTCACCCCCTCGCTCAGCAAGGTCGCCGCGCTCTGGAGCGGCAAACCGATCTCGGTGCGGCTGGACGACCTGGACAAGATGTGTGCCGCTCTCGGCTGCACCATCGCCGACCTGCTGGAGGCCGAACCGCTCGCCACCGCCGAGAGCGGCCAGGAGCAGACCAAGCGGGCGGTTGGCGCCGGTGATCAGCCCGCCGGGCCGGCCCGGCCGACGCCGCGGCGGGGCGGGTCACGCCGTTCGCTGCCGCCGAACTGACCATGGCGCAACCCCATAGGTCATGGCCGATCGGCCAGTGCCGGGTCTGCTTCGGCTGGGGTGAGAAACCGCAGTTCGCCGACTGCGGCGCATGCTCCTCTTGGCGGCAGCTGCACCCCGAGCAGGTGTCCTGCCGACGCTGCGGGCACGGCAGCCACGTCAACACCGACGGGCTCTGCCGGTTGTGTCTGCTGACCATCCGCCTCGACGACCCCGAATGGGTCGCCAACCCGTGCGGCGGTCGACCTGCGCAACTCATGCTGATCCTGCCGGGAGACCGGCTCCCCAGATCCCAGCCACTCGACCGGCCGGTCCGCGGCCAAGCACCCGACCGCACCCGTCCCCGATCGCTCCTGGACCAGCTGCGCATCGCCACCGCCGAACCTGTCGACGACCCATACGTCTGCGCGGCCGCGATCCGCGGCCAGCTCCTGTTGTTCCGGCCGCGCCGACACCTTACCGAGACCTACGCCCGCCGCATCAAGCACCGCGACCTGGCCGACTACGAGCGCCTCAAGGACACCGCGATCGCCCTGGCCGCCGAGCGCGGACTGAGCAAGGCATGGTGGCGGAGAACCTGCCTCATGCTCCGGCTGGCCCTGGCCATCCGCGAAGCCGACGGAGACGAGGTGATCCCGGAGGAGACCCTCGACGAGCTTCCTCACTCCCGCAACGCGGTCGCCGACGTGCTGCGCCACGCGGGCCTGACCAGCGCAGGGTTCCTGCGGCCGCGGCGTCGCCCCCGTCCCGTCGTTCTGCACAAGCCGCACCGCAGCTGCCGGTACTGCGATTGTTGGGGATTCCGCGCCACCTGCACGGGCTGCACCCCGTGGAAGCACCTGCCGCATTTGCACCACGTCGGCGACTGCGGCCGCTGCAGCCGCTCACAGGTTCCCCTGCTCGACGGGCTTTGCCGAGCCTGCTGCCTGCACATCAACGAGCACGGCCCCGAGGCGCGGGCCGAATCGTGGACCCAGCTCTGGCTGGGCGGAGACCTCGCCCCGCGCCTGGCGACGCGGACTGGCACCCTCGACTACGTCGCCCCGCACCAGAAAAAGCGAGCCCGAGCCGCGGCCCGCCGACCGCTGCCCCCACCGATCTCACCGCATCTCATCGACCCCGGCCAGGGCGCACTGTTCGACTCCCGCCGGGACTGGAGCTGCTTCGCCAAGGGCACCCTGGACCAGTTGCCGTCGCTCACCCCGAACGCCCAGGCCCTGCTTGAGGAGTTCCGGCGACACGCCGCCGAGCGTGGCTTGGACGAGCAGGTCGACCGGATCGCCGCTCGGAGCCTGCGGATCGTGCTGGCCTGGCTGGGCGCGGACGCCCCCGTCCACGAGGCCGACATCTGGTCGCTGCCCGCCGACCGGCCCGGCACCAGCGCCCGGCACATCCTCGGCTTCCTGCACCAGCATGCTCTGGTCATTCCCGACCCCGACCGCCAGATCGACATCCACCAGCGCGCCATCGGGCAGCGGCTCGCCGAACTCCCCGCCGGCATCGCCGACGAGCTCCGCGCCTGGGTCCGGGTCCTGCGCGGGGAAGGCCGCCGCGAGCACCGCGCCATGCCGTTCGAGACGATCCGCAAGTACCTCGGCTACCTGATCCCCGTCCTCGGCCTCTGGGCCGGGCAGGTCACCAGCCTGCGCGAGATTACCCGTGACGACGTCGACGCCGTTCTCAAGCAACGCCCCGGGCAACCCGGCCTGGACCTGGCCAGCGCGCTGCGCAGCCTGTTCCAGGCGCTCAAGCAGGAACGGCTCATCTTCCGCGACCCCACCCGCGGCATCACCATGACCGCCGTCGTTCGCCTGCCCGTCCCAATTCCCACCGACCGGCTTCGCGGACTCATCGACCGGGCTGAGGGGCCGATGGCCAAGCTCGTTGTCGCCCTGGTCGCCATCCACGGCCTCGGCCGCAATGAAACCCCCAAACTCCTCCTGGACGACCTCGACCTTCAAGACGGGACGCTTCTCGTCCGCCGTGAGCTCGCCCGTCACACCGTCTACCTCGACGAACTCACCCATACCCTCGCCATCGCCTGGCTGGGCGAACGCCGTCGCCGTTGGCCCCGCTGCACCAACCGCTATCTGCTGGTCAGCCAGCAGACCGCCGTTACAGACGCCCCGGCCTCCCTCATGGTCATGAACGAGATCTTCCGACCGCTCGGCATCAGCCCGTCCAAGCTCCGCCAGGACCGCATCCTCGACGAGGCTCGCCACACCGCCGACCCCGTCCACCTCATGCGCGTGTTCGGTATCTCCGCCGCCACCGCGATGAAGTACGTCTACACCGCCCACCCCGAACGGCGATCCATACTGCCTCGATAGCTCGACTGTTTGAAGCTGATTGGCAGGACGGCTAACACGAAACCTTGTTGTTGCTCGGTCTTGCCTGCTGCCAGGCTGAACCTGTGTCCGACACCGACAGCACCTTCTACTCCGACCGCGCTGGCAAGGCCATCCCGCGGACGATCGAAGAGGTCTCAGGAGACGCATGGCGCGGTCTCGTCGCGCTCATCCGGCGTCACCTCAGCAACGGGTCACTTGCGCGAGCGTTTCCCGAACAGCACTGTCCGGACGAGGGCGGCGCCATCACCGGCACTGACGAGGAGATGTTCCTCGACTCACTCGCAGGGCACATCCCCAGGATCAGTCACGACGTGTTGCTTGAGCGGCAGCCGCCGGACACCACCACTGTGCTTGACATCATCGACTTCGTCGCGCTCCACATCGACCGGCCCAGCAGGCGAAGCTCACACAGCTACTTCCGCCATGAACATCTCTACTTCGGAGATCACCGCGCCGACGATTGGCTGGGTGATGAGCTCACCCCCGGTCAGGCCGGGCTCCGGGATGACATCAACTTGATCTTCGCTCGGAACGGGATCACGTTCACCCTGAACGAGGACATGCGCGTCCACCGCCTGGGCCCCCCGGAGGCGCGTCCCCTGATCTCCGACTTCAAGCCTGCCACCGGAGACCCTCAGCTTGACGCCAAGCTCAATGACGCGATGACTCGGTTCCTCTCCCGCGCGCCCGCCGACCGCCAGGACGCCCTCGAGAAGCTCTGGGACGCGTTCGAGCGCCTCAAGACCCTTGAACTCGGCGGACAGAAGAAGGACTCCGCGGCAAAACTGCTCGACGCCACCGCACCTGAGCCGTTCCGCACCGAGCTCGACGCAGAGTTCAAAACGCTCACCGGTATCGGCAACAACTTCACGATCCGGCATCACGAGCACGACAAACACGATCTTCCCAGTGACGCCGCCTTCGACTACGTGTTCATCCGCCTCGCCAGCCTCATCGCCTTTGTCCTCCGCCAGACCGGCCGGATGGGGGCTGGATAGCGATGGCCACGACCCTGCACCCCATGTGGCCTCCTGCCAGCGTTGAAGCTGTCTGCAAGGTCCTGGCCAGCACCGAATGGCCGGGACTGACCGGCAAGGAGATCGGCGAGCTGCTCACGATGCTCGGGATCCCCGATGTGAGCCCCACGGCCAACAAGCGGGACCGGCTCGTGGCCGCGCTGATCACCAAGCAGCAGGCCAACCAAGCCGGCAACTGCATCATCCGGTTCATCACCGAAGCCATGGCTCCCGGACGCTACCTACAAGATCCGTCTCGCTTCGAGGCTCTCCGTGATGGCCTCAGCGAGGCCCTTGCCCTGATGGGCCTACGTGTCAACGACGAAGGGCTCCTCGCCAGAGCCAAGGCCGCGAGGACCCTGGACGACCTGGCGAGGCTCGCCGGTCGGCTGCAAACCGAGCTCAAACGCCGAGGCGTTCACACGGAGATCATGAAGTACTGCGAAGAAGAGGTTCTCCGCAAATCGCTCTTCCATGCCGTCTTCGAAGCAACCAAGGGCCTGGCCGAACGCATACGCCAAATGGCCCATTCCACTCTCGACGGCGCCGACCTCGTCGACCACTGCTTCAGCACTCGGAACCCCCCACCGGTAATCCGGATCAACAGCTTCGCTACCGAGACTGAGATCAGCGAACACAAGGGATTCGCCAACCTGCTCAAGGGAGTCTTCGGCACCTTCCGCAACCCTCCGGCGCACACTCCTCGCGCCACTGCTGGATGGGCCATCTCGGAGCCAGACGCCCTAGATCTCTTCTCCACGCTGTCGTTCATGCACCGCCGACTGGACAACGCCACGGTCACCCTCAGCCCTTGACACCAGTACCTCCGGCAAGCAGAGGTCGCACCCAGCACCGGCTAGCCCCAACTCATGAACCCGCCCGAGCACGCCGCTCACGGCCACCTTCAGGTGCGGGTTCCGTCCGACCTATGGTCAGGAATCGACGAACCTGCGCGCTTCCAAACGGGGCGTCCTGATTTACTGGACGGTCGAGACGTCCGGCGCGATGGCCGTGCACAGCCAGCTGATCAGCTGTTCCGCCTCCGAGGTCCACGCGATGGTCGAGGGCGCTATGCGGCACGGCACCGACATGGAGATCCAGCAGAACTTCGTGGACTCTCACGGCGCCAGCATCATCGGCTTCGGCATCACCCGGCTCCTGGACTTCGACCTGGTCGCCCGGTTCAAACTGATCAACCGGATGAAGCTGTACGTGCCCGGACGCGGCGACAACTTCTCCTACCCGCTCCTCGGCCCGGCCCTCACCCGGCCGATCAGATGGGACATCATCGCCAACAACTACGACCTGATGATGAAATACGCCACCGCAATCCGGCTACGCACCGCCACCACCGAAGCGCTGCTGCGCCGGTTCACCAGCGAGACCACCCACCCGGCCTACGCCGCCATGCTCGAGGTCGGCCGCGCCCAGAGGTCGATTTTTCTCGCCGGCTACCTGCGTGATCGCGACCTGCAGCGGGAGACCGAGTGCGGGCTGAACGTGGTCGAGAACTACAACGGCGTCAACGACTACATCCGCTTCGGCAAACGCGGCGAGCTCGCCTCCAACCGCAAGGAGGAACAAGAGCTCGGCATGCTGTGCCTGCACATCCTCCAGAGCTGCCTCGGCTACATCAACACCCTCATGATCCAGGACACCCTCGCCCTCTCCGAATGGCAGGACGCCCTCACCGACGCCGACCGGCGCGGCCTGACCCCTGTATTCCACACCAACATGACCCCGTACGGCGAGATCCAGCTCAACCTCCACAAGCGCCTCACCCTCAGCACCATCGACGCCCAGCCCGCAGCTTCGGGCTGACGACCTCGGAAAGGCGGAGCTGGTCCCGAACCCCTATGGCGTCCAACTCAGCCGAGCCGATGACGGATCCAGCCGCCCCTTGTCAGCGGAAGGTCTTGGTCGATGACCATTTCGCGGGCTGCTGGACCGATGCGCATGCCGCGGGTGCGGCGGCCGGAGTCGTGGACGACCGCGGCGGGTTTGGTCGCTGCGCGCAGGGCCTGCCAGATCAGGCGGGTTTGGTCGGTCAGGAGATCATGCATGTCCGGGCCGACTTCGTCCTCGAACCAGCGGACGGCGAGCCGTCCGGGCCGGAAATGCTCGCCGAGTTCGTCCTCGTAGAGGTCGGACCGCAGCAACTGGACGATCGCCTGCTGCGGTTCCGCCGAGCGAGGTTCGATCCCCTCGGCCAGTTGGACGGTGTCAGGCAGAGCCGCACACGCCGGCAGCGGGATGAATGCCTGCCGCCCACCGCATTCCATCGCCTGCGATAGCGAGCGGTGGAGATGCACCTGATGGAGCCCGACCGGGCCGGGATGGCTGCACATCCACCCGGCTCCGGGAAGCGTGCGAGCGACCTGGACGTCCAGGAGATCTTCATCTGAGGGCAGGAGCCACACGTCGGTCGACCTGGTGCGGGAACCGGGCAGCGCCATCACCAGCCTCCCGACGACTGGCCGGCCGGAGCGGCTGTCGCTCCTTCTGGAAGATGACGCTGTTCACGGTTCGACCAGCGGATCGGGTGGCCACCTGGATCCGTGGTGAGCCAGGTGCCATCCCCGAGGGGCTGGAGGTCATAGGGATGCTCGTTGCCGCCGTCGAACTGCCCCTCGACCTGGCCGGACCGCACATCGACGCGGTAGCTGCGAGACCACTCCGGATCGTCCTTGGTCCTTCCCAGCAGGACGATGATCGCGGTGTCTGAGGTGAGGAAACCGCCAGCCCAAGCGAAGTAGAAGACCGGAGTCTCGTCGACCACGTCCTCGATGGGCAGGAAGGCGTCCACCGGGCAGAAAAGGAGGAGCCTCGTTGCTCATGCGGTCATGGTGGCAGCGCGCTGATCGCCAGGCCCACTCTTTTTCGCGCCTGGCCACTCGCCTGCGGAAATCCGGGGGCCCGGCCGTACGTGACTCCGCTAGACCCCCTTGCGGTGATCTGAGCTGGGCGGATTAACCCGGCCAGCCACCTCGCGGGCGAGCGGCCCCCCGAGCGGATGCTGGTCGAGATCAGAGCGGGGAACGTCAAGCCGCTGGCGCCGTCGGTGGCGTACGAGAACGTCCGCCGACTGCAACTCAACACAGACGGCACGGTCACCCCATGGGAACGGCCGCCGCCCTCCGAACCTTGATTACTTAGGGGCGTCGTAGGGGTTGATCTCGGCGTAGGCGTCGTCGGCCTCGGTCAGGTCGAACCTTCCTCCCACTGGCCGGTGTCGGGCCAGTTGTCGGGGCCGCCGACCCGGAACCGGGAGTTCCACCGCGGTTCGGCGACGTTCCAGGCGTGCAGCTCGGGCTAGTCAACGGGGTCGTAGTCCATGCGGCGCCGGACGAACTTCTCGTCATAGACCAGGAAGTCGCCCCCGTCGTCGCGGGTCTCCTCGGGCAGCGTCACCACCCGGGTGATCTGGTCGCTGTCGGGGTCAACCTCCACCATCACCGGCATGACGTAGCGCACCCACCGGCGGCGCGGCGGCCCATCACGCTCCTCGATGATGACGACCCCGCCGCCCTCATCGTCGTCCAGGTCGTCGCCGTCCAGGTCATCGTCTGCCAGGTCGTCGACAACGTCATCCAGGGCCGGGTGCGTCTTCTCAACCACTGTGTGCCTCCTGGGGGGAAGATCGGGGCAAAGGGCCAAGGATCGCGCAGCCCGGTCCGGACACGCCGACGATTCCGGGCTTGAGCGACAACCACTCGGCCAGTGGCGTTAGTGGCTCGCCGAGGGCGGAGTTACCGCCATCCACCGCGGCGATGCGGATGTGCTCGTCAGCGACTGCGGTGTCGGCGGCCCGGGTCTTGCTGGGCGAGGGCTGCGCCGACGGCTTCGGTGCTGACGTTCTCTGGCGGACTCAGATATCGCAACTCTCCGAATGCCTGCTTCATGGCTTGCGGTCGGGGGTGGTTGCTGTGAGCCGGTCGGCGATGGCGGGACCTTCGTGTGCGAGCCATGCTTCGGCTCGGGGGAGGCGGTCCTTGACGCCTTCTTCCCAGAAGCGCCGGAACACCGGGTCGAGGGCGGCTGCGGCGCGGCTGGTCCGGTGGAAGCGTTGAATCATCCGCGTGGCCAGGGGCACCAGTTCATGGCGCTGTTGATGGGTCATCTCGTATGCGTCGGCGAATACTGCCGCGCGGTGTGGGATGTCGGCGTCGGTGAGGGCGGGGGTTCGGTCTTTGGGGTGTGCCAGCGGCGCCCACCAGTAGAGGGCGTTGGCGATGTCGTAGATCCTGGTGGTCGGCCGGGCGAGGTCGAAGTCGATGAGCGCCGCGGGGAGGCCGTTGCGGAAGACCACGTTGCCCGGGCAGTAGTCGCGGTGGCTGACCAGTTCGGCGCCGGTGTCGACGAACGGGATTCCCGCTGTCCCGGGCGGGGTGGCCCAGACTGCGTCTTGGGGGGGTGTCCAGCCTTGCGCGGCGTCATGCAGTCGCCGGATGAGACGGGCCAAGGCGATGAGGACCTCGTCGCCTGTCGCCTCGGGCGGGAGCGGCTCGCGCGGGACCTCACCCGGCACGAAGGACAGTACTTCCCGGCCTTGTTCGTCGAATCCCAGTGGCCTGGGAGCGGCGGAGAACCCGGCCTGGTGCAGGTGTGCGAGGTAGGCCTGGATCGTGGCGGTAAAGGGCCTGACCGGACGACGCACGGTGTCGGCGACACGGACGATGTCCGGGGTAACGCCATCCCCGATCAGCGGTTCCTCGTCCGGCGCCGGCTGGTCGTTTCGCATGCCGATGATCGTGCCTTTCAGTTCGGGGTGGTCTGGTCACGGGTGCTTGGTTCGTCGGCTGACCTCGGCGGCGTAGGCGGTCCAATCGCCGGCGGAGGCGCGTTGCCAGGCGACGGCGACGCTGATGTGGATGCCGAGCATGCGGGCAAGGACGGCGGCTGGAAGGTCGGTGGCGAGCTGGAACAGCGCGGTGGAGCGGGCTTGGCCAGGACGCAGACCGAGCCGGCGGAGTCGTTCGCCGAGTTGGAACGCGCTGACTGGTCGCCCGGGCTGTCCGCCGGGGAACAGCCAGGTCGAGTTGTGCTGGTCACCGATGGCGGCATGTCCTTGCCGGGTTGTGAGGAGCTGCGTGAGGAGAGTGGCCAGGGGTTCGGGGGCGATGACCGGTTGGTGGCCGAGGGCGAGACGTACTTGGTCGTCGCTGGTTTGGACGTGGTCGATGGTGAGCCGACTGATCGTGGCGGGCCGTTGGGCATAGAGGAGGACGAGCAGCCCGGCGACCCGGTCTTCGGGTCTGAGAGTGTCGTCGTGGAGGAGTCGGCGGGCCTGTTTCCACCGGGTCTCAGCGTCGATGGGGCCGGACGGGCCGCCCCACCTGATAGCAGGCAGATCGAGCTGGGTGAGCTTGTTGTTCTTGGCCCAACGGACGAAGCTCCCGGCTTCGCGACGATGGGTGGCTTCGTTGCTGGTCAGCCAGGTTTCCGGGTCTCCCTGCTGAGCTGTCGCGAGGGTCAGATGGTGGGCGGTGAGCCAGTTGAGCAGGGTAATGGCGGCTCTGACGTGCTGCTGGACGTTGACGATCTGGTTGTGGACGGTGTGGGCACCGTTGAGTCTGCGGCGAAGCCGTCGGAGCAGGTGCCAGGTGGCGTAGCGGTGCAGCAATTGTTGTTGGTCTGGGTCGGGCTGTTCGCTGATGGTGCGGGTGATCCAACGTTCCAGGCGGGCCATCTGATCATCCCGTGGTGGGAGGGTGCCGATGGCGACCAGGACGGCGCGCAGGTGTTCGACGGTCTTGCTTTCAGGCAGTTCGTCGAGGGCTTGGTGGGTGAGCTGTTGGCCGGGCGTGAGCTCGCGCAGGATCTGTGGTGCCGAGCTGCGATCGAGCCATGTGGCGGCGGTGCCGGGACGTTCCGTCGAGACCAGGGCTTGGTAGAGATCCTCAAGCTCGGGACGGATCTGACCGGTCTCATCGCTGACTGCTTCCCGCAGCCGTCGGTTCAGGGTGCAGCGGGCGCATCGGCCCGCGTGGATCCGGCCGGGCTGCCGACAGATCGGACAACTGCGCCAGAACTCGGGGTCGGGGCGTGTGCATGTCGAGCACAAGGGCTCGGAGGTGGTGCCACCGCGGATCGGCCTGACCTCGCCGCAGCCACTGCATCGAGCCCATCGTTGTTTGCACGCTGTGCACCACGGTTGGCCGGTGGTCTTCGAGATCAGGCAGGGTGCTTGTCGGCCGCAGATGCTGCAGATCAAGATCTTCCAGGGCCGGCAGTTCTCGCACAAGGGCCCGTCGGGAGTACGGACGCCCACGGGACGACGGCGGCCGCACTGGGTGCAGGTCTCCTGGTTCGCCGGATCAGTGATCAAACAGCGGGGACACAGCGACCGCCCATGGCCGTCGCGGATCGCCGTCTGCTGAACGGTGCCGCACCGGGCGCATTCCTCAAGGTGGAGGTGCGCGTAGCAGGTCCGACAGATCCGCCTGCCCTCGTGCCGTTTGGTCAGGCGGATTGTGCGGCCGCACCGAGCACATCCCGGCGGGACGATGCGGGAGGAGCCCACAGCCTTCAGCTCGTCGATCAGCCTCAGCACCGATGGAACAGGCGCCTCGGCTCCGGAGCCGGTGAGCAGCTCGGGTTGATCCCGCAAGGCCCGTGCGAGCTGGTGGCGTCTGCCCACTTGAGGGACGGCCGCCTTCACGGCCGTGATCACCACCTCGGCGGGCAGGGTGGGGTCGATCCCGGCGACGACGTTCACGATGGCGTCCATAGCAGCGCCGACATCATCAGGCGGGCACCGAACGCATCGAGGCTTTCCCTCCGCATCGCGGGTACGGACCCGGCGGAGGTTTCGGCAGACAGCGCAAGTCTCGCGCTTCGGACCACAGACCCCGCAGTACCAGTCTTGGCCGCGGCGCTGGAGAGTCCGCAGGTGCTTGCCGCACTCGGCACAGACCGGCGGCGAGACCGACGTGGCGCCTGCCGCTCGCAGCGAGATGAGCAGGTCCCCGATGGCGCGGGGGGCCGGCGACCGTCCATCAGTCAGGACTGCCGGTCGATCCAGCAGAGCCTTGACGATCCTGCGCCGCTTGGCCCGCCCTCCAGCGACCCCAGTGGCGACTTTCTCAAGCGTCATCCGGTCCAGGCGCAGCTCGACGTCGGCGATCAGGTCGACGATGGCGCTGATCGGGTCGGCCTCAGAAGCGTCGATGGTCATCGCTCACTCACCAGGTCGGGTGATCCTGGCACGCTTAGGCCGCAGGTCACCAACGCCAGCCTCGTCTCCAGAAGCGGTCTTGCGTCCGCGCGACGGAGTGGCGTTCGCGATCGGCTCGATCAGCTCCTCCATCGAGCAATTCAGGATGTCCAGCAGTGCCATCAAAACCTTGAGGCTGAGCCGTTCGGGCCGCTCAGCCACCAACCGGTAGACCTGGCTGGACGACAGGTGGATACCGCGTTCGGCCAACGGCTCGGTCAGGTCCGTGGTCTGGAACATCTCGCGGGTCGCCATCACTTGCCGCAGATTCCACCGGTAGTCGAACTTGCGCGTCATCGATCCCTCCGATCCTCAACCCGGTTGCTCGCCGCTGGCCTCGTCCAGAGCAGGGCTCAGGGCCTTGCGCAGTGCGGTGTTCATGAAGTCCCCGCTGACGTGGGTGTAGATCGCGGTGGAGGTGTCGCAGCGGTGCCCGACAGCCTCCTGGATGAACCGGCGGTCCACGCCGTCCTCGGTCAGATGCGTGACATACGCGTGCCTGGCCGAGTGCGGCGACAGATCCTTGGGCATGCCAAGCGCGTCGCGGTAGGTGACGAACCGGGCGTTGATCTCCGCCGGTTTCACCCGGCCCCCGCGTTCAGTCACCCACAACGCCGGATGATCGGCGCAGTCGAACCGCGGCCGGATGTTCTCCACGTAGTCGGCGACAGCCGACACCGCCCAGCCCATCACCGACGGCACGTTCCGCCGCCGCGGCGGCTGCCCCCGCACCGCCTTGCCGTAGCGGACGTGCAGCATGCCGTACCGGCCGAACTCCGGAGCCGCCGGGTTGCGGCCCCAGTCGACCACATCCAGCTCGGAGGTCTCGGTGCGGCGCAGCCCCCACCCATACATGACCTTGAACAACGTCGCGTCCCGGTAGGCGGCCAGCGCCCCCTTCCGTTTGGCCTTGACCGCGCGTTCCACCTGATCGTCGGCATAGTCCAGGAACCGCTGCAGCTCATCGCGGGTAAACGGGCGGGCCTCGGGGCGACCCTCGTAGTCATTCAGGTGGGCAATGGTGTTCCACTCGTGGCAGATCGGCACCGGGTGAACGCCCGGCCCGAACGCGGCCTCACACTCGGCCGCCCAGCCGTAGCGGGCGTCAGTGAGGTACTCGCTGAACAACCGCAGATCGGTCTGATAGTTGCGGATCGTGGACGGCGCCAGGTGATGTTCGCTGGTCAGCGACAGTGTCCACTCGTCCACGTGGCCGGGCTGCCACTGCAAGGGGTACTCGTTGCAGAACGCCAAGAAGCTGCGGACCAAGCGCTCGCGCGGCGCGATGGTGCTCTCCTGCAATCCGCGGGCGGCCTGCTGCGCCCGCCATCCTCTCAGCATCGCCTCGAACAGCGCGTCTTCCGGCCGCAACTGCACGACCCCGGAGACCAGTTCGAGATGGGCTGCGCCCGCCAGGTCGCTCTGTCCCACACGCCCCTCCAGCCCCCACAATCGCAACCGTTTGACGGTTGGATCCTGCATCTAACGGGAGCACCCCGTAAGTGGTTCAGGTCAAGCAGCATGAACCCACAGACCGAGCACCTCACTCCGGTAATGCCTTCAGGAGGCGACCTGCGGATTCTCGCCCGTCTGATGCAATTCCTGAGATTTGGTGTAGATGGCCAGGCTGCGGATGTTCTCGTGTCCGGACAGCGCCATGAGCATCGGGGCTGACCAGCCGTCTTCGGCGAGGTGGGTGAGTCGGGAGTGGCGGAGCTGGTGGAGGGTGTAGCCGCGTCGGCGCGGGTCGTGCTGCTTGGTGTCCCGCTTGAACAGGTACTCGGCGCTCGTAGGAGAGCCTGCCGCGGCCGGTGTGCGGGCACACGTCGGCGGCCGCGGGCATTCGGGTCGGCGCGAGGCGGCGGTCGGCCAAAAACAGCGGACCTGAGGTGCGGGCCCCGACCAGCCGCGGCAGCAGGCGGGCGGTGCCGGATTGCCAGTGGATCCAGCGGACGGTGCCGCCCTTGCCGGTGATCCGGCCGCACTTGTTGTCCAGGCCCAGGTCCTCGATGTTGAGCGCGAGGACCTCGTCGGCGCGGGCCGCCGATTCGTACAGCAACCGCCGCAGCGTCTTGTCGCGCAGCGCTCAGCTGGTAGCAGGCTGAACGGGTGGCAGGGTCAGCTGGTGGCGGGCTTGCCGGGGCTGGGTTGGCGTTCGAGTTTCAGGTGGGCGCGCATGAGTTCGCCGGGGTTGGTCTGAGCGGCCATGAGTGACAGTTCGCCGCACAAGACGGTGGCCGCGGCCAGGACGGCCAGGCGGCGCGCGTTGGCGCCGGGTTCGCGGGGGTCGCGGCAGCCGAGCCGGGTGAGGTTGTCGGCGACGAAGCCGGTGTTTTGCTGCTGCCGGTGGTGCCGACGATGATGTTGGGCAGGGTGCAGGAGAAGTACAGGTCGCCGCCGTGGTCTTCGGCGTGGGTGAGGCCTTGGGAGCCTTCGACGATGTTGGCGGCGTCCTGGCCGGTGGCCAGGTAGAAGGCCAGCAGCATGTTGGCGTAGTGGGCGTTGGCCGAGCGGATGCCGCCGGCCAGCTGGGTGCCGATGAGGTTTTTGCGGATGTTGAGCGTGGCGATGGCGGCGGCGGTGGTACGCAGCTTGTCCTCGACCACCTGGCGGGGCAGCCGGATTTCGGTGATGACGTTCTTGCCTCGGCCCAGGATGCCGTTGACGGCGGTGGCCTTCTTGTCGGTGCAGTAGTTGCCGGAGATCGAGCCGTACCGCAGGCCGCGCACCTGGGTCAGGATGTGGTTCATGAGGTGGTCGCAGGCCAGGGTGACCATGTTGTGCCCGGTGGCGTCGGCGGTGGCGAACTCAAACCGCAGGAACAGCAGATTTCCGGCGATCTGGTGGTGCCAGTCGATGAGCTGGGCGAACCGGCTGGAGGCGGCGGCGATGGCCTGCAGGTCGGCGAAGTGCACGGCCAGGTATTGGACAGCGCGGTGGGAGGTGGCGGCGTCGTCGGCTTCCAGCAGGATCGAGCGTGTCATCCGCTCATCGACCAGCGTGGCGACGATGCCGTTACAGGCGTGCTGGGACAGGCGTGCGCCGCGCCCGGTCGAGGGCCACAGCGGTGATTCGAAGGTGGCCAGCGGCACCGACACCTCCTCGTTGACGGTGTTGCCGGTGATGCGGATCGGCCCCACCCATTTCATGGGTACCGAGGCGAATGAATCGGTGGCGTGCGAATCAGTTGCCTGCGCAGTCGCAGGCGGGGTGGTGTGCGTGGTCATGTGCGGGTACTCCTGGAGGTGTAGGGAACCGGGTCGATGCCGCGGGCCTGGCAGTAGCCGGCCACCTCGCCGGTGAGGAGCAGGTCGCAGCCCGCAAGGGCGGCCGGTGTGGCCGCCCCGAGGACGGTCATGATGAGTCGGAGTTGCTGCAGCCAGCCGCCGATTTTCTCGATCAGCGCCTGCGCGCCCCGCTCGACCAGGACACCGAGGAAACGCCCGGCCCACCGCGGTGGCGCCCAGGGCCAGGGCGCGGGCGACGTCGAGGGGGGAGCGGACACCGCCGGAGGCCAGGATGTCGCTACCGGTGATGTCCGCGGCGTCCAGCAGGCAGCAGGGGGTGGACTGGCCCCATTCGGCGATGAAGGCGAAGTCGCCGGCGGGGCGGCGCTGGTTTTCGATGCGGGCGAAGTTGGTGCCGCCGCGTCCGCTGACGTCGGCCGCCGCGACACCGGCGTCGCGCAGTCGGCAAATGGTCGTGCGGCTGAGACCGAAGCCGACCTCCTTGACGATGACGGGGACGCCTGCGGCGGCGGCGATGGCTTCGATCTGCGCGGGCCAGGCGGTCAAGGACCGGTCGCCCTCGGGCATCACGATCTCCTGCACCGCGTTGAGGTGGATCTGCAGGGCGTCCGCTTCCAGCAGGTCCACTGCGCGGCGCGCGCCTTGGCTGTCTGAGCATGGTGCCGCGCACGGGCTGTGTCAGATCCACGGCAATGAGCCTTGGCGTGACGAGCTGCGTCCCGATGCTGTCGACGACCGTTGCCCGCCGATGTACGCGGATCCGGCTGAGGACCCGAGGAGGCAGCCGTGAATCGGGTGCCGGTCGCGCTTGAGCGCCGGGCAGGTGCCTTTCGACCGCCGACCTTGCAGACGCTGCCGGTGGCGGTGGGGACGAACGTGGCCAAGATTCGTGCGCGGACCGCGAGCACGATCATGGCCGTGGTCAAGGCCGACGGTTACGGCCACGGCGCCGTCACGGTCGCCAAGACCGCCGTTGCCGCCGGTGCCGAGTGGCTCGGGACGACCAGTGTCGCAGAGGCTTGTGCGTTGCGCGCCGCGGGGCTGGCGGTACCGATCCTCACCTGGCTGCACCCCTCCGGGATCGACGCCGAGGCGGCGGCAGCCACCAGGATCGATGTCGCGGTCGGGTCGGTGGACGAGCTCGGCGCGCTTCTTGCGCAAGCCGCGTCGACGGTGCGGGTTCATCTACATGTGGACACTGGAATGTCCCGTGGCGGCTGCCCCCGCGGGCAGTGGGACGAACTGATCGGTCTCGCACAGCGTGGTCAGCAGGCTCGGAGGGTCCGTGTCGTGGGTGTCATGGGACACCTTCCGCGGGCCGACCGGGCCGACCGGGCCGACCCCGCGGCGAACGCGCCGGCGGTCGCACGTATGCGCCAGGCGCGGCAGGCGGTCCGGGCGGCGGGGCTCGGTTCGCCGCTTGCCCATCTTGCGGCCACGTCGGGGACGGTGACCGACCCGGCGACACATTTCGGCATGGTCCGCGTCGGGGCGGGACTTGTCGGTATCGACCCCTCCGGGACCGTGGAGATGCACGGCGCGTCCCGTCTGACCGCACCGATCGCGCACACGACGGCGGCGCCGGCCAGCACCCCGGTCGGTTACGCCGGCACGTATGTCACCGATCGTGCCACCCATCTGAGCGTCCTGCCTGTCGGGTACGCCGATGGGATCCAGCGAGAGCTCTCGCCCCACGCGTCCGTTGAGATCTGCGGGCGCCGTTTCCCGGTCGTCGGACGGGTCTCGATGGACCAGATCGTGATCGATACCGGTGCCGAGTTCTTCCCGGTCGGCACGTCCGCGACCATGTTCAGCCCGGCCGGGGGCGCGACCCCGACCATCGGGGACTGGGCTCGTTGGGCCGGGACCATTCCGCACACCATCGTCACCGGCATCGGGCCGCGCGTGAAAAGGAGCACCGCATGACACGGCGCATCGTGGTTATCGGCGGCGGAGCCAACGCCGAGCACGAGGTCTCCCTGGCGACTGCCACGGCGGTCGCGCAGGCGCTGCGCTCCAGCGGATTCGACACCGACGAGCTGACCATCGACCGCGACGGGACGTGGAGGCAAGGAGCGGATGCGCTCGGGTCGCAGGCCATTGGAAACTCGGTGGCCGGCTCCGCGAGGGAGACTCCGCCGGTGGCGTAGCGGCCCCGGAACGGCCGCTACGTGGATCCGGGGAGCCTGGACTGCTTGCGCTGGCGCTTGGCCAGCTCATGCCCTCGCGGGTGCGCAGGTGCCCCAGGTTGGCCTCGAACTCAGCGACCATGGCCAGGCTTTGCAGGAACAGGCGGCCGAACGGCCCGTCGACTCCGTCAGGGGCTCCCCCCAGCGGCAACCGTTCTGTGGCCGCCCCCGCCATCCACTGGGGTAGCCGGGCTCCCGCGATCACCAGCGGCGGGCCGCTCTCACCGCCGGCTTGCGCCGGTTCCTCGATGGCGGGGATGCCGGGGATTGCATGTATCGCGGGCGTATCGAAAAACGCACACGCCACCGCGACAGTCTCCCGTCTTCAGTGGAGGCATGGACCACAGCGGTCCGTGCCGAGGGCATGGTGCCCCGGCTCCGGAAGGTGATCACGAAAAGGGAGAAGGCCGTGGCTGATGGCGGAGAATGGGACCGGCGTTCGCTGCTCCGGGGCACCGCCGTGGTGGCCGGTGCCGCCGCGGCGCCGCTGCTGGGCGAGGCGGCCAGGGCGCACGCCGACAGCGGTGACGCGGACGCGTTATTCAAGGCCGGGAAGTTCGAGCAGGCCGACCGCGCGTACGAGGAGATCCTAAAAACAGACCCCACGAACCTGCACGCGGCCCGCCAGCGCGGCTACGTCGGGCTACTGGGCAACAAGTTCCCCGACGCGGAAAAGTATCTCACGATGGCCCTCACACTGGCGCCCGACGACAAGCAGACCAACCGGTTCCTGGGCGACTGCTACATCCGGCAAGACAAACTCTCCCTCTCCGTACCACACTGGCAAGCGGCCAGCCAGGAAACCCGGGCCAAGTGGTTCGCGGCAGTCCGCGGCAAGCCGTATCAGATCCACGGCGACATCGGCCGCGTGCCATGGAAGCAGATGGATCCGTCACCGCTGGTGGAGGCCTCGGTCAACGGCGGACCGCCGAAACGCTTCACGTTCTACACCGGCGCCCCGTGGCTGGGCATGTCCGCAAAAGTAGCCGAGGAAGCCGGGCTACGCGCCGTGGCCAAGCAAAAGATCGACTACAAGAACGGCACCGCATGGATGTACTTCGGGGTGGCGAACTCCTTCAAGCTGGGCGGCATCGAACTGCGCAACATCCCCGTCGAGTGGACGGAGACGGACCAGGATGATCCCACGTCCGGCGACGGCATCATCGGCACGTGGGTCTTCTACCACTTCCTGACCACCTTTGACTACGCGGGCCGGTCGCTGATCCTGCGCCGCCGGACCCCCGAGGTGGCCAGGAAGGTACGCGCCGACGCCATCCGGGCGGGCGCAAAGCCCTTGCCGCTGTGGCTGGCCCGTGAGCAGTATGTGCACAGCACGGGCAGCTTCGCCGGCTCCGGCCCCCGGGTGGTGGGCGTGAACATCGGCGGACTCAGCGAGTGCGCCGCGGTCATGAAGGGGGAGGTGGCCAAGCAGTTGCGGATCCGCACCGACTACGACCGCCCGCTCGAGACTTTTGGCCACAGCCACCCAACGGTCGTCTACCCCTGCTACCCGACGGAGATCCGCATCGGCAACGCCGTCGCCAGGGAGATCTACTGCAACGCGGCCCCACAGATGCAGGCTGACGAATACGGGTTCGACTCGCTGGGAGGCTTCTTCCACTCCTTCTACAAGCCCTACAACATCACCCTCGACTTCACCGACATGAACGTCTACATCGCCCGCGGCAAGGCCACCTGATCACCGCGACCGCACGGGCGTCATGGGAGCTACCTGGAGCTGCCCGCTCATACGGCCGCGGGGGGATGGGCGAACCAGCCACCCTTACCCACATCGCCCGGTGCCGCACAAGGTAGTGCGCCGGATCCCGGCGCTCGCGGCGGGCTGCTCGATCCTGGTCGAGGCGTTCACCACGCCACCGACCAGGACGAGTACGGCCTCATCGCCTGATCAACCTGTCGTCAGCAGAGCCTCGATCTCGGCGATCGCCTGCAGATTGTCCCGGTGCCCGGCGACCCGGCGGACGCGTCCCCGACGATCCAGTGGACGCCCTGCCGGCGATCTAGCGGGTGGACCCGGTGTGCTCTCGCACGGTCGCCGCATCGCTCGCCGCCGTCGCGGCCCCCGGCTCGGCGCTCTGCTTCGCGAACCCGCGCCGGCCTGGCAGGACCGCGAGGACGATCAGGGTTCCGGCGGCCATGATGATCCCGCCGATGAGGCTGGTCTGGGCGACGCCGTGGGCGAAGGCCTGGTGGACGGCGTCCACGGCGGTCTGGGCCTGCTGGGGCCCGGCGGAGGGATCCTGCGCGATCCGCTGGGCGACGGCCAGGCCGGCGCCGACCGAGTCCTTGGCGGTCTCCATCGCCTCGCCCGGGAGCCGGTTGCCCACCAGGTCGGTCAGCTCGTCCCGGTAGGCCGTGCCCAGCAGTGAGCCCAGCACCGCGATGCCCAGCGCCCCGCCCAGCTCGAGCGCGGTGTCGTTGACACCGCCGCCGACGCCCAGCTCGGACTCGGGGAAGGAGCCCATGATCGTGTCGGTCGCCGGGGAGATGGCCAGTCCGAGCGCGAGGCCCAGCATCATCAGCGGTGCCAGGAAGTCCCCGTACGTCGACCCTTTGTCGATCTGGGTGAGCAGGAACATGCCCGCCGTGCCGACGGCCAGGCCGGTCACGACCATCATCTTGACCCCCAGCTTCGGGGTGAGCTTCCCGGTCAGCGCGGACCCGAGGAACACCGCACCGCCCAGCGGCAGCAGCCGTACACCCGTGTCCAGGGCGCCGTAGCCGAGGACGAACTGCAGGAACTGCGTCGCGTAGTAGATCACGGCGAACATGCCGAAGAAGAAGAACATCACCGCGAGCATCGAGCCGCTGAAGGGCCGCAGCGCGAACTTTCGGACGTCCAGCATCGGGTGCGGGTGCCGCAGTTCCCAGGCGACGAAGGCGACCAGACCGGCACCGGCGACCACGGCGGCGGTGACGGGGCCGACGCCCCAGCCGGAGTGCGGGCCCTCGATGGCGGCGTAGATCAGGGAGCCGACGGTGACGATCGAGAGCAGACCACCGACGTAATCGATCCGGCCCATGCCCTCAGCCTTGGACGGCGGTACCAGGGCGAGCGCGCCGAACACGGCGAGGAGGGCGATCGGCACGTTGATCAGGAAGGTCGAGCCCCAGGCGTGGTCCTCGAGCAGCCAGCCGGAGACCAGCGGGCCGACGGCTACCGCCACCCCGGAGGTCGCGGCCCAGGCAGTGATGGCCTTGGCCCGCTCGCTCCGGGGAAAGGTCGCGACCACCAGGGACAGCGTGGCCGGCATCACGACCGCGGCACCGACACCCATGATCGCGCGGGCCACGATGACCAGCGAGGTCTCGTCGACCATGCTCCCCATCACCGAACCGCCGGCGAAGATCAGCAGACCCAGCACCAGCGCGCCGCGCCGGCTGTACTTGTCGCCGATTGCGCCCAGCACCAGCATCAGCGCCGCGTACGGAACGGTGTAGCCGTCGACGACCCACTGCAGATCACTGCTGCTCAGGCCCAGGTCGGTGGTCATGTCAGGGGCGGCGACGATCAGCGACGTGTTCGCCATCACCGTGATCAGCAGGCTCAGGCACAGCACGAGCAGCGCCCACCAGCGCCGCGCGTAGGGGCCGGTCATTTTCTCCACGGGGGTGTTCGCAAGGAAGGACATCAGTAGCTCCTGAGAGGGACGGGGCGGACGAGCGGAATCACTTCATTGCTCGTGAGGCGAGGGTGACGGGCTGAGATCTCAGGGCTTCAAGATCATCCTGTGGCCGCTTTGGTGCTTCCCTCGGCGATCCCCTGGAGGGCCGCGTCGGTGTCCGCGATGGCCAGCATCCTGTTGATGTCGGCGCCGGCCAGTGCGCCGGCCGCTGCGGAGGCCCCGACCTGGGCGACCAGATCGGTGACGTTGCCGGCCACCCACACACCCGGCACCTCGGTGGTGCCGGCCATGCCGGAGGCGAAACCGCGGCCCATGTTCGGCAGGTCCCGCACCGGCAGGCCCAGCCCTTCCAGGCCCTGGGTGCGGGCCTGCATCGGCGAGGCGACCGCGACGACGCGGCGGGCCACGACCTGGCCGTCGGCCAGGCGCACCCCGGCGAGGGCACCGTCCTGGTCGTTGACGACCTCGGTGACCGGGGTGTCGATGACGCGGATGCCGCGGGCGGCGAAGCGGGCGCGGCTGTCCTCGTCCAGGTCGGTGCCGTGGGTGAAGTAGGTCAGGTCCTCGGTCAGCTGGCGGAACAGATACGCGTGGCCGATGGAGGCCGGGCCGGTGGCGAGGATACCGATGGGCTCATCGCGCACCTCCCAGCCGTGGCAGTACGGGCAGTGCACCACACTGTGCCCCCAGTGCTCGGCGAGCCCGGGCACCTGTGGCAGCACATCGGTGAGGCCGGTGGCCACCAGGATGCGGCGGGCGGTGATGCTGCGGCCGTCGGCCAGGCTCACGGTGAACCGCAGGTCCCCGTCCGCCGACGGGGCGGCGGACTCGGCCGAGACCACCTCGCCGAACACGACGCGTCCGCCGTACTGGCGCACCTGCTCCCGGCCCCGTCGAAGGATCTCGGACGGCGGGGTGCCGTCCAGGGCGAGGAGGCCGTGCACGGCCTCCGCGGGCGCGTTGCGCGGGGAGCCGCTGTCGATCACCACGACCGAGCGGCGGGAGCGGGCGAGGATCAGTGCACCGTTCAACCCCGCGGCGCCCCCGCCGATCACCACCGCGTCGACGGTCCCCTCGGCCAGTGCGTCGCTCGCGTACGGAGGAGTGGTCACAGCCATGGCCTCCTGCTTTTCCTTGTCAGTCATGGTTCGGTCAGCCCTTCGAGTTCTGGGTGGTTGCAGGGGGTCAGCTGTTCAGGAAGCCCAGGAAGTGCCCCGCGCCGAGGACAGCCCGACGTTCGTGATGTACAGATCCAGTCCGGCGATGAAACTCGCCGTCGCCAGGATCGCCAGGATCCGACCGGGCCTTGCCGGCCTGGAAGGCGTCGCAATGCCGGGCGGCGCGGAGGAGTGCAAAGGCATGGGTTGCTCTCCACCGCGCCAGGCGTGCACGCACCCTGTCCGGTGAGCTCAGGATGGTTGTGTACTGAACAGTCAGAAACCTAGGTAGTTCTGTACTGATTTGTCAAGTACGGCGGGTCAGCTTTACCTTCTGTGTATGGCAAGACCACGAAGCTTCGACCGCGACCACGTCCTCCATGCCGCCGAGCGGCAGTTCCGCGCCTCGGGCTACAACGGCACGAGCGTCGACGACATCAGTGCCGCCACCGGCCTGGGCCGCGGCAGCCTCTATGCCGCGTTCGACGGCAAGCACGGAGTGCTGCTGCAGGCGATGGCCGGCTACTTCGCCCGGCTGGGGCAGGGTCCGCGGAAGATGCTCGCCGGACCGGACGAGGGCGCCCTGGAACGACTGCACGCATACTTGCTCCGCGCCGTCCACGGGGTGCCACTCGCCGCCGACGTACCCCCCGCCTCTGACCGGGCGGCGGCGGCCTGCTTCGCCGCCAAGATGGCCCTGGAGGTCGGCACCTCCGACCCCGAGGTGAAACGCCTGGCCAACGACTGCTTCTCCGTGGTCGCGGCGGCGGTGGCCGAGTGTGTGCGAGCGGCGCAGCGCAACGGTGACATCGACCCCGACGCGGATCCCGACGACCTCGCGTACCTTCTGCTGACCATCATCCGCGGGACCGATGTCGTAGGCGCGTACGGCCACAGTCCCGCCCGCCTGACCTCGATTGCGGAGAACGCGTTCGCCTTGCTGCCTCGCCCGCGCCACCGCTGACAAGGGCACGGCCCGTAAGTCGACGCGCCGCCGGGCGGTCGTCTGGGCGGTTGGCGAAGAACCGCGCCCGCATCCGGTCGAGTTGCTCCACCGCATCCGCGGTGTCGCCGGCTTGCACTGAACAGCCGGTCACCCTGCCCGAGCCGTGATTCGATCTGCTCGGCCGGTCCGGGGCAAGGTGAACGTGCAGGGCAGGTGCTTGATCCCGTTGCTGAAGCTTGACAACAGCCGGTCGGGCTCACCGGCGGCACGGATGTCGGGCAGGCGGCTGAAGAGCTCGCGGAACATGACGGTGATCTCGCGGCGAGCGAGGTGGGTGCCGAGGCAGAGATGGGGACCGGGACCGGGCCCCCCGAAGCCGAGGCGCGGATTGGGATCGCGGGTGATGTCGAAGGTGTCGGGGTCGTCGAACACGGCGGCGTCGCGGTTGGCGGAATTGTAAAAGAGCATGACCTTGTCGCCCTTTTTGCAGGTGTGCCCGTTCATCTCGTGGTCGCGGGTGAGGTTGCGGCGGAACTCGATGATCGGCGTGAGCGCGGCGACCGAGCGCGCCTACGCAGGCCGGTACGTCGTCTACCCGCTGGACGGCCCGCGCGGTGAGCGGTGGGTGCGCCTGCAGATCGTCTCCACCGGCGCTGGCCGCCTGGTCGAGGTCGGTGAGGACGGGCCGGTACGCGCTCGACCAGATACTTGAGAGAGGCGGGCGTCTCCTCATCTCCGCCGACCCCGTGACCACCCAGATCGTCCCGCTGCCGGCCGTCACCCTCGGCCGGGCCGCCGGGGAGTTCCTGGCCCGCCGTGACCTAGACGCCGACACGCTGCGCTCCTACGGCCAGATGCTGCGGCGGCTGCGCCGCGCACTCGGCGACACCGTCCCGCTCGCCCAGCTGACCGCCGACCAGACCGCCGCGGTGCTCACCGCCGCATGGGGCGAGGCGGCCCCGCGGACCTGGAACCGTCACCGCTCGGCGCTGCGCTCCTTCACCAGCTGGGCCGCCGGGCCCGGCCGCGGCTGGGTCACCACCGACCTGGCCGCGCTCATCGAACGGAGGCCCGACACCCGCGACCGCACCCGCGCCATCGACCGCCACATCGTCACCGCGCTCCTGAACCGCCGCGACGTCGCGCTACGGGACAAGACGCTGCGGCGGTTGCTGTACGAATCGGCGGCCCGCGCCGACGAGGTCCTCGCGCTCAACATCGAGGACCTGGGCCTGGACAACAAGTGCGGCCGGATCACCGGCAAGGGCGGCACCGTCCGCTGGATCCACTGGCAATCCGGCACCGCCCGCCTGCTGCCGCGGCTGGTCGGGGCCCGCACCTCAGGTCCGCTGTTTTTGGCCGACCGCCGCCTCGCGCCGACCCGAATGCCCGCGGCCGCCGACGTGTGCCCGCACACCGGCCGCGGCAGGCTCTCCTACGAGCGCCGAGTACCTGTTCAAGCGGGACACCAAGCAGCACGACCCGCGCCGACGCGGCTACACCCTCCACCAGCTCCGCCACTCCCGGCTCACCCACCTGGCCGAAGACGGCACGCAACTGGAGGGGTCCTTGTCCGCCTGCAGGGTCAGGCGCCGGCTGTTGAGCACCTGGTGAAGGTAGTCGGCGAGTGCTGGGGGGCGCTGCCGCGCCTGCGTCTGTCGGTGGAGTTGCGGTTCGGGCGGCGAGCGCGCTGGGCTGCAGGTAGTGGCCTTGATCTGAGTGAGCACGTCTCGGCGGTGGCCGTCGGCGCCGGCGAGGAGAACCTGCTGCGGACGGTGAGTGCTCGTCCGGGCCAGCGGTTGGCGGCAGGTCTGCCGCCGTGGCGACTGGAGAGTTGGATCCAGCGAATCCTCGCCCGAAAGCAGAGCGTGGCCCCCCGGACACGTTATGGAGTTTCTCTCTTAGGTGACACCAAGCCCAGAGCTCACGGAGCGGAGAAGCAGATCATGGCAAGGACCGCCAGCGGTGCACTGACCCTCATGCGCAGGCTCCTCACACTGGCCCTGACCACCACTACGGCGACAGCCGCCCTGGCCACCCTCACGGCGCCCGCCCACGCCCAGGACCTCGGCGACATCATTGACAACCTCACCCAAAGCGCCTCGGCCACCACCGGCCTCAACACCAGCCCTGTCACCAATCTCATCAATGACCTCCCTATCGTCGGTGGCTCCTGAACGCGATTCGGGACTGTCTGAGAATGGCCGGGCATCAGGTCATCGCAGCGAAAGAACGCGCCCAAAACATCCCTTGTACATACTCATTGCCAACGCCGCAGTGAGGATCCTGCGAATAGTGTTTCTGCAGGCGTGTGATGCATAGATCTGCTTGAGCCGGTTGCTCAGCAATGGGCACGGCCGGTTCTGAGGGGGCCCGGTCGCAGTAATGCGGCCGGGCTACCCGACCAGATGCGGTGGCTCGGCGGCGGCGCCGGCAGCCGCGGTGCCGCCGAACGGACCCTGGTGGGGTTGTACTGGCTGGTGTCGGGCTACGGTCTGCGGGCCTGGCGGGTGATCGCCACGCTTGTGGTGGTGGTGGCGCTGGTCGCGGTTGGGGTGAAGTACGCCGGGTTCCCCGGCGAGCCGGTGCCCTACGTCGATGCGCTGCTGTACAGCGTGCGGTCGGCGTTCCTGATCAACGTCAAGACCACCAGCGTGCCCGAGACGGTTACCCGGTGGGGCGAGGTGTTCCGCACCGCTCTCGCCGCCGCCGTTGCGTCGGCCGCCTCCGCCTCGGCCTCCGGCGCGGCCCGCAGCGTCTTCGTCGAGGTGAACAACTGGACCCAGTGCGAGATGGACTTCCACGATGCCGACCTGAGCCACGGCGTCTGGAGCGGGACCAACTGGCCGCCCAGCGAGATCATCAACAGCACCTGGGGCGACTGGAGCTCCGAGTCCAACGGCGTGTTCACCGGCACCGAGGGCACCGCCAGCTCCCTGCTGCGCAAATGCGTCAACCCGGCGAACAACTTCAAGGTGGTCAAGTTCCACTGGAACAACCCGTACGTCGGCGCCAACTCCTACGACAACAGCGGCACCAGCTCGGGTGTGAAGATCACCCGCAGCGGCGGCAGCGGCAACAACGCGGTGGTCCAGTTCCGGGTGGAGACCAGCTGACGCAGTCGGCGAGGGGCGGACGCCCTGCCATACTGCTCTCGTCGTGCCGGCAGGACTGCGGAGGACGGGGCGCTGGTGGCGGGGCCGTCTGCCCGGCAGTGGCCGTTCGTGGGCCGCCGGGGCGAGTTGGAGCGGATCGGCGACGCGCTGGAGGACGCGACTGCGCGGCGGTGCTGATCACCGGACCGTCCGGGGCGGGGAAGCCGCGGCTCGCGGCCGAGGCGCCGGAGCTGTTCTGGGGACGCGGCCACGCCAGCGCGCATGTGCTCGCCAGCGCCATCGCCGAGATCACCGGCATCCTCGCCACCCCGCCGCACCCACTGACCAGCCGCCCTCACCCTCACAGGCCCCGCCTCGCAGCTGTCGGCCGCCTACCCTGCAGTGAGATCCAGCCTCCGACCCGGCCCGAGATCAACGATCCCGAAATCACGTTGAGGATCACCAGCGGCGTCAGCCCCCTGAGCCACCCGACTCAATAACAGTCAGTTACGTCGACTACCTACAGCTACTTGGGCTGGTCGCGCGGACCCGAGTGGAGGGCCTTGATCAGGCGCGCTGGTGGCGGCTGAGGCCTTCACGACGACCGCGTGGCCGCCGACCTGGTCGTCACACGGGAATGGTGTTCCAGGACCAGTGTTGAGTCCAGTAACGCTCATCGCAGTCGAATCCGAATACGTCGATGTCGGCGTTCAGCGCCAGGCACTGGTTCGTCCACAGGTTCTGGAGGCGGTTGCGGCCCGTCGATGGCCACACTCTCGGGACCCAGATCTGCTTCAAATGATCGACGCACAGTTCGGCGTACACCCGGCCGTCCCGGCCCCCCGCATGGGACAGGCACCAGCCCCGGCGTTCGTTCACGATCTTGTAGGCGTTGTTATAGCGCGGGTCCGGATAGAACCGCCACTGCTGGTTGCCCTGCCAATGGCAGGGGCGCGGCCAACCGAACACCAGGACCGTCGGCTGGCCCGCCGCATCGAAGTGCTGGTCCAGGCATTGGAAGAGGGAGAAGTTCTGGATGAACACCGGTAGCGGAGCCGCCTTCGCCGAGGGCGTCGCCGCCGCCGTGCCACCCGTACCCGCCACCACCACAACGACCGCCGCCGCCAGCCCGCTCACTGTTCTGATTCGTCGACGCATCGAGCCTCCCGGGTCAGATCGGGCCCCGTACCCAGCAGGACGCCCGATTCCCCAAGCTGGATGACAAACGGGGTCTCCTGACACAATCCGGACACACGCGCCAAGATCCACCAGGGGCACAGCATCCCCTCGGCCCTTCAGGCTTGCGCCGCCGCCTCGGCCACTGCCCCTGCACCGGCTTGGAACAGCCGTCGCGGATGCCTCGTTCAAAGATCACAAGGCTTTGATCCTTGCCACGCGAAAGGGCTGTGATGAGCGCCGACAACGGTTCACTGACCGCCGGGGACCTGGAGTTCCTCCGACGTCCCCTCTACGGGTTGCTGTCGGTGGCCGGGGGGCCGCTCCCGCCACAGCCCCGCCCGGTCTGGTTCGAGGCCACCGCCGAGGGCACGATCCAGCTGTTCACCGGCCCGGACTCGCCCAAGGTGCGGCGGCTGCGCCGGGACCCGCGCGCCTCGATCGTCGTCGCGGCTCCAGTGGGTGAACGCGAGCGGTGGCTGTCGGTCGCCGGCCGCGTCACGGTGGAGCCCGACGGAGCACACGAGCTGTGCGCCCGCCTGGCCGCTCGCTACTGGGACCTCGACGACCCCGCCCGCGCCGACCAACTCGCCGAGATGCTCGCGGCGGACCAGGTTCGCCTCGTCATCCACCCCGAGAACGTGAGCCGTTACATGAACTGACCGGCGGTGTCCATGCGGGGCTCCTCCCAGCTGCCGGGGTGGCGCTGGGTCTGTTCGAGCAGGCTCATCAGCCGGGCCCGCTCGGCCGCGGCGGCTTCCCGCCGGCGGTCCAGACGCATCGTTGGCCTTGAGGTTCTCGGACAGCTTCTCAGCTTGTTCCTTAACGTCTGACCAGGACATATGCCGCGTTTGGTTGGTTGGGTGATGTAACGGACTGGGGCGGTCAGGGGTGCTGATACAGCGGCGGCCGTCGCCTCATCCTCAGGGTTCAGACATGCCCAGAGGAAAAGACGACGGCCGTGTTCTCCACTGTGACACCCTCCGGCCTGCCCGTCAGCGCGATGGCGGGGCGCGGGCCCGACCGCGGGCACGATCTGGCGGTGCTGACAGGGTTCCGCTCTGCCTGGTATGGCTGCCTGACCAGGTACCGCGACGAGTTGTTCGAGCTGACCGACGCGCTGTTGTGCTCGCCTGGACCGGTGATCTGCCCGGTGGAGCTGAGCCTGGAGCCCGAGCATCGACGCGGGCACGGCACCCTGTATGCCGCCTTGAACCGGGGCCGGCCGGCGGTGGGGCGGTTGCGGTGGGCGCTGGCGGCGCTGCCGCTGCCCCCGATGACCGGCGCCGACGGCCGGGGCCGGATCGTGCTGGCGGTCGATGTGACGCCGTGGCCGCGCCCCGATGCCGCCTGCTCATCGCGCCGGGCGTTCTGCCACACCTACGGCCGTGACCACGACCAGCACGTGATGATCCCCGGCTGGCCCTACTCGGTCATCGCCGCGCTGGAGACCGGGCGCACGTCCTGGTGCCAGGTGCTGGACGCGATGCGACTCGACCCCGACGACGATGTGGCCGTCACCGCCGTCCAACTCCGCACCCTGGTGGAAAGGCTCATCACGACGCGGCAGTGGCGCACGGGCGACCCCGACGTGCTGGCGGTGTTCGACTCCGGCTACGACCTGGCCCGCCTGACGTTCCTGGTGGCCGACCTGCCGGTGCAGGTGCTCGGGCGCCTGCGCAGTGACCGGGTGCTGCGGCGGACGGCGCCCACCCGAGCCGAGCATGTGCTGGCCCACCCGGCCGGGGGCCGCCCGCCCAAGCACGGGCCCGAGTTCCGCTTGGCCGACCCGGACACCTGGGGCACTGCGGACCTGGCGTCCACCACGGCCACCGAACGCCATGGGACGGCGACCGCGCAGGCCTGGGACCGGCTGCATCCCCGTCTCACCCGCCGCGCCGCCTGGATCGACCACCCCGGGCACGCTGCCGGTGCTGGAAGGCACCGTGATCCACCTGGCGGTCGAGCGGCTGCCCGGCGACGCGGCCCCCAAGCCGGTATGGCTGTGGTGCTCGGTCACCGAACTCAGCGCCGCGGCCGCCGACAGGCTGTGGCAGGCGTTCCTGCGCCGGTTCGATCTGGAGCACACCTTCCGGCTGTTCAAGCAGACGCTGGGCTGGCCCCGGCCCCGGCTGCGCTCGCCCGACGCCGCCGATGTCTGGACCTGGCTCGTCATCGTCGCCCACACCCAACTACGTCTGGCCCGCCGCCTGGTGGAGGACTTGCGACGGCCCTGGGAACATCCCGCCCCGCCGGGGCGGCTGTCGCCAGCGCGAGTGCGGCGAGGGTTTCGCAACATCCGGCCGCAGGCGGGCAGCCCGGCACAGGCACCCAAACCATGTGTGCCGGGCCCCGGCAGGCCACTGGGATCACACAACCGGCACCGCGCCCCCCGCCACAAGCTGGGAAGCTCCTCAAGCGCCCCAAGACGCTGGCCGCCAGCAACCACCACTGACGTTAAGGAACAGGCTAAGGGCTGAGCACGTCGGATCGTCCGGTCGCCTTGACGAGCAGGTCCTCGACGGTTTCGGCGCGGGCGAACTTGCGGACGGTGCGGCGATCCAGGCGCAGCTTCCGCGCGATCGCCGAGATCGTCCAGTCCCTGCCGACCAGTTCCTGCACCGCGGCGTACCGTTCCCGTTGCCGTACGACCAGGCGGCAGTCTTCGACGGGCGTGCCGTCCCAGATCCTGGTGTCGCGCATGGGAGCATCGCCGAGCTGGTGGCCTGCAGGTTCCTTTTCGCCGGGATCGCAGTGGTCCGGTTCGGGTTCGCGCAGGTCAGCTCGGCAGGCGATGACGGTCTTCTCGACCGCGTCGCACAAGTTCTGAAAGAGATGAAACCGGTCGGCCACCTGGGTCGCGTCAGGTGCCCCGGCTCTGGCGCCGGTGGCGTACTCGCCGGCGCGGTCTCTGCAGATCATCTGCACGCCGGGATGCTCGCGAAGCCACTGCTCGAGAGCGCCGGCGGTCCGCTCGTCCAGCACGTCGATGGGCTGATGCGTCTCCATGTTGACCATCAAGGTGGCGTACGAGTGCCCGCGCTTCTTGGAGAAATCATCGACACCCAGGACGGTGACCTGGCCGATCTCGGGGTCGGGCAGGGCCCGGACCAGACCGATCAACGTGTCCCGGCCGACTTGCACTCCCAGCAGCTTCAACAGCCGGGAAGCGGCCCGGCCGGCCAGCGCGAGCGCCATCAACTCCAGTAGCCGGCACAGCAGCGTCGTGCGGCGGGCATACCGCCGGGCCAAGCCCGGATATCGGCTCGGCGAACGTGCGCACCGGACAAGCCCGGTTCTGGCAGGTCAGACGGCGGATCGTAAGGGTGACCAGGACCGGACGACCCGCGGCGGGCAGATCGTGCAGCAGCCGACGACAGTGGCCGTGCACCCGCGACGAGAGCATGCCGCACTTCCGGCAGGCCTCCGGCCGACCGCGGGTGCGGGCCGTGACCAGTACGTAGTCCCCGTGGTCGGCGACCTCTTCGGCGGCCAGTTCGGCCAGGTGGGGGAAGAACATCTTCAGGCAGCAGGCATCGCCCGCTGCCGCGTGCTGCGCACAGGGCACAATGAACCTCGCGGCCGCTCAGGTGACGATCAAGTTCTTGGTCGAACCCGATCATCACGGAGCGGCCGCACCTATGCGCGTCCTGTTCTCGATTGCGATCAGCTCCCGGCACGTGTTGAGCCACCGTCCGTGACGCGACCACACAAAGATCGCCAGAGCCAGTTTCAGCGAGCGTCATCACTTCTTGGGCATCCTGTCCCGCCGAGGGGTTCCGCCCCTCCTACGATCGACCTACCGGACCTTCTGCAACCCGGACCCGACGGGGTTTCCATGTTCCAAGCACGTGAGGTGCGACCGAGGTGGGCGCCTCCTAACCCCCAAGGCCAGCGCTGTTCACCCGACCGATGTGTCTGCTCGATCGCCGCTTGCTGCCTCTTCCAACAGCCAGGCCCTACCACCCTGGTCTTCGTCCCGTCTTCCCAGGGCTATCCATGACGAGGCCTCATCAGAGGTTCACTTGCGTTCACCCGTCCGGTCTTCCCTCGGCTGGCTCCCCAGACGGAACGCGGAAACCTTGGGCTTCTTCCCTGAGCTTCGCACCCCCGACAGGCAGGACCTGCCAGACGCACGTCAGGGCGGGGACCGATCTCGAACACTGATCGGGAACTTCCAGCGCCTCACGGCGCACCGCGACCTCGTGTCGCACCACTGAGAAACGAGCCGCACCCATCCTGATTTCAGGGGCCCGGCATTTGAGGGCGGGCCGCGCTTCCCGTGCAGTCGATGATGTCGTCGGGCGTGAGGTACTGGCCGGACAGCGCGTCGGCCGTGCCGTCCGCGAGCAGCACGAACGCGTGGAGAGTTCGGTCCATGGCAGTGAAGCGGCCGGCGTCGCGTTCGTCGCGCAGCCACGTCCAGATGCGGTCGGCGGCGGGATCTCCCACCTGGCCGCGAGCCAGGTGGTCGGCGGTCATGCCGAGGTCGAGGACCCCGGGGTGGAAGGCGAACGCCGTGATGCCCTGTCCGCGTACTTCCCGCGCGAAGTTCTCGGTCAGCTTGATCACGGCGGCCTTGGAGACCGAGTAGGCCGAGGCGCCGGGCCAGGTCCGCCGGCCCGCCGCGCTGACGATGTTGATCACGCGGCCTTGGCCGCCGCGGGCGAGCATGGCCGGTGCGGCGGCGTGCATGGTGCGGGCCGTGGCGTGCAGGTTGACTTCCATGGCGCGCCACCAGTCGGTGTCCGAGGTCTCCCAGAGCGGCCCGTGCGGGCCGGGCACACCGGCGTTGTTGACCAGCAGGCCGATGCCGCCGAACCGTTCGGCGGCCCCGGGCGACACGCAGGGCCCCGTCGGCGTCGGTCAGATCCGCCAGCACGGCGGCCACCGTGGTTCCGTGGGCGGTGAGCCGGTCGTGCAGGCTCGACAGTGCGGCCCGGTCCCGTCCTGTGATCACCAGGTCGGCGCCTGCGTCGCCCAGCGCGGTCGCCAGGCCGCGGACCCAGTCCGCGGGTGGCGCCGGTGAGCAGCGCGGTGGTTCCGGCGAGCGGGCCGGCGGAGCGGTCCGGCACGGTGTCCGGTAGACCGGCGGTCATGGTTCCCGTTTGCGGGCCAGCGTCAGCCCGTCGGCGATCGGCAGCAGGACCGACTCGACCCGCGGATCGTCGCGGACGATGGTGTTGAACGCCCGGATCGCCGATGCGTTGCCGGTGGCGTCCTGGTCGGCCGCCTCGCCCGCGTACAGGACGTTGTCGGCGAGAAGGAGCCCGCCTGGGCGTACGCGCGGAACGAGCTCCTGCCAATAGGTGGAGTAGCCGGGTTTGTCGGCGTCGATGAACACCAGATCCACCCAGGGCAGCTGCGGGAGGGCGCGCAGGTGTTCGGCGGCGGGGCCGAGCCGCAGGTCGATCCGGTCGGCGACACCGGCGGCCCGCCAGGCGTCCTGGGCGATGCGCGTCCACTCTTCGGAGACGTCGAAGGTGGTGACCGTGCCGCCGGGTACCAGGCCGAGGGCCAACGCGAGGGTCGAATACCCGGTGAAGGTGCCCACCTCGACGATGTGGCGGGCGCCGATCAGCTTGCCGATCAGCGTGAGGAACACGGCCTGTTCGTGCGGGATCTGCATCTCCGCCGGGCCGCCGAGCGTCTGCGTCCGGGCGATCAGGTCACGCTGAACGGCCGTCGGGGGCTCTGCCTGTGCCAGCAGGTAGGCGTGCACGGCCGGGGTCAGCTCGACGTTCTTGGCTGTCTGCGATGTGGCGAGCGGTAGGTTCGCCATGTGGCCTCCGTGAACGTGAGTGCGGACGGGTAGCGGTCACAAGTCGGGCTAGGGGTGAGCGCCGTCGACGAGGTTGGCGCTGGAGGCGAAGGTCTCCGCAGCGGTGAGCAGCAGGTCGTGACTGCGGCCCGCTACGCCTGCCACTGCGGAAGGTGGCGTCCAGCCGGAGTCGTCCAGACCATGGACGGCGATGTCGCAGGCCATCTGGGCCAGGCGGCGAAGTAACTGCGCCGCGACGGCGGCCTGGCACACCGGCCCTCGCTGCACGTGGAAGAACGCGTCGTACAAGGCCCGCGCGCTGTCGGGAACCTCGCGGACGTCAACGTCGCCGTGCTGTTGGAGCAGCGACCGGCCGGTCGGCACCAGTTTGGTGGCGACGGCCATGTGCACGCGGTGGTTGGTGGTGGCGGCGCGCGTCAAGGGCGCCGACAGTGTGGAAGAGTGCCGGTGCCGCACGGACCGCAGCAGCACTGGGATGGGCTCGTGGTCCCTGGCCCAGGTGCCGCTGAAGCCGGGATGAAAGGCGGCCATGTCGGCGCGCACCGTCGCGGCGTAGCGCGTGGACGAGCAGCTTCCGCTGTAGAGCAGCAGCAGCGAGTACACGTCGAACAGCAATGCAGCCCTTTCCACCAGGGCCGGGGGCGGTGCGGGCCGTTCGCTGATCTCGCGGAGCGCATCGGCCTGCAGCCGCCACACCCCGAACGCCAGGTGGTGGCCGACGTGCCAGCGATATCGTGCGCGTCGGTCGGCCTCGGCTGGCGGACGCGGCGCCGCCGGAGGTGCATCGGAGACGGCGCTGCGGATCCGCTCCAAATCCGTCGCCGTGTTTCGGGCACATCCGCCTCGGGGGCACGGCAGTGGTTCCTGGCGCGGCCAGGGCAGCAGCAGCGATCCCGCGTTATCGTCGGGGTAGGCGTCGGGCACGGATGTGCAGAGGCCGGTGCCCTGTTTCATCGCGGCTCCGCCGAGGCCTGCCTGTGCTCGTCGGCGGCCCTGTCGAGCAGGTCGGCGGCGGCGCGGACGTCGCGATCGAGGGGCCGGTCGTGTGTGATGGGGGCAACGACGTCGGCTAGTGTGTCCAGCAGCCGCGCGCAGGACGGGGCGGTGGGCGCGCGTTCGCCCACGTGGACGGCTTGCCGGAGGGCGACGGCGAGCGAGCCGTGCAGCAGCCGCAGGGAACGGGCTTGATTGAGGGCGTTGAGCGCCGCCTGGGTGCCGAAGGGGATCACGTCCTGGTTGTGCAGGTTGGTGGGCAGGCTTTGGATCGAGGCGGGGGTCGCGTGGCGGCGCATATCGGCGACGATCGCGGTGGCGGCGAGTTGGACGCCCTGGAGGGCGTGCTGGCGTCCGGGATCGGCGGACAACATCGGAGGTAGGCCGCCGTTGCGATGCGGGTCGACCAGCAGGTCCAGCTGCCGCTCGGCCAGGTTGCCGAGCTGGGTCGCGGCCAGTGACAGCAGGTCGGCGGCGAAGGCGACCGGCTGCCCGAAGAAGTTGCCGCCGTGGGCGATCTCGTCGTGGTCGGGGAACAGCAGCGGGTTGTCGCTGACACCGTTGAGGTCATCGCGGACGGTCATGCCGGCGTAGGAGATCGCTGAACGTGCCGCGCCAAGCAGTTGCGGTGTGCAGCGCACCGAGTAGGACTCCTGCAGTGGCCGGGCCAGGCAGGGACGCAGTCCGGCGAGCCGCCCGCGCAGCTCCGCGCCCACGGCGGCCGCGTCCGGGTGGCCGAAGGCCTCCAGCAGCGCCGAGGACAGGAATGCCGGCGCGGCCCCCAGAATGTCGGCCAGCAAAGCTGAAAGCAGCAGCGCGACGACGCGGGAGCGGTCCAATGCGGCGATGGCCAGGCCTGCGGCGGCTGCTGTGACCGAGGTGCCGTTGACCAGCGCGAGCGCGTCGCGGCCGTCCAGCGGCAGGGCGGTCAGTCCAGCCTTCTCCAGCGCCCGTGCGGCTGGGAGACGCTCGACCTCCAGGTAGGCCTGACCGTGTCCGCGCAGCGACGAGACTAGGTACGCGAGCGGGATCAGGTCGCCGCTGGCCCCCAGCGACCCCAGCCGCGGCACGGCCGGGGCGAACGTGGTGCCCAGCGCGGCGGCCAAGTGGTCGGCCACCGCGGGCGCGACGCCGCTGTGGCCACGCGCCAGCGACCACAACCGCGCGAGCATCGCCGCGCGGACGATGGCGGGGTCCAAGTCCGGGCCCTGCCCGGCAGTCAGGTGCGCCAGGACGTTCTCGCATTGGTCGGCGGTATCCTCCCGGCCGGGGAAGCCCACCAGCGGCCCGAACCCGGTGGTCGCCCCGTACACGGCACGGCCCTTCCGCAAGGACGCGTGCAGCATCTGCTGGCAGGCCTCCATCCGGCCGCGTGTCGCGGCGTCGATGACGACCTCGACCGGCCCCGCCGCCTGCTCCAGCTGATCGGGGTGAAGCGTGCGGCGGCCGGGCTGCAGGATCTGGTGGGGGCGGACGGGCAGGGCGGTCATGGTGCTCCCCTGGGCGGCTGGTCTGGGCAGGGTCGGCGATGGCGCGGTGGGCCGCTCTGCGCGGCACCGGCGGCACGGCGGGCGGGCGGGCGGTGGATCAGATCCGGACCAGTGCCTTGAGCGCGGATCGGTCGGCCATGTGCCGGTAGGCGGCTGGCACCTCGTCGAGGCCTACGGTGAGGTCGAACACCGCGGACGGATCCAGGCGGCCGGTCAGCACGTCGTCGAGCAGGCGCGGGATCAGCGCGCGCCGGCGCCAGCGCGCCGGTGATGGTGAGGTTGCGCAGGAGGACCTGAGTGGCCTCCGGCAGCCGGGCGTGCGGCGCTCCGGCCAGCACCACGGTGCCGCCGTCCGCGACCAGTTCCACCGCGGCGTCGACCGCCGGTTGTGTCCCTGCGCACTCCAGGACGACCGTGATCCGCTGCTCCTTCAGTTGGGCGAACGCCGCAGCGTCCTGCCTGTTGAGCGTGGTGTCCGCGCCGAACCGGGCGCCGAGTGCGAGCCTGCGGTCATGCCTGCCCGGCAGGGTCACGTGCTCGGCCCCTGCGTGCCGGGCCGCCAGCGCCGCGCAGAGCCCCACCGCGCCGTCGCCGACCACCGCCACCCGGGCACCCGGCCGCACTCGGGCCCGGTTCACCGCGTGCTGGCCGGTGGCCATCACGTCGGCCAGCGTCAGCACGGCAGGCAGCCGTTCGTCCTCGGTGTCCAGCGGTAGCGCGACCAGGGTGTGGTCGGCGTGGGGCACGCGGACCGCCTCGCCCTGCCCGCCGTCGTGGTCACCGCCCCACATGCCGCCGTTCGGGCAGGACGAGGGCAGGCCGGAAACGCAAGCGTGGCACGTTCCGTCCGACCACCTGAACGGGGCTAAAACGAGCGTGCCGGCCCGCACCGCACCGACCTCACGCCCTGTTTCTTCGACCACGCCGATGAACTCGTGCCCGGCCCGGGGGCCCGGCGGGATGTGGTTCCCGTCGCCTCGGTAGCCCCACAGATCCGTGCCGCACAGCGCGGCCTGGACGACCCGGACCACCGCGTCGGTCAGTTCGACGATGGCCGCGTCGGGCATGGACTCGATCCGGACCTCTCCGGGAGCGCTTCGCACCACGGCTCTCATCCGGCACCCTCCAACAGTCGGTGTATATCGGCACGACGAGTGGTCACCGGGCGGTCACCGCGATGAGCGGTGACGCCTCATGCGTTGTCACAGAGCGCAAATACCTGCCATCAGCGCCAATATCGGTCGAGATACAGAAGGCACGCCTCTCTTTTGCAAATCGATGTAATTCGGTAGGCTGTCGCGCCTTTCGATGTTGCGATCGACCTCATTCAAGCTCTATCAAACACCGCCGCCCATAATCAACCGACCACATGGACATGAACTCCTGCCCACGGCCCGCCTGACGTGTGCGTCCGACATTTCCGACAACATCACGTGGCCGGTCGCAGTGGCGCACAAGGTGCTGGGAGTGTCGCCCTTCCCTTTCCAGGCAAAGTCCCTTGCGTTGGCTCTGCAATCATATTTCCTTAAGCGGCCGTTCCTTGCGTGCGTGATGGGGTAGACCGAATGAGGCGCTGCGGGTGTGGTTGAGATCAGCAGCAGTGCTCATTGGGAGTTGGAGCAATGGGAAATTTCGGTGCCCAGGCCGTCCGGATGAGTGGCCTCGACTCCTACTTTGTCGCGGAGGAGACGCGGTTCTCACGTTCAGTCGCCACGTGGGGAATCCTGGCCCGTCTGGCGGGCGACCCGCCGACCGCCGAGCGATTGGCGGCGATCGTCTCTGAGCCGGCCGACCGCCTCGCGATGATCTCTGCGGTGACGTCCCGAAGCAAGTCCCGCGGGCACGCCCACGCGGCCGCGGCCGTGTTGAGGACATTGGGTCACACCGGTAGCACTGGCCGGGAGCTGCTCTCGCGCCTCATCACCTCGCAGCTGCACACCAATCTCATCTGCTCGAACATCACCATTCCGGATGAACATCTCGCACTCGCGGGGCGGCCCGTTGCCGAACTGGCCGGCGTGACGGTGCGGCCCCCCTCGCACGGCCTTTCCCTGCCGCCCTATGGATACCGGAAGACCGTGAGCGTCAGCGCTCAGGCGGGTCTCGCCGACATGGCCGACCTGTTCGCCAAAGAACTGAGGAGAGAGTTTCACGTTTTGGCGGATATCCATCGATGGACTTCCGTCAAAGCAGCGCACATCGAGCTTCACACCCCAAAGCGGCTAAAAAATGTAATGCAGGCAGCCAGCACATGAGAGAAAGGAAGAGGAAGTGAACGCATACGAAGCTGGCGTGGACACGGCCCCGCTCAATTCCTTCGACCGCTTTTTCCTCCAGACCGCTGACGGTGGCCGCTCACCCATGCAACTCGGCGGAATAGTCTTCGTTTCCGGGCAGCCACCAGAGATCGGCCAGCTGCGAAAGATCATCGCCGACCGGATTGACAGAACGCCCGCACTGCGATACCGGCTGAGCCGGACCCGAGCCCGGTGGGAGCCCGCGCCGGGCTTCGATCCAGCCGATCACGTAGCGGAGCACCGGCTCGAACCCGGCACAGACGTGGTCGCCCAAGCGCTGGAGGCTCTGGCCGAGCCCCTTCGCCGACCGGCCTCCATGGCGCATCACCATGATGCATGGGCACGACGAGTCGGAGTACGCGCTGTGCTACTGGGCCCATCACGCCTTCCAAGACGGCATGGCGATCATCGCCACCATCAAGGCGTTGCTGAGCGAACAGCCGCCTCAGGTCCGCGGCCGCGGCTGGTCGGCACCCACGATGGCGCAAATGTGGCGATGGCTGACGCCCACCGATCTCACCCTGCCGCTGCAGCCGACCGTCCGGTGGACGCCCAACCGCTACCCGCTCTCCGACAAGAGGCTGCTGCGAACCGTCCACCTCGACCAGACCATGTTGCGGGAAACGGCAGAGGCAGCCGCAGCCACCCCGAACGACGTATGCCTGGCGACCCTGTCCGGCGCTCTACGCGAATGGACGCCTCAGGATTGGATCCCGTCCGCCGACCGGCGCGAGCACCGGGGCCTGGACAGCGCCATGCCGTTCAACCTGCGGCCTTCCGACGGCCCCCCAGGCTGGGAAATGAGGTCGGCATACTACGCGTGAGCCTGCCGTGCGACGAGGCCTCACCCCTCAAGCAGCTCCAAATGATCATGGCGCAGACAGGTCCGCGGCGCCTTCTCCGTCACCGGGAACTCGGCCGGTTGATGCTGGAGCGAATGCCCTACGCCATCATGCGCCCGATGCTCTCCAGATTCGCCGACCCCCGATACATCGCGACTTTCGTCACCAGCGTCCGAGTCCGCCTGCTGAGCGTGGCCGGGGCGCCCGTTCATCGCATACTCGCCCTGCCGGCCCTTCTCCCTGGCCATCGCAGCATGGTGGTCCTGATGCAACATGGGCAAGAGGTGATCCCCTTCCTGCTGTTCGATTCGGCGGTCAGGGATTCGGATCGACTGCCGGGCCTGTGGCAGGAGGCGTTGACCCGCCTGCATTGTGAGGACAGCACAGCCCACGAGCATCGCGTCACCCCAACGCCCGCTGGTTGGAACGGTCATCCCAGGCCTTCTGCGCCGGGCGGCTGCTCGGTCAGGTTGTCACCGTCGAACATCGCGTCGAGTTCTTCGAAGGCCTGCGTGTGGTGACCGGCCAGGTCAGCGGCGCCGGGCATGCTCCGGTCGGCCAGGCAGGTGGCTACCACCTCACCGTTGTGGCGCCCTACGTAGAAACCCAGGGCGTGTCCTCGGTAGAGGAAGCCCACTGGACGAGCCTGGCTGACGGGGTGGCCGGCAACCGCCAGCGGCGCCAGCGGCGGCAGGTTGGACACCAGCATGCAAGAGTGGCGGGGACCCAGCGCATACAGGAAGAAGGGCCGCACCAGCCAGCCGGGCATTGAATGGCACAGCAGCCGCATGGCGCCCCGGTGGGCCGGGGGCGGTTGCGCGTTGCCAGTCGCTTGCCGGATCAGTCGGAGCCGCCTCGCCGGGGACGGCTCTCCGACCGGCAGCGCGATCCGCACAACACCCACCCTGTTGCCCTGGTCCGCGGGATCGCCTTGGCCCCGGAATCCGATCGGTGTCACCGCGCTGAGGTAGTACGGTGCGTTCGCCTTCCAGAAGTCGGCGTTCCCCTTGAGCCAGTGATGCAGTGCCCCGGCCACGATAGCCAGGTGAACGTCATTGGGCCGGGCCGCAGCCCGCCGGGCCAGATCACGCAGCCGGCTCTCCGGGATCTGCGCGGTGGTCCTCACCCAAGCACCGGTGAGCGGGGTCCGGGGCGGCGGCAGCAGATGCCCGGGGCGAACGCCGCGCGCCAGTTCGGCCAGTGCGAACCGCCACGACCGCAGCGTCGGCCGCCGGCCAGGCGGAGCGGACACGGCCGGCGGCGGTTCACCGAACAATGTTGCCAGCACGACGGTCTTCGCCAAGCCATCAGCGGCAGCGTGATGCGTCTTCACCACCACGACATGGCCCGGCTGATCACCGCCGTGCACCAGCCAGATCTGCCACAACGGCCTGTCATGTGGCAGTTCGGCACCGTGGATCTCCTCGATCGCGGCGTCTCGGTGCCGCCCCGCCGGGACGACGCGCTCGAAAATGTGATCGTCAGGGTCGAGCGGCCCACATCGCTGCCAGCGTGTGCCCCACCGTCCCCGCACGGGCCGATGACCCAGCGCAGGCAGCAGGTGCAGGCGGCCGGCTATATGCCTTTTGAGGAGTGCCAACGGCGGCGGCTCGCTCTGCACGTGCAGGAGGTAGCAGCAGTTGACGTGCAGGTGAGGGTTGATATCGGCGTAGTGCAGGAAGGCGCCGTCGCAGGCGTTCCACTGCCACAGCGCAGGGCGGACTCGGCGGATGGCGGACTGGTCGGAACGCAGATCGGGGGGCTGTTCGTCCATCGCCGGCTCAGCCGCTGCCCACGGCCTGTGCCGACTCGATTTCCTGTGCCGGCTCGGCCAGACTGCTCTTGAGGTACTTCACGCTGACCGGCGGCATGGGCGTGTCGAGGCCGAGCCCGACCAGCCCCTCTCGGTCGTAACGGCGCTGATGGAACAGATACGGCAGGAAGCCGGCTCCCCGGGCATAGAAGATCCGTTCAATGGGCAGGGGTTCCGGCGGCGCCACGGACGTCAACTCCAACGAAACCGGCAGCAGCGACTCGAACAGCTCCACCACCGAGCTCATGGAGACCTCTTCGGGATGAGTGATGTGGAACGTGCGGACACCCGGGCTCTGGTGGGCCGTCGCGACGGCCACCATGAGGTCGGCGGCGTGGTCGACGGGCGTGAGGTTGAGATGCGCCTGTGGGAGAGCGGGAAGCCGCACCGGTATCCGCTGACTCTCCTCTGCTACCGCGGCGACCGTCGCCGAACTCACGCCGAGGAGGCTCTGAAAGGGATGCAGCGGCCCGCCGGGCACCGCGGGCCGGTCACTGACCAGGATGCTCGGGCGCAAGATCACCACCGGCGCGTCGTGCTCGCCGGCCCACGATCGCACCAGCACTTCGGCCTGGTACTTGGACTCCTCGTACGGGTTCTCGAAGCCGAACCCCCGATCGAGATCGCTCTCCAGGACCAGGCCCTGTCGACGGCGACCGGCGACGAAGGCCGTGCTGACATGGCACAGGCGTGGCCGGTGGCGGGCCGCCGAGGCCAACGTCAGGATGCTGCGGGTCCCCTCCACGTTGACGCGCGAGAGTCCGCGCGCACGCGGGTCCAGGTTGGTGGAGGCAGCCAGGTGCCAGATCTCGGTCGTTTCGGCGACCAGGCGGTCATATCGCCGGGCGGGCAACCCGAACCTGGGTGCGGTCAGCTCGATATCGACCAGCTCTAGGCGACCGGCAGCGCGCACTCGTTCGTCCGAGCAGCCCATCGCCCGCATCACCTGCTGCAACGCCGGCAGGCTCGTCCTTGATCGCCTGTTGGTCAAAGCGACGATCGGTTCGTCCCGGGCCAGCAGCGACGACAAAAGCCGTGAGCCCAGGAATCCGGTCACCCCAGTGATCAGGACGGACATACACCCTCCCGGCGACCCTATGCAGTCAGTCAACTACACAATGCGTTATTCCCGTGATGTGAGATCCGCAACCGTGACGGACATCTGCCTGGCTACGGGGGCTCCCCGTAGCGAACGCCGAATATCCAACGAACCCGTTTCTGAGCTGCGGTGATGCGCAAGTTGCTTGTGTCGACCGGGGCGGGGCGCATAGCGCGCTTCGCCCTTCCGCGCGGTATCCGTCAGGGGGTCGTCTACTAGGGCGTGTCCCGTGATCTTTGGTGGCGGTTTGGTGTAGATCGTCTGTGTGGATGAGGAACGTCTGAAACGGCATGACCTCACGGATGAGGAGTGGCAGCGGCTGGAGCCGCTGCTGCCTGCCCAGAATGTTCATGGGGCGCGGTGGAGCGATCATCGGACGGTGATCAACGGGGTGTTCTTCCGGGCTCGGACGAGCTGCACCTGGCGTGATCTGCCGCGGTGTTACGGCAATGGGAAGACGGTCTACAACCGGCATCGCCGCTGGTCGCTGGATGGGACGTGGGAACAGATCCTGGACGGGTTGCGGGCGGGTTGTGACGAGGCCGAAGGCGAGGACTGGACGGTCAGCGCCGACTCCACAATCGTTCGTGCGCACCAGCACGCGGCTGGAGCGCGGCGCGCTCCAGCCGTGGACATCCCTCAAAGGGGGCCGGTAAGGATCACGAGCGGGTGACGAAAGGCCGTGAAGCGCCCGGTCGGTCGCGCGGCGGGTTGACCACGAAGATTCACTTGGTGGCCGACCGGCGATGCCGTCCGATCGCCCGGCTCACCTCGCCTGGCCAGCACGCCGACTGCCCCAAGTTCATCGCGCTGATGGAGTCGATCCGCATCCGGCGTCGCGGCGTGGGCAGGCCTGGCACCAAGCCGGCCCGCGTGCTGGCCGACAAGGCCTATTCCTCCCGCGCCAACCGCCACTACCTGCGGCGACGCGGCATCAAGGCCGTCATCCCGATCAAGAAAGACCAGGCCGCCCACCGCGCCAACCAAGGCTCCAAGGGCGGCCGGCCGCCGGTCTTCGACCGGCAGGCCTACAAAGAACGCAACACCGTCGAACGCTGCGTCAACAAGCTCCGCCAGTTCCGCGCGGTCGCCACCCGTTACGACAAGAGAGAAGCCATCTACCAGGGCACCATCGACGTCGCCTCGATCCGCATCTGGCTCCGGCACCCCGTCACATGATCACGGGATTCGCCCTAGAGGCGGCGGGCCAGCAAGTGGGCGTCGAGGAAGCCCCGCTCGGAGGCAGGGTCGTGGAGCAGCCGGGCGAACGTGACGAGCCCTGCACCGGCCAGCAATTGGGCGAACTGGTCCACCGGCCAGCTAAAGGCGGGCGTCACTTTGTGGTCGAAGCGGACTGGCTCGGGTCCATCGGTGGCGAAGAACGAAACCAAGAGCAGGCCCCCTGGCGCCAGGACACGTACCTGCTCGGCGAGCAGTGCCGGCAATTCCTCAGACGGGGTGTGGATCATCGAATAGTGGGCCAGCACACCGCCGAGCGTGCCGTCCTCGACCGGTAGAGCCTCCATCCGCGCCTCGTCGAACCGCAGCGCCGGATGGGCCCGCCGAGCGTGGTCGACCATGCCCGGGGAGAGGTCGAGCCCGAAAGCATCCAGCCCGAGATCATGCAGCATTGCAGTCAGATGTCCCGGCCCGCACCCGACGTCGACTGCCCGCAGGTTCCCCGTCCCGCGCACCAGTTCGGCGAAGGTCTCGATCATGTTCCGCGAGAACGGCTGCGTCTCCAGTCGATTAGCGAACATCGACGCATACAACTCGACGACCCCGTCGTAGGCCGCCCTGGTCTCGTCCTGGTGCTCCATCACAGGAAGGGAAGCTAACACCCGCTCACATCCGCAGCTTCTCCGGATCCCGTCCCGACCCCGCCCCCTGGACACTCGCCGTCCCCTCGCATAATCACGGGACACGGCCTAGTGGTGCCACCCTGGTAAGGCTCGATGATCGAGTGGTCTGTACTCGGCGAGTGCTGTCACTGTCTGTGGCCTTCGCCCACATCACCTGGGCCACGATCACCTTGATGGCGCGCCGCCTGAGCCGCGCCGCCTGACCTGCTCCCCGCCACTCCACCAGCTAAGCCAGTCCACGGTGGTCGATGTTTACGTGGTGGAAGTGGTGCCGCGCCATGGACCGATGGGTCGGGCGATGGCTCGCGTCGTGGCCGTTGTCTCTGGCAGCGGGCCAGAGCGCGACAAGCTGGCCAATCGCGACATATTCGGACGCCTGTCGTCGCGTATCCACTGAATCCAAGGGGATCTCCTCATCGGTTGAGGCGTGGTCCCTGGTGATGCGCGAGAGGGCGAAACAAATGAGCGCAACGGCAAATGTCACAAGGACAAACGCACCCGCCCATACGCCTTCGACTCGCCTCGGTCATGAGTGCCTAGAGCAACGGGCCATGCGTCTTCCCGACGATCACCAGGAGCGACAAGCATGCCGCAGGACGTCAGCTTTGACATCCCGCTTCCCGCGCGGCGCAACCCTCACCTGCAGCAGGCTCGCCAACGCAATCTGCGGTGGCTGCGCCGGTATCAGATGGTGTGCGGCGCGGAGGCCGTCAGTGCCTATTCGTCATGGGATCTGGCGGGGCTAGCCGCCCGCTGCTGGCCGGATGCCGATGTCGATGACCTCACCTTGGCGGTGGACCTCAAAGCGTTCTACTTCCTGTTCGATGACCAGTTCGACGATCCCGGTGGTCGTGAGCTGGGCATCATCGCCCAGGTATGCGGTCAGCTGATCGACATTGCGCATCAAAGCGGCTCCTGCTCTCCCGGTTCACCGGTGACCGCGGCGTTCGCCGATCTGTGTCAACGGCGGGCCAATCGTGACCCCCTGGGGGCGGGCGGGTTCAAGGGTGGTTTCGCGTGATCGTCGCAACGCTGAGGGCTCATGATGGCATACGGCTGGCGAAGTGGTCGGCGGGTGTTTCCCATCCCAGAACACGCCGAGGGCGGTGGTTGAGGAGGTCCTCGACTTGTTGGAGATCGTCAGGGGTGAATAGGGACAGGTCTGTGTTCTTGGGGAAGTACTGACGGAGCAGTCCATTTGTGTTCTCGTTGGTGCCGCGCAGCCATGGACTGGCGGGGCGTGCGAAGTAGACACCATCGGTGAGCTGCTGGGCGATCAGATCGTGGCGGGCCATTTCAGAGCCTTGGTCCAGGTCAGGCTCCGACGAGCGGGCTCGGGGATGGAGGCCAGGACTGCGGTGACGGCCTGGGCGAAGTCGTGGGATGAGCGGCTGCCGTTCAGGTGGACCAGGCGAACGTATCGACTGGTGCGGTCGACCAGCGTCCCGATCGCCGAGTGGCCCATCCTGCCGACGATCAGATCACCCTCCCAGTCGCCGATCCGAGTCCGCAGCTCGATGATCGGCGGACGGGCATCTATCGGTGTCGCGGGCGCGAGGAAACGAACGGCTCGCTGGTCAGAGCGGCGGCGGCGTCATCGCAAAGGTCAGCCGGTGCGCAACCGCTGGGTAAGCGCCCTGCTCAGGCCACTTTCCCGCTGTAGTAGACGGCTTGATAGATGGTCTCGTGGCAGACATGCCAGCCAGGCCTTTCCGGGTAGGCGATCTTCAGCCACGCGGAGATCTGCTGCGGACTCCAGTCGAGCTCGAGCTTGGCCTGGACCAGACTCCGCAACGCAGCGTCGCGGAGGAGCTTGCCGGTTCGTTCTCGTCGTCCGGTCTCACGGGCCCGAGCATGGGCCAGGTCAGCGTCGTAGACGCCGTAGTCGTGCGGTCGCATGTTCCGTTTCAGCTCCCGCGACACCGTGGAAGGCGCACGGCCCAGTCGCCGAGCGATCTCTCGCACGCCCAAGCCGCGTTCGCGCAACGTCGCGATCCGCTTGCGTTCCAGCAACGACAGGTACCGGGACGATCGGGCGTCCTCGGCCAGCCGGGCCGGCGGCACACCGCCCCGCTCTGCTCGCCACCGGTAGCCCGTCTTCCGAGTGATCCCGACCTGACGACATGCTTCGACCGTTCCGACGCCCGCCAGGATCAGACGCCAGTAGGCATCCTCAACATCCAGCTGCCGCTTGCGTCCCCTGCGCCCCAACTCCACACCCCTTCACATACCAGGAGTGTTGCGACAAAATACTTGAACCCGCCCGCCCCACAGGGGGTCAGTATTCAGCCGCCGTCGACAGCGCGACGCTTGGCTCCGGCCTCGATGGCTCGCTCGGCGTGGCCCGCGGCCTCCTGCGAGTACTTCAGGATCTCCGCGGTGGAGCCCAGGTGCTGCGAGCAGTCCGTTCCGAGTCATGCCGATCATCTTGAGGACGGAAACACCGCGCCCACAATGACGGCCGCGGACAAGACGCGCAGAGCATATTTGTTCGGAGATGGGTGTTGCTCTATGGCAGGCGGTTGGGGCCCCCGTTGGGGCCCTACGGCCCTGTCAGGGAAACGCCGCCTTGCCATGGAATTACAGGGCATTCATTCCCCCCGAAGGAGACCTCATGGCAACCTCGACTCGTACCAAGATGGTTATCGCGGGCACCGGCGTCGCGCTGACCGCGGGCCTGTCGGTAGCGGCGGTGACCCAGGCGTCCTCAAGTCCCACGCAGGCCGCGTCTGTGAGCGCGGCAGCGAACCCGCGAACCGTCCAGAACAACGGGACGGCGAGCATCCAGAGCACCAAGAGCGATTGCCCGTTCTCGACCAAGGTGTTCGTCTACAACGGGCGGCTCTACGCCAAGACAACGGTGAACTGCAAGAAGCGGCACACCATTTCGATTCACGCGGTCCTGCACCGTAAGGCCATCATCGGGAATTCCATGCTGGCGTCCGGCAAGAAGCGGCTCCACAACTTCAAGGGCAAGGCCAACGTGACGGCGTCCGTCCCTTGCAACACGGTGAGCACGAAGAAGATCTTCAAGGCCTACGGGGTGCTGTACGACATCCGCCTCGCCGGCTACCCGATCGAGGTCGACGACGCGTCCAGCGGCTACAAGAACGGCTGCTGACTCCGATCGTCAGGCCGGTCGGGACGGAGCCCGTCCCAACTCGGCGGCGATCGAGTGGGCCGAGGCCTTCTCCCGTGGCCGATTGGCGATGGATGCTTTCGTCCTCCCGCAGGAAACGAGAGCGACCATGTGGGGCGCCACCGTGGTGATCGGCGGTGCCCCACATGCTTGCCTGACGGGTTACGGCAGATTCATCCCGACGGGCTCGCGAGACCGCCGGTCGTTCATGCCTTCGCGCACGAGCCGCGAGTATTCCGCGCGCTCGCGAGCCGAGCCCGCTCGTCTCCGAGATCGCTGTCGGTCCTCCCGGATCTGGAAACCGTGTTGCGACGATCCCTAGAACTCAAGGTCGCCGGGGCCCTTTGAGTGTGCGTTCAGCGACGTGGGGTCGGTGGTTGATGTGGACGGCCTCGCCGAGACGGCGTGCTGATCGGGTTCTGCGAAACCTGGTCTCTGTCGTCGCCATGAAATTTTTCACGCGGGTGCCCAGGTCAGCGGTGGCGGGATGGCGCTTTCGTTGCCGGGCGGGGGACGGTGGGAGCACCATGAGGCGGCTTCTCCCACCGAAAGGGCATGCGCATGAGACGAGCTCTAGCGGCCCTCGCAGGGCTGGCGACGATCCTGGCGGCCGCGATCGTCGCGCTGACCGCCGGCCTGGCTCCGCCCGCGGCGGTCGCGGCGGCGGGGCCCGGCACCGGGACCGGGTACCTGCACACGTCCGGCAACAAGATCGTTGACAGTACCGGCGCGACCGTGCGGCTCACCGGCATCAACTGGTTCGGCATGGAGACCGACAACAGGACGTTCCACGGGCTGTGGTCGAGCAATCCGTGGAAGGGGCAGCTCGACCTGATGGCGTCGCTGGGCTACAACACCCTGCGCGTTCCGTTCTCCGACGACGCCCTGAAGCCGGGCGCGACCGCCACCGGCATCAACGACTACGTCAACCCGGACCTGGTCGGCAACACGCCCATGCAGATCCTCGACAAGGTCGTCGCGTACGCGGGCGGCAAGGGCATGCGGATCATCCTCGACCGGCACCGTCCGACCAGCGCCGGCCAGACCGCGCTCTGGTACAACTCCGCCACCCCGGAGAGCACCTGGATCGCCGACTGGAAGTGGCTGGCCCAGCACTACGCCAACAACCCGGCCGTCATCGGCGCCGACCTGCACAACGAGCCGCATGCCGAGGGCACCAATCCGAACGCGACCGGCTCCTGCTGGGGGTGCGGCGTCCCCGAGCGCGACTGGCGGCTGGCCGCTGAGCGCGCGGGCAACGCGGTCCTGTCGGTCAACGCCAACTGGCTGATCTTCGTGGAGGGCGTCAGCTGCCCCAGTGGCGGACTGTCGAACGTGTGGGACGGCGACCCGTCCAACGACGAGGACTGCGGCTGGTGGGGCGGCAACCTGTCCAAGGCCGGGCAGTACCCCGTCCGGCTCAGCGTGCCGAACCGGCTGGTCTACTCGCCGCACGACTACGCCACCTCCGTCTATCACCAGTCCTGGTTCGACGACCCGAGCTATCCGGCCAACATGCCGGGCATCTGGGACAAGTACTGGGGCTACCTCTACAAGCAGAACATCGCCCCGATCATGCTGGGCGAGTTCGGCACGACGCTGGCGTCGAACACCGACAAGATCTGGCTCCAGGAGCTGCTGAAGTACCTGGGCACCGGGGTGAACGGCATGTCGTTCACCTACTGGTCGTGGAATCCCAACTCCGGCGACACCGGCGGCATCGTGCTGGACGACTGGACGACGGTCAACCAGGCCAAGCAGAGCATCATCCAGCCGTACCTGATCCCGCCCGTGGGCGGCGGCACCCCGCCCACCTCCCCCGGGCCCGCGGCCTGCTCCTTCTCCTACAAGGTCACCAGCTCCTGGCAGGGCGGCTTCCAGGCGGAGGTCACGCTCACCAACACCGGCTCCTCGGCCATCGACGACTGGACGGCGACGTGGTCGTTCCCCTCCGGCGTGACGCTCGACAACGGCTGGAGCGCCACCGTCACCCAGTCCGGCACCACCTGGACGGCCAAGGCCCCGAGCTGGTCCCCGAAGCTCGCCGCGGGCCAGTCCGCCACCTTCGGCTTCACCACCAACGGCCCGTCCACCAGCCAACCCACCAACCCCTCCTGCGCCTGACCCACCCGCGCCGCGCGAGCCCTTGTGATGGTTCGCAGACTGCTCCGAGCCGTGCGACGTCGCGACCGTGGCGTCGGGCGGGCGGCGCCCCCGTGTCACATGCTGGCGATGAGCTTGTCGACGCGTTCGTCGACGGAGCGGAACGGGTCCTTGCACAGGACGGTGCGCTGGGCCTGGTCGTTGAGTTTGAGGTGGACCCAGTCGACGGTGAAGTCGCGGCGTTTCTCTTGGGCTTTGCGGATGAACTCGCCGCGCAACCGGGCCCGGGTGGTCTGGGGCGGGACCGATTTGGCCTCGAAGATTTCCAGGTCTTTGGCGACCCGTTCGACCGAGCCGCGTTTTTCCAGCAGGTAGTACAGGCCACGGTCACGGTGCACGTCGTGATAGGCCAAGTCCAGCTGGGCCACCCGTGGCGAAGACAGCGGCAGGTTGTACTTGCGCCGGTACCGCTCGATCAACTGGTACTTGGTCACCCAGTCGATCTCCCGCGCGACCAGGTCGAGGTCGCCGGTCTCCACCGCGCGCAGCGTCCGCTCCCACAGGTCCAGAACCCGCATCGCAACGTCGTCACCGCCACGGCGATCCAGGAAGTCCTTGGCCTTGCCGAAGTACTCTTTCTGGATCTCCAGCGAACTGGCCTCACGGCCGTTGGCCAGCCGCACCTTACGGCGGCCGGTCATGTCATGGCTGACCTCACGGATCGCGCGGATGGGGTTTTCGAGGGTCAGGTCACGCATCACCACGCCGGCCTCGATCATGCGCAGTACCAGGTCGGTGGCGCCGACCTTCAGCAGCATCGTGGTCTCACTCATGTTCGAGTCGCCCACGATCACGTGCAGCCGCCGGAACCGCTCGGCATCACCGTGCGGCTCGTCCCGGGTATTGATGATCGGCCGCGACCGCGTGGTGGCCGAGGAGACCCCCTCCCAGATGTGCTCGGCACGCTGGGAGACGCAGTAGACCGCGCCGCGGGGAGTCTGCAGCACCTTGCCCGCACCACAGATGATCTGACGGGTCACCAGGTACGGGATCAGCGCGTCGGCTAGGCGGCCGAACTCGCCGTGGCGGCCGACGCAATAGTTCTCGTGACAGCCGTAGGAGTTGCCGGCCGAGTCGGTGTTGTTCTTGAACAGGTAGACGTCGCCCGCGATGCCCTCCTCGCGCAGCCGCTTCTCGGCGTCGACCAGCAGGCCCTCCAGGATCCGCTCGCCCGCCTTGTCGTGCGTCACCAACTCCACGACGTTGTCGCACTCGGGCGTGGCGTACTCGGGGTGGCTTCCCACGTCCAAGTACAGCCGGGCGCCGTTGCGCAGGAACACGTTGCTGCTACGGCCCCACGACACCACTCGCCGGAACAGATAGCGCGCCACCTCATCGGGTGACAACCGCCGCTGACCGCGGAAGGTACAGGTGACGCCGTACTCGTTCTCAAGCCCGAAAATGCGCCTGTCCACACCGCGAGCGTATGCGGCCCGACGCCCGGTTGACAGCCCCTGGAGCCTCTGTTCGACCGCCGCGCCCAAGCGGTGCGGCGCGCGGGCATCCGGTTGAACGTTGAACCGGCCGGTGACGTCGTCCGTGATGACTGTCGACACCAACTCCCCCGCAGCGGCCGGTATCGCCGGTCGTTCTTCCGAAGAGGAGGAGTCTTCATGTCCAGTCCTCGACGTCGATCGTTACGGGTCCTGGGAGCTGCGGTGGCGCTGGTGGCGCTGCCCGGGCTGTACTCCGTGCAGTCGGCCTCGGCGTCGCCGTGCTACGGCGACTGCAAGCCGGGTGTGGTGCGAACGGGCGCGGGCGTTCTCCGGTACGACGCGCCGGTGGGCGTGAACGACCAGATCAGCGTCACCGTGGGAGCCGGGTTCCTCACGCTCAGGGACGCCACCGCCACGTTCACCGCGGGCGATGGATGCACCATGGTGAGCGAGCACGAGGCGCACTGCCCCTCGTCGAACCTCAACTACATCCGCGTCCGCGGGCTCGACGGCAATGACGTGATCTCCACGGCGACGGCTCTGCCCGCGCGGCTGCTCGGCGGCACGGGCGACGACCGGCTGCTGGGCGGATCTGGGGACGATTCGCTGGACGGCGGATTCGGCGCGGACGTGATGTCCGGCGGGGCGGGCTCCGACACCGCCGCGTACAGCGAGACGGCGGCCCGCGTCGCCGTGCGGGCCGATCTCGACGACGCGACCGGCGACGACGGCAGTGCCGACGACGGTCCGGCCGGAGCCCGCGACACCATCGCCGCCGACGTGGAGAACCTCGAGGGGACGATCCGCGACGACGTGCTGACCGGCAACTCGGGCCCAAACGTCATCAACGCCAACGGGGGCCACGACCAGATCCAGGGGCTGGGCGGGAACGACCAGCTCACCGGCCGTGGCGGGGGCACCCTCAACGGCGGCGCCGGGAACGACCACTGCACCGCCGACCTTCGCGGCCTGCTGGAACCGGCCGACACCTTCGTCGGCTGTGAGGTCACCGAGGTCATCACCTAGAGCCCGGCGCTCTGCTGTCCGCGGCCCGACCGGCACCATGCGGTCGGGCCGCGGCCATCTGCGCGCGGGTGCGCTGGTTGGGCGACGGCGCGGGCGCGTCCTGGCTCCGGTGCGGTTGGGAGACCGGTGAGACCGCGCTCTCAGTGCGAATGTGTCATGGTCCGCAGATGCCGGGGTGGGCCGCCCTTAGGTTCCAGAACATGAATGAGCCTGGTGAGGACGCCGGTTCCGGCAGTGGCCGCGAAGTGAGACGAGGAGATGTTCCCTTCGCCGTTCTCACGGACAAGAGCGTCATCATGGCGGAGTTCCGCACGACGCTGGAGTCGCAGGGGCCGGGCTGGGATGACGCCGAGGTGACATGGTGGACGCTCACCTACAACGGACGCCCGTTCCAGGTGGTCGCCGAGAATGAGAAAGACGCGTGGTTGCCCATCGGCGAGCAGTGGGCGGACGGTGGTCGCAGGCCGCTGAAGGCGCGCCCTTACGGAGCGTGGGAGGCGGTGAGCTACCACCACTACTACGCCCACCATTTCGGATCGGTCTCGGGAGATGTGACGCTCGCCTTCGACATATGCGCCATGACCGTCGGCGTCATGGCGAATCTGAAGGTCGACCTCGATTGACCGCCGCACGACGCGCCGCGTTCCTGGCCCAGGCTCCGGCCGCCGAGTCCGGCTCCGGGTCTGGATCCGGGTCCGGGTCCGGGTCCCGGCAGTCCTCCCCGTCCCAGCAGACGCCGCGCGAGCCGAGCCCGGTCAGCCAGCTCACCGGCACCGCCAACTCCACCGTCCAGGCCGCGACGGGAGGAGCAGGCGCCTCCGTCGACTCGCTGCTGGGAGGCTGACACCGGCGATCGCCCTCTCCTCCCCACGACCGGCAGGCCGGCGGCAGAGTCCGGGTCCTCGTGAGCGGTCACAACGGCCCGTACGGCTACGGAGCCCGCCAGACCGCCTACCTGGGCGCCGTGGCGACCTGACCCGGTCGGCCACGTCCACCGGCCGGGCACGCCGAGCCGGGCAGAACGGGTGGTGCCTGCGCCGCGATCGCCGCGCAGGCACCACCCCGTGCACGACGCTCGGCGTGTACGTGTGGACGCTCGTGCCTCCTGGCAGGCTGGGGACGCATCGCCGGCGCCGTCCGGGGTGGAGAGCGGTGAGCGTGAACCTTCTTGGGGTCGGCTGGCAAAGAGGGGTGTTGTTGCCAGCGATCAAGGAGGGCCGGTATGTGAAGGGCACCATGATGGCCGCCGCCGCGGAGGCGGAGGCGGAGGCCTCGCCCGGCAGTGACGCCGACGTCATCGAGCGGTCGCGGCGGGAGCCGGAGCGGTTCGCCGTGCTGTTCGACCGGTACGGCCCGCAGCTGCATCGGTACGCGGCGCGCAGGCTCGGGGACGGTGAGGCCGACGACATCGTCGCCGAGACGTTCCTGGTGGCCTTTCGACGCCCGGCCCGGCGAGCGCGACGAACTGATCTTCGACGCGAAGTCCTACCGCTTCCTGGGCTGGCGCGGCGTGTCGACGGATCCCGGCGACACCCCGCCCCCCGGCACCCTCATCGCGAACGTCGCCATGTCCAAGATCGCGGTCGTCGACGCTCTCCCGGCGGGGGTGTCCACGTCCGGACACTCCTGCCCGGCCGCATCCGGCGGCTGACCGATCGGCCGGCGAGGGCCGCGTGGCTCCCCTGACACCACGCGGCCCTCCGCACGCCCAGAACGGGGGTGGTTATTGGGCGGTCCAGCCGCCGTCCACGGGTACGAGGGCGCCGGTCATGAAGCTGGACGCGTCGGAGACCAGGAAGGCGACGGTCTCGGCGACCTCCTGCGGCCGTCCGATCCGGCCGATCGGGTGGGCCGGGCCGAAGGAGGCGAGCATCTCGCGGCCGTTGTCGACGACGCCCTCCATGATGTCGGTGTCGATCACGCCGGGCAGGACGGCGTTGGAGCGGATGCCCTTCGGGCCGCCCTCGATCGCGAGCACCCGCGTCATCTGGGCCAGGGCTCCCTTGGACGCGGCGTACGCCGTCTGCGTCTCGAAGGCGACGACCGAGGAGACCGACGCGATCGACACGATCGCGCCGCCGCCACCGGCCTCCATGACGGCGAAGGCCTCGCGCGCCTGGACGAAGTTGCCGCGGGCGTTGACGCGCAGGATCGCCTCGAAGTCCTCGACGGTGGTCTCGGTGATCGGCTTGTTCAGGGTGCGGCCCGCGTTGTTGACCAGGATGTCGAGCCGGCCGAAGCGGTCGGTGGCGAGCCGCATGGTCGAGCGCGCGAGGTCCTCGTCGGCCACGTCGCCGACCAGCGCGGCGATGTTGGCGGGGTCGCGGGCGGCGAGTTTCTCGACGGTGTCGGAGCGGTCGGTGACGACGAGCCGGGCGCCGCGTTCGCGCAGCAGCAGGGCCGTGGCGTGGCCGATGCCGCGGGCGGCGCCGGTGATGACGGCGACGCGTCCGGTCAGGTCCCAGGAGGAGGGGGTGGTCATGATTTCCTTTCAGCGTTGGCGGGCGGGGCGCAGGATGATCTCGTTGACGTCGACGTCGGCGGGTTGCGCGATGGCGTAGGAGAGAGCTCCGGCGACGGCGTCCGGTTCGATGGCGTTCGCCCGGTAGGTGCGCATGGCCTCCGCGGCGCCGGGGTCGGTGATGGAGTCGGCGAGTTCGGAGGTGACGACGCCGGGCGAGATGGTCGTGACGCGGATGGACGGGTCGGACTCCTGGCGCAGGCCCTCGGTGATCGCCCAGGCGGCGTACTTGGTGCCGGAGTAGACGGCGCTGGCCGGCACGACCTGGTGCGCGCCGATGCTCGCGACCGTGACGAAGTGGCCCCCGCCCTGCGCGGTGAACACCGGCAGCGCCGCGGCGACGCCGTGCAGCAGCCCGCGGACGTTCACGTCGATCATCCGGTCCCACTCGTCGGCCAGCAGGGAGTCCAGCCGCGACAGCGGCATGACCCCGGCGTTGCTCACCAGGACGTCGACCCGGCCGAAGCGGTCGCGGGCCTCCTCCACGAAGGCGGCGACGTCCGCGCGGCCGGTCACGTCCAGCCGCACCGGGTGCAGGCCGCCGCCGGAGCGGGCGGCGTCGGGCGCGGTGCGTTCGGCCAGTGCCCGCAGGCGGTCGATCCGCCGGGCACCCGCCACCACGTGGTGTCCTTCGCGGACGAGCCGGACGGCGATCGCCTCGCCGATGCCGCTGCTGGCCCCCGTCACCAGGACGATCTTGCGTTCGTTCGTTGCCATGACTCCGACCCTGGCCGCGCCGGCCGGCACGGGGAAGGGCGCGGTCCTCCTGGGAGCAGCGCACCCAGGAAGACCGCTGACCTGCGACCTAGCATGGGACGTATGTCATCTGATCTCGGCGACTACCTCAGGGCCCGGCGTGCGCAGGTCACACCGGAGCAGGCCGGGCTGCCCAGCACGGGGCACCGCAGGGTCCCCGGCCTGCGGCGCGAGGAGGTGGCGGCGCTGGCCGGAGTCAGCGCCGACTACTACGTCCGGCTGGAGCAGGGCCGGGAACGCTCCCCTTCGGCGCAGGTGATCGAGGCCCTGGCCGTCGCGCTGCGCCTGCCCGAGGACGGCCGCGCGCACCTGTTCCGCCTGGCCGGGCTCGGGCCGCGCGCCCGGTCCGCCGCCGTCACCGACCGCGTCGACCCGAACCTGCTGCAGCTCATGACCGCCTGGCCGAGCAACCCGGCCATCGTCTACAACCGCGCCTACGACGTCCTCGCCTCGAACGCGATCGCCGACGCGCTCTTCAGCGACTGGCCGCACTCGCACAACCTCATGCGGATCGTGTTCACCGACCCCGCCGCGCGGAGCTTCTACCGCGACTGGCACGACGTCGCGCGCAACTCGGTGGCCGGTTTCCGGCTCGGCTACGGCGAGGCGCCCGACGACCCGCGGATCCGGCAGGTGCTCACCGAACTGCTGGAACGCAGCCCCGAGTTCGCCCGCCTATGGGCCCGGCACGACGCGCGCGGCAAGGCGCTGGAGAGCAAACGTTTCGACCACCGCCAGGTCGGGCCGCTGACGCTGTCGATGCAGACGTTCGACGTCCGCTCCAGCCCCGGCCAGGAACTCGTCGTCTACCACGCCGAGCCGGGCTCGGCGAGCAGCCAGGCCCTCATGCTCCTGGGCTCCCTGGCCGCCACCTCATCCCAGCACCCCTGACCGCCCGAGAACCGCTGACCGCCTGAGAACCGCCCCACTCCCCCGCCCGCGTTCAGGTGTCAGACGCTGCGGAGGACGGAGACCACGACGCCCAGGATGACCGCGTTGTCGCCGTCGATGACGTCGTAGGCCGGGTTGCGGGGTTCGAGGAGGACGTGGCCGCCGCGGCGCCGGTACACCTTCACGGTGGCCTCGTCGTCGATCATCGCGGCGACGATCTGGCCCGAGTGCGCCTCGGGCTGCTGCCGGACCACGACCATGTCGCCGTCGCAGATCGCGGCGTCGACCATCGAGTCGCCGCGGACGCGCAGAGCGAAGACGGTGCCGCGGCCGGTGAGCTCGCGGGGCAGCGACAACATGTCGTCGACGTGTTCTTCGGCGGAGATGGGAGTGCCGGCGGCGATCTGGCCGACCACGGGCACGGTCACCAGGGCGTCGGCGTGCTCCGGGGCCTGGTCTTCGCGCAGGAACATCCGCACGTCGATCGGCCGGGTCATCGCGGCTCCCCGGCGCAGGAACCCTGCTCTTCCAGGCTGGCCAGATGCCGGGACACCGACGACGTCGACCGCAGGCCCACGGCGTCGCCGATCTGGCGCGTGCTCGGCGGATACCCGTGCTTCACCACCCAGTCCCGGATCGTGACCAGGATCCGCTGCTGGCGTGGGGACAAGGTGGAGGTGTCCAGGCCCTCGAACACATCACGATCATCGATCACCTACAGGAGTGTAGGGCCGCCAACGCGCCGTTGGACTCTCCCCCAATGGGAGAGTCCATCATGACGGCGTGCGACAGCTCGTCGCGTCACGTTCCCGTCAAGGAGAGCAGGGCATGACCATAGACATCGAGGCGCGCGGTCTGCAGCACTGCGAGACGACGGCGCTGGGCGTGCTGCTGCGGCATCAAGGACTCGACCTGTCCGAGCCCATGCTCTTCGGCCTCGGCTCCGGCCTGTCCTTCATCTACTGGGACGCCAAGAACATGGGCTTCCCCTTCCTCGGAGGACGGGTCAAACCGTTCGAGCTCACCAGAAACCTGGCCGGCGCGCTGCGGCTGGAGCTCGCGGTCCAGGAGACCACCTCGCCCCGCAAGGCCTGGGAGAACGTGGCGGGCCCCATCGACGCCGGGCGGCCCGTCGGGCTGCAGCTCGACAGTTACTACCTGGACTACTTCACCTCGAAGGTGCACTTCGGCGGGCACGTCGTCGCCATGTACGGCTACGACGACCACGACGTCCACCTGGTGGACACCGGCCAGCAAGGCGGAGCGGTGACCACCAGCCTGGCCAGCCTCGCCCAGGCCAGAGCCGCGCGCGGACCCATGACCGCCAAGCACCGATCGTTCACCCTCACCGCTTCGAAAGACCTGCCCTCACCCCACGATCAGGTCGTTCCCGCGATCACCGCGTGCGCCGATGCCTTCCTCAACCCGCCGATCGCCAACCTCGGCCACCGAGGCGTCGAGAAGGCCGGCAAGCTCGTCCGCACCTGGCTCCAGCGCACCGACGACCCGCGGCGGGACCTGCCGCAAGCCGCCCTCCTGATGGAGAAGGCGGGCACCGGCGGCGCCCTGTTCCGCAACCTCTACCGTGACTTCCTCGCCGAATGCGTCCAACTCGTCGACAGCGGCGACCTGCCGGTCGACGGAAGCCACCTGCGCACCGGCCACGGCCTGTACGTCGAGGCGGCCGCCCTGTGGACGGACGTCGCGGCGCTGATCACCAAGGCCGGTGAATCGGGCGACGCGCAATGCCTCGAACAGGCGGGCACCACCCTCGGTGATCTTGCCCGGATCGAGCGCGAGGCCATGCGGGCGCTGAGCCGCCTGGCGGCCAAGCCCTGACGGGGGTGGCCTTCCCGGCCTTATCGGCCACCTCTCGTGGCCGGGAGTCTGCGGTCAGCCTTCCATGACCAGAAGTGCCGCGTCGCCGGGCTTGGTGACCAGGTCGTCCAGGACCAGCAGCCGTCCGTCCTCGAAGCCGACCGGCCTCAGGAAGTCGGTGTCCTTGCCGGAGGGCATCCATTTGGGCCGCCCAGTCGCGAGGTCGAATGCGACGATCGACGCCTTGCCGGTGCTGTCCATGGTGCTCGGCTTGGTGAAGAGGACGCCGCCTTCGACGATGAGGTTCGCGCAGAGCGTCGGATCGGAGACGTCGCACTTGATGGCTCCGCCTTCGGACAGGGTGATTCGCGTTCTTTCGGCACCGGACTTCGCGTCGAGCACGGCGAGGGCCATGAGGAGTGCCGTTCCGATGACGGCCATGGCATGAAACGGGTCGCCTGCTCATTGGTGATCTTCGCTCGCGCATCACGGCGTAAGACGGTATCCATGCGGCTCGCGTTCCACCGAGGCAGGATCACGTGTGCCCGCCGGCTTCGGCCACGCCGGGACGCAGGGCTCAGGGGGTGTCGACTCGCCAGGCGATCACGCGGTCGTAGGTCGACTGGCCGTAGACGTGCAGGTCCCCGTCGATGGTCGTGGCGGCGACGGAACCTACCGGACGGGCGAACGCGCCAAGGACGGCGAGACGGCGGCGGGAGTCTGCGTCCCACAGTGTCACGGTGCCGTCTTCCGTCCCGGTCACCATCAGGGCCTCATCACCGTGATCGACCAGCGTCAGGCAGGTGACGGTCGAGATGTGCGGGATTCCCTCCAGGCGTTCGCCGGTGGCGGCGTTCCACAGGTGCACATGTTTTCCGCTGCCGACGGCGAGCACGTCGCGGCCGGCGATCCGGCCGATGGCCAGGCCCGCGCCGGTGCCGGTGCCGGTGCCGGTGCCGGTGCTGTCCACGTCGAACGTGCGGAGGCGCTCGGCGGTCAGCGGGTTCCAGAGGCTCGCCGTGTTCTCGCGCCGGGTCGCCAGCACCGGCTGGTCACCTGCTGCGCCGAAGGTGCTCTCGCTCAGCAGGAACCCGGGATCTGGCAGCGTGGTCACCCGTTCCTGCGTGACCGGATCCCGGACCTCGGCACCGGCTGCCAGCAGCACCCTGCCGTCGACCTCGCCGAAGGCCAGGGCGGCGGACGAGCAGGCCGACCCGCCGAACGTGACCTCGCCCGCGGTGCCGTTCTGCCGCGCGACCTCCGGTCGCTCGCGCAGCGGCTGCCACAGCATGGTGCCGTCGGCACAGCCACTGCTCGCCAGGTACGGCTCACCGGCCACGTGACCAGCCGCCAACCCTCGGCAACAGTGGTCGGCCCAGGAGAAGACGTCGCAGTCGTGGTCACCGTTGTAAGAACAGCAACCCACTTCTTTGAGCGTCTTTCCGCTCGCCGCGTCCAGCAGGATCAGGGTGTCGCCGTACAAGCCGACGGCCAGGATCGGCGTGTCCTGCTCAGTGGTGAGCAACGCCAGGCCCGTCCCGCCGTGGCCGGAGTTCCGCTTCTCGTGAGGCGTCTGCGCGTCCCAGAGTTGCACGGTCCCGTCGAGACCGGCCGTGGCCAGGTGGAGAAGTCCCTCCAGGCTTCCGAACGCGGCGGACGTGACGAGCCGGGTATCCGCGTCCAGATGCACCTCCGCTTCGTCATCCGGGAGACTGATCACCGCGTTCGTGCGCGCGGGATTCTCGTCGTCGGATTCGGTGCGGTTCGCCGCGAGGATCACGGCCTGCCCGTCATGGGACGTCATCGCCACCGGCCCTTGACCGTGCTCGAACTCCTCACCGAGGGTCTTCTCGTCGAGATCTGCCAGGTCCAGATGGACGACAGTGCGGCTGACCTCGTCGAAGTCGCGTCCCCCGAGCGAGATGACCACCACGCCGACCTCGGGCCCCTCCTCCCCCTCGCTCACGAGCAGAGGCGGAGCGAACCCCTCCGGAACGAAGAAGCTCTCCCACTCCTCGTTCACTTCGGCCCAGTCTTCGCCCAGCTCGGCACTCCCCCACTGCTCGCCCGTGTCGATGTCCCACACGTACAGCGTGGAGAAGCTCAAAGCGGCCAGCAGCGTTCGCTCGCCCACCTTGGCCACGGCGAGATCGAGCATGCCCTTCGACATGGAACTCCCCTGGCCTCCGCGTAGCTCGCGCACGAGCTCGCCGGTGATCGCGTCCAGCAGGTCGACGCGCCCTTCACGGCCCCAGATGTCACCGTCGCGGTCGCGGACGGGGTCGTGGCTGCCCTCGACGTCGACGTATCCGATCGCCACGGCGATCAGTGACCTTCCGTCCTGATCCTCGACGAAGGCCAGGGCCGCCGGGTGGCCGGCGGACGTGTCGCAGGTGAACCCGCTCGCTCCGGTGACCGCGTCCCAGGTGCGGATCGTGCCGTCGTGATCGCCTCCGGCGAGCACCGGACGGCCGTCCACCACGCCGAACGCCAACGCCGTGACGCTCGCCGCGTGGCCCTCCAGGTCCGCCACCGGCTGGCCGAACACGTCACGGACCCGCACCACACGGTCATCGCCCCCGCTGGCCACCAGCAGACGGCCCTCGAACTCGCCGACCGCCACCGCCCGTACCGGGCCATCGTGCCGGGCCACGCACACGTGAAAGGCCGAAGGCTTCTCCGCTTCCCACGCCACCTTCCACTCCCCCGGCGCCGCGACGTCCAAGACCGCCATGGCCTCGGGCTCTTCGGCCGCGGCGGTCGCGCGCAGGAACTCCAGTCGTTCGGAACCGGGCAGCTCACGGAGCCGCGGAAACGCCCGGCGGAAGGCCCGCAGCAGGGCCGGCGGCCACGAGCCGTCCAGCGCGCCGCGCAACATTGCCGGACCGTCCTCGTTCAGCAACGCAAGGTCCAGTGTCATTGTCGCCGCGCCTCCTCATCGAGTTCGACCAGAGCCTAGTGATCTTGGTGGAGGAGTTTGGTCGGCTTCGCTGAACATAGCCATCCGGCCCGCGGCCTTTACAATGTAGATCAACATAGGTCCAGGGCACTAGATCCACGTAGTGCCAGGGCATCTTTCGTCACCGCCCGGTGAACGGCTTAGCTCCTTGTCAGGGCCTCGGTGGGCCCTCCCCTAAGCGAACGAGATGATGAGATGACCCCTCCCCTCGAAAACCCGAGGCGCCGCGTTCATGGCGCGCTGCGGATCCTCACGGTCGCGGCCGTCGCCTCCGGCGCCCTCGTGGCCGTTCAAGCCCAGGCGCAGGCGACCCCGTGGCCCGAGAAGCGGATGGCCGACAACGCCACCCACACCTACTGCATCACCGGCGGCGGCTGGACGACCAATCGCAGGACGTCCGTCGTCTGGGGCATGAACCGGCTGGCCAACACCACGGACATGTCCGCCTCGTCCGAGAGCTGCACGATCCAGACCGACGTGGTCTGGCGCACCAAGAACCTGGAAGCGGGCCTGCGCGGGCGGACCACATGCACAAGGCTCAGTGGTCCCAGGTGCGACAGCAACACCGTCTACATGGACTTCCCCAAACTCGCTGAGGGAACCGACGACTGGTACGACTACCGCAAGACGGCCCTGCACGAGATCGGCCACACCATCGGCTTCAAACACCACGCCACCGGCTCGCACGAGTGCGCCATGTTCGAGGGCGAGGTCCCCAGCCGCGCCATCGTCTGGCGCAGCTTCACCGCCCACGACCGCGGCCACATCAACTCGTCCTACTGAGCCGAGCGGGAGACCCCAAGATGAAGACGAACATCGTCGTCATGTCCGCCGCCGCGCTCGCCCTCGCGTTCACGGCGACCGCCTGCGGCGGCGCCGACAGCGCGACCACCGCCGTGAGCGGCACGAGCGACGCCAGCTCGGTGCGCGAGCTGACCGACCTGGCCGGCCAGAACGTCCACGTCGACTACGACCCGCTGACGTCCCCGGCCGACGCCAGGAAGAAGGCCGACCTCATCGTCGAGGGAACGCTGACCAAGGTGGAGAACGGGATCAAACTCGCCGCCACGAACCCGGCCCAGGCAAGCCCCGAGCAGGACGCCTACGTCACCTTCGTCGTCAACGTCAACAAGGTGCTGGACGGCGACGCGCGCAAGGTCAAGGACGGAAAGGTCTACGTCTCGGTCTACACCGACGGCACCACCTCCCCCGCCAAACTCACCGCGCTCAACCCCCAAGCCAAGGTCGTCGCCGTCCTCGACGACATCACCAACTGGCGCCCCTCCCCCGACGAAACCGTCATCCGCCCCGCGAACATCCCAGCCGCCGCACCCCTGTACGCGCCCTACACCGACGGCATCTGGCTCCAAGGCCGCACCGACACCCAAATGTTCGGCGTCGGCACCAAGCCCTCCGACCTGCCCCCCGGCTGGAAACACGCCAAAACCGTCACCCAGCTCTCCGCCACCTTCAAATAGCAACCCCGCAAGACAACGACGGCCGGCCCCTCAACCCAAGGGCCGGCCGTCGCCACTTTCCAGCAGCGGCTGACCGTCCGCCGGCGCCCGATCGGCCAGACCGAACTCAGCCTTGGCTCCTGAACCGCTTGACCGCCATGTGCACGCACAGTGAGAGTCAGTCAACGAGACGTGAACGCGGCCAGGAGGCGATCATGGACGACGACCGGTACGAGTACCTCGGTAAGTGGGGTGGCAGCCCCGATGGACAGAGCCCGACCCTCTGGTGGGATCGGCGAACCAGAGACCGTACCGGAAGGTGAGACGCTGATCCGGTTCCCGGCCGACATGCTCGACCTGCTCTCGGAGGTACGCGATGAGCGAGGTACCAACCCCAGTTGAGCTGCTTCAGGACGCCCGACGCACCGCGTCCCACCTGGAGATGCGTGACGGCTACACGCGCAGCGACCCCTGGTACCAGGCATGGGCGTGCGGCGACTCTGCCGAGTTCGAGAGGCGGCTGGAGCGGCCCTGGTTGGACCTGATCCGCGGGGTCACTGGGCGCGGCCTTACAGGTGCGGCGCGTCCGCATCGTGAAGCTGTGCGCGTCAGCGTTCGACGCGGCGTGGGAACGTGGCATCGACCACGGGGAGTACCAGGTCTGACGTGCCCACCTCGTCCAGCGTCCAGGAGGCCAAGAAGGCATTCGGCACCCGTCTCCGGGAGAGCCGCCGCGAGGCCGGCCTGACCACGGTCGCGCTCGCCGCCGATGCGGGCTGGCACCGCACGAAGGTTTCCAAGTTGGAGAGTGCGGCCACCTCGCCGAGTGCCGATGACCTACGGGCGTGGTGCCGGATCTGTGGAGCGGAGGACCAATACCCGGAGTTGCCGGCCAAGCTGATCGCCACTGAGACGATGTGGACGGATTGGCGGCGACTGGAGCGCGCTGGGCCGCGGCAGGCGCAGGAGACCGTGGTGCAACCCGTGCGAAGCCGCTTCGGCCTGACGGTCTCTGCGGAAGGGCAGACGGTGTGGCTCGACACGCCTTCGCACATCGTCGGGTAGCCCTGCGCTGTTGCGTTTAGGGGATTGGTGAGCCGATGCGGTGCAGGGTTCCGTCGGGGTCGACGTAGGCGAACTCTCGGAGGCCGTAGGGCGTGTCTTCTGGCTCGACCAGGCGGCCGGGGACGCCTGTGCCTTTCCATTGGGCGTGCAGGGTGTCGGCGTCTGAGACATAGAGGTAGATGGCTGCGCCGGTACGAGCGGGGTCGTGCTCTTCCCACTGGGTGAGATGGAGCGAGACCGGGCCCCAGTCGACGAACCCGTAGTGGTGGTCATCGTCGGCTCGGCGCACCGAGAATCCCAGGGTGCGGTAGCGGTCTAGAGCGGCGGTCAGATCCCGGACCGGGATGACGGGCGCCACGTCCTCGAAGCGAACCTCGCTGTCCATCGTCTCTCCTGCGGCTTGGCGTTTGCGGTGAGGCTACGCGGTGTCTCGGGGTCGGCTCGGCTTTAAAACGTGCGAAGACGGTTTGGGGAGGTCTTGACGGGTGATTGGGGCCACATTTAGGGTCATCCGGAGGGTTTGGTTAAAACGTTTTTCTTACGGAGGCCGGGGTGACGGAGCTCAGTCGTCGGCGGGTGTTGCAGATCGGCACTGCTGCGGGGGCGGGGGCGCTGCTGGCCCCCGGGCCTGCGGCGCGGGCCGAGGTGCGACCGTTCGCTGGCAGCGTCGCCTTCCGGCCTCGCTTCCGCTGGTGGTGGCCGGACGGGCTGGTGGACCCCCGCGAGATCCGGCGGGAGATCGACCAGATCGCCGACGCCGGGTTCGGCGGGGCGGAGATCGTGGCCGTGCACCATAGTGTCCGCGACAAGTCCGTCCTGGATCCGGCGGGGCATGGGTGGGGCGGGGCCTCCTGGAACGCCGGCGTTGAGGCGGCGCTGGACCAGGCCCGGCGGCGCGGCATCACGGTCGATCTGACGATCGGACCGGCCTGGCCAGCGGCCGTGCCCACGCTGACGCCCGACAGTCCGGCGGCGGTGCAGGAACTCGCGTACGGGAGTGTGACCGTCGGCGAGGGGCAGACGTACAGCGGGCCCGCGCCCGAGCCGGTGAGCCCGCCTGCGGCGGGGGTGACCACCCGGCGGCTGGAGGCCGTGCACGCGGTGCGGATCGATGCCGCCAACTCGACGCGTAAGGAGATGGGGCTTTCTCGTACTTCTTGGCGGGAGCTCACTGTCCGGGACGGTGTGGTCGAGTGGACTGCGACCGAGGGCGACTGGGTGTTGTTGTCGTACTGGCGGCGCGGCAGCGGGCAGCGGCCGGAGTCCGGGCCGCACTCGGCGCCTGACTGCGTGGTGGTCGACCACTTCAGCCCGGCGGGAACGAAGGCCGTCATCGGGTTCTGGGAGTCGGCGCTGCTCACGCCGAAGATCCGACGTCTGCTCAGGCAGGCCGGTGGAACCCTTTTCGAGGATTCGATCGAGCTGGAGACCAAGGCCCTCAACTGGACCCCGGACCTTCCCGAGGAGTTCGAGAAGCGCCGCGGCTACGCGCTGTGGCCCTACCTCCCGGTGATCGTGCGCAAGAACGAGAACCCCGTGCATGCGTATGAAGCCAAGATCACTGCGCAGGTCAGGCACGACTTCTGGCTGACCGTGTCTGATTTGTTTAACGAGCACCACTTCGCGGCTCTGACGAAGTGGGCGCACTCGATCGGGCTGAAGATGCGCGCCCAGCCGTACGGCTTGGAGACCGACGCTATTCGGAGCGCCTCGATCGTCGATGTTCCCGAGGGTGAATCGCTCGGCTTCCGCAACCTTGACGACTACCGCGCGTTGGCCGGTGGCCGTGACATGGCGGGGCGCACTGTTCTGTCGTGCGAGGCAGGGGCTTACCAGGGCGGCGCGTACAACACGACGTGGAAGAAGCTGCTGCGCACCATGGGCGGCGCCTACGCCGCCGGGCTCAACCAGACCGTCCTGCACGGTTTCTCCTACGCGACCGCGCCCGGCGTCGCGTGGCCCGGTTTCGCCGCGTTCACCCCCTACAACGGCACCGTCGGCTTCTCCGAGTCGTGGGGGCCGCGCCAGCCGAGCTGGCGGCACGCGCCGGATATCGCCGCGTATCTGGGCCGTGTCCACCAGACCATGCAGACCGGGGTCAATCGTGTCGACATCGCGGTGTTCCGCCAGAAGGGCTACACCAAGACCGGAATCGGCTCGGCCTGGGTGACCGCGGCAGGTGTTCCGCTTGGGTGGACCCACCAATTCGTGAGTGCGCCGTTGCTTGAACTGCCCAGCGCGACCGTCTCGGGAGGACGGCTGGCGCCCCGGGGGCCCGGCTACAAGGCGATTTTTGTGGAAGGTGACCGGTTCGCCGGGATGGAACGCACCATGCCGCTGGACACCGCGCGGCGGCTGCTCCGGCTGACCAAGGCGGGGCTGCCGCTGGTCTTCCTCGGCGACTGGTCCGGTGCCACCGTGCCCGGCGTGCCCGCGGACGGGGAGAACGAGAAGCTGCGAGCCGTCCTCGCCGAGGTGTTCGCCCGGCCCACCGTCCGCCAGGTCGCGGCCGAGGCCGACGTGCCGGGCGCGCTCGCCGCGCTCGGGGTCACGCCCGACGTCCGGTACGCGGCGAGCTCGACGTTGCTCAACGCGCACCGGGTCTTGGACGGCAAGGACCACTACTACCTGGTCAACGGCAAGCACGCCGAAACGGTCAAGCCGCCGGTCGCGCCCATCGACCACGACGTCACCCTGACCCGGACGGATCGCCGGGCGGTCCCCCACCGGCTCGACCCGTGGACCGGCGAGCTCGAACGCGTCGCGGTGTACCGGGCCGACGGCGACCGGGTCACGCTTCGCGTCGCGCTGCGTCCCGCCGAGGCGACGATCATCGTGCTGGCGCGGCCGGGCCGTGGCGGCCCGCACGCCACCGCGACCGATGCCCCCGAGATCCGGTACGACGGCGGACGCCCGGTGCTCCGGTCGACGGCCGCCGGGACGTTCACCACGACCCTCTCGACCGGCCGGACCGTCCGCACCACCGTCGGCCCGCTGCCCGCGCCGCTGACCCCGGCCCGCTGGCGGCTCAAGGTGGAGGACTTCCGCCCCGGCGCCACCCCGACCGAAACCGAGATCGTCCGCCACGACCTGGCGCTGGACGGCCTCAAGCCCTGGCCCGACATTCCGGAACTGGCCGACGTCTCGGGCATCGGACGCTACATCACGACCGTCGACCTGGACGCGGCGTGGCGCGGCGCCTATCTGGAGCTGGGCGAGGTGTTCGACACCTGCCGGGTCACGGTCAACGGACGCCGGCTGCCGCCCGTCAACCTCTTCAACCCCGTCGTCGACGCCGGCCCGTACCTGCGGCGCGGCACCAACACCATCGAGATCGAGGTGGCGACCACCCTCAACAACCGGCTGCGCGTCTCCGACCCCGGCGTCTACGGTGGCGCCGGCCGCCAGCCGTACGGCCTGACGGGCCCGGTCCGGCTCGTCCCGTACGGCGAACGGCCGGTCTCATAGGCGGCGCCGCAGTTCCTCGATCTCCTCCATCGCCTCTCGTGAGGCGTCCACCTCATCGTCGTCGATGGATCCGGCACCGCGGTTCCACGGTTGCATGATCTCCCACTCGTCCAGGTGGTGACGGTCGGCGAAGTGCTCGTGCAGGACTTCGAGCAGGGACGTTCCGCAGTAGGTGATGTCGGACGCGGCCAAAGCTTCGGCCTCGTCGCCGTAGGGAGTGCAGGGAACGCCGTAGGTACTGGAGCGGCCTTCGCCGAGGTCGCTGAGGCGGTAGCAGATCAGCAGGCCGCCGTGCCGGGCGGCCGGCGGTGCTTCGATGTCGCCGTGCGCGTGCCGGTAGTCGGTGTAGAGCGACAGCAGCGGGAGGAGATCGGGATCCAGGGCGAGGATGCGCTTCTCGAACCGAGCCCCTGGGCCCGGCCGCAGCGGCGGCCCGCCCTTCTCCAGAGGGACGGCCAGTTTCCATGGCTGGTCGGTGAAGTCCGCCACGAGATCCGGATAGACGTCGGCGAGCAGGAAGAACTCGTCTGGAAAGCCGACCCCGTAGCACTCGCGCAGTACCTCGCGCGGATCCTTTCCGGCCTTGTACAGCGCCCGCGCGAGGAGGGCCATCGAGTGGAAGTCCGCGCGCGAGGCCGCCGCGCGCAGACGTGGAATCGAGTCCTCTTCGTGCGGGAGGGTCTCGTCCCGGTCGGGGAGCCAGCGGCGTAGCCGGGCGAGGACGGGTTCGATCGCGGCCCTCGACCTGGCGTCGGCGGCGCGGTCGTCGCCCCGGCTGGACCCCTCGCGCTCCTTCAGCCAGCGCTCGACCTCGACGTGGTAAGTGAGCAGGGCGTCCAGCAGGGACGCGCCGCACCGCTCCACACCGGCGTCGAGCTCGAACGGCGAGATGCCGAAGACCGTGGAACGGCCGGCGCGGAGTTCGCTCAACCGGTAGCAGAGCACCATGCCGCCGTGGGTCGCGTGGCGGCTTTGGAGGTCCACCAGGGGAACCAGATCAGGGTCGTGGGCGAGGATCTGCTCCTCCGACCATTCATCGAGCCGTGTGTGCGCCGCGGCCTCGCCCCGGCGGGGCGGTCTGGCCATGAGCCAGGGCTGGACGGTGAAGTCGAACGCTCCCTGCTCGTCGAGCAGGTGCTCCGCGATCAGGAAGAACTCGTCCGGGAAGTCGGCCTTGAAGCATTCGCGCAGGACGTCGCGGGGGCTCGACCCGGCGGCGTACAGCACCCGGGCCAGGCGGGCCATCGTGCGGGAGTCCGAACGCGACGCCGCGGATCGAGCGTGGGCGAGGGTGACGGCGGACGGGGCGGCCGGCCTTTCGTCGCGCGTCGACCCTTCGTCATGCGCTGGCTGTTCGTCGCGCGCTGGGTCTTCGGGCTTCTCGAAATCGTGCGGGCTGCAGGGCATCTGCCGTTTCTTGCAGGTGTCGATGCCGCCGAGGGCCCGCAACCGGCGGACCAGGTCGCTGGTGTGGCGCATTCCCCGTGGCGCCGCCTCCATCGCTGCATGCAGCGGCGTGTGGCCCATGTCGTCGAAGGCGTTGACGTCCAAGCCCGCCGCCAGGAGCCGCGGAAGCAGAGCCTCGTGGTCGAGGACGGGGAGGAGATGCAGCAACGACTGGCCCCGATCGGCGTGCACGGCGGGATCGACGCCGGCGTCCAGAAGCGCGATCACCCCGGGCGAGTCACCGTACTCGGCCCGGCCCAGCAGGTCCTTCTGGTCACCGGACGCGGATGGCGGAGGACCGCTCTGCGGATTCGGCTCCAGTGCGGGAAAGAGTGCTTGCCGAACCAGCGGATGCAGATCGTCCGGCTCCAGGTGGCCGAACCGGAGCAGATCGAAGTCGACCGGGTGCCGGTATTCGGGCGTGGACAGGAATCGCTGCTCGTCCGGGCCGGCATACCGGTGCCGCATCGACACCGCCCCGTCGGCCGCGAACGACAGCTGGAGAGTGGGCGACCCCGAATACTCCCGGTACTCGTCCAGCCAGATCTCCTCGGGCCCGCCCCCGCCCGATGGCGCCCACGCCGAATCCAGCACGCCCCGGGCCTCGGCGACCAGGCGTTCCAGGGCGATCGGCGGCCAGATCCGCCAGTCGGCCAGCGCGTCCTCGTCGGCGGTGATCCCGCAGGCCGTCAGGGCCTCGGCGGTGCGTTGGTGATCCCACAGCAGCGTGAGCCACTCCGCGTGGGCGACCGGGTCGTCCGGACGGGGGCCGCCGGGGAGTTCGGCCACGCCGAGGCGGCGGCCGTCGGCGTGGAAGAACGGGATCCGGCCGGCGCCCCCGCACAGGGCCCGCAGGTCGCCGGTGCGCCGGACGTCCCAGAAAGCCGGGTGCAGGCGGTACATCCCGTATCTGCGGAACGGCGGCGCCTCGCCCGTCGTGGCGGTCCGCAGCCGGACGAGCGGACGGGTCGGATCGGCGCCGCGCCCACGTTCGATCGTCAACGTCACGTGGCCCTCGCCGCGGACGGGATACCGCCGGAGCACACCGATCGTGTCGACCACCCCGCCGCGCGGCGCGAGCATCCGCGGGACGTTCCAGAGCAGCAGATCCGGGGCGAGGTGGAGCAGGTCGTCGGCGACCTGATCGGCGATCTCCTGCCCATGGGCCCCGGCGGCGACGAGATCGACGTCCAGTTCGACGTCGGCGGCCTCGCAGGCACCGGCGGTGTCCCCCGCCAGCCGCCGTTCCGTGGCGGCCTCGATCGACCACCGCGGCACCCCGTACCGGCGCGCCTCCCGATACATCGCCAGGTCCACGTTCATCTCCACGCGGGGATGCTTCTCGACCTCGTGCGCGGACAGCGGATGCAGCGGTTCGCGAGCCATGACCAGATCTTTCCGCATTCGTCCGCCGCACATCCGGAAGATCAACAACCTCCCCTTCTTATGGATCAGTGCACAGATCTTTAGTCTGCGCGCACTGTTGTGTTCGGACCCCCGATGCACTGTGCGCGCTCGAATACGGTGCTTGGCCGACACCCCTTTCTGAGGCGGCGCAGAGGACCACGGCGCCGCCAGTCTTGGGAGGCCACAGATGCGGTTCGAACGAGGTACGTCCTGCAAGCGGCGTGGCACGCGAAAGCCGAGGTGGCGAGGAGTGTCGGCTGCCGCGTCGCTGGTGGCGGGCGTCACCGCGGTGGTCTGCGGCGCGACCGCCGCGCAGGCTGACGCGGCCGGCGCGCAGGCCGCCCCGGCGGCACCGAACGCGATCGGCCGGACATGGGCGTCGGCGATCGAAGGCAACGGCGTGATCGTCGGATCGTCCTCCGAGCGGGCGGTGCGATGGGAGACCGACGGGCGGATCACCGTCCTCGACGGCCTGTACGAACCCGCCGGCGCCTACGCCAACGAAGCCAACGAGTCGGGCGTCGTCGTCGGCGACTCCGACCTCGAATTCACCGTCAACTTCCACGCCGTGCGCTGGAACGCCAACGGGCAGATCACCGATCTCGAGCCCGGCGTGGACAATCTCTCCAGCGCCACCGACGTCAACGCCTCCGGCGACGCGGTCGGCTGGTCGTGGGAGTACGGCGCGCTCCGCTGGAGCCTGAACGGGCAGCGAACCGTCCTGCCCCTCCTGCCGGGCGGCGTCGACGGCGGCGCGTGGGGCGTCAACGACGACGGCCAGATCACCGGATGGAGCGACGCCGACGCCACCGGGACCCGCGGGAGGGCGGTGCGCTGGAGCCCCACCGGAACCGTCACCCCGCTCGACGCCGTCCCCGGCGAGACGTCCTCGTGGGGCGGCGACATCAACGGATCCGGCACCGTGGTCGGCACCGCGACGATCTCCGGCCGGCCGAAGGCGGTGCGGTGGTCGCCCAGCGGGGCCGCCACGCTGCTGGGCACCCTTCCAGGTCACGTCGAGGCCAGCCCGTACCGGATCAACGACAGCGGGGTGGCGGTGGGCACGTCCATCTCCGCGACCAACACCGGCACCCCGGTGCGCTGGGACGCGAACGGAACGATCACCGCGCTCCCCCTGCTGCCCGGCAGCTCGGGCGGCAACGCGGCCGGCATCAACGACGCGGGCGTCATCGTCGGTGACGCGAACGTCAACGGCGTCCTGCACGCCGTCCGCTGGAACCTGGACGGGACAGTCGAGGATCTCGGCGGCCTGCCGCCGCGTTCGGCGCGTGCGGCGACCCGTAGCCCGAGCCGCGCCAACCCCTGCGTCACGGGCGCGCGCCGGCACTCCCCCGCCACCTCTGGCACCTGCGCCGAGCACGCCGTCCGCCCCTGAACCAGCGTCCGCCTGACAAGCCCGCGCGGGCCGGTGCCAGCTCCCCACCGGCCCGCGCTACCCCCCGGGTGAAAGGCGTGATGAACGGTTTCCGGCGGGTACGACCTCGGCATCGCGAATCAGGGCCGGGAGGGGATGAGCATGGACGGCTCGGGGGAGAGCATCGTCGAGGACGTCGTGCCCGCACAGGATCTGTCGGGCATCGTGGGGCATCGCTTCATCTACACGTACGCCAACGGCTGGCGGTACGAGATGTACGTCAAGAACGCCACGACCATCGACTACCGCATCCACAGCGGGATGGTCGGCGGTCGCTGGGTCAAAGACCAGGAGGTGGATCTGGTCCGGCTGGACGACGACGTCTACAAGGTGTCGTGGAACGAGCCCACGGGCACGTCGGTCAGCGTCAACGTGCTGCCCGCCAAGCGCCTGCTGCACGGGGTCATCTTCTTCCCGCGCTGGGTGGAGGACGATCCCGGACGAACGGTCCTGTTCCAGAACGACCATCTCGACGAGATGCGCGCCCTGCGCGACGCGGGCCCCACCCACCCGATCGTCACCGTGCCGGAGTTCGCGAAGATCACCCTCTTCGAGAAGGTCGGCGAGGACGACGAGGAGGTCATCTCCGTCGCCCCTGGTGATCTGCCGCCCGATTTCGCCGGACGCACGAACTGACGGCCTCCGAACCGCTGGCCTTGACAAAGTAAGGCTCAGCCTGGCGACCCCCTGGAACGGCATGCAACCGAAATGCCCTCTTACGAGTCTTATGAGTGGGGGTGGGTTGCCGTAGGGGGCGCCGATGCAATTCATCGAGTCGAGTGTCATCGGCGTGCGGTCGGCCGTCCTGACTCTGGGACGGCGGACGTCCGCATTGCGCTTCGTGCTCTTTCCGATGGTCCATGTGGGCGAGCAGAGCTTCTATGACCAGGTCGCCGGGCGCGCCGCCGGCTGCGCCCTCATCGTGGCCGAGGGCGCGCGGGCCGGCAGCGCTCCGGTCCAGGAACGGATCGCGAGGCTCCGCTGGGACGGGCTGATCGATCAGACGGCGGCCCTCGACCTGGAGTCGCTGGGAGTCCCGGTCATCTTCGAGAGCGCGACGGACGAGCCCGAGCCCGAGCGGACCGGAACCGAACGGCTGCTGGACACCGCCGTGGATTCCGCGGCCGCGGTGGGCCTGCGGCTGCTCGGCCGCTACCGGGACCCGCGCGGCATGTCGAGCCTGGACGAGGCCGACGTGCACGACGACCGCTGGGTGCGGGGCCGGATGGCGCGCGCGATACGCAAGAGGGTCATCGACGACCGTGACGAACGGCTGGTCGCGACCCTCGGAGAGATCCACCGCAAGCGCCATGACGACTCGATAGACGTGGCCGTCGTCTGGGGCGCCGGACACATGTACGCCGTCGTCAGCGCCTTGCGCAGCGAGTTCGGCTACTACGTCCAGGACGCCGAATGGCTCGTCGTCCGCAACGGCTGACGGCGCGGCTCAGGCTCTAGCCCATACCTATGCAAAAGAGGACACTCTCCTCATGGGCCACGGGCGTTACCTGATCGGACCGGACGGTCTGCGCGTCGACGTGATCGTCCTGGACGACGCCCAGCTGACCCTGGCCCGCAACTGGTGCCCGCGCGCCCGCAAGGGCCAGGAGCTCTACCTGGTCACCCGGCACGGCGCCCTGCTGGCCTACTGCGCCGACATCGAGGAGCTCACCGAGGTCGCGGGCGATCTCAGCCGCCTCCACGGCCCCGCCGCTGGCGAGGACGTCGGCTAGCGGTCGGCCTCCACGACGCCCTGCGGCCAGCGACCGCATCGTGACGCTCCGCACTGCGCGGATGTGCAGCAAGTGTGCGCAGATAGTCAACGACGCGGCCCGGCGGTGCGAGCATCATGATCACTCTCGCGGGCGTCGTTGATTGAGGGATCGAATGCGTGACGAAGTACTGTCGATTTTTCCGGCGGATCCCTACTGGCAGCCCGAGCAGGACGCCGCGGACGGCGCCGCCGCGCTGGCGACGGCCCTCGCGGTTCCCGACGGCATGGACGTCACCTGGTACGAGACGCTCACCGTGATCCCCCGCGGCGAGAAGCTGGTACAGATCGAGTGCCCGCTGTGCGGCGCTTCGGTCGACACCGAATGGTGGTCCGGCCGCCTGGACGCGCACTTCTCCGGCCGCACGACCGTCGACGTCCGGGTCCCCTGCTGCGGCGGCCGGACGACGCTCGACGCGCTGCGCTACGACTGGCCGTCCGGCTTCGCCCGTTTCGAGATCACCCTCTGGAACCCGAAGCGAACCTGGTTCGACGAGGAGGAGCTGGCGGCATTGTCGAACGCGCTCGGGCATCCGGTGCGGCAGGTCAGAGCCCACATCTGACTTCCAGCGCGGGCCAGGTCAAGGCCTTCCGGACGGTGGTGCCGCCGTGGTCAGGTCAGGTTCCACAGGCGGACGCTTCGGTCCTGGCTCGCGCTGGCCAGTGCCGTGCCGTTGGGATGGAAGGCGAGCGCCTGGACGCTGCCGGTATGGCGTTTGAGGATGCGGTTGACCTGGCCGGTGCCCACGTCCCACACGGTGATCTCCTCGGCCGCCGGATCTTCGGCGCGGGAAGCGCTGGCCAGAAGCTTGCCGTCGGGGCTGAGGGCGATCGGGCCGGAGGAGTTCCCCCTGCCGGTGAAGTCGCGGATCTTGTTGCCGGTGGCGAAGTCCCAGAGCGCCACGGGGCTTGTGTCGCTGCTGGCGGCCAGGAACCGCCCGTCCGCGCTGAGCGCGATCGCGTGGACCGGCCCCGACGCTTTGGCGAACGTCCGGACGAGCGCACCGTCGGCCACGTTCCACTGACGTAGGGTGCGGCCACCGCCGACCAGCCCGCGGCCGTCCGGTGTGAAGGCCAGCGCGGCGCCGGCCTGCCCGGTGAGCGAACGGATGATTCTGCCGGGGGTGACGTTCCAGAGGAGTGCCTTTCCGTCGCGTCCGTCAGTGGCCAGGTAGCGCCCGTCCGGGCTGCAGGCCAGCGCGGAGAGCCCGGAGTCGAACCCGGTCCGCCGTTGGGTGGCGATGCCGCGGAGCTGCCGGCCCGTGTCCAGGTTCCAGATCCGGACGAGCTCCGCGCCGGTGGTCATGGTCTTGCCGTCCGCGCTGAAGGCCATCGAGACCAGCGGGTAGGTGTGGCCCTCCAGCGACCGGACGCGTTGACCGGTCATCGCGTTCCACACGAGGATGAGGCCGTCGGCGCCGCCGCTGGCCAGGATCGCGCCGTCGGGACTGAACGCCACGCCGGTGACCTCGGCGCCATGCCCGGCCAGCGCCCCGTCGAAGACCTTCTTCGCCGGTTGCGGGCTCGATTTCGGAGTGTTCTTGGGCCCGGCCTTCGCACCGTCGTCTCGCATGGACACGATGACGGCCGGAACGGCGACCGCGGCGCCCGTGCCGACGACCCCGGCCAGCAGGAAACGGCGGCGCGGCATCGAGCCCGGCCGCGTCGTCTCCGGGCCACCGGCCGGCGCGCCTCCGCTGGTCGTCGTTCCAGCGTGTGGCGGGACGGCGTGTGGCGGGACGGCGTGTGGCGGGACGGCGTGCGGCGGGACGGCGGTGGAGGGCACCGTCGCGGGGAGGCGGAGGGCGCCGCCCGAGCCGGAGAGCCAGCCCAGCAGGTCGGCGGCGGACGGGCGGTCGGCCGCGTTCTTGGCCAGGCAGGCCGCGATCAGCCCGCGCAGGTCATCGGGAAGCATTTCCAGAGCGGGCTCGGTCGTGACGATCCGGTGAACGATCGCCGGGATGGTGGCGGCGGCGAAGGGACTGCTGCCGGTGGCCGCGAACATGAGCACCGCGCCCAGCGAGAAGACGTCGCTGGCAGGCCCGATGTCACCGGCGTGAACCTGTTCCGGGGACATGAACGCGTACGTCCCGAACACCGCGCCGCTCTCGGTGAGCACGCTCGCGTCGTCCAGGCGCGCGATGCCGAAGTCGATGATCCGTGCCCCGTCGCCGGCCATGATCACATTGCCCGGTTTGAGGTCGCGGTGCACCAGCCCGCACGCGTGGATCGCGGCCAGGCCCTCGCTGAGCTGGGCGGCGAGGGCGCGCACGTTCTCCGGGGAGAACGGCCCGGCCTCCTTGACCAATTGCTGCAGGGAGGGACCGGGGATGTACTCGGTCACCATCCACGGCGGATCGGCGTCCGGCGCCGCCTCCACGACCTGCGCGGTGTGGAACCCGCCGACCCGCTGCGCCGCCGCGACCTCGCGGGCGAAGCGGCGGCGCGCGTTGGGGCTGTCGGCGAGCTCGGGCCTGATGACCTTCACCACCACCTCGCGGCCCCCGGGCGAGCCCGCCAGGAAGACCTCGCCCATGCCGCCGGCACCGAGCCGGCCCTGCAGGCGGTACGGGCCGATCTGCCGCGGATCGTGCGGTCGCAGCGGGTCCATCGTCCCCCTCGAAGAAGCGCCGAAGGGGATCATGCTAGGGCCACAAAGCCGACAAGGTCGGCGGAAACAACCGCACGGCGGGGGGCGACGCGGCCTCGCGGCGGTTCTGACGTGGTCGGCGCGCCAGGCGGTGGGCCGGCGATCGTTCAGTCGCGGGCGCGTTTCTCGATTCCGAGGGTCAGCTTCACGTTCTGATCCTGGAGGTTCCACTGCCCGTCCTGGGAGGCCTGGTTACTGATCCAGAACACCAGCGCTCGAGTGTCGGGGAAGCGGGCGAATTCACCGTACGACCAGTCATTGCCGCCGTCATGCTCGATGATGCGGCGGCCGCCGGAAAGGGTGATGGCCCAGCCGTATCCGTAGAAGAGCGTGCCGCCATGCCATTCGCCGCCGCGTATGTGCGCCTTGAACATCTTGCGCTTGGCGGACGCGGACAGAACCTCGTCGCCCTCCAGGGCGCGGTGCCAGCGGAATATGTCGCGCGGCGTCGACAGCATGCCGCCGTTGCCGCGAAGGAACCAGTAGGGGCCGTCGGCGGTCCACGGATGTTCGTATGGTTTGCCCTGCGGTTTTCCGTGCTCGTCGTACTCCACCGCGATCTGGTCACGTTCCCATCGCGGCAGCACGTACCCCGTCCGTGTCATTCCGGACGGCGCGAAGAGATGTGTGGCGAGGAACTGTTCATAGCCGACGCCCGAGACCTTCTCGATGATCGCCGCGAGGAGGCTGTATCCGGCGTTGGAGTAGTGGAACTCCGCTCCGGGCTTGGACTGGAGCTTGGACTTCAATACCGCGTCCAGCATGACCTCGCGAGAGGCCGGATCGTAGTCGTCGCCCCCGGTCGCCTCGTCGTCGAAGCCGGCTGTGTGCGTCAGCAGGTGGTGCACCGTGATGTGCCGCTTGTCGGCGGGCACCGGGCCGAGAAACGTGCTGATCGGGTCGGTGACCCGCAGCCTGCCCAGCATCTCCAGCTTCATGATTCCGGCGGCGGTGAACTGCTTGGTCATCGACATGATGTCGTAGGCGGTATCGCAGCTCGCTGGAATCTTCTTCGCGCGATCGGCGAGCCCGAATCCCTTGCAATGCACGAGCCGGCCATTATGGGCCGCGACGACCGTGCCGCCAGGCCCCTTCGGCATGGCCTTGTCCAGGAAGCTTTGAATGGACGGATCGGCGGGCTCGTGCGACGGTGCCGCGCTCGGGCGGTCAGCGCCCTGAAGGGCGGCGTTACCCGGATCCCGGGCCACCCCGCAGGCGCTGACCGCGCTGATCGCGACGGCCGCTACCGCGACCGTTCTCACATCTCGGAAACAACGATTGGCGTTCACGCTCCGGAACGCTACGGAGAACGCCGACCGGCGTCGTCCCCCCGCCGAGCGAACGCGGCGTCCCTCTTCCAGGGGACGCACGCACCGGATCGGCGGCAGCGAACGCCGTCAGACGCCCTCCATGTCAACGCGGGAGAATGGAACGGTCGAGAGTGCCGGACTCCGCCTCGGCCAGGCAGATGACCTTGCGCATGCCCGCCTCCCATTGCGACTTCGTCGGACTCACGTACTGCCATTCGACGCGCGCCGACGGCTCGCGCTTGCCGAAGATGGAGTCGATGCGTTTCTCGCACCCCTCCCAGGCCTTTTTCTTCGCAGCTTTGTCACCCGGCCAACGCGGCCCCCAGGTGACCTCGTGGGTGGCGATGACCTGAACCTTGTGGGGTTCGGTGCACGCGATGGTGCGCAGCAAGCCTTCGTTCGTCCATTTCCGAAGGCACTGGCCCTGCCGGACGTCCTGCCACGCCGTGAGGTCGCGGTCGATGGTGTCGGTGAGAGCGGAGGTCAGCAGGCCGCCGCCGGTGTATCGCATGATGCACACCACGCTCCGGTCGCCGTCGTCCCAGGCCAGTTTGTCGGGCGAGGACGCGTAGAGGTCGAGGTCGTCCACGTAGCGGCTCCGGTCGTAGACCGTCCCGATCTCCTTCTCGCATACCGCTTCGGCCTGCCGCTCGGTCTCGGCCCTGCCGGGGAACGAGCCGTCAGGGAGCTTGACCTTGGCGACGACCTCGCCGTCATGGGGCTTGGAGCAGGGCAACGCCGTGACGAGGATGTTCGTGGCGTCCGCGCCGAAGCCGGTGAAGCAATCGCCCACCTTCAGGGTCGAGACGAGGGCCTTGCCGCTCTTGCTGATCCGGCCGGCTTCGTCGCGATCCGGGACGAAGGAGTACGCGGCGACCACGACGGCCACGATGCCGACCACCCAGGCCGCGGCGGCTGCGAGACCGCCGATGGCCAGGCCCTTCCCCTTCTCGTTCCGGCGCTTGATCTGCACGAGCGCGGCAATGGCGAAGCCCACCGCGAAGACGACCCCACCGGCAAGCCCGACGACCAGCGCGACGATGGCGAGCCGGTTGGTCTTCGGCGCGACCGGCGGCTGGTAGGCATACGGACCAGAGACAAACGGACCAGGCATGGCCGCTCCAGGCACATATGCGCCGGGTACGTATGCGCCGGGGGCGGAAGCGCCAGGCGCATATACGCCCGGTGTGGATACGCCCGGCGTGGACGTCCCAGGGATGGGCTGGCCGGGGACGGATGCGTCGGGCATGGGCAGACCGGGCTCGGACGTGCCGGAGTCGGACGCGCCAGGCTCGGACGTGCCGGAGTCGGACTGGCCTGGAACGGAGGGGTCGGAAGCGGATGGAGCGGGCGGGGTCGGCGGTCCGGCGGGGTCGGCGGCGTCGGGCGAGACCCAGGCGTTCTCGTCACCGTCTAGTGGCACAGTCACAAGGTGGAACGATATGGGACGTAATAGAGCGAAATGGACGGCGTTGCGAGGTTGTGATCGTCCGGCCCCTGAGCACCGGAGGCGTTCGTACATCGGGAGCTCCGACTCCCGCGCCGTTCACGTCGGGCTCGCGCCTCCACCCGGTCGGGACGTCCAGCTCAAGGGGGGACCTCCACGTCGAAACCGTCCGCGGTGACGCCGTGCTCGGGGGTGGGATGGAGGTCGAGTTCGGCGGCGAGGCGTGCGACAAGGGCGCGGTCGTCGGCCTGGAGGTGCTCCTTGCGGAGGCCGGGCGAGAGCATCCACTCCAGGCCGGCGCGGGGCACGGGCATGACGATCAAGCTCTCAGTACCCGCCCATCACCGCGACCGGTGCCGGCCGGACGGCGCCCCGCCGCCCTTCGAGCGAGAGGACGGGGCGCCCCGGTGTGAATCGATGCCGTCGGCCACCGTTGCAAAGGGCTCCGATGGCCGACGACGTTATCGCGCTACTTGATGGGCTTGAGCTTGGAGTAGCGGATCAGCGGCGCATCACAGTAGCCGCCGGTGCCCTTGTCGAAGTCGAACCAGAAATTGATGGCGTTCTCGCCGATGGCTCCCCTGCCGATGGACGGCCGCTGGATCTGCTTGCCCTTGTGCCACTTGTTGTCCTCGATGGCCTTCCATCCGGTGTACCCGGGGCCACCGGACAGGCGCCAGTTGTCACCGCTCTCGTGAACGGCCGGCAGCGACTTGACGCTCGAGTTCTTGTGGTTGCCCTTGGTCTTCTGGATGGCGTAGCCCCATTCCACGACCGTGACGAGCGGACGCTTCTTGGTGGGCTTGCCGGCGGTCTTGATGTAACCCTTTCCCCAACGGCCCTTCGCCTTGCACTGGGTGTAGGCGACATGCGTGGCCTTACCGGCCTTGGCCACGGTGACCTTGCCGGCCTCCACCTCGACGGCGGCGGACGGGGCGGCGGCGGACGGGGCGGTGGAGGCCACCGCGGAGGCGGAGGCCACCGGGGCGGCCGCCACGAGGCTCGCCGTGGTCAGCGCGGCGGCGGAGAGGGGCACAAGCTTCTTCAGCGACACGTGTGTGCCTTCCTGGAAAGGAGATGGGGACTGGGCGCCGTCACAGATAATCACCGACGATCCCTGGGATCGCCGCGATCGACGGCAACTTGATTATCGAGAATCAAGATCCGTTGCCCATAGGCCCCTTGGCACTATTCACATCGTCCCTGAAACCCACACCCGAAGGCCAAAAAGCAGTGTCATTCCGATCGGCTCGCCGGTCACGGCGTCTCCACATGGCCCTCGTTCGCCATTATTAGCGGCGAATTAACTATTACTTCATTCAGATTTCTCTTGAGTCATCTGGCGAGGATTGGCGAGAGTCGCCCGCGATAATCTGCGAGGCGCAACGCCAAAAATGGCCCGGCGGCATCTTGACATCCGCTTGCCGCGATGCATATTCGCAATGGCCCGCGTCCCGAGGCGGCAGGCACCTGGCGTGGCACCTGCCGCCTCGGAGAGCGCTTCAGTGGCGGACGTCCTGGACGGCGCTCACGCCTTCGCCTCCTTCGGGACGCCGCCGACGTTCGACGCGTGCGCCTCCGCGCCGTTGCCGTTCGAGGTCTGGGGCTTCGGCGCGCGGGCCAGGCCGAGGACGGGGTCGGTGGTGACGTACACGCCGTCCAGGTCGGCGGAGAGCCGGCTCGGGTCGGACGGATCGGCCCACAGGTCCCGCAGGGGCTGCATGTCGACGCCGAGGGTGCCGGACACGCGGTGCTCCCCCGCGGTCCGCTGGGCCTGGTCCGCCGCGACGATCAGTTCGTCCGTCATGATGCGGGTGCTGACGTCCGAGACCTCCCGCATGTCGGTGTTGCCGGAGATGATTTCCATGAACGAGTGGATCGGCGGCCGGTCGGCGTGGTCGGCCAGTACCAGCCGCTGCGCCTGCCAGAAGTAGGAGTCCTTGCCGTCGTAGCGCTGGTAGAGGTGGGAGACCAGCGTGATGAGGCGTGCGTAGGCGCGCCGGTAGGCGTACTCGAAGAACGACAGCGCCTCCTCTTCGGACAGGTCGCCGTTCAGCGCCGAGTTGACCGCCGCCGCGCCGGTGAGCGCGCTGTAGAGGGCGAGGTGCACCCCGGTCGACAGCAGCGGGTCCAGGAAGCACGCGGCGTCGCCGATCGCGACGTACCCCGGCCCGCTGAACGCGTCCGCCACGTACGAGTAGTCCTGCTCGGCGCGGACGTCCTCGACCTGCGTGGCGCCTTCGACGATCGGATCGAGCGTCTCGCAGGACCGGATCTGGTGCAGGTAGTACTCCTGCAGCGACGCGAACTTGGGACGCTCCTCAGCGAAGAGGTCCTTGTGCGTGACGTGACCGATGCTGATCTCGCCGCCCGCCAGCGGGATGACCCAGAACCAGCCGCCGTCGGTCGAGATCGAGTTGACCGAGCCCTCCGGCGACCCCGCCAGGATCTCGGCGTCCTTCCAGTACGACCAGGTGGCGACGTTCTGGAAGACGTCGTGCTGCTGCCGGTTGTCGAAGTGTCCCTTGGTCAGGACGCCGGTGCGGCCGGAGGCGTCCACCAGGAAGTCGAACTCGGTGACGCGGACGTTCTCCGGGTCGTCGCGGTGCACCCATTCGGCGGCGACGGCCCGTCCGTCCTCGAAGACGATCCGCTTCACGGTGGCGCCCTCGACGATCTTCGCGCCCTGGTCGGCGGCGTTCCGCAGCAGCTCGTGGTCGAACTCGGCGCGATGGACCTGCCAGGAATGCGCGTCCGGATGCACCATGTTCGGCCAGTCGATCACCCACGCGTCGGTGCCCCAGCGGAAGACGCTCCCCCGTTTGACCTGGAATCCGTGCTTGGCCACGCGGTCGTACGCGCCGGACGCATGGAGCACGGGCACGCACGACAGCAGCAGGGACTCGCCGATGTGGTAGCGGGGGAAGACGGCGCGCTCCAGCAGCAGCACGTCGCGGCCCGCGCGGGCGAGCAGGGCCGCGGCCGTGCTTCCTGCGGGCCCGCCTCCGATGACAAGGATGCGCTCAGACATGGGTGGACCTTTCTTCGAGGAGATCGGCGGCCGGTCGGCTGACGATGCCGAGCAGTGCGGGTGAGGTGACGAGGTCGATGGCGGCGGCGAGGTCGGGGGCGAGATGGCGGTCCGGCCCGGGCCCGGGAACTTCGGTGCGCAGCAGGTCGATCGCGTCCTGGCACGCCGGCGCGGGCCGGTCGGGAGCCCTCAGCTCGACGGCGCGCGCGGCGGTGACGAACTCGATCCCGAGCACGCCCCGGAGCAGCTCCAAAGCTCGGCGTAGCTTGCGGCCCGCCGACCAGCCCAGCGAGACGTGATCTTCCTGTCCCGCGGACGTGGGCGTCGAATCGACCGAGGCCGGAACCGCCAGCCGCTTGAGGTCGGCGACCAGCGACACCTGCGTGTAGTGCGCGATCATGTAGCCCGAGTCGACCCCGGGCCTGGCCGCGAGGAACGGCGGCAGCCCTTGGGACCGCGTCCGGTCGAGCATCCGGTCGGTGCGTCGCTCGGCCATGACGGCGAGGTCGGCGACGACGATCGCGAGGAAGTCCATGGCATGGGCGAGCGGCGCGCCGTGGAAGTTGCCGTTGGACTCCAGACGTCCGTCCACCAGCACCGGGTTGTCGACGCAGGCCGCCAGCTCGCGATCGGCGACTCCCAAGGCGTACGCCAGCGCGTCTCGCGCGGCGCCGTGCACCTGGGGGACGCAGCGCAGGCAGTACGGATCCTGCGTCCCGTCACCATGGACGCGCAGTAGCCCCGACCCGGCGAGAAGGGCACGCAGATGCGCGGCGGCCTGGGCCTGCCCGGCATGTGGCCGCAGCTCTTGAAGCTCAGCGGAGAAGGGCCGGTCCGTGCCATGCAGGGCCTGCAGGCTGAGCGCGGCGGTGAGGTCCGCGACGTCCAGCAACGCCCGCAGGTCGGCCGTGGTCAGAATGAGCATGCCGAGCATGCCCTCCGTCCCGTTCATCAACGCCAGCGCCTCCTTCTGCGCCAGCCGAACCGGACTCAACCCCGCCTCCCGCAACGCCTGAGCGGCAGGCCGCACCCGCCCAGACCTGGCCGACGCGCCGGACGCGGCGAACGTGACCGACGCAGCCGACGCGGCAAGCCCGTTGGACGCGGCCGACGCAACGGACGCAGTCGGCGTAACGGACGCAGTCGGCGTAACCGACGCAGTCGAGGTGACGGACGCGGTGGGGGTGACGGACGCGGGCGGGATGGGATGTGGCTCGCGTTGGACCAGGACGTGGCCGCGGCCGGTGAGCGCGGCGGCCACGGCGGCCAGCGGGGCCAGGTCACCCGAGCAGCCCAGCGATCCGTACTCGTTCACGACCGGGACCAGGCCCGCGTTGAGCAGGCCTGCCAGCGCGCGGGCGATGACCGGGCGGACTCCGGTGCGTCCGGTGGCCAGCGTGCGAAGCCTGAGCAGGGCCATGGCCCGCACGGTCTCGGCCTCGACCGGCGCGCCGACCCCCGCGGCGTGCGAATCGACCAGGGCCTGCTGGATCTCGGCGAGCTGATGCTGGGCGACGCGCTCGTTCATCAGCGCCCCCACGCCGGTGGTCAGCCCGTAGGCGGGGAGTCCCGCGGCGGCCAGGGCCTCCAGCTGCATCCGGCCCATCCCCATGGCGCGCAGCGCGGCTTCGGAGACACGGACGTCGGCGTTGTCGCGCGCTACCGCGATGATCTGGTCACGGGTCAGGGGTCGCGGTCCGATCTCGACCAGAGGGAGGGGCATGGGTTCTCCTCAACGCGGCGGCTTTCGGTGAGGTCGTCGCTGACGTGGATGGTGTGGTCGAGCCTCAGGCAGCGGTCTTGGATCACCAGCGCCCGGCCGGAACGTGTCCATCACTCTCCGGAAGGCATTAACTTCGGCATGAAAAGCGCTGCCGAGCCGGCGGCTCATGTCCACGGCGCGGCCGAGTTGGGAATGGTCATATGTCTCGGCGGCGGCACGGTCCACGGTAAGAACTGGATCCACATTGGATGTGACCGGCAGAAATTGCAGCGCGCCCGCACCCTTGGCTCCTCGCCAGGAAGAGAGCCCGGCGAGCGCAGACGCTCCAGTCTGTAATTGAATGTGTACGCATCCCGGCTTGTGAGATACATCTCTCCTAGCAGGAGGGGCAGCGGCGCCAGCGCGAGGAATTTGCGGGCCACTCTCCCACAAAACCCGCTCTGACCAGGACATTCGCCGTCGAGGCACCTCCGCCGATAGCCGTCGGTCGCCGTGGGTGAACCTGTCGGCACTCTCCTGATATATGACGAGGTATTCGTCCTGACGGGGCCGCTTTCCCGGGACCTGGCATAGCTCGGCGAAATCGCGAAAGAGGCTCATCCGGGCTCCCATGCCTCGGTCCTGACGATCAGTTGCACACGCTAGATCGACACATCACGATGCGATACCTATTCAAACGGATACAATACTGTCACTCCGGCAATCCTCCCTCACTCTGGCGTTCCGTCTTAACATGCAGGGCATCTATCTCAACTTTCCCGCCTGTGTTCGCGGGTTTGAATAGCCAGACATTAAAGTGCCGGGCTGCCGGCGATTGATACGCGCGGTCAGAACCGGGTCACGGCAGAGCGATGGAAGGGTCTTTGGTCCTTTGCGTCAGGTCTGGCACGAGCTGCCGAGATCGGTGGCTCGAGGCGGGGTGTCTTGGTGGGGCTCTGATTCCGGCACCAAGGTCTCTTGCGCCGGCTCCGGCGCTGGCGGAGCTTGGAGTTCATGTTGGGATCCTCTTCGCGTTCCGGGCCAGGACGTCCGGCCGCCCCCGAGCATTCGGCCGCCATCGCGATCTCCGGGCTGGTGAAGACGTTCGGGCGGACCCGGGCGCTCGACGGTCTGGACCTGACCGTCTCGACCGGGGAGGTGCACGG
>NZ_JBICUD010000009.1:0-497993 GCF_043198015.1 Spirillospora sp. NPDC048911 | reverse complement strand
GCCACCGCCACCGGGCCGAACGCACCGCCGAACAACCCCATCACCCGGTCACCGACCGCCACATTCGTGACCTCGGGACCGACCTCGGTCACCACCCCGGCACCCTCACCACCAATGCCACCGAAGCCCGGGATCATGCCCAGCGCGATCAGGACATCCCGGAAATTGACACCGGCCGCACGCACCTCGACCCGCACCCGGCCCGGCTCCAACGGCTCCAGCACCTCAGGGCAGGCGGCGACCGACACATCCTCAAGCGTCGACGCGTTCGCCGCGCTCAGCCGCCACGCGGCCTCCCCGGCCGGAGCCGTCAGCTCCGGTGGCGCGCCGGCCCGCACCAGACGCGGCACGAACGGCCGGCCGTCCCGGACCGCCACCTGCGGCTCCCCGGCGTCGAGCGCCGGTCCGGCCTCCGAGTCCTCGTCGAGATCGACCAGGACGAAGCGGCCGGGGTTCTCCAGCTGCGCGCAGCGCACCAGACCCCACACCGCCGCCGCGTCCGGGTCGGGAGACTCCCCCACCGCACCGCGCGTGACGACCGCGAGCCGCCGATCGTCATCGGGCCCGGAGCCGGCCAGCCAGTCCCGCACGTTCCGCAGCGCCCCCTCCGCGGTCTCCGCTTCGACGATCTCGAATTCGTCCGGAGCGGCGGTGACCGGGTCTGGAGCCGACGTCCATTCGACGGTGAACAGGCCCTCGACACCACGAGTGCGGAACTGCTTGGGGTCGGCCGGACGCATCACGAGCTGCTCGAGGCCGAGCACGGGCGATCCGGCGGCATCGGCCACCGTCACCTTGAGCCCGTCCGGCTCGATGGGAGACAGCCTGACCCGCACGCTCCTGGTATCCCTCGCCCAGAGCGAGATCCCGCTCCAGACGAACGGGAGGTACGGGGCTTCGCCGTCCGGTCCGCCCGCCAGCAGCGCCGGGTGCAGCGCGGCGTCCAGCAGTGCCGGATGGAGGCCGAATCCGGCGGATTCGCCCGCCTCCTCTGGCAGGGCGATCTCCCCCAGCAGATCCCGGCCGTCCCGCCAGGCCGCCCGCATGCCCTGGAACGCGGGGCCGTACTCGTAACCGGCGGCCGCGACGCTTTCGTAGAAACCGTCCACCGGCAGGGGCTCGGCGCCCGCCGGGGGCCACTGACCGCCGAGCGTCTCCGGCGTGCCCAGAGGTTCCGGCACCAGTGCGCCCTCGGCGTGGCAGACCCACTCGTCGTCGGAGCGGGAGAACAGTCGTATCTGCCGACGGCCGTCGTCCTCGGCCGGACTCACCACGATCTGGACCGGGAGGCTGCCGGTGGCAGGGAGCACCAGCGGCGCCCGCAGGGTCAGCTCCTCCACGCCTGAGCAGCCCACTTCGTCGGCCGCGCGGAGCGCCCACTCGACCAGAACGGTTCCCGGGAGGAGCACGGTGCCGAGAACGCGGTGTTCGCCGAGCCAGCTCCCGCCGTCGGCTCCCGGCAACCGGCCGGTGAGGACTCGGGTGTCGGCGTCCGCGAGCCGCATCGCCGCCCCGAGGAGCGGATGCCGGACCGAGTCCAGGCCAAGGCCCGTCGCGTCTCCGCTTCCTCCCCTGGCAGCGGCCAGCCAGTAGTTCTGACGTTGGAAGGGGTAGGTGGGCAGGTCGATGATGCGAGGCCGGGGATCAGCGGGGAACCAGGAGCTCCAGTCCACATCCAGTCCGCCGGCGTGCAATCGGCCCAGGGCCTGCCCGAAGGCGACGGCATCGGGCTGGTCGTGGTCGAGCACGGCCAGTGCTCGCGCGTCCTCGGCGATGTGCTGGACGGCCGTGGCCAGCACGGGGTCCGGGCCGAGTTCCACGAAAGTCTTGGTGTGGTGGGTGAGCTGGGTGATGGCCTGATGGAACCGCACCGGCTCACGCACCTGCCGCACCCAATAGTCAGCCGTGGCGATACCGCTCTCCTCCAGTTCACCAGTCAACGTACTGACCAGCGAGATCACCGGATCACGGAACGACAGGTCACCGATGGCAGCCGCGAAGTCATCCAGCATCGGCTCCATCAACACCGAATGGAACGCATGACTGACCGACAACCGCTTGGTCCTACGCCCCCGCCCCGACCACCACCCCTGCACCTCGGCGACCAGGTCCTCCGGCCCCGACACCACCGAACCATCAGCAGTATTGAACGACGCGATGCTCACCCCCTCGGGCAGTGTCCCGGCCAGCTCTTCCGCTCCCGCCTGGATCGCCACCATCGCACCCCCCGCAGGAAGCGCCCCCATCAACCCCGCCCGCGCAGCCACCAACCGGCACGCATCCGCAAGGTCGAACACACCGGCCACATACGCCGCAGCCACCTCCCCGATCGAATGACCCACCACCGCGCCCGGCCGCACACCCATACTGGCCAGCAACCGCGCCAAACCGACCTGCACCGCGAACAACCCCGCCTGCGCATACATAGTGTGATCCAGGACCTCTGGATCCCCGGCCAGGACGACCGATGCCAGCCCATGCTCCAGATGCGGATCCAGCAGCCCGCACACCTCGTCAAAGGCCTCCGCGAACACCGGGAACCGCTCATACAAACCCGCACCCATACCCGGTCGCTGACTGCCCTGACCACTGAACAGCCACACCACCTCACCACTCACCGACTCCACCGGCTCCACCAGATCGGCGGCATCCAGGCCCGCCACCAACTCCTCACGCGAAGAACCGATGGCCACCAGCCGACGCTCCAACAGCGACCGCGACGTGATCAACGACCAACCCACCTCGACCGGCGACACCTCAGAAGCCTCAGCCACAAACTCCTTCAGCCCTGTCGCCTGCGCACGCAACGCCTCCGCACCGCGCGCCGACACCACCCACGGCACCACGCCCGCCGGCCCGGACCGCTCCTCCTCGCCGTCGATCTCGGCCTCGTCGGCCGCCTCCTCTACGATCACGTGCGCGTTCGTCCCCGAGGCGCCGAACGAGGACACGCCCGCCCGGCGCGGCCGGCTCGCCGCCGGCCACTCCCGGGCCTCGGTCAGCAGGCGGACGGTCCCGGACGACCAGTCGACGTCCGGGGTGGGCTCGTCGATGTGCAGCGAGGGCGGCAGCGTCGCGTGCCGCATCGCCGTGACCATCTTGATCACGCCGGCGACACCGGCCGCGGCCTGGGTGTGGCCCATGTTCGACTTGATCGACCCCAGCCAGAGCGGCCGGTCCTGAGAACGGTCCCGCCCGTAGGTCGCCAGCACGGCCTGCGCCTCGATCGGGTCGCCCAGCCTGGTCCCGGTGCCGTGGGCCTCCACCGCGTCGACATCGGACGCCGTGAGCCCGGCGGACGCCAGCGCCGCCCCGATCACCCGTTCCTGCGAGGGGCCGTTGGGGGCGGTGAAGCCGTTGCTCGCACCGTCCTGGTTGACCGCCGACCCCCGGACCACCGCCAGTACGCGATGACCGTTACGGCGCGCGTCCGACAGACGCTCCAGCAGCAACAAGCCGACACCCTCACCCCACCCCGTGCCGTCAGCGGACGCCGCGAACGACTTGCACCGCCCGTCCCGGGCCAGCCCCCGCTGCCGCGAGAAGCCGGGGAAGAGGCCGGGGGTCGCCATCACGGTGACGCCGCCCGCGAGCGCGAGGTCGCACTCCCCCCGCCGCAGCGCGCCGGCGGCCAGATGCAGGGCGACCAGCGACGACGAGCACGCCGTGTCCACCGTCAGCGCCGGGCCCTCCAGCCCGAGCGTGTAGGCGACCCGGCCGGAGATCGCGCTGCCCGTCCCGGGCATCACATAGCCTTCGAGCTCGGCGTCGTCGTCGGCCGCGCCGGTGGCGTAGTCGTGGTACATGACGCCCGTGTAGACGCCGGTCGGTGTGCCGCCGAGCGATCTCGGGTCGATCCCCGCCCGCTCGAAGGTCTCCCAGGCGGTCTCCAGGAGGAGCCTCTGCTGCGGGTCGGCCGCCAGCGCCTCCCGCGGGCTGATTCCGAAGAACGCGGCGTCGAACTCTCCCGCCTCGTGCAGGAATCCGCCTTCGCGGGTGTGACTGGTCCCCGGCCGGCCGGGGTCCGGCGCGAAGAGCCGTTCCAGGTCCCAGCCGCGGTTCGACGGGAACTCGCCGATCGCGTCCCGCCCGGACGCCACCAGCTCCCACAGGTCCTCCGGCGAGCGCACGCCGCCCGGATAGTGGCAGGCCATTCCCACGATCGCCACCGGGTCGTCCGCCCGCGCGACCGTCCGCGCCGGGACGGCCGGAGCCTTCGCGCCGTCCAGTCGCGTGCCCAGGTACCGGGCCAGGGCCCGCGGGGTCGGGTGGTCGAAGGCCAGCGTCGCGGGCAGGCGCAGCCCGGTGGCCGCCGCGAGCTTGTTGCGCAGCTCCACCACCGTCAGCGAGTCGAATCCCAGCTCCTCGAAGTTGGCGTCCGGACGCACCTCGTTCGGGGAGGAGTGGCCGAGGACGGCCGCGACGCGTTCACGAACGATGTCCGCGAGCAGTCCGGCTCGGGCGTCGGCGTCCAGCCCCTCCAACCGCGCGGCCAGGGTGGGCGCGCCGCCGTCCGCGGCCGCCCGCCGGCGTGCACGCCCGGCCAGGCCGCGCAGTGCCGGAGGCAGTTCGCCGGCGGGAACACCCGCGACGGACAGGTCGGCGGCCACGACGTTGGCCTCACCGAGCCGCCATGCCGCGTCCAGAAGGGCCAGGCCGCGCTCGGTCGAAAGCGGGCGCACACCACGCAGCCTGGCGAGGTCTGCTGGAGCCAGTTGGGCGCTCATGCCACCGTCGCCGGCCCAGAGGCCCCAGGCCACGGCCATGCCGGGAAGGCCGGTGCCGCGGCGATGGGCCATCAGCGCGTCGCAGAACGCGTTGGCCGCCGCGTAGCCCGCCTGTCCCGCGTTGCCGATGGTCCCGGCCGCCGAGGAGAACACCCAGAAGAGCTTCAGCGGAAGGTCGCGCGTCAGCGTGTGGAGGTTCCAGGCGCCCAGCGCCTTCGGCCGCCACACGTTCGCCACGCGTTCCGGGGTGTGCGAGGTGAGGATCGCGTCGTCGAGAGTCCCGGCGGCGTGGACCACGGCCTCGAGGGGATGCTCCGCCGGGATGCCCGCCAGTGCCCATGCCAGCGCCTCCTTGTCGGCGACGTCGACCGGCGCCACATCGACGTGCGCGCCGAGCTCGGCGAGCCGTGCTCCAAGCTCGGCCGCGCCGGGCGCCCCGCCGCCCCGCCGCGACAGCAACAGCAGACGGCGCACGCCGTGCCGCCGGACGAGATGCTCGGCCACCAGCCCGCCGAGGTTCCCGGTGCCACCGGTCACCATCACGGTCCCGTCCCCGACCGCCGGCGACGCCTCGGCGCCCTCGCCGCGATCGTGTTCGCGGTCGGGGTCGCGGTCACCGGTGGCGCGGCCGAGCCGGGGCACCAGGATCTGATCGCCGCGCACCCTCACCTGCTCCTCGGCCGCATCCGCCGCCGAACGCACGGCCGGCGCGACGTCGGCATCGGGCGCGGCGTCCATGAGCAGGAAGCGGTCGGGGTGCTCGGCCTGGGCACTACGGATGAGGCCCCATACTCCGGCCTCGGCGAGTCCGCCTCTGGTGACGAACGCCAGCCGGACGTCCGCGAGCCGCGGCTCGTCCAGCCATGCGACGGCCGCTTCAAGGACACGTTCCACCGTGGCGCGCCCGTCGTCGGCGGCGTTGTCGCCCTCGGGTCCGCCGACCTCCGCCAGCATCACCGATGAGGGCGGTGGGCCGGCCCGGAGCGCCGCCTCCACCAGCTCCGGCCCCACCGGCTCGGGGCCGAGGACGGCGATGGATTCGCTGTCGACGCCAGACGGGGTGATGGGCGTCCAGTCGACGGTGTACAGGCCGTTCGCAGTGCCGCGCACGACGGCTTGGAACTGGCTGCCGTCGACCGGCCGCATCCGCAGCTCCGCCACGTCCAGCACGGGTTGACCCGCGGGGTCGGTCATCAGGAGGCGCAAAGACCGTCCGCCCCGGTCCTCGCTCGGTGACAGACGCACGCGTACGTTCGTGGCCCCGTTCGCGTGGAGCGTCACGCCGTTCCAGTCGAACGGAATCCAGACCTTCTCGTCGCCCGAACGGTCAGTGAGCAGCGCCGGATGCAGGGCGGCGTCCAGCAGTACCGGGTGGACGGTGAAGCCGTCCTCATCCCCGGCCGCCTCAGGCAGTTCCACCTCGGCCAGCAGGTCGTCACCGTGCCGCCAGGCCGCGCGCACACCCTGGAACGCGGGGCCGTACTCATACCCGGCCGTGGCCGCGCGCTCGTACAGCCCCTCGACCTCGAGGGGCTCGGCGCCCGGCGGAGGCCAGACCTCCGCTCCTCCGGTCTCCGGCGGCATCTCGCCCGGCGGGACGTCCGGACCGAGGGTCCCCGAGGCATGGCACTCCCACGCCTCGGTGGTCTCGTCGTCCGGCCGTGAGTAGATCTGCAGCTCCCTCCGGCCGCCCTCGCCGGCCGCACCCACCAGAACCTGGACGCGCACCCCGCCGGAGACCGGCAGGACGAGCGGCGCCCGCAGCGTCAGGTCGTCGACGGTCGCGCAGCCCACGCCGTCGGCGGCGCGCAGCGCCCATTCGACCAGCACCGCACCGGCCGCCATCGGCGTCCCCGCCACCACATGGTCGTCGAGCCACGAACCGGCCGGATCGGTGAGACGGCCGGTCAGCAGGAAGGCGCCGCCCTCGGCCAGCTCTATGGCGGCACCCAGCAGGGGATGCCCCGCCGCGGTCAGTCCCAGACTCCCCGCGTCACCGTCCTTCCGTCGGTCCGACTGCCAGAAGCGCGCGTGCTGGAAGGGGTAGGTGGGGAGATCGACGAAGCGAGGCGCCGGGTCGGCGGGGAACCAGGGGCTCCAGTCCACCGTCGCCCCGCCCGCGTGGAGGTGGCCGAGGGCGCGGCCGAACGCGACGGCGTCGGGATACCGGCCGTCGAGCACGGCCACGGCGTCGGCCTCGTCGACGGTGCGCTGAACGGAGGTGGCCAGTACCGGGTCAGGACCCAGTTCGATGTAGCGCCCGGCCCGATCCGCGATCCGGGTGATGGCCGGGTGGAAACGCACCGGCTCGCGCACCTGCCGTACCCAGTAGGCGGGGCCGGCCATCTGCGCGTCCGCCTCCTGGCCGGTCACGCCGCAGATCAGCGGGATCGACGGTTCGGCGAACGACAGGCCGCCGATCGCCTCGGCAAAGTCGTCCAGCATCGGATCCATCAACGCCGAGTGGAAGGCATGGCTGACCCGCAGGCGCCTGGTCTTACGTCCTCGCTCACGCCACTCGGCCTCGAGCCGGCTCACCGGCTCGGCCGGCCCGGAGATCACAGTGCCGTCCGGCGTGTTGAACGCCGCCACGCTCACCCCGTCGGGGACCGTCACCTCGTCGGCGGCGGCCTGGACGGCCACCATGGCGCCCCCCGCGGGCAGGCGCCCCATCAAGGTCGCGCGCGCCCCCACGAGCCGGCACGCGTCGGCGAGATCGAAGACCCCGGCCACGTGAGCCGCGGCCACTTCGCCGATCGAGTGGCCCACGACGACGTCCGGCCGCAGGCCCATGCTCGTCAGCAGCCGCGCCAGCGCGACCTCGACGGCGAACAGGGCGGCCTGGGCATAGGTGGTGTGTTGCAGGATCTCGTCGGGGCCCTCGAACACCACCTGCTTCAGTGGGCGCTCAAGGCAGGGATCGAGCAGTTCACAGATCTCGTCGAATGCCTCGGCGAACACCGGGAACCGCTCGTGCAGGCCCGCGCCCATCCCCACCCGCTGGCTGCCCTGACCGCTGAACAGCCATACCGACTCGCCGTCCACCGGCTCAACCGGATCGGCGGCGTCCAGTCCCGCCAGCAGTTCCGCACGCGTGGACCCCACGGAGACCATCCGGCGCGCGAACAGGGACCGCGTGTTGATCAGCGACCAGCCCACATCGACCGGAGACGGTCCGGGGTCGGCCGCGGCGAAGTCCCTCAGCCTCGTCGCCTGTGCGCGCAAGGCCTCCTCGCCGCGTGCCGACACCACCCAGGGAACCGGACCCGGTGAGCCTGACCGCTCGGCCTCGGGGCCGTTCTCCCCGGTGCCGCTCTCCGCCGGGCCGTCCACCTCGGAGTGGTCGTCCTCGACCGGCTCGGCCTGCTCAACGATCACGTGCGCGTTCGTACCGGAGATGCCGAAGGACGACACGCCCGCCCGGCGCGGCCGGCCCGTCGCCGGCCACTCCCGGGCCTCGGTCAGCAACCGCACCGTGCCCTGCGACCAATCCACGTGCGGGGTGGCGTCGGCGGCGTGCAGGGTGGGCGGGAGGACACCGTTCCGGATCGCCATGATCACCTTGATCAGCCCGGCGACGCCCGCGGCGCCCTGCGTGTGCCCGATGTTGGACTTGATCGAGCCGAGCCACAGCGGCCGGTCCTGCGGGCGGTCGCGCCCGTAGGTCGCCAGGAGCGCGTCGGCCTCGATCGGGTCACCGAGCGGCGTGCCGGTGCCGTGCGCCTCCACCGCGTCCACCTCGGACGGGGACAGGCGCGCGTTCGCCAGCGCCTGCCGGATCACTCGCTGCTGCGAGGGGCCGTTGGGGGCGGTGAAGCCGTTGCTCGCACCGTCCTGGTTGACCGCCGACCCCCGGACCAGCGCCAGCACCCGATGACCGTTGCGGCGCGCGTCCGGCAAACGCTCCAGCAGCAGCAGGCCGACACCCTCACCCCAGCCCGTGCCGTCAGCGGACGCCGCGAACGGCTTGCACCGGCCGTCCGGGGCCAGACCCCGCTGCCGGGAGAAGCCGGTGAACACTTCGGGCGTCGGCATCACCGTCACGCCGCCGGCCATGGCGAGCGTGCAGTCGCCCTGCCGGAGCGCCTGGGCCGCCAGGTGAGTCGCGGCCAGCGACGACGAGCACGCCGTCTCCACCGTCAGCGCCGGCCCTTCGAGCCCGAGGGTGTAGGCGATCCGCCCGGACAGGACGCTGGGGGCGTTGCCGGCGTAGCCCTCGGTCGCTCCGTCTCCGCGCGCGCCGTTGCCGGTGGTGGCCGTCCCCACGTACACACCGGTCGGGGTGCCCTTCAGCGAGGCGGGATCGACCCCGGCCCGCTCCAGCACCTCCCAGGCCGTCTCCAGGAGCAGACGCTGCTGGGGGTGGGCGTCGAGGGCCTCGCGCGGGCTGATCCCGAAGAACGCCGCATCGAACTGGTCCGCGTCGTGGAGGAAGCCGCCGTCGCGCACGTAGCAGGTGCCGGGGTGGTCGGGGTCCGGGTGGTAGAGGCCCTCCAGGTCCCAGCCGCGGTTGGACGGGAACTCGCCGATCGCGTCCCGCCCGGAGGACACCAGCTCCCACAGGTCCTCCGGCGAGCGCACACCGCCGGGGAACCGGCACGCCATGCCCACCACGGCCACCGGCTCGGTGTTCCGTTCCTCGACCTCCTGGAGCCGCTGCCGCGTGTCGTGCAGCTCCGCCGCGACCCGCTTGAGGTAATCGACCAGCTGTTCTTCGGTTGCCATTCGAGGTCACCCAGCCATTAGCACTGTTCAAGACGGCCGAACTCGGCTCCGGTGCAATACCACGAGAAGGCGGCCCCGGATCCGCCGCCATCGTCGGCCTGGACCCTAAAGTTGCGCCAAAGGTCGCCGTCGGCAGTGACGTTCAGCTTCGAATGCGCTGCAGATAGTAAGCTGCCATGTTTGGGGTCTCTAGGGGCGAAATAGGGGCTCGAGTGGACCCTTGGGCTGTGCCAAAGTCGGGCTAAGCCCCACTGGTCCGCCGAGGGAAACAAATGCGATTCGAAATGCTCGGCCCGCTCCGCGTACTGGATCACGAACGAGTCTCACGCCTGACCGCTCACAAGATCGAGATCGTCCTGGCCGTGCTGCTGGCCCGCGGCGCGCAGGTGACCACCACCGACGAGCTGATGTCGGAGCTCTGGGGCGAGCACCCTCCGCGGCGCGCGACGGCCTCCCTGCACGTCTATATCTCGCAGCTGCGCAAATTCCTCGCCCGCCCGGGACAGGAGGGCAGCCCGATCGTCACCCGGCCACCGGGCTATCTCTTCCAGTTCGACGGCCACGAACTGGACGTGTTCGACTTCGAGATGTGCGCGGAGCACGCTCGCTCCGCCCTGCGAGCGGAGCGGCTCGAAGAAGCCGCCGAGGCCTTCGAGCTGGCCCTCGGCCTGTGGCGGGGCGCGACGCTGGGGGACCTGCGGGACGGCCCGATCATCTCCGCCCACGCGACCTGGCTCGAGGAACTCCGCCTGGAATGCCGCGAGTTGCTCGTCGACGCCTACCTTCGGCTGGGGCGCCATCGGGACGTGATCGGGCGACTGTACTCGCTGTCCGAGGAGCACCCGCTGCACGAGGCGTTCTACCGGCAGCTCATGGTGGCGCTCTACCGCTCCGAGCGGCAGGCCGACGCGCTCAAGGTCTACCGGACCGCCCATGACCGCCTGGAACAGGAACTCGCACTCGCACCGTGCCGTTCCCTGCGGCGACTCCACATGGCCATTCTGCGCGGAGACGACGAACCACTGTTCGCAGAACGTCTCGATCTCATGACCGCTTGAAGTGAACGCGGGGCCGGTGGGAGCCCATCCCAAGTGATCCACTTGTGGTCCACTGAGATTCGTTCGTGGAACGTGAAATATCCCTGTGCAACGTGGGTAGTGGTCGGGAGCAATCCGACATTAAATGATCATCGGGGACGTCGCCGATGATCCCGCCAATCACAGGAATCCCCACCCACCAAACAGGAGCCACCTGGTATCGAGCCAGGTGGCCAGCCGATTTGTCACCGGGACCTAACGAGGCGTAGCAGTGACTTTGGTGGAACGTTCAATCGAATTCTCCGTCCTTGATGACCTGCTGGAGAAATGCGCCACCGGAACAGCGCAGGTCGCGGTCATCGACGGTCCGGTGGCCTGCGGCAAGACCGCGCTCCTGAACACCTTCGCCGAGCGTGCCGTCGAGGCCGGCGCACTGGTGCTGAGCGCCGCCGGAGCTCACGCCGAACGCCATCTCTCCCTCGGGGTGCTCGACCAGCTCATGCGCAACGTCGAGTCGGCCGACGGAGCCGCCGGCCGGGAACTGCCGCCGCTCGACCGCGCTCTCATCGACGCCGTGGCCCGGCCTGAGCCCGACGCCACCGAGCAACTCGCCTCGCCCACCCTGCGCGACCTGCTGGGCCGGTTGCAGGAAGTCGCCAAGGAACGGCCGATCATCATCTGCGTGGACGACGTCGAGTACGTCGACGACCTGTCCTTGCGCTGCCTTCTCTATCTTGTCCGCCGGTTGCGCTCGCACCGTGTCATGGTGGTGCTCACCGAACACTCCGGCCTGCGAGGACGTCACCAGATTCTGGAGGCCGACCTGCTGCGCCAGCCGTACTGCCGCCGGATCCGCCTCGAACCGCTGTCGCCGTTCGCCGTGGGAACGCTGCTGAGCCAGCGCATGGGGCGCCTCTGCCCCCGGCGTCTCGCCACCGCCTTCCATGGTTTGACCGGCGGTAATCCATTACTGACAACGGCGCTCCTGGACGACTCGTTCGATCCTGCTCACGAAATGGACTCCCCCGCCCCTGTCCCCGGCGAGGCGTTCCAGGCGGCCGTCGTCCGATGCCTCTGCTGGTACGAGCAACCGGAACTGGACGTCGCGCGTGCAATCGCCGTGTTCGGCGAGCCGGTCCCTCCCGGCCTGCTCGGCGCGGCGCTCGGGCACGGCCACCAGACGGTGGAGGAGGCGATCAAGAGCTTGGCGGACGCGGGACTGGTGTGCGGCCTCGGCTTCCGGCACGAGAAGGCGAGGCTCGCAGTGCTCCAGACGATCGCCGCCGCCGACCGCAAGGCGCTGCACGCGGAGGCGGCCCGGGTGCTCCACGCCGCGGGAGCGCACGCGAGTGTCGTCGCCGAGCACCTGCTGTCCGCGGACGGCCCCGGTGCGCCGTGGCGATCAGAGGTGCTGTCCGAAGCGGCCGAGCACGCTCTCGAAAAGGGCGACAGCGACCGCGCCGTGCTGCTGCTCAGGCTGGCGCAACAGCAATGCGCCGACGACCGCGAGCGGGCCGTGCTCTCCTTCCTCATCGCGCGCGCCGAATGGCGGATCGCCCCGTCCAATGCGGAGCGGCTTCTCCCCGAACTCACCGCCGCCGCGCGGCAGGGGCTTCTGGGCGAGCGCTACGGCGCCCAGACCATCGACTATCTGGCCTGGCACGGACGCCTGGAGGGCGCGGCACAGGTGCTGTCGTACCTGCGCACCCGCGAGGGGCGCGACAGCGAGCAGGCCGCCCAGCGCCTGGCCTTCCTCTACCCTCACACGGTCTCCTCCGCGACCTTCGTGGCCGACTCCACGTCAGAGACCTTCGCCCCGCGCCTCTCGATGCTGCCCCTCCCGGAGGGCGGCCCCGACGAGGTGATCATGGCAGCCGAGCAGGTGCTGCAGCGCGCGCGGCTTGAGGAGTCGGCCCTGATCTCCGTCACCGCCGCCCTCCTCGGCCTGGTCTATTGCGGCTCCCTGGACAAGGCGGTGTTCTGGTGCGAGTCGCTGGCCGCGGAGGCCGAGGCGCGCCGCGCACGTGCCTGGACGGCGATCCTGGCGGCCGTGGGCGCCTGGGCCGAGATCCGGCGCGGGGATCTGCGAGCGGCGCATCGGCGGTCCGCCCAGGCCCTGACCGGCCTGTCGCCCGAGAGCTGGGGCGTGGCCTTCGGCCTGCCGGTGGCGAGCATGGTGACGGCCACGATGGGGCTGGGCAACCTGGACCGAGCCGGGACGTATCTCGACGCGCCGGTTCCCAAGGAGATGTTCGACACCAGAGTGGGCCTCCACTACCTGCATGCCCGCGGCTGGCACCACATGGCGATGGGGCGGTTCCACGCCGCTCTCGGCGACTTCCAGGTGTGCGGGGGGCTGATGGTCCGGTGGAACCTGGACGTCCCGGCGATCACTCCGTGGCGTTCCGCGGCCGCGCACGCCTATACCGAACTCGGCCGGCTCGACAAGGGACGCGTGCTCGCCGAGGAGCAGCTGGCCATGCTCCCAGCCTGGGATCACCGAACGCGCGGGCTCACCCTGCGCGCGCTGGCCGGCAACAGCGAACTCAAGGACCGCCGCCCGATGCTCTTCGAGGCCGTGGACGCGCTCCAGAAGGCACAGGACAAGCTGGGCGTCGCCCAGGCGCTCGCCGACCTCAGCCGCGTCCAGCATGAGCTCGGTGAGATCGGTACCGCGCGGCGGACCGCGTGCCGTGCCGACCACCTGGCCCAGGCGTCCGGGGCGCACTGGCTGCGCCGGATGCCGCTCGCGGTCCAGGCGGGACGCGCGGACATCGTGACCGGCGAACCGGCGGACGACGGGCCGATCGGCGAGCTCAGTGACGCCGAACTGCGGGTCGCCGCGCTGGCGGCCGACGGATTCACCAACCGCCAGATCGCGAACAGGCTGTTCGTCACCGTGAGCACGGTCGAACAACACCTCACCAGGGTCTACCGCAAGCTCGACGTCAGTCGCCGCGCGGATCTGTCGTCCGCGATTCCGGCGGCGAGGCTCGGCCCCGCCTTTCTCGAACAGCACAGCTGACCGAGCGGGCTTTGCGGAGACTTTAGCCGCAGCCGCGAGGCTGCTCTCATGCACACCAGCGAGCCGCAAGCCGATCGCGACACCTGGATCAGGCGTTTCCGTCACGTTCCGGATGCCGATCTCCGTCTTGTGTGCTTTCCGCATGCGGGCGGTTCGGCCAGCTTCTACTTTCCGGTCGCCACCGCTCTGGCCGAAAAGGGCATTGAGGTGTTGGCCCTGCAGTACCCCGGACGTCAGGATCGCCGGGCCGAAAGGCCGATCACCGATCTGGGCCGGCTGGCCGACGCGGCGGCCGACGCGCTCTCCTCGTGGCCGATGGACCGGTCGGCCTTCTTCGGCCACAGCATGGGCGCCGCGCTGGCGTTCGAGACCGCCCGCCGGATGGATCGGCCGCCACTGGGACTGGTGGCGTCGGGACGCCGCGCACCCTCCCGGCGGCGCATCGATACGGTGCACGGGCGGGACGACGCGGGCATCGTCGCTGAAATCCGCAGGCTGGGCGGGACCGAGACCGCTCTCCTGGAGGACGAGGAGATGCGCGAGGCGTTTCTTCCGGCGATTCGGGCCGACTACACCGCCATCGAGACCTACTCCTCTGATCCAGGCTCGACGGTCCCCTGCCCTGTGACCGTGTTCACCGGCGACAGCGATCCCCAGGTGACCCTCGACGAGGCCCGGGCCTGGAGGAACCACACCACCGGCACATTCGACCTGGTCGTCTTCCAAGGCGGCCACTTCTACCTGACCACTTCTCCCGCGACGGTCATCGACCGTCTCGGCCGGCTCCTCGTTCACTGGGACGCGACGGCGAGCTGAGGGATCTGTCGCCAATTACGGACGGAGCACCGTTGTGAAAACGCATTTCGAGAACGGAGAAATCGAGATCCACCTCGAAGGAGGTCCGCCAGACCTGCCCCGGCGACAGCGCGTGAGCCCCGATGCGATCGCCGGCGGAAAGATCAAGTTGCAGCGGCTCGGCGGGTGGGAGCACTTCGAATGCGAAGCGATCCAGCCGAGCGCGATCCTTTCCCGGATCGTGTTCCGCTGGACACAACGCACCCGCATCGCCGAATAGCGGTGAAAGTGCCCCTGACCAGGTGCTTGGTCAGGGGCACGGCTTGCTCGGGGTCAGCGGACGGGGAGGCCGGTGATGGTGCGGGCGATGACCAGGCGCTGGATCTCGCTGGTGCCCTCGAAGATCGTGAAGATCTTGGAGTCGCGGTGCATGCGCTCCACCGGGTACTCGCGGGTGTAGCCGTTGCCGCCGAGGATCTGGATGGCCTCCTCGGTCACGCGGACGGCGGCCTCGCTGGCCATGAGCTTGGCCATGGAGCCCTCGGCGCTGGTGAAGTCCTTGCCGGTGCGGGCCATCCAGGCGGCGCGCCACACCATGAGGCGGGCGGCGTCGATCTGGCACTTCATGTCGGCCAGCTTGAACGCGATGGCCTGGAAGTCGCCGATCTTCTTGCCGAACTGCTCGCGCTCCTGGGAGTACTGGAGGGCGTAGTCGTAGGCGGCGCGGGCGACGCCGAGGGCCATCGCGCCGACGGTCGGCCGGGTGGTCTCGAAGGTCTTCATCGCGGCCTGGCCCTTGGCGCTCTTGCCCTCGCGGACGCGGGCGATGCGCTCGTCGAACTTCTCCTTGCCGCCGATGATCAGATGGCTCGGGACGCGCACGTTGTCAAGGACCACTTCGGCGGTGTGCGAGGCCCGGATGCCGTGCTTCTTGAACTTCTGCCCCTGCTTCAGGCCCGGCGTGTGCGGCGGGATGATGAAGCTGGCCTGGCCGCGGCTGCCGAGCTCGGGGTGGACGGAGGCGACCACGACGTGGATGTCGGCGATGCCGCCGTTGGTGGCCCACGTCTTGGTGCCGTTGATCACCCACTCGTCCTTGGCCTCGTCGAAGGTGGCACGGGTGCGGATCGAGCCGACGTCGCTGCCGGCGTCGGGCTCGGAGGCGCAGAAGGCGCCGAGCTTGACGTCGTCGGGGGTGCCGAACATCTGCGGAACCCACTCGGCGATCTGCTCGGGCAGGCCGACCGCGGCGATCGAGGCGGCCGCCAGGCCGGTGCCGACGATCGACAGCGCGATGCCGGCGTCGCCCCAGAACAGCTCCTCGAACGCGACCGGGATGCCGAGCCCGGTGGGCTCCAGCCACTGGGTGGCGAAGAAGTCGAGCGAGTACAGGCCCACCTTCGAGGCCTCCTGGATGAGCGGCCAAGGGGTCTCCTCGCGCTCGTCCCACTCCTCCGCGGCGGGGCGCACGACGTCCTTGGCGAACTCGTGGACCCATTGCCGGACTTCGCTGACATCTTCGCTGAGCTCCAGCGAGAACGGCGTCGCCTCGGTGCTCGTCATCGTTATTGACCCTCTCTCCAATATCTCCTGTTACCAACGGTAGCAGCAGCGGGAGTTACCGGTGGTAACACGTGGCCGGAGTCACAGGAGAGAGGGCGCCGGCTCAGCCTGTCCGGTCCTTGATGGTCACGATGGTCACGGGCTGGAGGCCCGGCATGTCGAACGTGCCCGCGCCGTGGAACTCCCGGTACGCCGCCGCCGCGTCGAACTGCGTCGCCAGGAAGACGCTCTTGGTGTCGTCGTCATTGGTCATCGAGGCGACCCAGCACGGCGCGTCGGCCGGTGCCCCGGTCTCCTCGAAACTGGCGATGGCGTCACCGCGGCCGCCGGGCTCGCCGAACAACCTGACCGTCATGCGGGCCTCCTCGTTCTCCTGAGGCCGATGTGATCAAAGGTTGTGGCGCGGGGCAAGGGGCTCGCGGAATCCGAGCACCGCCTCGATCGTCCGCACCGCGGCCACCGCGGCCCGGACGTCGTGGACGCGGACGATCCGCGCGCCCTGCAGGACGCACGCGGCGATGACGGCGAGCGTGCCCTCCAGCCGGTCGTGCTGCGGACGGTCCTCGATCTCGCCGATGAAGTCCTTGTTGGACACGGCCACCAGCAGCGGGTACCCGATGGCCGCGATCTCGCCCAGCCGCCGGGTGATCTCCAGTGAGTGGTAGGTGTTCTTGTTGAGGTCGTGCCCCGGGTCGATGACGATGCAGCCGGGATCGACCCCGGCGGCGAGCGCTCGCGCCACGCGGTCGCGCAGGAACTCTCCCACCTCGCCGACGACGTCGTCGTAGGCGGGTTTGGGGTGCTCCACCCGGGGACCGGCCAGGCTGTGGGTGACGACCAGGCCCGCCCCGGTCTTGGCCACCACCGGCGCCAGCCCTGGATCCTTGAGGCCGCTGGTGTCGTTGACGACGTCGGCCCCGGCCGCCAGCGCCGCCTCGGCCACCTCGGCGCGGAAGGTGTCGACCGAGATCACCGCGTCGGTCCTCGCCCGGGCCGCCCGGATCACCGGCGCGACCCGGTCGATCTCCTCGGCGACCGAGATCTCCGGTCCCTTGCCGAACGGCATGCCGCCGATGTCCAGCCAGTCGGCGCCGTCGGCGACCGCCCGCTCCGCCGCCTCCACCGCCCGGTCGAGCTGGAACGTCGCGCCCCGGTCGTGGAACGAGTCGGGCGTGCGGTTGATGATGGCCATCACCGCGACCCGGCGCGAGAAGTCGAACCGGCGGGCCCCGATGGCGCGATCCGGCTGGATCAGCTCGGGCAGGAATCCCGCGCTCTGTCCGTTCCTCGACATGGACCTGTCCTCCTCGCTACGCGGCGCCGGGTGACGGCGAGTTCACAGTCAAGCACGCCGCGAGACGCACCCATGACGAGCCGTGCCGTCAAGCCTCGGCAGGCTGCTCGCCCTCGGCGAGCGGCGGCGGGACGGGCGGTGGCACCGCGGACCGCCGCGGCGGCTCGGACCGCTCGGCGATGGCGCGCCGGATGGCCCGGGCGCGCCGCCTGGCGCGGGGCCCGCCGCGCGTGGGCAGCTTGCGGGAGAAGGGGCTCAGCTTGCGCGTCACCCGCCGGATCAGCGTGACGGCGAGCCCGAACGAGATGATCATGAGGGCCAGCATCGTCAGCGCGAAGAGCCAGCCGAAGTCCTGGAAGACCTTGTCCGGTTCACGGCCGAGGGACTGGCTGAGCACCGCCTTCAGCGCCTCCTGGAGGCTGAGCACCATCGCCACGGTGCCGACCGCGGCGCCCACCAGGCCGCCGGTCCAGGCCGAGAGGGTGTCCAGGCGCTCCTGGAACCAGGCGAGGTTGGCCCGCACCTGGCGTTCGAGGTCGCCGAGGTCGCGGATGAGGATCTCGTTGCTGTTGTGCCGGCGGATGGGCTCGATGAGCTGGCCGATGCGGTCGTGGAGCACGTAGTCGTCGGTGGTGCTGGCGACCATGTGCTGCCAGCGTTCGAGCTGGTAGCGGGTGACGGTGAGGCGTTCGGTGAGCACCCGCTGGGTGTCGCGCTGGACGCAGCGGAGCACGGCCCGGCGCAGCCCGAGGGTCTCCAGGAGCTGCGTCCGGTCCGGGTCGATCACGTCCATCTCCGGGTCGGGCTCGCCCGCCGGGACGAGGGTCAGCGCCTGGTTCTCCGACAGGTACCAGCGGTCGAGCGTCTCCCGGCCGAGGGCGATCGGCACCGCGCGCATGTCGGTGCGGTCGGGGTACATCAGGTAGTCGATCGTGCGCTGCCACTCACCCTCGGTCTCCATGCCCCGGAAGAGCGGGCTGAGCTGCGGGTTCACGATCTCGAACTGCGCGCCGAAGCTGCCCGGGAACGGGTAGTTGATGAGCCCTTCGGCGTACATGTCGTGGAGGCGGTCGCAGCCCTGGATGCCTTCGAGGGCCCACACCGCGACCTGGCCGGGGTCGTCCACGCCGTGCACGCGCTCGTAGAGGTCGAAGAAGACCCAGTTCATGACGCACCGGACGCTGCCCTCGACCACCTGGCCGCTGGGAACGTGCCAGCGCAACGGGTATCCCGTGATCCACATGGCCCGTTCCAGCTGCCCGAGGATCTCGGCCGTCACGCGGCCGCCGGCGCTTAGCCACGCCGACCGTAGGGTAGGTCTGATGACCATGAATCCGGAGGCGTGCACCAGCAGGTGGACCGACACCTCGCCGCTGACCGGACGATCGCCGCCGCGCAGCCGCAGCACCCCGTCGAACGTGATCGGGGGAAGGCGGTACCTGGCCACATGACCGAGCCGCAGGGTCTGGATGTCGAAGAACGCTTGAGCGTCGACGTCGAGCAGTTCCCCCGTGCCGTCGCTTCCCGCGATGAGAAGGTCACGGGGCGCGATGTCTGCCAGGTCGCCGAGGTCGTATGTACGAATCCAGCTAATGGTCCAGTCGGGAGGGATTTGCCCCGCAATGCTCACTATCGCGATCGTAGCCCACAACGAAGAGCCCTATGTGGAGAATGCGGTCCGGCAGGCATGGGAGGCCGCGGACGCCTCCACCCGTGTCGTCGTCGTCGACAGCGCCTCCACCGACGGCACCGCCGAACGGGCGCGGTCCCTCGGTTGCGAAGTGCTTCCGGCGCCCTTGGGAAAGGGCGCGGCCATGGCGGCGATGGCCCGCGCCACGAAAACTCCGTGGCTGTGCTTTCTCGACGCCGATATCGTCGAGAAAGGCCGCAACATTCCGTCGACATTGCGCGCGGCGATCGACTCCTCTCCCGCGTCGACGGCCATGGTGGTCGCCGATTTCGACGACCCCCCGCCCAAGCCCATCCTGAGCGCGACGCTCTCCATCTACGGCCCGCTGGTGCGCGCACTGGTCCCCGAGGCCGACGGCCTGTTCGGCGGCCGTCCGCTCAGCGGGTTCCGGGCCGTCCGCCCCGAGATCCTGGCGGACGACGCCCCCGCCGACTTCGGCATCGAGGCGTACCTCAACCTGTCGGCCGTGCTGAGCGGCCGCCCGGTCGCCCTCACCCACATCGGCCTGTTCAAGCAGCGGTTCCGCTACAAGGGCGAGATGGGCGGGGAGATCGGCCGCGCGATCCTCGACGTCGCCGAGAAGCACGGCCGCCTCGATCCCGCGACGCGTCCGGAGTGGGACGCCTGGGTCGAGCAGATCCTGAAGGTCATCCGCACGTACGACGGCGATCTCAGCCAGGGCGAGGCCTATCTGGAACGCCTCCACGCGGCGATGGAGCGGCCGTTGCCGCCGCGTTTCGCCTGACCGGCGTCGCCTGCCGGCCGTCGCCCGGTCAGCCGGCGGCGTGCTTGTCCAGGAACGCGTAGACGTCGGCCTCGTCGACGCCCGGGAAGGCCCCGGGCGGCAGCACCGAGAGCACATGGGAATGGGCGCGGGCCGACGGCCACGCCATGCCCTCCCACCGTTCGGCGAGCTCCTGCGGCGGCCGCTGGCAGCAGTCGCCGTCCGGGCAGGCCGACTTGACCCTGTTGGTGCTCTCCCGGCCCCGGAACCACCGTGAGTCCTCGAACCGCACGCCCAGGGTGATCGCGAAGTCGCGCTCGTGCGACGGGTCGATGTGGGAGAGGCACCAGTACGTTCCGGTGGGGGTGTCGGTGTACTGGTAGTAGACCGAGAAGCGGTCGGCGGCGTTGAAGACGTGGCGGCCGGCCCACTGCCGGCACATCCGCTGGCCCTCGATCGCCCCGTCCTCGTCCTGCGGGAAGAGCAGGCCGTCGTTGGCGTAGGCCTTGTAGATGGTGCCGTTCTCGTCGTTCTTGGTGAAGTGCAGTTGCAGGCCGAGGTGGTGGGTCGCCATGTTGGTGAAGCGGTGCGCGGCCATCTCGTACGAGACGGAGAAGACGTCCGCCAGGTCCTCCACCGACAGTTCGCGGGCCTCCTTGGCCTCCAGGAGGTAGGGGGCGACCGCGCGCTCGGGCAGCAGGATCGCGGCGCCGAAGTAGTTGGCCTCCACCCGCTGGCGGAGGAAGTCGGCGAAGTCGCGCGGCTGGTCGTGGTCGAGCGCGATGTGGCCGAGGGTCTGCAGCAGGATCGTCCGCGGCGTGTGCATGCCGAGCTGCTCGCGCTCCAGGTAGATCCGCCGGTTGCGCAGGTCGGTGATCGACCGCACCGAGCGGGGCAGGTCCTGGACGTACTGCAGGCCGAAGCCGAAGTGGCCGACCAGCGTCATCAGCATGCCCTGCGAGACCGCGCCGCCCCGGTAGCCGATCGCGTCGAGGGTGCGGGCCGCCACGGCCTCGATGTCGCCGAAGTAGTTGCCGCGCTCGTGCATCTGGCGCCGCAGCTCGGCGTTGGCCTTGCGGGCCTCCTCGGGGCTCGCGGTGGGCTTGGTGCGGCTGCGCCGCAGCTCCCCGTAGAGGGCGAGGATGTGCTCGATCACCTCGTTCGGCATGCGCTTGCTGACCTTGAGGTGGGACAGGCCCAGGGTCCGGTACAGCGGATCGCGCTGGGCCTCCTCCAGGGCGATCTCCAGCTGGGCACGGCGGCTGGGCGGCTGCCGCCGCAGCAGCTCTTCCACCGGAACTTCGAGGGCCGCGGCCAGGGACTGCAGGAGCGAGAGCTTGGGCTCGCGCCGCCCGTTCTCCAGCAGGGAGAGCTGGGAGGGTGCCCGGCCCACGCGCTCGCCCAGATCGGACAGCGTCATGCCGCGGCTGCGCCGGAGGTGGCGGAGCCGCTGGCCGAAGGTGACGAGATCTACGTCACTCGTCAAGTTAAGGGGTTCTTCTGGCCGCAAGGTCGTCACAGCTTCATGGTAGCGGAAGAAATGACAATCTTTCGTTACTCGCGAGTTCATTAAGGGCTTGCAGCCGGGGCAGACTCATGCCCAAGCACCCAGGGGACGACACAGAAGGGCATCATCATGAGCGACAGTCGCCTCAAGGGCGCAGCCGACGAGCTGCGGCGACAGTGGGAGACCGACGAGCGCTGGAAGAGCATCGAGCGGACCTACACCGCCGAGGACGTCGTCCGGCTCCGCGGTTCGGTCCAGGAGGAGTTCACCCTCGCCCGCCTCGGGGCGGAGCGCCTGTGGAAGCTGCTGCGCGAGGAGGACTACGTCCACTCGCTCGGCGCGCTCACCGGCATGCAGGCCGTCCAGCAGGTGAAGGCCGGTCTCAAGGCCATCTACCTGTCGGGCTGGCAGGTCGCCGCCGACGCCAACCTGGCCGGCCAGACCTACCCCGACCAGAGCATCTACCCGGCCAACTCGGTCCCGCAGGTCGTGCGCCGCATCAACAACGCCCTGCTGCGCGCCGACCAGGTGCAGTGGTCCGAGGGCGAGGGCGACACGCACTTCCTCGCTCCGATCGTGGCCGACGCCGAGGCCGGCTTCGGCGGCGTGCTGAACGCCTTCGAGCTGATGAAGGGCATGATCGCCGCCGGTGCGGCGGGCGTGCACTGGGAGGACCAGCTGGCCTCCGAGAAGAAGTGCGGCCACCTGGGCGGCAAGGTCCTCATCCCGACCTCGCAGCACATCAAGACCCTCAACACCGCCCGCCTCGCGGCGGACATCTCCAACGTGCCGTCCCTGATCATCGCGCGGACCGACGCCGAGGCCGCGACCCTGATCACGACGGACGTGGACGAGCGCGACCGCGAGTTCATCACCGGCGAGCGCACCGCCGAGGGCTTCTACCGGGTCACCAACGGCATCGAGCCCTGCATCGCCCGAGCCAAGGCCTACGCGCCGTACTCCGACCTCATCTGGATGGAGACCGGCACCCCGGACCTGGAGCAGGCGCGCAAGTTCGCCGAGGCCGTCAAGGCCGAGCACCCGGACCAGATGCTGGCCTACAACTGCTCGCCTTCCTTCAACTGGAAGAAGCACCTGGACGACGCGACCATCGCCAAGTTCCAGCGCGAGCTCGGGCACATGGGCTTCAAGTTCCAGTTCATCACGCTGGCCGGCTTCCACGCCCTCAACCACGGCATGTTCGACCTGGCCTACGGCTACGCCCGCGAGGGCATGACCGCCTACGTCGAACTGCAGGAGCGCGAGTTCGCCTCGGCCGACCGCGGCTTCACCGCCGTCAAGCACCAGCGCGAGGCCGGCACCGGTTACTTCGACCAGGTCAGCACCGCGATCGCCCCGAACTCGTCCACCACGGCGCTCAAGGGCTCCACCGAAGAGGGCCAGTTCCACTGATCCTCGGCACCACCCGAAAAGGCCCCTCCGGCACTCGCTCGCCTCCTGGAGGGGCCTTTTCGTGCGCGCCCGAGGGCGTTCACGGAGGGCGTGGACGCGCGAACGACCAGGGGGTTCACACGCACGGCCACATTCGGCACAGCCCTCGACATCTCTCCCAAATACGGCCAATGTGTACAGGTTGTCGATCACTCAAGGGAGAGGATCCACCGATGGCCTTGCGCCGATCTCCGCAGGTCCGCCTGCGCCGAACCCCTGGACGCGTCCTTCCTCTCACGCTCGCCGCCGTCAGCGTGGTGGCGCTGGCCCCGGCGGCGTCCGCGGACCGCGTCCGGTTCACCCCAGGCGCGTCCGGAGTGGGCGACGCGTACTTCCCGCTGGAGGGCAACGGCGGGTACGACGCCCAGCACTACAACCTCGACCTGAAGTACGACCCGGACTTCGACCAGCTCGACGGTGTCGTGACGATCACCGCGCGCGCCACCCAGAACCTGTCCAGCTTCAACCTGGACCTCCAGGGCATGGACGTGGCGCGCGTCAAGGTCGACAAGAAGAAGGCCTCCTTCAAGCGCCGCGGCCAGGAGCTGACCGTGACGCCCCGCAAGGGCATCCGGAAGGGCCGCATCTTCAAGGTGAGCGTCACCTACGGCGGCGTCCCGCAGACCATCGTGGGCTCGCCGATCGTCTTCGGCTCGCCGTACGGGTTCCTGCACACGCCCGACGGCGCGTTCGTCGGCGCCGAGCCCAACGGCGCCTCGACGTGGTTCCCGTCGAACGACCACCCGATCGACAAGGCACGGTACGACTACACCATCACCGTGCCCAAGGGCCTGAGCGCCGTCACCAACGGTGTCCTGAAGAGCCAGAAGACCCAGGCCGTCTCGTTCAGCCGCCGCCGTTCGGCCACCCAGGCGAGCGTCTTCAAGTGGCACGAGGACAGCCCCATGGCGACGTACCTCACCACGCTCGACATCGGCAAGTGGACGGTGAGGACGGGCAAGACCCCGCTGGGCACGCCCAACTACACCGCGGTCGACCCCGCGCTCATCGCGAGCCAGCCGAACGCCGTGGACTTCTTCTTCGACACCACCAACGAGGCCACGGACCTCTGGACCAAGACCTACGGCCCGTACCCGTTCAACACCACCGGCGCCATCGCCGACGACGCCCAGTTCAACGGCCAGCCGCTCGGCTTCTCCCTGGAGACGCAGGGCAAGCCGGTCTACTCGGCGGTCCGGAACACGCTCACCATCGCGCACGAGCTGGCGCACCAGTGGTTCGGCGACAGCGTCTCGGTGGCCCGCTGGCAGGACATCTGGCTCAACGAGAGCTTCGCGACCTGGTCGCACCTGTGGTGGGTCGAGAAGCACGGCGGCGCCACCGTCGCCGACGCCGTCCGCGCCACCTACAACGCACGGCCGTTCCCGGACCCGGCGGGAGCCCCCTGGTGGTCGGTCGTCATCGCCAACCCGCAGCGCGACACCATGTTCAACAACCGCGTCTACAACGGCGGCGCGATGGTGCTGCAGTTCCTGCGTGAGCGCATCGGGGACGAGAAGTTCTTCCTGCTGCTGCGCACGTGGGTCAAGAAGTACGCGGACAAGAACGTCACGACCGAGCAGTTCACCGCCCTGGCCAACCAGGTCTCCGGCCAGGACCTGACCCAGTTCTTCAAGACCTGGATCTACTCCCCCGGCAAGCCTCCGCTCCCGTAGTCCCGGAGTGCTGGTCCGCTGCCTCAAGCGGAAGCCGGGTGAGCGGGAGGCCGGATCGGGCATCGCCCGGTCCGGCCTCCGCTCGCTCAGCGGCCCGCTCGCTCGGCCCGTTCGTGAATTTTGCATGGAGCTCCCCCGGCATCCGCTCTATGCTCCGGTCGAGTGAGCGTCTTTCCGTGGGTGGCCTGGTACGCGCTCCGCCGCTACACCGCCTACCCGCTCAGCTCCGCCGCCGAGTCCGTCACCAACACCGTCTTCGCGTTCATGCGGGCGTACGTGCTGATCGCCCTCTGGCAGGCCCGCCCGGCCCTGGGCGGCTACGACGTCACCGACGCGATCACCTTCTGCTTCCTCACCCAGGCCATGATCGGCCCGGTGCAGGTCTTCCGCGGGCTGGAGCTCAGCGAGCGGATCCGCAGCGGCGACGTGGCGATCGACCTCTACCGGCCGGTCGGGCTGCAGGGCTGGTGGCTGGCCGACGACCTGGGCCGCGCCACCGCCGAGCTGGTCCTGCGCAGCGCCCTTCCCATGGTGGCCGGGATGCTCGTCTTCACGCTCCGCCCCGCCGGGCCCGGGGCGCTCGCGGCCTTCGCCCTCGCGCTGTTCCTGGGCGTGCTGGTCAGCTTCGCGATCCGCTACCTGGTCGCGCTGGCGGTGTTCTGGCTGCATGACGACCGCGGGCTGCAGGCCGTCTCGCTGGTCATGTCGCTGTTCTTCTCCGGCATGATCCTGCCGCTGGTGGTGTTCCCGGGCTGGCTCGGCGACCTCGCGCGGGCCCTGCCGTGGGCGGCGCTGGTCCAGGTGCCGGCCGACGTCTACCTCGGCAAGCGCACCGGTCCCGGCCTGTTCGCGGCGCTCGGCTTCCAGGCGGGCTGGGCCGCGGCGCTGCTGGCGGCGGGCGGGCTGCTCACCGTCGCGGCGCGGCGCAAGCTGGTGATCCACGGTGGCTGAACCGCGTGCGCCGGTGGCGCCGGGCGAGGTGGTCCGGGTGTACGGGCTGCTGGCCTGGACGTGGATCCGGGCGGCGGCGCAGTACCCGATCTCGATGGTGCTGCTCACCCTCGCCTCGGCCGTGGTGAGCGCGCTGGACGTGGCCGCGATCATGGTGCTGTTCACGCGCGCCCCGCGCATCGCCGGGTTCACCGCGCCGGAGGTCCTGTTCCTCTACGGGACTTCGGCGCTGTCGTTCGCGTTCGCCGACGCGATGTTCGGGACCACCGAGAGGCTCGGGAAGCACATCCGGGAGGGCACGCTCGACGCCATGCTGGTGCGGCCGGTGAGCCCGCTCGTCCAGATCGCCACCGAGGACTTCTCGCCCCGGCGGATCGGCAAGCTCATCCCGGCCGTCGTGGTGCTGGTGCTGACGCTGCCCCGGCTTGACGTGGCCTGGACGGCGGGCCGGGTGGCGATGATCCCGGCGATGATCCTCACCGGCGCCACGATCTTCTCCGGGTTGTGGGTGCTGACGGCCTCGCTGCAGTTCGTGCTGATCGACGGGCATGGGGCGACCAAGTCCGTCACCTACGGCGGCGGGTTCATGACGCAGTACCCGCTGAGCATCTACGCCCGGGACTTCGTGCGCGGGGTGACCTTCGTCGTCCCGCTCGCGTTCGTGAACTGGCAGCCCGGACTCTACGTGCTCGGCCGCCCCGACCCTCTCGGCCTGCCCTGGGCGGTGCGCTTCGCCGCCCCGGCCGTCGCCGTCGCGGTCTGCGTGCTCGCGGGGTTCGTCTGGCGGGCCGGGCTCCGCCACTACCGATCGACGGGAAGCTGAGGACGATGATCGAGGTGGCCGGGGTCGCCAAGTCGTTCACCGTGCGGCGGCGCACCGGGCGGATCCGCCGGAGCGCGGCCACCGTCCACGCGGTCGACGACGTCTCGTTCGGCGTCGCGGCGGGCGAGTTCGTCGGCTATCTCGGCCCGAACGGCGCGGGCAAGTCGACGACCATCAAGATGCTCACCGGGATCCTCACGCCGACGTCCGGCTCGGTGCGGGTCTGCGGCCTGGATCCGTCCCGGCAGCGCACCACGCTGGCGCGGCGGATCGGCGTGGTCTTCGGGCAGCGCACCACGCTGTGGTGGGACCTGCCGCTGCGCGACAGCCTGACCCTGATCCGGCACCTGTACCGGGTGGACGCGGCCGCGCACCGGGCCCGGCTGGCCGAGCTGACCGGCCTGCTCGAACTCGGCCCGTTCCTCGACACCCCCGTCCGCCAGCTCAGCCTGGGCCAGCGGATGCGCGGCGACCTTACGGCGGCGCTGCTGCACGATCCCGAACTGCTCGTGCTGGACGAGCCCACCATCGGCCTGGACGTGGTCAGCAAGGCGACGGTGCGCGAGTTCCTCGCGCGGCTCAACTCCGAGCGCGGCACCACGATCCTGCTGACGACGCACGACCTCGGCGACATCGAACGGCTCTGCCGCCGCGTCATGATCATCGATCACGGGCGGCTGGCCTACGACGGCGACCTCACCCGGCTGCGCGCCACCGTGGACGCCGACCGGCTGCTGGTGGTCGAGCTGGCCCGGCCGTGCCCGCCGATCTCACTCCCGGACGTGGTCGTGGAGCGGGTCGAGGGGCCGCGCCAGTGGCTGCGGCTGCCCCGGTCGGCGAACGCCGCGACGGTGGTGGCCGCGCTGGCCGAACGCCACGAGGTGCGCGACATCGCGCTGCGGGACGCCGACATCGAGGAGGTGGTGGCCCGGCTCTACCGTCAGGTGGGGACCCTGGCGTAGTAGTCGGACGGCTCCTCCAGATCGTCGTCGAGCCGGCGGCCCGACCAGCGGCGCGGCGCCCAGGTCGGGGCCATCAGCGCGAATCCCATCATCGCGTAGACGCCCGAGCCGAGCAGGATGCGGATCCCGGAGTCGAGGTCGCCGCCGGGCGGCACCTTGTCGGGCAGGTCGAGGACGCGGCCGGGATCGATCAGGAAATAAACCGAAAACCCGATGAGGGCGAGCGCGGGCACGAGGGACACCAGCGGCGACGCCCAGCGGGCGACGATGATCACACCCACGACCAGCCCGACGGCGGCCAGCAGGGCGAACGCCCCGTACATGCGCGTGCTGTCGGTGATCTGCCGGCCCTCGCCGTCGAAGGACTGCGACGCCTGCACGAACCCCCAGGCGGAGCCGTACACCAGCCCGGGGGCCAGCAGGATGCCGAGAAGGAGACCGAAGGCGTGGCGCACGCTGATCACATCCCATCCGCGCGGGCCCGCGGGAGGCGGGGCCGGGCTCGCGTACGGGTCCATCTCAGCATGCACATCCGGCACACCGCAGCAAATCAGACATAAGAAAGTGACCGGGAACGGGCACACCGCAACCGGCGTGGCTGTTTCGATGCCGTTTGTCGGGGCATCGCCCTGCCGTTCGTTCCAAAAGAGACCTACGGAGGCAACGATGTCGACCGTTCTCATGGTCGTCATAGCCGTCGTCATCATCGCGGCCATCGCCGGCGCCGGGTTCCTGGCCTGGAAGCAGGCCCAGACGCGGCGGCTGCGGCAACAGTTCGGCCCCGAGTACGACCGGGCCGTGGAGCGGCACGGCGGCAAGGCGGCCGCCGAGCGGGAGCTGGTCTCCCGCCGGCAGCGGCACGAGGAACTGGAGCTGCACGATCTCGACCCCCGCCAGCGCGACCTCTACCGCGAGCAGTGGGTGCACGTCCAGGAGCAGTTCGTCGACACTCCCGAGGCCGCCGTCGAGCAGGCGGACCGCCTCGTGACCGTCGTCATGGGCGAGCGCGGCTACCCGACCCGCGACTTCGACGACAAGGTCGCGCACCTGTCGGTCGAGCACGGCCGCATGATCGACCACTACCGGCGCGCCCACGGCATCAGCGACCGCGCCACGCAGAAGGAGGCGTCCACCGAGGACCTCCGCCAGGCGATGGTGCACTACCGCGCCCTCTTCGAGGACCTGCTCGCCGTGCCGGCGGAAGAGCGCGGCGCCACGCCGCGTCCGCCTCAGCCGAGGTCCGAACCGGCGCCGCAGGTGGAGCCGAAGGCGCAGACCGCCGCCGAGCGGGAGGCGCGACCGGAGCCGCGACCCGAAGCACGGCCGGAGGCGCGGTCGGGCGAGCGCCGTGGCGACGACCCCCACCCCAGGAGCTGATCGACCATGGAGAACCGACCTGCCGACCGTCCCGGCCCCCGGCCGGGCAAGGCGCCCGGTCCCGCCGGGCGGGATCTGACCGCCGACGAGCGCGCGCAGGCCGCGGGCACCGGCGACGCGGCCGTCACCGGGGACACCCGCGTCGCCGGTGGCCCGCCGGAGAGCGAGGTGGCCACGGCGTTCCCGAACCCGCGCGACACGGCCAAGCCGGGCGAGCGGCCCGTCCCCAAGCCGCCGGAGCCGAGGACCCAGCCGACGCCCGTGCCCGGGGCCGGCGCAAAGCCCGAAACCGGCGCCAAGCCCGGGACCGGTGCCACGGGCGCCACGCCCGAGACCGGCAGCAAGCCCGAGACCGGCGCCAAGCCGGGGCCCGCGCCGGTGCCGGAGTCCGCGAAGCCGTCGGAGCCGACCGCCGAGGATCGCGTCGAGCGGCTCATGGACACCAAGGACGCCGAACGGTTCCACGAGCGGTGGCGCGAGCTGCAGTCCGCGTTCGTCGACGACCCGCAGGACGCCGTGCGCAAGGCGGACGAGCTGACCACCGAGGTGGTCGAGGCGATCAAGGTGTCCGTCGCCGCGCGCAAGCGGACGCTGGACGAGCGCTGGCGCACCGAGAAGGACGCCCCGGCCGACACCGAGCGGCACCGCCTGGCGCTGCGCGCCTACCGGGACCTCCTCGAACGCCTGCTGTCCACCTGACCAGGACCGGACCAGGATGAGCCTCGCCTCCTTCTCCCGCAGGCGAGGCTCATCCGCGTGCCAGTACCGGCGCCGGTGCCGTTCCGGTGCCGTCAGCCGTTCAGGAAGGCGTTGACCGCGTCGCGGCCCTGCGTGCCGAGCTCGCGGTTCTGGATCGAGTGCGAGGCGCCCTTGACCACGACGAGCTGCCCGCCCGGCGCGTACCGCAGCTCCTCCTTGGCCCATTCGAGCGGCGTCGACAGGTCGCGGTCACCGTTCAGGATCAGCGTCGGGACGCGCGGGAGTTTCACCTTGGGCTCGGCGGTGTGCTGTGACCGCGGCCAGTAGAGGCACTCCTGGATGAAGCCGTTCCCGACCGCGGTGTCGGCGGTGTACGGCCACACCGCGCGGGTCGGCAGCGCTCTGCGGGTGTGTTCGAGGATCGCCTGCCGGCCGGCGACGGGCGCCTCCGAGGTGCCCCAGGGGAACTGGCCGTCGCCGCAGATGGTCGCGATGTGCAGGCCCGAGCTGTAGCGGTTGACGGGGTCGCCGCCGGAGTTCAGCAGGGCGAGCTGCTGGTCGAGGCGCGCCGGGTCCCCGTTGCGCGCCTCGTGGAGCGCCCCGATCACGTCGCCGGATCCCGCGGGCAGGCCCGCCGGGTTCGGGTTGCGGTAGGTGGGGTCGAGGAACTCGTACGTGACGATCAGGTCGAAGATCATCACATGGTCCTTGCGGTGCCGGGCCAGCCAGGCCAGATCCTTGGCGGGGTCGAACCCGCAGGCCGGGGCGGTGGCGCAGGCGTCGCGCAGCACGCGTGCCTGGGCGCGCAGGCCGGTGAGGTAGAGCGGGTCGTCGCGCTGCGGGTCGACGTGCGGCAGCACCGAGTCCAGGACCAGCCGGCTCACGTTCCGGGGGTGGGCGACGGCGTACCGGGCCGCGGTGAACGAGCCGTAGGAGACCCCGTCCACCACCCAGGTCCGCACGCCGAGCGCTCGGCGGAACATCTCCAGGTCACCGGTGGTCTGCTCGCTGGTGAAGTAGTGCCGCCGGTCGCCGAGGATCCCCGCGCACTCGTCGATCGCCGCGACCGTCGGCGGCTCGATGTCGGAGCTGCCGACCTGCGCCTGGAGCTGCGGGCAGTCGATCGCCCCGAAGTCGCCGGTGCCGCGCTGGTCGATCATCACGATGCGGTAGTTCTTCGCCACTTCGGGCAGCCGCTGGGAGATCCGCGTGATGAACGGGACGCCCGGCTGGCCGGGCCCGCCGGTGAGGAAGAGGAGCGTGCCCTTGGGCGCGGCCGCGTTGTCCGACGTCGCGACCTGGAGCCGGAGCTCGCCCTTCCCCTTGCCGCGATGGTCGAGCGGTACGGTCAGCATCGAGCAGGTGAAGCCCGGCTGGCCTTCGCAGGGATGGGGATCGGAGAGCGTGGGAGGTGCCTTGACCGATGGGGTGCTGGGTGCCGCGGTCGCCGTCGCCGCCCCGCCGGAGGCGGCGAGGGCGAGGGTGAGGGCGAACACCGCTGTCAGACGTGATCGCATGAAGCCGATCATGTATCGGCCCGCGCCCCGGGTAGACCGGATCAGCCGGATGCGGCCGTGGCCCGCTGTGGCCGGGGTGGCCGGGAACGGCTCCGGCATGAATACTGAACGTCATTCGGTTAGATCCGGCGAAGCGGAGGCAGAGCGGTGACCGACTTCACGATGACCATCGACGGGACCGGCGTGGACGCGCCCGGCACGTTCGGCGTGATCAATCCCGCGACCGGCGCGGTGGCCGAGCGGGCACCCGACGCCTCGCACGAGCAGCTCGACCAGGCCATGGCCGCCGCCCAGGCGGCGTTCGCCGGGTGGCGCGGCGACGAGCAGGCCCGGCGCAAGGCGCTGCTCGCCGCCGCCGACCTGATGTTCGCCAGGTCCGAGGAGATCGGGCGGATCCTCACCCTCGAACAGGGCAGGCCGCTCGCCGAGGCCACGATGGAGGTCGTCGGCGCGGGCGTCTGGCTCAAGTACTTCGCCGAGCTGGAACTGCCCCGCGAGGTCATCCAGGACGACGACAGGGCGTTCGTCGAGGTCGTCCGGCGCCCGATGGGCGTCGTCGCGGCCATCACGCCGTGGAACTACCCGCTCCTGCTGGCGATCTGGAAGCTGGCGCCCGCGCTGCTCGCCGGCAACACCGTGGTCCTCAAGCCCTCCCCGTACACGCCGCTGAGCAGCCTCAAGCTCGGCGAGATCCTGCGCGACGTCCTGCCGCCCGGCGTGTTCAACGTCGTGACCGGCGGCAACGAGCTCGGCGCCTGGATGACCGCGCACGACGTGCCGCGCAAGATCAGCTTCACCGGCAGCGTCGCCACCGGCAAGCGGGTCGCCGCGGCCGCCGCGTCCGACCTCAAGCGGGTCACGCTCGAACTGGGCGGCAACGACCCGGCGATCCTCCTCGACGACGCCGACCCGGCCGCGGTGGCCGACAAGCTGTTCGGCGCCGCGTTCCAGAACAACGGCCAGGTCTGCTCGGCGATCAAGCGGGTGTACGTCCCGGAGAGCCTCTACGGCGACGTGGTGGACGCGCTGGCCGCCAAGGCCCGTTCGGTCAAGGTCGGCAACGGGCTGGACGAGGGCGTCCAGTACGGGCCGATCAACAACGAGCCGCAGTACGAGCGCGTCTCCGAACTGGTCGCCGAGGCCCTGGCCCAGGGCGCCCGGGCGGCCGCGGGCGGCAAGCCCATCGACGGCCCCGGCTACTTCTTCGAGCCGACGATCCTGGCCGACCTCGCCGACGGCGTCCGGATCGTGGACGAGGAGCAGTTCGGCCCGGCGCTGCCGATCATGAAGTACGCCGATCTGGACGAGGCCGTCGCCCGCGCCAACGGGACGCACTTCGGCCTGTCCGGCTCGGTCTGGGGCGCCGACGCCGAGCGGGCCGCCGAGGTCGCGGGCCGCCTGGAATGCGGCACCGCATGGGTCAACACGCACCTGGCGCTCGCGCCGCACCAGCCGTTCGGCGGGTTCAAGTGGAGCGGCGTCGGCGTGGAGAACGGGCCCTGGGGCCTCTACGGGTTCACCGAGCTCCAGGTGCTCCACCGGTCCCGGCGCTGACCGCGGGTCACGACTTCGAGTCCGGAAAGTGACATGGCAACTACTGGTCGTCGGCCACCCGGATGGGAGACTCTCTGCGCGGGGACGCTGAAACGGCACTGATCGGCGACCGTGGAGGAGCCGGATGGAGACGTGGGACGTCATTCGCCAGGACGATCTCGGCAACGAGTTCCCGATGGCCGCGCACGAGTCCCGCATCGCGGCCCTGGCCCAGGTGCTGGTCCTCGAGAGCGGCATCCCGCACAAGCAGCTCTACTGGATCAGCGGCCCGCCCGGCCCCGCCCTGCACACCAACCGCGACCTCTACCTGCACTTCCTCCACCTCGGCCAGGAGGCGCGGACGAGGGCGTGGTCGCTGTCGGCGTTCCTGCGGTCGCTGTGGCGGGTGAGCGCGCCGCTCCGCACCCGCGAGGTCCTCGAACCGGACGACGTGGCGGCGATGTTCTCGGCGGCCGCCGTCGCGCCGCCCGCCGAGTTCGACCCGGCGTGGTGCGGCAAGGACCTGTCGTTGCCGGGCCGCGAGCCCGACGGTTACGGCGACTGGGAGCGGGTGATCCTCTCCCAGCTCGCCGACCTGGCCGAGTTCCAGGCCGCACCGCCCGGCCCGCAGGCCCGCTTCGGCGTCGACGCCCCGCGCCCGGCCGCCGCCGGCCGCCGGGCGACGCCGCCGCGCTGGTACAACTTCGACCCGGCCACCTACCTGGAGTGCGCCGTCGCCGGCAGCCTCGGCGGCTGGGACCCGGTGGACGGCGCCCGCGTCCCGCTCCCCGCCGGCTCGCCGGGCGGCTCGGCACAGCCCCGCTCCTACGTCCGCCCGATCACCACGATGACCTGGGCCGACCTGGCCCGGATCGCGGTCTGCGGCCAGATGTACGAGTAGCACCGCCGCCCGGGCTGTCCGACCCGGATGTCAGACTGGCGGCGTGAGCGACAGGTACGTCCGGGTCGAGAACCGGGGGGCCTTCTGGCTGGCGGCGGGGCGGCCCCATCCCGCGCTGCGCCCGTTCCTCGCCGCCTACGACGGTTACTGGGAGTCCGTGCCCGCTCCGAGCCGGATGCGGACCCTGCCGACCCGCCACACGGTCATGATCATCAATTTGGGGCCGCCGCTGCGGCTGCACGTGCCCGATCCCGGGGCCGCCCCGGCCGTCTACGGCCCGTTCATCGCGGGCATGCACGACGGCCACGGAATGTACGAGCACGAGGGAGGCCAGCGCGGCGTCCAGCTCGACCTCACGCCGCTCGGCGCCTACACCCTGCTCGGCGTCCCGATGGGCGAGCTCACCAACCGCGCCGTCGACCTCGCCGACGTCCTGGGGCCTGAGGTGCCAAGGCTCGTCGGCCGGCTCCAGGACGCCGCGGGCTGGGCCGAGCGGTTCGATCTCCTCGACGCGTTCCTGCTCGGCCGGCTCGAGATCGGCCCCTCCCCCGACCCGGAGGTGCGGGAGGCCTGGCGCCTGCTCGACACGACCTGCGGCCGGACGCCGGTGGCCGCGCTCGCCGGCGAGGTGGGCTGGAGCCGCAAGCACCTCACCCACCGCTTCAAGGAGCAGGTCGGCCTCAGCCCGAAGGTGATGGCGCGCGTGCTGCGGTTCCAGCACGCCGTCGAGCTGATGTCCGCGCCGTTCGATCGGCAGGGCGTGCCGAGCTGGGTCGACCTCGCCGTCACCTGCGGCTACTACGACCAGGCCCATCTCAACCGCGAGTTCCGCGCGCTCGCCGGTTGCACGCCGACGGAGCTGCTGGCCGGCCAGGCGCCCGAATACCTCACCACCACCGCCCGCGAGGCGTCCTGAAATTGACCCCGTCCCGACCATCCGGGGCTGGACGCGGCGGCGCGGCGGGGTGACGATCGAGGGGTGGCACGGCTCCTGCTGCTCGGCATCGGGACGGCCAGGTCGCCCCGGTTCGCGCCGGCGGGCCTGCTCGTCGAGTACGGGCACGCGCGGGTGGGCCTGGACGGCGGCCCGGGCTCCGAGCCGCCGGAGAACGTGCACGCCTGGCTGGTGGCCGACGAGCACGGGCCCCTCCGCGACGACCTGCGGCGCATCGCCCACGAGGCGGACATGCTCGAACCCGCCGTCGCGCCGTACCTCCACGGCACGCTGCACGTCGATCCGCTGCCGGTCGCGCACCCCAGGGCGGGCGTGCACGGCTACAAGATCACCCGTGGCCACCGGTGCGCGGTGTGGGCGCCGGACTTCGTCAAGCTGCCCGACTGGGCGGAGGCAGCCGATCTGGTCTTCGCCGGGGCCGACAACTCGGACGTGGCGGAGACGGCCGAGGCCGCCCGCCGGCTTCGCGTGAAGCGGCTCGTCTTCGTCTGCCTGGGCGACAAGGCGTGCTCGGCCATGGACGCGGGGGAAACTCCGCCGTTCGGTGAATGGGGCGTGGAGGGCGGGCAATACCGGATGTAACTACATACGGTGGTGCTCATGCTCTGGCTCGGTCTCCCCCTCCTCCTCGCAGGCACGATCCTCGTGTTCGCCACGGACTTCGACGTGGCCGGCGCTGTCCTGATGACGCTCGGTGCGGTCTTGGCCTTCGCGGGAATCCTCCGGCTCCGCCGCCGCACGAAGAACCGCCCGAGCCGTTCGGCGGTCGAGGCCTACTACCGGACCGGCACCGGCAAGATCGCCGCGATGATCGCCGCGGTGGTCTACATCGTGTCGCCGATCGACCTCATCCCCGACCCGTTCCTGCCCGTCGGGATCGTCGACGACGCCACCGCCCTGACGTGGCTGGTCATCGCGTTCAGCCAGGAGGCCGCGCGCCGCCGCCGCAGCCGCCAGGCCTGAAGGCGACGGCGTCAGGCCGAGGGCGTCACGTCCCGGCGTCGCCGGGACGCAACCGGGCGCGGAACTCCCGGGGGGACAGGCCGAACTCGGTCTTGAAGAGCTTGCCGAAATGGCTGGGGTCGTGGATGTCCCAGCGGGCCGCCACGGCGTACGACGGAAGATGGGCCAGGCCCGGGTCGGCGAGGTCCCGGCGGATGCGGTCCAGACGCCTTCGCCGGATGTGATCGCCGAGTGTCTCGCCCTGCTTCTGGAACAGCGAGTGCAGGGTGCGGACCGAGATGTGGTGGGCGGCCGCGATCTGGGCCGGTGAGAACGGCCCGTCCAGGTGCCGGTCGATGTGCTCGAGGATCCGTTCCAGCGTGCGAGCGGGCTGCGCGGGCCGGCCGCCGTGCTCGCGGAGGAGGGTCCGGACGACACCCGTGACGTGCTCGCCCATCTCCCCCCTCGACAGCGGTCCGAGACGGTGGCCCCGATGGGCGAGCTCGACGAGCATCGAGGACAGGATCCGGCCGCAGGGAGAGCCGCTGAGCTCCTGGTTCGCGACGGTGTTCGGGGCCCGCCGCGCGAGGGAGACCGTACCGGGGTCCAGCCGCACCACGAGCCAGCGGTAGTCGACGCCGAGGTCGAGGCGGTACGGGTGCCCTCCGCTGTAGAAGACGACGTCGCCCGGCGACAGCGTGCACAGGCGGCCGTCTTGCTCGATCGTCCCGTCACCTTCCAGCAGCAGCCCCAGCGCGATGCCGAAGTCCTGCGCGAAGGGAGCCGCGTGCGGGCTGACCTGTGCCGGTTGCTCGCCGGCGATGTCGCAGGCGGTGAGGGCGCCGAACCGGTGGAGGCGGGTGTCCGCGGAGTAGGGGGTCGCCGTCCGCACCAGGACGGCGTCGAACGCCCTGGCGGGGTCGTGGACGCCGGGGTCCATGTAGCCGTAGACGATCGTGCCGTCCGGCCGGGCTTCGAGGGGCATGAGCCTCTCCTCTGCGCTCCAGTACCAGAAGTGTGCGCTCTCGCGCCAACACGACCCTCCGGAGTGGCCGATATTGCCATTCATCTCCTGTTCGCGGAAGAGGAAGGACGTCGCCACGTGGACGTACTCCTGGCGATCATCACCTGTCCGGTCTCCGGTCTCGTCACCGTCGGCATGGCCGTGACCTTCGCGGCGACCCGCGTGGTGAACCTGGCGCAGGGCGACCTGGTCATGGTGGGGGCGTACACGGCCGCGGTCGTGACCGGGCCGGCGTTCGGCTGGCGGGTGACGCTCGCCCTGGCAGGCGCCGCTCCGCTGCTGGTGCTGGTCGAACGGCTGCTGCTGCGACGCCCCCTCGCGGACCCGCTGGCGACCATGCTCGTCACCTGGGGCGTCGGCATGGCGCTGCGTCAGGTGGCGGAGCTGCAGTTCACCTCCACCGCCCGCTCCGTCGAGTCTCCGGTCGCCGGGACCGTGACGGTGCTGACCGCGCCCTATCCGGCGTACCGGCTGGTCTGCGGCCTGGTCGCCGTCGCGGTGATCGGGCTGGTGCTGCTGGCGGCCTACCGGACGGGCTGGGGGCTCACCCTGCGCGCCCACTCGGGGATCTACACCCGGGCGGCCGCGCTCCTGCAGACCGAGTCGGTGCAGGTCCGCGCCCAGTGGGGCCGCGACTTCGACGTCCTGCTCACCCCGACGCTCGCCTGCCCGCCGCCGCGGTCCGGCGCCTGCCTGGCGGAGGCCAACGCGAACCCGGGCGGATTCCGGCTCACCGAGGTCCAGATGATCTCGTTCACCTCCGTCTGCAACATCTCCGGCCTGCCCGCCGTCAGCCTGCCGGTCCACACCTCAGCCGAGGGTCTTCCGATCGGCGCGCACCTGATCGGCGGCCCCTGGGACGAGGCGGTGCTCGTGCGGCTGGCCTCCGCCCTCGAAGAACTGGACGGCTGGCCCGGCCGCCGCCCACCGCACCTCACATGACCTGGACGGCGATGAAGGCGGCCCCGGCGAAGCGGCTTGGGGGGCCGCTCCTTTCATCCGTGGCTCACGCCACCGCCGAGATTCATCACGATCACCCCGACGATGATGATGCCCGCGCCGACGATGGCCACCGGCCGGACCGGCTCGTCGAAGAGCAGCACTCCCCCGGCGAAGGCGCCCACCGTGCCGAGCGCCGACCAGATCGCGTAGACCGGGCCCACGTTCAGCGCCGTCAGCGCCTTGGCCAGCAGGAGGAACGAGACGACGTAGCCGACCACGACGATCGCGGACGGGCCGAACTTGGAGAACCCCTCCGAGGCCCGCAGCGACAGGGTCGCCGTCACCTCGGCGGCGATGGCCACCGCGAGCAGCACGTACGGCATGGCGTTTCAGTCCTCTGTCGCTGCATGGCTTCTGGAGAGTGGCCGAGCCTAGCCCGGCGGGCGCCGATGATCCAGGCGTTCGGCCAGGCTCGTCCGGTCAGGCTCGGTAGGCGTCCGCGATCGCTTCGAAGACCTTCATGTCGGCGTCCCAGTCGGTGCCGGGGCGCGGCCAGTGGAGGGCGATGTCGGTGATGCCCAGCTCGGCGTAGCGGCCTGCGAGCTCGGCGAACGCGTCGAGGGAGTCGAGCCAGGGCTCGTCGGTGAAGCCGGTGAGGAACAGCCGCCGCAGCTCGCCCGGGTCGCGTCCTTCGGCCTCGCACGCCTCGCCGAGGCCCTCCAACTGCCTGCGCACCGCTTCCTGCGGGTCGTGGCGGAGCTGACGGCTGCCGGTGGTGACCCACGTGTCGGCCTGGCGGGCGGCCACGCGCAAGCCGCGCGGCCCGGTGGCGGCGATGGCGAACGGCAGCCTCGGCCGCTGGACGCAACCCGGCGAGGTCAGCACCTCGCGGGCGGAGTAGTAGGTGCCCTCGAACGTCACCTCGGGCCCGCGCAGGAGCGCGTCCATGAGGTCCGTCCATTCGGCGAAGCGGCCGGTGCGTTCGCGGGGCGTCCACTCGTCGCCGCCGAGGATGCCGGCGTCCGAGTTGCGGTGCGTGCCGCCCGCGCCGATGCCCAGCGTGAACCGGCCGCCGCTGATGAGGTCGACGGCCCTGGCCGCGTGCGCGGTGGGCACCGGATGGCGGAAGTTGGGCGAGGTGACGAGCGTGCCCAGCCGGATCCGCGAGGTGATCGCCGCCGCGGCGGACAGCGTGGCGTACGCGTCGTACCACGGCGTGATGCCCCGCCAGGCGATGTGGTCGTACACCCACGCGGCGTGGAACCCCGCCTCTTCGGCGCGGCGCCAGAGCGCCCCGGCGTCCGGCCATGGCTCCGTCGGCCACATGAGCGTGCTGACCCTCGGTCGATTCATGATGCCTCCCCCTGTCGAGTCCAGGTTTTCATCCACGGCCGAGCCAGCTGCGCAGCGCCCACCACCAGTGCGCCGCGGCCTCCGCCCCGCCCGCGTCCGACGGCGACCGGCCCGTCAGCTCGCGAAGGCGGCGGAGCCTGTATTTCACGGTGTTCCCGTGGACGTGCAACGCGGCGGCCGTGTCGTCGATCCGGCCGCCGTGATCGAGGTAGGCCAGCGCCGTCTCGGCGAGCTCCCGGTGGAACGGGTCGCCGGGGCTCAGCGCGCCGAGGAGGCCGGTGGCCAGCAGGCGGCCGAGCTCGGGCTCCGACCGGGTGGCCGTGAGCAGCGCGAGATCGGTCAGGCGCCGCAGGCCGTGCAGCCCGGCCGTGCGTCCCGCCCGCAACGCCCGCCGCCCCAGCTCGTAGAGCGGCGCGATCTCCGCGGGCGGCACCGGCGGGGCCGCCACCAGCAGCGGGGTGTCCGGCGGGAACGACGGCAGCCGGGTGACGAGGGCAGCCAGCCGCCCGTCGACGAGCCCGCAGAGCCCGGGCCCGGTGGCGGTGAGGGCGGCCTCGATCGCGGCGGCCACGGCGGGGTCGCTGACGTCGGAGACCACGCAGTGGTAGAGGACGGAGGGGTCGAGCGGCGCGAGAACCGGCTCGGACTCCCCGTGCAGGAGCTGACGCAGCATCTGGATATGGCCCTCGCGCGTCGTCCGTGCCATCTCCAGCTCAGCGACCCGGTGGGCGTGGACCATGCGGTGGACGAGGGCGGTGGAGATCTCGTCGATGCGGGTGACGCCGTCGAGCAGCACGTCGGCGGGCACCGCGAGGGCACGCCCCTCCTCGATCAGCAACCGGACCAGATGCGACCGGCCCGCCTGGAAGCCGTCCAGGAACGAGGCCACCGGAACCCCCTGGCGGGCCCGGTCCGAGCCGAGCCGTTCCGCCGCCGCGAGCACGTCCTCGCCGGGCTCGCCGCCGTTGGCCAGCGCGGCGAGCACTCCGTTGAGGAGGGCCCGGGTATGGCGCCGGGTCTCCTCCTCCGGCAGGGCCGCGACCAGCTCGGACCTGCTCCGCGCCGCCCGCACGGTCGCGTCCAGCAGCGCGGGGTCGGTGCTGCGCTCCAGCACCATCTTGAGGAACGGGTCGGCGTCCGGCGGCGCCATCGGCGTCCTCCTCGCCTCGCCCGTTGTCCCTTCCGGACAACGGTCGTCCTCCTGCTTGGACCAATCCAGCCTAGGCGACGGCCGGACGGATGATGTTTGGTGGTACGAGACAATCGAAGGAGTGTCCCCCGTGTCCGAAGACGAGAAGTTCCTCGACAAGCTGCCGACCGATCTGATCTTCCGGCTGCCCCCGTCCTTCGACTCCGTCGAGGACGAGCGCCGGCACCGCAAGGAGCGGCTCACGGCCGCCTTGCGGATCTTCGGCAAGTTCGGGTTCGAGGAGGGCGTGGCCGGTCACATCACCGCTCGCGATCCCGAGCGCACCGACCATTTCTGGGTCAACCCGTTCGGCATGTCCTTCAAGCACGTCAAGGTCAGCGACCTGATCCTGGTCGACCACCAGGGCCAGGTGGTGGAGGGCCGCTACCCGGTCAACGAGGCCGCTTTCGCCATTCACTCCCAGGTGCACCAGGCCCGTCCCGGCGTGGTCGCCGCCGCGCACAGCCACTCCACGCACGGCCGCGCGATCTCCGCGCTGGGCCAGAAGCTGGAGCCCATCACGCAGGACGTCTGCGCGTTCTACGAGGACCACGGCCTCTTCGACGACTACACCGGCGTCGTGACCGACCTGGAGGAGGGCAAGCGCATCGCCGCCGCCCTCGGCGACTACAAGGCCGTCATCCTGCGCAACCACGGCCTGCTCACCGTCGGTGAGACCGTCGACGCCGCCGCCTGGTGGTTCATCACGATGGAGCGCTCGTGCCAGGTGCAGCTCCTGGCCAAGGCCGCCGGGACGGTGGTGCCGATCGAGCCCGAGAACGCCAAGCTGACCCACACGCAGATCGGCAACGACCTCGTCGGCTGGATCAACTACCAGCCCCTGTACGACCAGATCACCCGCGAGCAGCCCGACCTCTTCGACTGACCGGTGCCGAACCCGGCCGAGGGGCGACCTCGATCCGCACGCGAGCGCGCTACCTGAGCCGGAGCGAGCCGCCAGGCGAAGCTCCACGCGAAGATCGCGGAGCGATGTCGCGCTCGCCGGTTTTGCGATCCGGGTCCGAGCCGCCAGGCGAGGACCCGGACCGGAAAACGATCCAACAGGCGTCGGTCCGGGTCTCGCTTGCCGGTGTGAGCCCGACATTTGTGAGCAAATCACACCCTCGACGCGGCGGCTTGTACGCTCCGGACAGATTCCGCGCGAGGGTTGTTGCGGTGCGGACAATCCGGACGACCCGGACTCGATGGGTCTGGAACCCCGCGCCGGGCGGTGAAACGCTCATGGAATGGGCTACGACATCGACCAGCCGTACGGGCCGTTGATCGAGACCACGATGCGGGTGGCGACCTGGAACGTCTGGTCGCGGTACGGCCCGTGGCGCGAACGCGAACGGGCGATCCTCGACGTGCTCAAGACCGCGGCGGCCGACCTGGTGGTGTTCACCGAGGCCTGGGAGAGCGCCGACGACACCCAGGCCGAGCGGCTGAAGCACGCCCTCGGCCTGCCCCACCACGCGTTCCTCGGCGCGCCCGAGGACGGCTCGGAGGACGGCGGGATGTCGGGCATCCTGATCATGTCCCGCTGGCCGCTCTCCCTGGTGGGCCGGCAGCGGCTCGGCGACCAGGAGGGCTGGGACGCGGGGCTGGCGGTGTACGCGCGGGCGGACGGGCCGCGCGGGCCGGTGCACGTGTTCGGCGTCGGGCTCGGCTGGAAGCTCGGGCACAGCGTCCAGCGGCAGGGGCAGGTCCGCGACCTCGGCGCGTACGTGCGGAAGGTGGCCGACACCTCGGCGCCCGTCCTGCTCTGCGGCGACTTCAACGCCGGTCCGGACAGCGACGAGATCCGGATGCTCACCGGCCGCACCGCCGTGTCGGCCCCCGGCCTCGTCTTCTACGACGCGTGGGAGCTGGCGGGCAACGGCACGCCGGGGCACACCTGGACCAACGCGAACCCCTGGGCGCGCCCGGTGCTCTTCCCCGACCGCCGGATCGACTACGTCTTCTCCGCCTGGCCGAGAGCCCGCGGCGCCGGTCATCCCGTGCACTGTGAGCTGCTGGGCACCGAGCCGGTCGAAGGCGTCCTCCCGTCCGACCACTACGGGGTGCTGGCCGATCTGCGCTACTGAACCGGAGCCGGCTCGACGACCTCGCCGTCCCGGGCCGAGCGGAGGGCCGCCTCGATGATCTCCAGGCCGAGGACGGCGTCGGCGAGCGCGACCGGCGGCGGCGCCTCGCCGCGCACGGTCCGTCCGACCTCGGCGTAGAACTCCTGGTACGCGCCTCGTTCCGTGGGCTGGGCGCGCTCGTCACCGGGCGTGCCGATCAGCCCGTACGCCTCGGCCGGTGCGACGCCCCAGCCCTTGTCGCGCGGGGTCAGGCCCTCGCGCAGGGCGTCCTCCTGGCCGTCCAGCCCGTGGACCGTGTACGCGGCGCGGCCGCCGAGAACCCGGAACCGCGGCCCGAGCTGCGCCGCGGTCGCGCTCATCCACAGGTGGGACCGCACGCCACCCGCGTGGGTCAGCGCGACGAACGCGTCGTCCGGGGCCACCGCGCCCGCCCCCGCCCGGCGGACGTCGATCTCCGCGTACACCTGCCGGGGACGGCCGAAGAGATGGATCGCCTGGTCGATGAGGTGCGAGCCGAGGTCGTACAGGATCCCGCCGGCGTCCCTGGGGTCGTCGCTCTCCTTCCAGCCCTGCTTGACCTGGGGCCGCCACCGCTCGAAGCGCGACTCGAAGCGCTGCACGTCCCCCAGCGTGCCTTCCCTGATCAGCTTGGCGGCCGTCCGAAGGTCCCCGTCCCACCGCCGGTTGTGGAACGGGATCACCGGCAGCCCGCGGACGGCGCTCAGCGCGGCGAGCGACCGCGCCTCGTCCGCCGACGTCGCCACCGGCTTGTCGACGACCACCGGCATCCCGCAGCTGAGGGCCTCCCGGGCCAGCGGCACGTGCTGGCGGTTGGGCGCGGTCACCACCACCAGGTCGTACACCCCGGTGGCCTCCCACAGCCGGTCCGCGCTGTCCAGGACCTTCGCGTCCGGGTAGCGCTCGCGGACGGCCGCCTGGCGCTCGGGATTGGCGGTGACCACGGCCGCCAGCCGCATCCCGGGAACCGAGGAGATCAGCGGCGCGTGGAAAACCGAGCCGCCGGTACCGAAGCCGATCAGAGCAACACGCACGTCCATGCGTCGATCATGGCCGATGACACCTCCCGCGCCCGGCACCGGGGTCGCCCCGGCAAGGCCACCGTGGCCGGGGGGCTCCGCGCCGATGGTCAGGCGACGTAGGCTTTGACCGAATCGCGGAGCACGCGATCAGGAGAAGACCAGGGAGTTGGGTGTTGTCCAAGCCTGTGCTGCTGACCGTGGACGACGATCCCGGGGTGTCCCGGGCCGTGGCACGTGACCTGCGCCGCCGGTACGCCGAGACCTACCGGATCGTGCGCGCCGAGTCCGGTCCGCAGGCCCTCGACTCGCTGCGCGAGCTGCGGCTGCGCGGGGACGACACCGCCCTGCTGCTGGCCGACCACCGGATGCCCGAGATGACCGGCGTGGAGTTCCTGGAGGAGGCCATGGACCTCTTCCCGTACGCCCGCCGGGTGCTGCTGACGGCCTACGCCGACACCGACGCCGCGATCCGCGCCATCAACGTGGTGGACCTCGACCACTACATGCTCAAGCCCTGGAACCCGCCGGACGAGAAGTTCTACCCGGTGATCGACTCGCAGCTGGAGGCCTGGCTGCGGACCGAGCGGGCCACCCCCGGCGAGCTGCGCGTGGTCGGGCACCGCTGGTCCAGCCGCTCGTACCAGGTCCGTGACTTCCTGGCGCGCAACCAGGTGCCCTACACCTGGCTCCTCGACACCGCCCCCGAGGCCGCCGAGCTGCTCAAGGCCGCGGGCGACCCCGAGCTGCCGCTGGTCGTCACCGCCGACGGCACCACGCTCTCGGCCCCCACCGACGCCGAGCTGGCGGCGGCGGTCGGCCTGTCCACCTCCCCCGAGGCCGACTTCTACGACCTGGTCGTGGTGGGCGGCGGCCCGGCCGGGCTCGGCGCGGCGGTGTACGGGGCGTCCGAGGGCCTGCGCACCGTCCTGATCGAACGGCACGCCTCGGGCGGCCAGGCCGGCCAGAGCTCGCGCATCGAGAACTACCTCGGCTTCCCCGACGGCGTCTCCGGCGCCCAGCTCGCCGACCGTGCCCGCCGCCAGGCCGAGCGGTTCGGCGCCGAGCTGATCACCACCGGCAAGGTCGTCGGGCTGGAGACGCGCGGCCAGGCCCGGGTGGTCCGGCAGGCCGACGGCACCGAGATCGCCGCCCACGCGGTCATCCTGGCGACCGGCGTCTCCTACCGCTGGCTCGACGCGACGGGCCTGGACGCCCTGGTCGGCGTCGGCGTCTACTACGGCGCGGCGATGGCCGAGACGTCCAGCTGCACCGACGAGGAGGTCTACGTCGTCGGCGGCGCCAACTCGGCCGGGCAGGCGGCGGTCAACCTCTCCCGCGTCGCCAAGCACGTGCACATCCTCGTCCGGGCCGACGGCCTGGAGAAGTCGATGTCGCACTACCTGATCCAGCAGATCGCCGACATCCCCAACATCGAGGTCCACACCCAGACCACCGTCGTCTCCGGCGAGGGCACCGACCACCTGGAGCGGCTCACCCTCGCGGGCCCCGGCGGCGAACGGATCGTCGACGCGCACTGGCTCTTCGTCTTCATCGGCGCCGAACCCCGCACCGAATGGCTCGACGGCGTCGTCGAACGCGACGCGCGCGGCTACGTGGTGACCGGCCCCGACCTCGTCGCCGACGGCCGCCGCCCCGCCGGCTGGCCCGTCCACCGCCAGCCCTACCACCTGGAGACGAGCGTCCCCGGCGTCTTCGCCGCGGGCGACGTCCGGGCCGACTCGATGAAGCGAGTCGCCTCCGCGGTGGGCGACGGCGCCATGGCCGTAGCGCTGGTCCACCGCTACCTGGAGCAGTCATGACGTGCTCACGGTCGCGGCTCCGCCACTCCAGGCCATGGCGCATTGACGCCATGCCTTCCCTCGTCGCTCGTCCCTCCCTCCTCAGTCCAGACAAGGCGGCGCCATGACCACTGTCACGCCCGACGAACTGCGCGCGCTGTTCCTCTTCGAGCGCCTCGACGACGAGCAGCTGGCGTGGCTGTGCGAGTACGGCTCGGTGCGCGCGTACTCCGAGGGCGACATCGTCTGCGCGCAGGGCGAGCCCGCGGAGTTCCTCTTCGTCCTGCTGGAGGGGGAGGTCTCGCTCTCCCAGCTGATCCGGGAGCACCAGGCCGAGCTGACGCGCGGCTCCACGCCCGGGGTGTACGGGGGCGCCGTGATGGCGTACCTCAACGACCGGATCGAGCAGAAGTACGCGCACACGCTGCGGGCCACCCTGCCGACCCGCATGTTCGCCCTGCCGGCGCGCAAGTTCGGCAAGGCCGTCCGCGAGTGGTTCCCGATGGCGACGCACCTGCTGGAGGGCATCTTCTTCGGCATGAACAACGCCCGGCGGATCGTCGACCAGCGCGAACGGCTGACGGCGCTCGGCACCATCACCGCCGGCCTCACCCACGAGCTCAACAACCCGGCCGCGGCGGCCTCGCGCGCCAGCGCCGAGCTCGGCGACCGGCTCGTCTCCGCCCAGAAGCGCCTGGCCGAGCTCGCGGCCGCCGGCGTCGACTGCGAACGGCTCGGCAAGCTCGTCCACCTGCGCGAGCACCTCCGCGAGCCGCAGAGCCGCCCCCGCACGCCGCTGGAGATCAGCGACGCCGAGGACGAGCTCGGCGACTGGCTGGAGGAGCACGACGTCGACGGCGGCTGGGAGCTCGCCCCGGGCCTCGTCGCCGCCGGGCTGGGCGTGGCCGACGCGCAGGAGGTCGCGGCCGTGGCGGGCGACCGCCAGCTCCCGGCCGCGATGCGCTGGCTCGCGGAGGTCATCGAGGTCGGCCAGCTGCAGGCGGAGATCTCCGACGCCACCGGCCGCATCACCGCCCTCCTCGACTCGGCGCGCCAGTACTCGCAGCTCGACCGCGCCCCGCACCAGCGCGTCGACCTGCGCCAGCTGCTGGACAGCACGCTCACGATGCTGAAGCGCAAGATCGGCTCCAACGTCCAGGTGGTCACGTCGTACGACCCGGACCTGCCCGAGGTCCCGGTCTACGCCGCCGAGCTCAACCAGGTGTGGACGAACCTGATCGTCAACGCCCTCTACGCCATGAACGGCAAGGGCACCCTCACCATCAGGACGGCCAGGGAGAACGACCACGCCCTCGTGGAGGTCGCCGACACGGGCACCGGCATCCCGGAGGAGAACCTCGCCCGGGTCTTCACCCCGTTCTTCACCACCAAGCCGGTGGGCCAGGGCACGGGCCTGGGCCTCGACATCTCGTGGCGCATCGTCGTCGACCGCCACAACGGCGACATCCGCGTGGAGTCACAACCCGGCGACACCCGCTTCCAGGTGCTGCTACCCCTCACCGACACCTAGAACGCACCCAAGGCCGCCCGCCCCGCCGCGCCACTGCGCCGCGCCCTGGGCTACTCCCCTGCGATGTGCTCCGCTGCGCCGTACCGCGCTCCGCCGCGCCATGCTTCACCACGCCGTGGGCCGCACCGCTCCCGGCCCCTGCTGCACCGCACCCCCGCTGCGTTGTGCCTGGCCCCGGTTACACCGCGCCCTGGGCCGCACCGCTGCGCTGTGCTCCGCTGCACAGCGCCGTGGGCCGCACCGCTCCGCCGCGCCCTGGGCCACCCCTGCGCTGTGCCCCCGCTCCGCCGCGCCCTGCTGCACCGCGCCCCGTTGCGCCGTGTCCTGGGCCGCCCTTACCAAACGGCCGGGGAACGGCGGCGGGTGCAGGGGCGGTCAGTGGCGCCGGGGGGTCTGTCCCGCCGGGCCCGGGCGCGGCTCGGCGGCTGCTCGAAATCCCGCAGGAGCGCCCGCAGGTGGTTCTCGACCGCCGCCTCGGAGATCTCCAGGATCTCCGCGAGACGCCGGTTGAACCAACCGCGCACCAGGAGGCCGAGCACCTCCTGCTCGCGTGCGGTCAGCTCGGCCTGGTTGTGGCGCAGGACGCGCGCTTCCTCAGGCCCCGGCCCGTCCTCGTGCCACGGCGCGGGCAGGCCCCCGGCGCCGACGATGAGCCGTGTGAGCCGGACCAGCTGGTCGGCTGCCTCTCGTTCGGGCATGTTCATCGTGTACGTCACCCCCCGGTGTCGTCGGGCCCCCGCCCGAGACCTCTCAGGCCACCGCTCGACTACCGAGAGTCATTGGTGACCACGTTCTGGAGTTTAGGGTCTTTTCGAGGTCAACGACAGGTGTTCGACATGCAAAGCCGACCGAGGTGGACGGCCTTCCGGGCACCGCGCCTCGCGGCGCGGATCCGGGGAGGGGACTCCATGGCCGCGGGCAAGGTCAGAGGACTGAGACGTGGACGTGGTCGTAGTGGTTGGCGGTGATGCTGCCGCGGTCGGACATCGACTTCCAGCCGCCGCTGCCGCGCATGTCGTAGATGCGCTGGCGCCAGATCACGTACTTCACGCCGTAGCGGGAGGCGTTACTGATCACGAACTGCGCGACCGCGTCGCCGTGGGCGCGGGCGCCGGAGCTCGGCATCTTGCCGCCGGTGCTCTCCATGAAGTCGCACGCGGTGCCCGAGCCGTGGTCCTGCGGGTCGCCGGGGCGGGAGCAGCCGATCGCGGGGAACGGCCCGTACTTGCCGTCGATGGCCAGCATCAGCGTGCGCATTCGGCTCGTCATCGACGGGCCGATGAGCGGGGACTTGGTCTTGGGGGCGCCATCAGGGCGGCCGGGGGTGCCGGAGCCGCCGCTGGGGGTCTCGGGCTTGTACTTGGCGAGCAGCTTCTTGACCCGCGCCCGCTGCCCCTCCAGGTCGTCGATCTCCTTGCGGACGTCGGCCAGCTTGGCGGTCGCCGCCTGCCGCGACCGGGAGGCCTGGCTCGCGAGGGTCTCCAGGCTCTCGATGCGTCGCCCGGTGTTGCGGGAGAGGTGCTCGACCACGGTCATGTCCCGGATGGCCGACCTCGGATCACCGGAGGTGACCATGGGGATGGTGTCGAACCTGCCGCTCATGTACGAGGACGCGGCGAAACGGCTCAGGTCGGCCCGGGCCGTCTCGAAGTCACGGGTCAGCCTGTCGGCCTCCAGCCCGGCCCGCTCGGCGGCCTTCTTGGCCTGGTCGAGGGAGACGAGCTCACCGCGGTATTCCTTGTTGAGGGCGTCCGCGCGCTTCTTGAGCTTCGCGTACTCCTTCTTGAGGTCCTTGGGTTTCGCCGGGATGCCGGCGGCGCCGCTGGACGCCGGGGGCAACGCCGCGGAGACCGCCATGACCAGGGCGAGGGCCGCGCAGCGTCTGCGCAGCGAAGGTCCACCGGCGAAGCGTCGCTTCCTGCCGAGGGGGTCGTGGGCCGCCACCGATCTCCTCCGTATCATCCAGAAGATTGGCGGCACGCTACCACAATCGGCCAATTAGCCTCAGACGCTTCCCTAAACACATAGCGTCACACAGAAGCCACCGGATGGTGACTCTACCGGAAAAAGCCAGCCGGACCGCTCCAAATGGAGACGGTCCGGCAGGTGTGCGTCTCGAGGTCGGTGCCCGTGGCGGGCGGCTGGATTCGAGCGCGTCAGAGGCCGACGAGCTCTTCCCAGCGCGGGATGCGCAGCTCCAGGTGCAGCCGCATTCCCGCTTCCTCGGGCGTGCGGCTGCCCTTGCGGTTGTTGCACTTCCCGCAGGCGAGCACGGTGTTGTGCCAGGTGTCGGCGCCACCGCGCGACTGCGGAAGCACGTGGTCTATCGTGTGGCCGCGCTTTCCGCAGTAGCCGCAGAGCCCCTTGTCGCGCAGGTAGACGCCCCGCTTGCTCCATGGCGGGCGCCTGCCGTGTCTCCAGCGCATGGCGACGTACCTGACGAGCCTCAGCACCCGCGGCACGGGGAAGTGGCCGAACGTCCGGCCCTCCTCCGCCTCCTCCACGACTGCCACCCCGCGCACCAGCATGCGGATGGCATGCCGCAGGTCGACCTTCTGGAACGGCTCGTACGACGCGTTCAGGACGAGTACCGTCACCGCCACCACCTCCCCTCCTCCCGCTCCCCCGCCAGGATTCGAACCTGGATATCCGCATTAACAGTGCGGCGTTCTGCCTTTGAACTACAGAGGAATGACCAGACAATTCCTGGGGTTCCGGTTTTCCGTCACCACCATTAGGGTGCCCACCCGGCCTGACCCGGGCAACGGATTTTCGCGCCGGATTTCGAGCCGGTGCGGAAACAGTGCCGTCACGCGGACACCAGCTTGGGCATCGCCGCACCCGCTCTCCCCTCCCACCAGACCGGATCCCCGCGCCACGTAGGCGGCACGACCTCCACCCCCGCGTCGCACCCGGGACAGTCAGACACGGACTGCGCCAACCGCAATCGCAAGCGCCCCAACCCACTCGACCAGCCCGACTGACCCGCATCGTCCGCATGGCCTGCCTCGCCCGCATAGCCCGGGTCGCCCGCACGGCCTACCTCCCCCGCATCGCCTGTGTGGTCCGCTTGGTCTGCACGGATTGCTTGGTCTGGGCCGTTTGGATGACGCGGTTTGGCTGGGTAGGCCGGGTGGGCTCCCCAGAAGCGGAGGAGGTCGTCGGGGTCTAGCAGGTGGTTCCGGGAGAGGGCACCGTCGGACAGGAGCCTGAACGCTAGGGCGCGCAGGATGTTGGCCGCGGTGAGCATGTGGCCGTAGGGCACCTCGGTGGCCATGATCTCCGGCAGGCCGAAGCGGTGCATGCCCGCGGTGCCGGCTCGCACGCAGTGCTCGGCGTCGCGGCCCTCGGCGAGGGCCACGAAGACGCCGATCCACTCGTCGCCCAGGACGAAACGGTCGGGCTCCGTGGAGGTGGAGAGGAGCTGGCTGGAGTCGAGGTCGACCAGGTCGCCGCTCATCACGGTGGCGAGGACCCTGGCCACGAGGCGGGCCGCCTGGGCGTGCCGGGGCTGGTCTGAGGGCGCGGCCGTGGAATGGACGAGGATGTGGTGGCGGGCCTTGATCACACGTTGGAGGCCGTCAGGGACGCCGCCCAGGCGGAGAAGGCGAGGGCTCCAGCGGGTGGGTGCGGTGCTTGCAGCGTCGATGGTCAGCTGCGGTGAGCCCAGGAGGGCTCGGGCCGTCTGGGCTAAGGGGGTGTCGGGAAGGGCCTTGCGGAGATGGGCGAGGTCAGGGGTGGCGCTCTCGTCGGCCGCCACCAGGAAACGCGTCGTCACCATCGATACCTCCTACTTCGGCGGTCCGGGCGGACCGCGGGTAGGACCAGGTTCGATGACGGGCGGGGCCCGCGCACTAGAGCGGGATTCTGTGGATAACTCAGCCCGGGAGGTCGCCGGCGGCGGCCTGGTACTCGCGGGACTCGCACTGGCGGCGGAAGCCCAGTTCTTCGTTGACGGCCAGCATGTGCACGTTGTCGCCCGCGTTGTCGGTCTCGATCTCGCGGACCTCCGGGCGCTCCCGCCGCAGCCATTCGAGCATCGCCGCCTTGACCCAGATGCCCAGCCTGCGCCCGCGGTGCTCGGGGACGACGGCGGTGTCGTACTGGGCGGCGCGTTCCGGGCCCAGCGCGGGCACCACGATCTCGGTGAAGCCGGCGACGGTGGTGCCCTGGACGGCGGCGACCGTGTAGAGGTCGTCCCCTCGCTTGTTGACCATCTCGGCCATCTCGCGGACCCGGTCGGCGTCCCACGGCGCGCCCTCATAGGCGGACATGTCTGCCATCGCGTGCTTGGCGCGCGCCAGGGCGGCGGCGTACTCGTCGGGCACTACGCCCTGCCAGCGGACGAGGTCGTAGCCAGGCGGGCCCGCCGCCACGAGCGCGGCTACCCGTTCCGCCGGGACGTCGTCCAGGTGCAGCAGGAGCCCGCTCAGGGTCAGGACGCAGTGGAATCCATGCGACTCCAGAAACGGTATCGCCGGGGTGCCGGCAGATACTTGGGCCAGCACGCTCGTACGGCCGTCCCCGCGCAGGCCCTCGGCGGCCTCGGTGAGCAGGCGGGTGCCGATCCCGGCGCGGCGCCGCTCCGGCCGGACCCGGATGTCGATCTCGCCGGGCCGGTCGGCGCCGGGCTCCCCGGGCAGCCTGAGCGCGGCCACGGCGATCATCTCGTCGCCCTCCACGGCCGCCCAGAACCGCTGCCGGGAGCCCTGTTCGGCGCCCAGCAGCCAGGCGGCCGTGTGCTCCGGCCCGGGGGCGGGGTCCCCGGCCGGCTCCGCGCCGTGAACCGCGAGGAGCACGGCGTGCCACTGCCGGATCTGTTCGTCCGTCGGATCATCGACCACGATGACGTCCATCCGCCATTTGTAGCGGATTCCGAGCGGTCACGAGCCTCACCCGGCCTAACCCATGACCCGAATCCGGCCAGGATCCGCCCTCAAGGCCGCCGAGTGAACGCCGCGAGGATGGTTTCGGCCGCCAGAGCGGGGGTGAGCGTCCCCTCCGCGACCTGTGCCTCCAGGTCTGGGGCGGCCTCTCGTACGGCCGGGTGCTCGTGCAGTTCGGTCAGCAGCCGGTCGCGGACCATCGCCCACGTCCAGCCGATCTGCTGGCGGCGGCGGCGTTCGTCGAGCTCGCCGGTCTCCTTGAGGCGGTCCTGATGGTCGACGATGTGCTGCCAGATCGTGTCGAGGCCGGTGTTCTCCTTGGCGCTGCACGTCAGGACGGGGATGTCGCGCACGCGTTCGTCGCTGCGCAGGAGGCGGAGTGCGCCGGACAGCTCGCGGGCCGCCTTCTTGGCCTCCATCGCGTGCTCGCCGTCCGCCTTGTTGACGGCGATCACGTCGGCGAGCTCCAGGACGCCCTTCTTGATGCCCTGCAGCTGGTCGCCGGTGCGGGCGAGGGTGAGGAAGAGGAACGAGTCGACCATTTCGGCGACGGCGGTCTCCGACTGGCCGACGCCGACCGTCTCGACGAGGACGATGTCGTATCCGGCCGCCTCCATCACCACCATCGCCTCGCGGGTGGCCTTGGCGACACCGCCCAGCGTCCCGGCGGTCGGCGAGGGCCGGATGAAGGCGTCCGGGTCGACGGCGAGGCGGTTCATGCGCGTCTTGTCGCCGAGGATGCTGCCGCCCGTGCGGGTGGAGGACGGGTCGACGGCGAGCACCGCCACCTTGTGCCCGTCCGTGGTGAGGGCGGTGCCGAGCGCGTCGATGAACGTGGACTTGCCGACGCCGGGCACGCCGGTGATGCCGACCCGCCGGGCCCCTCCGGCGTGCGGCGTCAGCTCGACCAGGAGGCGCTGGGCGAGCTCCCGGTGGTCGGGGCGGCTGGACTCCACGAGCGTGATCGAACGCGCGATCCACGCCCTGGAGCCCTCCCGCACCCCCTTGACGTAGTCGTCGAGTGAGTTCACGTCCGGCTCACGCGGCGTGTCCCAGCTTGGCCGACAGCTCCTCCAGCAGGCCGAGCGCCGCGTCCGCGAGGACGGTGCCGGGCGGGAAGATCGCCGCGGCCCCGGCGGCGCGGAGCTCGTCGAAGTCCTGCGGCGGGATGACGCCGCCGACGACGATCATGATGTCGTCGCGGCCCAGGGCGGCGAGCTCCTCGCGCAGCGCGGGCACGAGGGTCAGGTGCCCGGCGGCGAGCGAGTTGACGCCGACGATGTGCACGTCGGCCTCGACGGCCTGGCGGGCGACCTCGCCGGGGGTCTGGAACAGCGGGCCCACGTCCACGTCGAAGCCGAGGTCGGCGAAGCCGGTGGCGATGACCTTCTGGCCGCGGTCGTGGCCGTCCTGGCCCATCTTGGCGACCAGGATGCGCGGCCGCCGCCCCTCGGCCGCCTCGAACCCGGCGGTCGCGGCACGGGCCTTCTCGATGGCGCTCACCTGGCCTGCCTCCTCCCGGTACACGCCAGAGATCGTACGGATCTGCGCGGCGTGCCGCCCGTACACCCGTTCCAGCGCGTCGGAGATCTCGCCTACGGTCGCCTTGGCGCGGGCGGCGTCGATGGCGAGCGCGAGCAGGTTGTGGGCGAGGTCGTCGGGACGTGTGCCGTCCTCTGCGGCCTGCGCGGCGTTGCTGAGCGCCGCCAGGGCCGCCCGCGTGCCGTCCTCCGAACGTTCCTCGCGCAGGCGCCGCAGCTTCTCGATCTGCTGGGCGCGCACCGACGCGTTGTCGACCTTGAGGACCTCGATCTGCTCGTCGGCGTCCGGGCGGTACTTGTTGACGCCGATGACCGGCTGGCGGCCCGAGTCGATGCGCGCCTGGGTGCGGGCGGCGGCCTCTTCGATGCGCAGCTTGGGGAGTCCCTCGTCGATGGCCTTGGCCATGCCCCCGGCCTCTTCGACCTCTTCGATGTGGGCCCACGTACGCCGCGCCAGGTCGTAGGTGAGGCGTTCGACGTAAGCGCTGCCGCCCCAAGGGTCGATGGTGCGGGTGGTACCGGACTCCTGCTGGAGCAGCAGTTGCGTGTTGCGGGCAATGCGGGCGGAGAAGTCCGTAGGCAGCGCGAGTGCCTCGTCCAGGGCGTTGGTGTGCAGCGACTGGGTGTGGCCCTGCGTCGCCGCCATCGCCTCGATACAGGTACGCGCGACGTTGTTGAAGACGTCCTGCGCTGTCAGCGACCACCCCGACGTCTGCGAGTGGGTGCGCAAGCTGAGCGACTTCGCGTTTTGCGGATCGAACCGTTTGACCAGCTTGGCCCACAGCAACCGTGCCGCGCGCAGCTTGGCGACCTCCATGAAGAAGTTCATGCCGATCGCCCAGAAGAACGACAGCCGCGGCGCGAACGCGTCGATGTCGAGACCCGCCTCCCGGCCCGCCCGGATGTACTCGACGCCGTCGGCGAGTGTGTAGGCCAGCTCCAGGTCGGCCGTGGCCCCGGCCTCCTGGATGTGGTAGCCGGAGATCGAGATCGAGTTGTACTTCGGCATGCGCTGCGACGTGAACGCGAAGATGTCGGAGATGATCCGCATCGACGGCGACGGCGGGTAGATGTAGGTGTTGCGGACCATGAACTCTTTGAGGATGTCGTTCTGGATGGTCCCGGCCAGCTGCTCGGGCGCCACCCCCTGCTCCTCGGCGGCGGCGATGTAGAGCGCGAGGACGGGCAGCACCGCGCCGTTCATGGTCATCGACACGCTCATCTCGTCCAGCGGGATGCCGTCGAAGAGCTGCCGCATGTCGTAGATCGAGTCGATCGCGACCCCGGCCATGCCGACGTCGCCCGCCACACGCGGGTGATCGGAGTCGTAGCCGCGGTGCGTGGCCAGGTCGAACGCGACCGACAGGCCCTTCTGCCCTGCGGCGAGGTTGCGCCTGTAGAACGCGTTGGACTCCTCGGCGGTGGAGAACCCCGCGTACTGGCGGATCGTCCATGGCTGCGTCGCGTACATGGCGGGGTACGGGCCGCGCAGGTACGGGGCGATGCCGGGATAGGTGTCGAGGAAGTCCAGCCCGGCGAGGTCGTCGCCGGTGTAGAGGGGCCGGACGCCGATGCCCTCGGGCGTGTCCCACGTCTGGGCGTCCGGGTCCTGCCCGGTCGCCTCGGTGACGGCCGCGCGCCACCGCTTGGCGGCGTCGTCGGCGGAGCCCGGCGCCCCGAGCTCGATCTCGGCGAAATCGGGGATCATCGGCTGCTCACTCCCAGATCGGTGCCCACTCCAGCATCGGTGCCCACTCCGACATCACGGAGGGTGGTCTCCAGTACCTCGACCGTGTCGCATCCGGCGAAGACGTGCGCGTCCACCCCGTCATAGGTTCCCTTGCCCGCGAGCCAAACTTTGACCGCGCCCGCGTCCTTCAGCGTCCGTGCGGCATCTTCCGCCTGCTCGGCGTACAACTTGTCACTGGAGCAGAGGCAGACGACCTTCGCGCCGCTATCGGCGAAGTCTTCAGGTGGCCCGCTGACGGTCTCAATGCCGCCTGCCTGGAAGAGATTGGCGGCGAACGAGGCGCGCGCGGTGTGCACGGCGATCGGCCCTAGCGTGGCCAGAAAGACCTTGGGACGGGCACCGGTCGCCTCGGCGTGCGCGTCCGATCGGTCCCGCAGGGTCTCGAAGTCTTGCGCGTACCGCACTTGCGGAAGCCCGCCGTCCGGCTGATCGGGGGCCGGCTCTCGCTGCGGCAGCTTCTCGTTGATGTTGGGGAACTCGCTGACTCCGGTGAGCGGTGCCTTCCGGCGCGCGAGGTCCTTGCGGCGGCGCGCCCAGGTCGCGGCCAGGCGGTCGGCGATCAGCCCCGAGCCGAGCGCCGCGGCCGCTCCCCCGGCCTTCTCGATCTCGGTGAACCACGTCCACGCGGCCTGCGCGAGCTCCTCGGTGAGCCGCTCCACGTACCAGGAGCCGCCCGCCGGGTCGACCACGCGCGCCAGGCTCGACTCCTCCAGGAGCAGCGTCTGGGTGTTGCGCGCGATCCGCCGGGCGAAGTCGTCGGGCAGCCCGAGCCTGGCGTCGAACGGCTGGACGGTGACCGCGTCGGCGCCGCCCACCCCGGCCGCGAACGTCGCCACGGTGGTGCGCAGCATGTTCACCCACGGATCGCGGCGGGTCATCATCGCCGACGACGTGACCGCGTGGATCTTCATGACCGTGCCCTCGGCGGCCCCGCTCACCTCGGCGACCCGCTGCCACAACCGCCGCGCGGCGCGCAGCTTGGCGATCGAGAGGAACTGGTCGGCGTTGACCGCCAGCCGGAACTCCAGCTGCCCGAACGCCTCGTCGACGCTCAGCCCCGCCTCGGTGAGCGTTCGCAGGTAGGCGACCCCGGCGGCCACGGCGGCGCCGAGCTCTTCCGCGTCGCCGCCGCCCGCGTCGTGGTAGACGGTGCCGTCCACGGTGATCGCCCGCAACCTGGGGAACTCCCGGACGCATCGCGCGGCCAGCTCAGCGGCCCATCCCAGGGCCACGTCAGGTCCACCGGCGCGCGCCCTCAAGCCCAGCGGATCGGCTCCCAGGTTGCCGGAGACCTCCGCCGCATTGCCATTCTCCTTGGCCAGCGCGAGGAAAACTTTGGCTGCCTCAACGGTGTCGCCGCCCGCGTCCAGGACAATCGGTGCCAGGTCGAGGAACACGCCGTCCAGCGCCCGGGACAGCGCCGCCACAGGCAGGCCTCCCGCGCCGAGCGTGAGCCATACCGACGTCGCGCCGTTCTCAAGGTCGGCGAGGATCGCCTTCCGCGTGACGGCGGGATCAGGATGGACGTGGCGCTGCCGTACGTCCCAGCCCGCCAGGCCCTCGCCCTCTGGACGCACCTCGCGCACGTACGGGGCCAGCCCGGGGCGGCCTGGCGCGGTGTCGTCCCCGGTGTAGGTGTCGTCCCCGGTGTAGAGGGCGGCGATCGGGACGCCGTCATAGGAGTCGCGGGTCAGCAACCCCTCGATCTCGTCCAGGGGCGTGTCGTCGGCCGCTGCGCCGGACTTGCGCAGCACACCCTTCACCATCTCCCGCCACCGGTCCCGCTCAGCCGGAGGGAAGGCGGCGGCCAGGTCGAGTTCTTCAGGCGGCACCGTCATGGCAGGGATGGTAAGCGAGCGCGTACTTGTCATTGCGAGTGGGGTCCCCTTGACCAGCCAGTCTATGACGTACGCCACAATGCCCGGACAACCCGGGCCCTAACCCCGGATCAGGCTCGGGCACGCCCGTTGCTAAGGTTCTCGGCGGCAGGGTCCGTTGACGAACTAAGAGGTAGCACGCATGTCGAGTGGAAGCCACGCGGGACGGCCGAAGTCCTGGGTAGCGGTGACGATCATCTTCATCGGTTTCGCCATCGGCGGCGTGGCGCTCGTCCTCGGCCCGAACTGGCCAATGTTCTGGGGCGGCTCGGCGATCGTGCTGGCCGGCTGCGCGGTCGCCTGGGCCGTCGACATCATGACCGACGTCGTCGTGGACGAACCGCGGCACTGACGATCTCCGGCCGCCCGCGCCCGTCATGATCTTCTCCGGGCCCGGGCGGCTGGCGAAGCCCTTTCCCACCACGTAACGTCGTGAGGGCGTGGCCGCCTACGGCGACCGGAGCAGAGGTGGTGGGATGGCCCTCAGATTCGGCGTCGAAGAGGAGTATTTCGTCGTCGACCCGATGTCGCGGCGGGTGGTCCCCCGCGCCCCGGCGGTCGTCGCGCGCGCGTCCGCCGGCCTCGGCGACCGCGTCTCCACCGAGCTGGTCGCCTCCTCGGCCGAGGCGAAGACCTCGCCCTGCGACGACCTCACCAAGCTCGACGAGCAGATCCGGTCGATGCGCGCCACGATGGCGTCCGCCGCCGCCACCGAAAACACACTCTTGGTCGCGACAGGCACCCCTGTCCTAGGCGACCCGATCCCGCCGCCCATCAGCCAGGGCCCCCGCTATGCCGACAGCCTCGCGCACTACCGAGCGCTAGACGACGATATGAGCATCTGCTCTTGCCACGTCCACGTAGGCATAGCCGACCGCGCCCTGGCCGTCGAAGTGAGCAACCACCTTCGCCCCTGGCTCCCCACCCTCCTCGCACTCTCGGCCAACTCCCCCTACTGGGCGGGCCGCGACACGGGCCACGTCTGCTGGCGGGTGATGGCCTGGGCGCGCTGGCCCGTCGCCGGGCCGCCCCCCTGCTTCCGTTCCCTGGCCCACTTTGACGAGACCGTGGAAAAGCTCCTCGACTGCGGCGCCCTCATGGACCCGGCGACCCTCTTCTGGGACGTCCGCCCGTCCACCCGCTTCCCGACCATCGAGATACGACTCGCTGACGTCGCATTGACCGCGGACGACGCCGTGCTCTTCGCCGCCCTCGTCCGTGCCCTCGTCCAGCAGTCGGTCACCGCCATCGAGGGAAACGCCCCCACCCCCGACCCCCAACCCGAGATCCTGCGCGCCGCCTACTGGCTCGCGGCCCGCGACGGCCTCTCCGGCAAGGGCATCAATCCGTTCACCGGCAAACCCGCCGCCCAGCGCGACCTGGCCACCGCCCTCCTCACCCACGTCCACGACGCCCTTGAGGACAACGGCGACCTCGACTACGCGACCACCGGCCTGCGGCGCCTCCTGACCACGGGCACAGGCGCCGACCACCAACGCGCCGCCTACCGCCACCGAGAACGCCTGACCGACGTAGTAGACCAAGCCGCCCTCACCCCCTAAAAACCAGATGACATTCGATCCGGCGAAATTCACCAGCTCGTGGCGTGAAGAATCTTTAGCCCGGGTCTGCGAGCTTGAAATTCTTGTCTGCTCCATGCGCGATAAAGAGAACATCACGGACGAGAAATTGCTGCGCGGAGCCGAGAAGGAACTTGGCCGCGTGCGCGAGGCCCTGGAGCAGCGTGGCTTGCTGAGGAGGCTGAACGGGTCAGCAGTCCAACGGGTGCACGCCCATCTGGACGCGGCCGAGGTATTCGTCCTCCGGGCCGCGCCGGCAGAGTACGTCAATGGCCAGACAGCGGCACTTGTCAGCTACATCCGGCAACACCTCGTGCCGAGCGATCCGCGATGCGTGGACCTGGATCTGGCGCTGGAAGCAGAGCGGATGTCGGCGCACACCGCTCCGGCGGCCCGCACCTCAACTCCCCCGCCCCAGCCGCCTTACAAAGAGCAACTGATCTCCGCAGTACATGGAGCGATGGCCGAGGCCCGCAACGAGCAGATGCGCCTACGCAGCTTCCGCAATCTTCTCCTGCTCTCCGCGCTTGTGCTGTTGCTCCTGGCAGCTGGACTCTGCGTATTAGGGTCGATCACGCCGGAGAAATTGCCGGTGTGCTTCCAGCCGACAAAGGTCGAGCCCGGAGCAACTAAGTCGACCTCGCTGGTCGTCTGCCCGACGGATCAGTCCCCCCTGCCGTCCCCGGAGAAGCTGGACACGGTCATGGTCGGCACGGTAAACGCTTGGGACGTTCCGCTGATCGAGCTCCTGGGTCTGGTCGCCGGAGCAGTCGCCTCCGCCACCGCACTTCGCAAAGTTCGCGGCACCAGTACTCCCTACAGCCTGCCCGCCACCCTGGCGTTCCTCAAACTGGCGCTGGGAACGCTGACCGCACTGCTGGGCTTGCTGCTGCTGAGCGGCGAATTCGTCCCCGGGCTCAGCGCCCTCGACAGCTCCGCACAGATCATCGCGTGGGCAGTGATCTTCGGATACTCCCAGCAAGCCTTTACCCACGTCGTCGACCGGAAGGCGCAAAGCCTTCTGGAGGATGTCGGTGGTGCGGAGCAGCGGGAACGTCACAAAGCAGCGTCACAGCGACCATTGACACCCAAGCCGCCGCCTCCTGCCAAGCCTGGGAGATGGCAGCGTGTCAGGCGATGGATGGGGACGCCGTTGAAGGCCCTTATGCGGCGGTGACCCAGGAGACGCCGAACACCGCCGTGACGGTACGGGCCTGCTCGTTGCCGAACCAGCCCCATCCCGTGGCCAGGGTGGAGATCGTCCGCAGCCCTCGCCCAGACTCGGCGTACTCGTCCGCGTCGACGACGGCGGGCTCGGTCGGGCCGCCCTCGTCTCTCACGCCGACGACGATGGCGGCCTCCCTGCGTCCGATCTCGACCGTGAACGTGCCGCCGGGAGAGCCCGACTTGGTGTGCCGCAGCGCGTTGACCACCATCTCGTCGGTGGCCAGCAGCACATCGTCGAGCAGGTCGCAGCCGTCCAGCAGCGCCGCGACGAAACGACGGGCGGCCGCGGCCTGAACGGTCTCACCGGGGAACGACCGCCGCCAGAGCAGCGCGGCGGGGTCGGGGGCGAACAGCATCGCAAGGGACATCGGGGCACCTCGGGGGAAGACGGGAGTCGAATCAAGCGGTCCTGCCGCTCGTTCTCAAGCCCATCGTCATCGCGAGGAGGCTTTCGCGCCTGAAGAACCGCCCAATGAGGCCATCCGACGGCGAATCAGGGCGAGCGCGGATCGGTGCCACCAACTCCGGGTGGGCAAAAGTCGCGGCCCCAAATTTCGCAGCCCCGAATATCTGCCACGTTCGGCAATCCCGTTGCACACCCCGGGCCGGTCGCGCAAAGTTATTGATCCGCACGCAGCGCGACCAACGGCTCGTCAAGGGAAGAGGTGCCATGCCCAGCGCCTACATCCGCCGACGGCAACTCGCCGTCGAGCTTCGCAAGATCCGCGACGAGCGCGACCTGACCGTCGACGGTCTGGCGCGGCTCATCCACCAGTCCCCGTCAAAGATCACCCGGCTGGAGAACGGGCAGATGCGCCCGGACCTGCACGACATCCTGAACATGCTCGAGACCCTCGACATCACCGGTCGCCAGCACGACAAGGTATTCCAGCTCGCTCGAGAAGCCGCCGAAAAGGGATGGTGGGACCGCTACGGGATGTCCATGGGACCGCGCCAGAAACTCGCCGCCGATCTCGAACACAGCGCCGAGACCATTCGCAGCTACGACCAGACCGCGATGCCGGGAGTCCTGCAGAGCCCCGAGTTCATCACAGCTTTGATCGAGCTCGACCGGTGCCAGGGAAAGATCGACTACGACCCGGCACGGATGGCCGACGCCCGCGCGAACCGGCAGCGCGAACTGCTCCGCCCCGACGGTCCTTCCTACGAGGCCGTGCTGGACGAGTGCGTGATCCACCGGCTGGCCGTGCCGCCAGAGGCCATGGCGACCCAGCTTCGGCGCCTGACGACCGCGGTCTCCGCAGAGGGACGAATCACCGTCCGCATCCTCCCCCACGACGCTCGCATAGAGGGCGGTTTCCTCCCCAAGTCCTCGTTCCACATCTACACGTTCGCCGATCCAACCGACCCGGCAGTGGTGGTGGTCGACGGTGTCACCACTGACCTCGTTCTCACTCAACGCAAGGAAGTCGCGCGGTATACCGGTATGTACGACCGCCTCCGGGAAGCCGCACTGTCCCCCGGCGACAGCATCGCCTTTCTCGACCGGGTGGCCGATCGGCTGACCGAACAGGCAGGATCGGAAACATGACCAAGCATTACTCCGGCTGGCGCAAGTCACGCCGCAGCGAGCCCAACGGGCACTGTGTCGAAGTTGGGCAGGCCACGGACGGCACCATCGGCATCCGCGACAGCAAGCAGGGCGGCACCGGCCCGATCCTGGAGCTCACCGCCGCCGAATGGGCGTCGTTGACGAGGGCGGTCATACCGGAGGGACGAGGGTGAAGTAGCGATCTGGCAATTGGGGGTCGCCGTCCACTTCGAGTTGGTCGGCGGGCAGTCTTTGCCAGAGGAAGAGCATCAGGTCTGACGCTGTGCCGGTCAGTTCGACGTCGCAGGGGCCTGTGTCTTGGTCGATGTGGATGTTGGCGGCTTCGAAACGTACGCGCAGGTCGGTGGGGCCGTCGGTCTGGCGGAAGCGGTAACTCTCTCCTGAGCCGGGCGGTGCCTGCGTCCAGGCTCGCCGGGCCGGCGCCATGACCTCGAACGTCTGGCGGACGGCGTCGGCTGCCGGCGCGGCGTCGATCGGCTGGGCCGTTCCGATGGCGTTCTCGGCGTCCCAGCGGTGTACGGCGGCTTCGATGCTCTGCATGCGCTGCCAGAATCCGACGGTCTGCTCTGTGGACCAGGTCCAGACGGCCGTGTCGGGGTCACTGGTTGCAAGAAGCGACTCCAGGACGGCGGCGCCCTCCGCGAACCAGTCGATCAGGCCTTCCGGCACCGGTCCGTGATGGGGCGCGCGCTCCGGCCGCGGCCAACCGCGCACGTCCGCGGGCAAGCTGAGCAGGCTGAGGTCGGAGGGGTCCGGAGGTTTCTGCAGTCGTCCCTCGATGACGTGGGACAGGTAGCGGTGCACCCCGCCCAGGTGAAGGACCAGATCCGCCATCGACCAGCCGGGGCAGGACGGGATCAGGGGCGCCGGGGAGGGGCCGATGGTGGAGCGGGCCGCTGCCTCGAACGCCAGCACCTCGCGATGGAACTGGGAGACGTAGTCCATCCCCTCACCCTGCCACGTTGATTTTTGGGGGTTGTCATCCCTTGGTGTCGGTATACGATGTCCTGTATCCCGGCGACGGTATACCGATCTAGGGAGGCCTCGTGTACCACGAGCTCACCGTCTGGTCTCGGGGGATCATCATGGACAAGGAGGCGCGCGACGTCTCCTCGTGCGTCGCCGCGACGGCGCGGTCCCTGGGCTACCACGCGGAGAACGTCAGCGACTACGTCGACGACCCCGACAGGACCAACTGCCTCGTCCGCCGGTACGCGCGGCTGGCGGACCAGCCGATCGAGGATCGGTTCGTCTACGAGAACCCGCACCCCGACTGGGTGGTGCTGATCGAAGAGACCATCGTCAAGGCCGTCAACTTCTTCCGGGGCACCCGGCCCGGTGAGGGTGTGCTGGTCGTCAACTCCGCGCGGGAGCCTGAATATCTGCTGAAGTTCCTGCCGGAGCACATGCTGGACAAGCTCGCCAAATTGGTGGTCGTCGACGCCGTGGGGCTCGCCGAGCAGCGAGGGTCGAGTCCGTGGATGTTCGTCCGCGACCTGTCGGAGCTCGCGTTCGACCGCATGTCCACCGAGGGCGCGGTGGAACGGCTGGCGATCGGCATGGGCGTCGCCGCCCCGGTGCTGGGCGCCTTGGTCGCCGAGACGGGGGTTCTGCCGATCGAGGCGGTGGCGGACGTCGTCGCCGACCGTGAGGCTCTGCTGCGCGGCGCCGACCAGTACCGCGTCCTTTCCCGTTCCGCCGTCTGAGGAGGGCTCCCATGTCCGTCCGTGGCACCCGGGTCCCGGCGCATCTGCGACTCCCCATCGCCGGAGTGACCCCGCCGCCCACCGAGGAGGAGGGGCAGCGGCTCTTCCCCACCGGCAACTTCCGCTCGTTCCGGCCCGTGTACAAGGACAAGACTCCGCCGTGCAACAACGCCTGCCCGACCGGCGAGCAGATCCAGAAGTACCTCGACTACGTCAAGCACGAGCGGTACCTGGACGGGTACCTGACCATTCTGGAAGACAACCCGATGCCGTCGGTGACCGGCCGCGTCTGTTACCACCCGTGCGAGACGGCTTGCAATCGGGGGTTCCATGACGAGCCGATCGGGATCCGGAGCGTGGAGCGGTTCCTGGGCGACTTCGGATTGCAGCTGGCCGAGAATCCGGTTGCCGTGCCCCCGCTGTCCGGGCGGCGCGTCGCCATCGTGGGGTCCGGTCCGGCGGGCCTGGCCTGCGCGTACCACCTGCGGCGGCGCGGGCACTCGAGCGTGATCTACGAGGCGCTGCCCCGGCCCGGCGGGATGCTCCGGGCCGGGATCCCGCATTGGCATCTGCCCGAAGAGATCCTTGATGCCGAGATCGCCAAGATCGAAGGGCTGGGCGGGATCGAGATCCGCTGCGGCGTACGGGTCGGTGAGGGGGTGTGCGTCGACGATCTGGTGAACGACTATGACGCCGTCTTCCTCGGCCTCGGCCAGGACGTGGGACGGCGGCTCGGTATCGAGGGCGCCGACCTGCGCGGGGTCGTCGGGGCGATGGAGTTCCTGCGCGAGGCCGGGCTGAACCGGCCGGTCAAGGTCGGCCGCGAGGTGCTGGTGGTCGGCGGCGGCAACACCGCGTCCGACGCCGCCCGCTCGGCCATCCGGCTCGGCGGCGGCGAGGCGACCATCGTGTCGCTGGAGTCGCCGGACGAGCTGCTGATCGTCCAGGAGGATCTGGAGCAGGGCCGCGAGGAGCGGGTGCGGTACGCCACCAACACCGCGGTCGCCCGCGTCCTCGGCGAGGACGGCGTGGTCACCGGCGCCGTGCTGTGCGACGCGCGGCTGACCAAGGACGAGGCCGGACGCGTCGTGCCCGAGATGATCCCCGGCACCGAACGCGAGGTCGCCTGCGACACCGTGATGGTGGCGATCGGTCAAGTGCAGCAACTGGATTGGCTAGCACCCGAGATGGTCGAGAACGGTCTGGTGAAGAGCGACGGATACGGCCGGGCCGGGTCCACCGTGTTCGTCGGCGGGGACGTGGCGCGCGGGCCGTCCATGGTGGTGGACGCGCTCGGCGACGGCAAGCGGGCCGCGCTCAACATCGACGCCCTGCTGCGCGATGCCGGGCCCGAGGAGCCCGAGCCGGTCGAGATCATGCCCTACGAGCGGCTGAACACCGCGTACTTCCCCAAGGCACCGCGCATGGAGGCGCCGGTGACCCCGCCCGAGGAGCGCCGGAGGGGGCAGAAGGTCGAGGTCACCCTCGCCTACAGCCGCGAGGAGGCGGTGGCCGAGTCTGACCGGTGCATGAGCTGCGGCGTCTGCAACGGCTGCGACAACTGCTATCTCGTCTGCCCCGACGTCAGCGTGATGCGCGGTGCCCGGGAGAACGGCGAGTACGAGATCCGGCTGCCGTACTGCAAGGGCTGCCTGGTGTGCGTGCAGGAGTGCCCGACCGGCTGCCTGGAGAAGGCGCCCGAGATGGACTTCGACGAGCCGGACGCGGTGGTCCGCATGGAGACCGCGTTCGCCACCCACGACGGCGCGCACGCCGAGCAGTCCCCGCCGATCGCCCGCCTCATCGAGGAGCAGACCGCCGCCTACGACGCCGCCCGGAAGGTGTGAGCCGATGACGACCATTCGCGAGGCCCCTCCCGCCGAGGTGACGACCGTCCACGCGAACGGGCCCGCCTGGCTGGCACGGGGCGAGCGCACCCCCGAGGGCGAGGCGTTCCTGCGGAACGCCGCGGGCACCCGGGTGCGGCTGAACGGCTGCGCGGCGGCGGCGTACGGCGCGCTGTACGCCAACGTCGACGTGGTCACCGCCTACCCGATCCGCCCGTACACCGCGATCATGATGAACCTGGCGCAGTTCATCGCCGACGGCGTCCTGGACGCCGAGTACCTGCACGCCGACGGCGAGCACGCCCAGCTCTCGGCCGCGTTCGGCGCCGGGTCGTGCGGGGCTCGGGCGTACACGGGCTCGTCCGGCGTCGGGGTGACCTACGGGTACGAGATGTACTCGATCACCTCGGGCGCGCGGATCCCGATCCAGATGGCGATCGCCGACCGCACCCTCGACCCGCCCGGCGACTTCGGCTCCGAGCACACCGACGCGCTGTGCACCCGCGACATGGGCTGGCTGCTGGGCTGGGCGGCGACCCCGCAGGAGGTCTTCGACAAGACGCTGATCGGCTACGCCATCGGCGAGGACCCGCGGGTGCTGCTGCCCCAGATGATCGTCCAGGACGGCTACTTCGTCTCGCACATCGCCGGCGAGGTGGAGATGCCCTCGGCCGAGCAAGTGGACCGCTACCTGCCGCCGTACAACCTGCCGTTCCCGCTCAACCCGCGGCACCCGGTGTCGCACGGCGCGCAGATCCACCCGGCGCAGGGGCCGCCGTTGCAGCTGGAGCGGGCGCGGGCGATGGAGACGGCCATTCCGGTCATCCGTCGGCGCACCGATGAGTTCGCCGAGGTGTTCGGCCGCCGCTACGCCCACTTCGTCGAGGAGTACCTGCTGGACGACGCCGAGATCGCGTTCGTCATCTCCGGCGGGCACTCGGTGACGTGCCGGGCCGCGATCCAGCGGCTGCGGGCGCGGGGCGTCAAGGCGGGCATGGCGCGGCTGATGTGGGTCCGGCCGTTCCCCACCGAGGATCTGCAGAAGGCGCTGCGCGGGGTGAAGGCCGTCGGCGTCGTGGAGACCAACCTGGGGCTCGGCGGCGCCAGCTACGGCGGCATCCTGTCGCTGGACGTGACGACCGCGCTGTTCCACTCCCCCCACGGCCGGCCGCTGGTCACCTCGTTCATGGCCGGGCTGGGCGGCGAGACCGTGCCCATCGCCGAGTTCGACTGGATGGCCGGAAAGCTCGCCCAGGCCCAGGAACGCGGCGCCGTCGAGAAGCCCACCCACTGGGTCGGGTTCGAGGACTGAACCAGAGGAACCAAACCCGAGGACTGAGCCGTATGCACGAGGTCATCAGGCAGCATCTGCCGCTGTTCGACGAGCAGGGCCGCTCCGCCGCCGTCCCCGACGAGGACGGCCGGGACCTGCACTACCTCCCCGATCTCCCGGGCGAGGACCCCTACCAGGCGGGGCACCGCACCTGCGCGGGCTGCGGCCCGGCGATCGAGTACCGCTGGACGCTCAAGGCGGCCGGCGAGGACACGATCCTGGCGGGCCCCACCGGATGCATGTACGTCGCCAACTCCACCTACCTCTGCACCCCCTACACCGTGCCGTGGGCGCACACCCCGATCGCCAGCGGCGGCTCGTTCACCTCGGGCATGGCGGCGGCGTACGAGGCGATGATCCGGAAGGGCCGGTACGACGGCCCGTACCCGAACCTCATCGTGATGGCCGGCGACGGGTCGGCCTCCGACATCGGGCTCGGGTCGATCTCCGGCGCGCTGTACCGGAACCACGACGCGCTGTTCGTCTGCTACGACAACGAGTGCTACGCCAACACCGGCATCCAGACCTCACCGACCACCCCGTACGCCGGGATGACGACGTTCACCCCGTTCGGGACGAAGATCCCCGAGGGGAAGACGCTGCCGCCCAAGAACCTGGCCAGGATGATGGCCGAGGGCCATCCGCACTGCTACGTGGCGACCACCACGGTCGGCTACCCCGTCGACGTGATGAACAAGACCCGCAAGGGGCTCAACCTGCGGGGCGCGGCGTTCCTGCACTGCTTCACGCCGTGCCAGAAGGGCTGGGTCTACCAGACGTCGATGACCGTCGAGATCGGCCGCCGGGTGGTGGAGGCGGGCCTGTTCCCGGTGTGGGAGTACGACCCGGAGACGCGCGAGTACTCCTACTTCCACCCGCCGGCGCAGCGGCCGGTCACCGACTACCTGGCGATGCAGGGCCGGTTCGGGCACATGCTGCCCGAGCACGTCGCGCGGATGCAGCGGTCCGCCAACCAGAACTGGGTGGACATCGGCATGGACGTGCCCGACGAGCTCATCGACCTGGAAGACCCTGAACGGCACGCGCGCCTCAAGGAGGAGAACTACGCGATGCCGCTCAACCGGGGCATCGGCGCCTAGGAGGACCGGCGATGTACCAGCTGCGCTTCGACGGCGGGCGGCAGCAGCGCTACCTGCCCGATCACGGGTCGGTCCTGCGGTACGTGCTGCGGATCGGCCCGCACGCCGCGGACACGAGATTCGAGGTGTGGGCGGAAGGGGCGCCGGTCCGGCTGGCCGACGGATCACCGGGCGGGCGCACGTTCGAGCTGGCCGAGGTCATCGACGTCGGCGCGCCCGGAAGCTACACCCGCCTCCGCGCCCGTCTCGGCGGCGGCACGGCTCGTCCCGGAGGTGACTGACGTGGCGCGCGACGGTGAGGACGGGCCGCCCGGCCGGGTGCCGCGGCTGCTGCCGCTCTCGGTCGGCCCGTCCCGGTCCCGCGACCAGGACGCGCTGCGCGAGGCCGTCGTGCAGATCATCGGGCATCTGGTGGTCGAGGCGGTGCCGCCCGGCCGCCGGCACCGGCTGTTCGACCACGGCCGGGACCTGCTGGAGGAAGCCGGCTGGGGCCTGGACGAGCTGGTCGCCGCCGCCGAGGACGGCCCGGCCCGGCGCGAGCTGTTCCAGATCCTCGGCCTGTCCTGACCCGTGCCCCTCCCGCGCATGCCCGTCCCGCGCGGGTCAGTTCCGCGCGGGCGCAGGCATCACCGTCGGCGGGAGGCCCGCAATGAACCGCGACCGTTTTCCCTACGAGCTGCGGCTGCCGCTCGCCCCCTACCGCTTCGAATGGCAGGGGGACGCGGCCGTCGCCGCCGAGAGGAACCAGACCGCGCTCTACACCGAGGAGCGCTACACCCACCAGGACGGGACCGTCGTGATCATCCGCGCGTACGGCGCCGACGGCTCCCTGCACGTTCTCTCGGACAGGGCCGAGATCGAGCTGATCGACAACGCGAACGATCCGGGGGCGCCCGATCCCGTCAGCCTCGTCCGGCTGCCCTAGCGCGACGCGCGGAGAGCCCGAGGAGGCCGGAGATGCCGGTAGTGGCGCACAAGAACAAAGACCACCTGGTCCCGGGATTCACCGTGAACCGCTGGTGGGTCCTGGTGTCGCTGGTCGTGTCGATGATGGCGATCGCCAACCTGCAGTACGCCTGGACCCTGTTCACCGACCCGCTGGAGACGAGCCTCGGCGCCGAGCTGACCGCGGTCCAGTTCGCGTTCACCGCGTTCGTCTTCACCGAGACCTGGCTGGTGCCGGTCGAGGGCTGGCTGGTCGACCGGTTCGGCCCGCGGCTGGTCATGCTGGCGGGGGCGGTGCTGATCGCCGCGTCCTGGGTCGGCTCCGGCCTGGCGGACGACATCTACGTCCTGTGGGCGGTCTACGCCGTCGGCGGCGTCGGCGCCGGCGCGATCTACGGCTCCTGCGTGGGCACCGCGCTCAAGTGGTTCCCCGACCATCGCGGGCTGTGCGCCGGGCTGGTGGCCGGCGGGTACGGCGCCGGGACCGCGCTCACCATCGTCCCGATCTCACGCATGATCGACTCCTCCGGCTACCGGGCCACGTTCATCACCTTCGGGATCGTTCAGGGGATCGTGGTGGCGCTGGCGGCGCTGTTCGTCCGGAGCCCGGCGGCAGGCTGGCAGCCGCCGGACTGGGCCGAGAAAGAGCGGAAGATCCGGGCCAGGGTGCGGATGAGCACCCGCGACTTCACCTGGCGGGAGACGTTGCGCCAGCCGGCCTTCTGGGCCCTGTACCTGGTCATGATGATGATGGCGTTCACCGGGCTGGTGATGACGGCGCAGCTCAAGCCGATCGGCAAGGACTACGGCATGGACGAGGGGGTGCTCTGGCTCGGGACGAGCGCGCTGGTGCTCGCCCTGCTGGTGGACCGCGTCCTGAACGGGGTGTGCCGGCCGTTCTGGGGCTGGGTGTCCGACCACATCGGCCGGGAGACGGCGCTGACCCTGGCGTTCGGCTTCCAGTTCGTCGTGATGCTGGCCTGGATCACGTTCATCGAGGAGCCGGTGGCGTTCGTGGTGCTGACGGCGCTGGCGTTCTTCTCCTGGGGCGAGATCTACTCGCTGTTCCCGGCGACCGTGGGAGATCTGTTCGGCCGGGCCCACGCCACCACCAACTACGGGATGCTCTACACGTCCAAGGGCATGGCCGCGTTCTTCGCCGCGCCCGGGGCCGCGTGGCTGGCCTCCCTCAACGGCGGGTCGGGCCAGTGGATACCGGTGCTGTGGGCGATGGCCGGATGCAGCGCGCTGGCGACGTTGCTGACGTGGTTCCTCATCCGTCCGCTGGTCAAGCAGGCCGTCGGCGAACTGCCCGCGCCACCGGCCGCCGAGGAGGCCGCCGCGGAGGCGATCCCCTAGCGCGTCGCGTGGTAGGCGTCGCGGGTCCGTTCGGTGTGGCGGCGGGCGACGGCGGCGGCGCGCGGCTCGTCGTGCGCCTCGATCGCCTCGACGAGGTCGGCGTGCTCGGTCCACGACTCGCGGCCCCGCGACTCCACCACCCGCCGGTAGTACCAGCGGACCCGCCGGTCGACCATGCCGATGAGCTCGGCCAGGACCACGTTGCCGGAGATGGCGCGGACCTGGGCGTGGAACTCGGCGTTGGCGTCGACGATGCGCTCGGGGTCGCCCGCGTCCAGCGCGTCGACGCCGCGCCGGCAGATGGCGCGCAGCGCGGCCACGTCGGCCGGGGCGGCGGCGCCGGCGGCCAGCCGCGCCGCCTCGCTCTCCAGCAGCCCCCGGACGTCGAGGAGCTGGTCGACCTCCTGCTCGGTGGGCGTGTGCACGAAGGCGCCCTGGCCGGGCCGCAGGTCGACCCAGCCCTCGGCCTCCAGCCGGTGGAAGGCCTCGCGGATCGGCTGCCGGCTGACCCCGAGCTGGCGGGCCAGCTCGGCCTCGACCATGCGCTGGCCGGGCTGCAGGACGCCGCCGACGATGAGCTCGACGAGCGCGTCGTACACGGTCTGCCGGAGCGGCACCGGACGCGCGACGGGACGGATGACATCGGCCATGGTGTTTTCAGTATACGGGCGACGGTATGCCGTTCGCGAAAGAGAGAGTCATGTCACAGTCGCCGAGCCTGGGCCGTGGCCGTCACCGGACGCCCGGCGGCCAGGTGTGCGTGATGGAGCTGGTCTCGGTGCTCAGCGGAGAGCCGTGGAGCGACCATCCGCGCTGCGTGGACCCGGTGCTCGCCGCGGTGGCCCGCACCGTCAACGACGCGGTCACGGCGGCGGCCCGGGAACAGCTCGCCGCCCTGGCTCCCCAGATGATCGGCACGGCGCCGTCCAGCGCCGCGACGGCCGCGCGGCTGGTCGCCCGCTGCGCCGCGACCGCGCTGAAGCGTCCGCCGCGCGACGAGAGCCTGCGCTACGCACTCGAATGGGACCTCCGCAACGCCCACCGGCGGCTTCGGCGGGGCCCGAAGCCGGCGGCCCGGCGCTGGGCCGGACTGCTGGAGCGGCTGTACGTCCACAGCGCGGCCATGCGGGTCGTCGTCGCGGTACGGGCCGCGACCGCGCACACCCCTGACGACGAACTGCTGGCCCTGCTACGCGAATGCATCGCCGATCTGCGCGCACCCTCCTTCGAGGGATGATGACGGTATGCACGATATGGACGTTCCGCTGCCCAGCTGCTCGGTCCGGCTGCGCGGCGCCCTCGATCTGGAGCGGACCCCGGCGGGATGGATGCCGAGGCGGTTGCCGTCGTGGACCAGGCCGCAACTGCCGGACGCCTTCTGCGAGATGGTGGTCTCCCAGCCGTCCGGCGTCCGGCTGGTCTTCGGCACCGAGGCGACCTCGCTGGAGCTGACGGTGCTGATCACCCGGACGTGGTTCGCCGGCGACCCCGACGCGGAGCCCGCCGGCTGCTTCGATCTCGTGGTCGACGGCGAACCCGCCGGCCGCGTGCCCGCGCCCGACGGCGGAGTCCTGGTGCTCGACCTGGAGACCGGAGCGGTGCGCCGGGAGAACGGGCTCCCGGACGTGGTCCGATTCGGGCTGCCGCCCGGTTTCAAAGAGGTGGAGATCTGGCTGCCGCAGAGTTCGCAGGTCGAGCTCGTGGACCTGCGCGCCGACGCCCCAGTCCACCCACCCGAGCCGGGCGACCGGCCCGTCTGGATCCACCACGGCAGCTCCATCAGCCACTGCGCGGACGCCGACGGCCCGCTCGGCTCGTGGCCGGTGGTCGCCGCGCGGCGGGCGGGCGTCGAGGTGCTGAACCTGGGTCTGGGCGGCAACGCGATGCTCGATCCGTTCACCGCCCGGACGATCCGCGACCTCCCGGCCGACCTGATCAGCCTCAAGCTGGGCATCAACGTCGTCAACGGCGCCACGATGCGGTTGCGGGCCTTCGTGCCCGCCGTCCACGGCTTCCTCGACACCGTCCGGGACGGCCACCCCGACGCTCCGCTCCTGCTCGTCTCGCCGGTCGCCTGCCCCATCGTCGAGACCCGGCCGGGACCGACCGGCCTCGTGCAGGGCGCGGACGGGTGGCGCTTCACCGCCTCGGGCGACCCCGCCGACATCGCCGCCGACATCGCCGCCGGCGCCCTGAGCCTGACCGTGATCAGGGACGTCCTGCGCGGGATCGCCGCCGAACGCTCCGACCCGAACCTGCACTACCTGGACGGCCGGGAGCTCTTCGGCCCGGCCGACGTCGCGGACCTGCCCGACGACCTCCATCCCAACGCCGCCGGATACCGCCGCATGGGAGAGCGCTTCGCCGCGATCGCCTTCGCCGGGGACGGCCCGTTCTCCACGGCGCTCAGGAGCGCGGACGCGTGAGGATCTTGCCGAGGACGTAGCGGTTGACCCGGTCGTCAGGTTCGGGAGGCGCCGTTCCGGCCTTCACCAGCGCGGCCAGGGCCATGCGGCGGATGCTCGGATCGGCCTCGGACAGCCGGGCGTGCCGAGGCTCGTCCAGAGCAGGGGCGAGGCGGATCGGTACGAGCCGAGAAGACTCAGAGTCTGGTTGCGGATCGCGATTCGGAATGGCGGATCAGCCCGTCCAGGACACCGTCCGCCCACTCCCCGTGGGTCGCCAGGTGGTAGACGGCCGTCACCCGCACGACGGGATCCGGGTCGGTGAGCGCGGGGCGCAGCGCGTCGCGGACGCCCCGCGCCCGGTCCGTCCCGCCGGCGGGACGTGGCAAGTCCGGCAGCGGCCTGCCCCAGCCCGGCCCGGCGCCGTCTTGAACGGCCGATCCCCTTCCGTGAGCGTGGAGGGGATTCGACGACAGTGAGGGGATCGGCGTGGGGCACACCGGCATGGACACGGACGTGGTGATCGCGGGCGCCGGGCCGACGGGCCTGATGCTCGCCTGCGAGCTGCGGCTGGCGGGCGTCGACGTGGTGGTGGCCGAACGGCTCGCGGAACGGTCGGGCGAGTCGCGAGCCGGCGGAATGCACTCGCGCACCCTGGAGGTGCTGGACCAGCGCGGAGTCCTGGAGCGTTTCCTGGCGATCGGCGAGCTGCAGGGGGTGGGCCACTTCTCCGGCCTCTATCTGGAGTTCGACGAGTTCGAGTCCAGGCATCCCCGTCCGCTGATGATCCTGCAGTCCGCCATCGAGCGGCTGCTGGAGGAGTGGGCCACCGAGCTCGGCGTGCGGGTGCGCCGCTCGTCCGAGGTGAGCGGGATCCGCCAGGACGAGGCGGGCGTGACGGTCGAGCTGCGCACGGCGGAGGACACGTCCGCGACGCTGCGCGCCCGCTACCTCGTGGGCTGCGACGGCGGGCGCAGCGCGGTGCGCAAGCTGGCGGGAATCGACTTCCCCGGCACTCCGGCGACGATGACCGCGCTGATCGGCGACGTCGAGCTCCCCGATCTGACCGAGGACTACATCTGGGGACGGCGCACCGCCGGCGGCGGCTACTCGGTGATCGCCTTCGAACCGGGCTGGTACCGGGTGATCACATCCGACTACAGCCTCGCCGGGGATCGCGACCGCGACGAACCCGTCACGTTCGAGCAGCTCCGGGAATCACTGATCAGGGTCGCGGGCACCGACTACGGCATGCACGGCCCGCGGTGGGTCTCCCGGTTCACCGACGCCGCACGGCAGGCGGCCCGGTACCGGGAGGGCCGGGTGCTGCTCGCGGGCGACGCGGCGCACATCCACTTCCCGCTCGGCGGGCAAGGGCTGAACCTGGGCATGCAGGACGCGGTCAACCTCGGCTGGAAGCTCGCCTCGGTGGTGCTCGGCCGGGCGCCGGAGAGCCTGCTGGACAGCTACCACGACGAGCGCCACCCCGTCGGGGAGAGCGTTCTGCACAACACCCGGGCCCAGACGGCCCTCGCCCGTCCCGGCGCCCAGACCGAGGCACTGCGCGACGTGTTCGCCTCGCTCATCATGTTCGACGACGTCAACCGGTACCTGTGCGGCATGCTCACCGGCTTGGACATCCAGTACCCGGTCGACGCCGACCACCCGCTGGCGGGCCGCCGGGTCCCCGACGCCGACCTCAAGACGTCGGACGGCGCGGGCCGCGTCTACGAACTGCTGCACGCCGGCCGGCCAGTACTGCTCGACCTGCGCGGCAGTGCCGAGGTGGCGGCGGCCGCCGAGGGCTGGACCGATCGCGTCGACGTCGTCGAGGCGCGGAGTGAGGATGACCGCTGGCCGGTCCCGGCCGTCGGCGAGATCTCCACTCCCGCCGCGCTCCTCATCCGCCCCGACGGCCATGTCGCCTGGGCGGCCGCCGACGGCCCAGGCGACACCGCGGCGCTCCGGAGGGCCCTCGCCACCTGGTTCGGCCCGGCACAGTAGGCGCCGCCGTCAGGGCCGGGCCGCGTTGCGGCGCCGTCAGGACCGGGTCGTGGTCTCGGCGGTCGCCGCAACGCGGCCCAGTACGCCGCTCAGTACGCCACTCAGGTCGGCCAGCAGCGCGGCCTCCTCCGCCATGAGGTAGAAGTGCCCGCCGGGCAGTACCCGCAGCCGGAACGCCTGCCGCGTCACCTCCGCCCAGCCGCGCATCTGTTCGACGGTCACCTCGGGGTCATCGTCACCGACGTAGCCGTACACCGGGCAGTCGAGGGGAGGCCGGTCGCCGCCGCAATAGTCGTCCACCAACCGGTAGTCCGCGCGGATGGCGGGGAGCACCATCTTCCGCAGGTCAGGGTCCGCGAAGACCGCGGCACGTCGCGCGTCGAAGCGCACGATGTCCGCGATGATCTCCTCGTCGGTGCCCGAGAGCCGCCGCCGGTCGTCCAGCAGCCGCGGCGGGCGCCTGCCGGATACGCACAGGGCGGCCGGCGGGCACCCTCGTTCCTGGAGGCGCACCGCCACCTCGTGCGCGACCGAGGCCCCCATGCTGTGACCGAACAGCACCAGCCGATGCCGCGCGAGCTCGCCGAACGCGTCGGCGATGTCGTCGGCGAGGACCTCCAGTCCGGACGGGAGCGGATCACCGTGCCGGTCCTCCCGGCCCGGGTACCGGACGGCGAGCACGCCGACGTCCGAGGGCAGGCCCTGAGGCCAGGTGCGGTACGCCGCCGCCCAGCCACCGGCATGGGGAAAGCAGACGAGCTTGGTCCCGCACCCGTCGCCATCACGGAAGCGGCGCACCCATTGCTCCTCGCCTTGCTCTTCCATCGGACTCCTCATTCGGGGACTTCCCTTCCCATGCGTTCAGCGGATGATGTCGCCCCCGACAGCGGCGGGGACCGCGCGCTCGGTGCCCCGCCCCGCACAGCGGGCGGCGATCGAGTCGGCGATCTCACCGCTCCGTACCGCGAGGTTCGACAGCAGCGAGGAGGTCAGGCCGTGGGTGTGCTCGGTACCGCCCTGGAAATAGATGCCGCACCGCATCTCGGGAGAGGTGACGATGCGGTAGTCCCGCTCCACCCGGTACCTGCCCGCCTCGTCACGCAGGCAGTGCCGGTCGAGGTCGCCGAGCAGGTCCGTGGGCTCCATCGCCGTGTAGCCGGTCGCGCAGACGAGCGCGTCCAAGTCGAGCTCCCGCGGCTCGCCGTCGGGGCCGGCCCGCAGCGAGACACGGGTCTCGGCGCCGGCTCGCTTCACCCCGGTGACCCTCGTCAGATTGAGGAACCGCAGGCGCCTGGCGCCTCGTACCTCGTCGTCGTACGCCCGGCGGTACAAATCCCGGATCACCTCGTCGTCGACGACCGAGTAGTTCGTGTTGCGGTGGTACCGCCAGAACGCCTCCCGGGTCTGCACCGTGCCGAAGTAGTAGTCGTCGACGGCCGAGGGATCGAAGATCTGGTTGGCGAAGGGGGTGTCGTCGGCGGCGGAGTAGCCGTAGGACGGGATGATCGCCCACACGTCGGCGTGCGGGAGCTCGTCGTACAGGAACCTGGTGATCTCGGCGGCGCTCTGGCCCGCACCGACCACCGCCACCTGGCGCAGGTCCGCGGGGTCCGTCCGGCGGTACTTCGCCAGGAACTCGGAGCTGTGCCACACCCGTTCGTCACGCTCGGCTCCCGCGGGCATGCTCGGGACCAGGCCCGTCGAGATCACCACGTTCCGTGCCTCGACCACACGGTCCCCCAGGCCGGCGGTATCCGTCACCTCCAGCCGCAGCCGGTCGGCCGACTCCGGACCGGCACCCGGCGGCAGCCGGATCGACGTCACCTCCGAGCCGTACGCGATGCGATCGGCCACCTGGGCCTGCGCCCATTCGAGGTACTGGTGGAACTCCTGGCGCGTGGGGAAGAAGTCCTGGTTGTTGACGAACTGCGGGAGCCGCCCCGCCGCGTGCAGGTAGGCGATGAAGCTGAAACGCGAGGTCGGATTGCGGAAGGTGACCAGATCCTTGAGGAAGGAGATCTGCATTGTGGCCGACGGCAGCAGCATGTTGCGGTGCCAGCCGAAGGAGGACTGACGCTCGAGGAAGACGGCACTGAGCCCTCCGTCCAGGCCATGCGCCCCGCACTCTTCCATCGCGATGGCCAGCGAGAGGTTGGACGGACCGAACCCGATGCCGACCACGTCGTAGATCTCGTGTTCACGGTCTCTCATGGGGGATCCTCCCGCTGACACGGACGGCGCGACGGGCAACGAGCGCACTCAGAGGGCCTCACCGTCCTTGGTCCTCCTGTGCAGAGCCGGCCTCCTGGACCGGGCGAAGTCCTGCCACATGCCGGACAGGCCGGCAACGGTGCGGGCCACGAACAACGTGCGGATGGAGACCTCCTGGTTCAGCTCCGCCCGGATCAGGCCGACCAGCCTGATCGCCCGCAGCGAGTTCCCGCCGAGGTCGAAGAAGTCGTCGTCGATGCCCACCCGGTCCCGTTCGAGCACCTCGGCGACGAGCGTGCACAGGACCCGCTCGGTGGCGTTGCGCGGTCCGCGGTACTTCCGGCCGCCGGACTCCGGATCTGGTAGCGACACCCGGTCGACGATCCCACCCGCCGTCACCGGCAGGCGTTCCAGCACCACGACCGCCGACGGCATCAGGGCCTCCGGCAACCGCCCCGCGGCGAACCGGCGCAGTTCCTCCGCCGAGAGGCCGACCCGGGGCTCCAGCGGAACCGCGTAGGCCACCAGCCGCTGTTGTCCGGAGTCGTCCTCCCGGACGACCACCGCCGACTGCGCCACCCCGGGATACTCCGACAGCACCGCCTCGACCTCGACCGGCTCGACCGCGACACCGCGTATCCGTGCCTGGACGCCGGCCCGGCCCGCGTACTCCAGGCGACCGTCGACACCCCATCGCGCCCGGTCCCCGGTCCGGTACATGAGCCCGCCGGCCGGCCCGAACGGACACGGCACGAACCGCTCCGCGGTCTGTCCGGGTCGGCCGGTGTACCCGCGCGCCACGCCGGATCCGGCCACGTAGAGCTCTCCGGTCACGCCGGCCGGGACCGGCGCCAGTCCCGGTCCCAGCACGTAGAGGGCCGTGTTGTCCATCGGGCGGCCGAGCCCGCCCGCGCCCCCCTCCCGATCGTCCGCCGTAAGGCGGTGGCACGCGATGAAGCCGCTGGTCTCCGCCGCGCCGTGACCGTGCACGATCGCGACTTCGGGGCACGCCTCCCGCACCCGCCGCACCGCGGTCAAGGAGGGGCGGTCCCCGCCGGTCCAGACCTCGCGCAACCCGGCGACGCTCTCCGGACGTTCCGTCGCGATCGCGGCGAACACGCCCGCGGGCAACCACACCGTCGAGATCTGGTGCGCCGCCCGCATCGCGGCCAGCACGTCGGCGTCCAGCCTCCCCGGCGGCGCCACCACGATCCGGCCGCCGTTCAGCAGCGGCGTCCAGACCTCGAGTGCGAGCACGTCGTAGGAGTGCGGCGCATGCCACAGCACGACGCGATGGCCGCCGTCCCGCCAGTGGCGATCCATGACGTACCGCTCCAGGTTCCGGTGCGTCACCGCGACGCCCGCGGGCGCGCCGGCCGACCCGGAGCCGTGCATCACGGCCAGCAGGCCGTCCCGACGCGCCGGGACTGAAACGTCCGGAACGACGTCGTCGGTGGTGGCCGAGCAGGCGTCGTCGAAGACGATCGCCGGAACGTCCAGACCGGCGGAGAACACGTCGGCCGTCGTCGTGCCGGTGAGCAGCGCCCGCACCGCGGCGCCGGTCACCACCGGCCTGATCCGCTCCACGGACGACGTCGGGTCGATCAGCAGGTAGGCTCCGCCCGCCTTCACCACGCCCAACAGAGCGACCACCAGGTCCACCGACCTGGGCAACGCCACCGCCACGACCGTCTCGGACCCGACACCCCGGCGCCGCAACGCCTCGGCCACGCGGCCGGACAGCTCATCCAGCACCCGGTAGGAGATCTGCGAGTCCCCCGACACCACCGCGACGGCGTCGGGGGCACGCTCGACCTGGCGGGCGAACAGCTCGGGCACCGTCAGCCCCGGCACCGGCGCCGCCGTGTCGTTCGGCTCCACCAGGACCCGCTCCCGCTCGGCCCCGCTCACCACGTCCAGCGCCCCGACCGGCAGCCGCCCCTCGCAGGCCACCACGGCACGGACGTAGGTGATCAGCTCCTCGCCGATGACGCGCAGCTCCGCGCCCGAGTACAGGCCCGCGGGGGCGTCGAGCCGGAGATACAGGTCGCCCTGCGGGGTTCCGTCGCCGCAGAAGCCGAACGACAGCTCGTCGAACGCCCCCGTCGTCCCCCCGAGGTAGCGTGCCGGAACGCCGTCGAAGTGGATCCGTTCCACGAACTCGACGATGTTCATGACGGCGCCGAAGCCGCCGCGGCCGCTCAGGACGGCCCCGCTCGCCCGCTGGATGTCCGAGTAGTGGCAGGCCAGATGATCGAAGATCTCGTACATCTCGTCGCCCACCGCGTCGGCGACCTCGATGAAGGTCGCAGCGAGCGGGACCTTCACCCGCACCGGCACCACGTTCACGGCCAGGCCGGGCGTCGTGCCCGCCGCCCCGGACCGGTTGCCCACGGCCAGCGAGAAGAGGAACTCCGGACGTTCGCAGCGGTGCCGAAAGTACACCGCCGCGGCCGCGGTCAGCATCGAGGACAGCCACATGCCCATGGACTTCGCGGCCTCGGTCCACGCGTCGGCCTCCGCGCGCGGAACGGCCAGCGCCCGGCTCACCATGCCGATGCCACCGGCCACCTCCGACCAGCGGTCGCCATCGTCCAGCGGTTCGGAGAGCGCGGACCGCGTCGAGTCGGACATGACGACGTGCGGGACCTGCGCGGGCGCGGGCGCGTCCTTCAGGTAGTCACGCCAGAACTCAAGGTCATCGGTGAACCGCTGGGAGGCGCGGTACTCCCCCGCCCGGGCCGCGAACGACCCGACGTCCCACGGGTGGGGCGGCTCCGGCACGTCCGAGCCGCGCACCAGCGCCGTGTACACCTCGGCGAGGCGGCGCGACAGCAGACCACCGACGCCGTAGCCGTCCGAGATCAGGTGATGGTAGGCGATCACCACCAGCCAGCGGGCCGCCGCGAGCCTGACCACGCCCAGGCGGAACAGCAGGTCGCGCTCCAGGTCGAACGGCTGCCGCAGCATGTCGGCCAGCTCGTCGCGCGCTGCCTGGCCGGGATCGGCCTCGGCGCTCAGATCCAGGGAGAACGGCCGCCAGCCGCCCAGCTCCCGGGGTACCTGCCGCAGCTCGCCGCCGTCCTCGACGAAGCCGACGCGCAGCACCTCCGCCTCGTCCAGCACGTGCCGGAACGCAGACTCCATGACCACCGGGTCCAGCGCACCGCCGACCTCCCACGTGGTCATCGCATGGTTCAGCGTGTCGGGAGCCATCTTCTGCGCCCGCCACATCCCTTCATGCGCGGACGACACACCGAACGAACGCACAGAGATCATCCCCTCAGTGAACGGGCCGGGAATCAGCGGAATCCGCGGCCACACTCACCCTCACGAAAGCGGATCAGCCGTTCAACACCACCCGGCGGCGCAACACACCAGGCCGGAGGCCACCTTGCGTCCCGCCGGCGAGACGATCCCTAGTCGCACCGGACGGCGCGCTCGAATACGCCGAATTTCCATTCGATGTTGAATCCGAGACCGGTTCCGGCCGGGCCCGTCATCAGTTCCGGGAAAACGTATTCGCCCATGATGTACCGAATGACTTCCTCGCGGGTCGCGCGGTCGGTGATCTCGGCGAGGTATTCGGCCTGATTCGACGGGACGAGCGCGGTCGCCAGGCTCTCCTCCGCGAGCAGCTCGAACGTCTGGGAGGTCGTCGTGCCGGTCAACGAGCGTTCGAGGTCCGCGGCGACGCTCTCGACCGTCCGCGGCGTGGGCAGAATGCGGCGATCCGCGCGCTGCCGGCTGAGCGGCCTGGAGGCGGACCGCGCCTGGGCGACGGCCTCGCGTAACGGTGCGGGCAGCGCCGAGGGGTCGGCGCCGTCCATCGCGTCCAGCCAGTGCCGGCGGAGCAGGCGGTTGGGCTCGTGGAAGAGGACCGAATGCCCGGTGACGGGCCCGAGGTCGGGTGCGCTGAAGACCAGCGTGCCGCCAGGTGCCAGCACCGCCGCGATCGAGTCCGCCGCGTGCCGCATCGCGCCCTCGCGAAGCAGGTGGAACACCATATTGGCCATCACGACATCGATGTGATCACCCTCGGTGACCTCGAGCAGATCGCGGAACTTCCCGTCCTCGCCTCGCAGCGAATGGAACCTGGCCCACGGGACGTCCTTGAGCAGCTCGTGGCCAAGGGCGAACCACCCGTTCGGCAGGTCGACCAGATGGAGCTCGAAGCCGATGCCGCGTCCGGCGAGGCGGTCCGGAAGGTAGTGCGCGATGCAGGCCTTGGAGAGCTCGATCGACGCCAGGCCGGTTCCCGCCCCGTAGTCCATGACGCGGATGACGTCACCCGCGCGAGCCCGCTCGGCGCGGGCCTCGAGGTCGGCCAGGACCTCGCGGACCACGAAGCCGGTCGCTCCGGCGCACCACCGGCGGGGCTGGGCGAGCGCCCCGTCGAAATAGAGCAGTTCGTGCAGGCCGCGGCCGTCGCTCAGGTCGGTTCCCGGTTCCGGGGACCAGCAGCCGGCCTCCTCGGGCACCGGGAGGACCTGCTCGCCGCGGACGCCCGGCCGGCTCTCCGCCAGCGGATCGGGTTCCGCGCACATGAACCGGTTGAGCGAGACCGCCACGAAGGGGCGCGTCGTCGGGTAGCGGCGCTCGTGGTGACTGACCGCGGTCAGGCCGGCCTTGCGGCAGGAGCTCATGAAGGTCGAGTACTCGACCGGATACTGGTGTGACAGGCCGTGGTAGGTGTCGAAGGCGACCGAGTGCAGGGCGCCGAGATGCTGGGACGCGACCCGCGGCGGCACGCAGTGCGCCTCGAGGATCACCAGGCCGTGCCGGCCGATGTGCGGCTTCCAGCGTTCGAGGTGGGCCACCAGATCGGCCTCGACCTCGTCGGCCGACAACGGCGTGCCGTCGGGTGCCACGTAGGCGCCGGACGCCGAGAAGGGCTCGCCGGACGTCGGCCCGCCGAGATAGGTCCGGTCGTGATCGAGGAAGGAGCGGATGTGCAGGCCGTCCTCGATCGCCAGGCCGTGCCGCGCGAGCTGCTCCCGCAGGTCGCCCGGCGAGGCGACGTCGCCGAGGAGGAGCAGGGGGGCGCGGACGCCGACGGCCTCCAGCGTCCGCCGCGCGTTGTCCAGGGCGACCGGGCTGGCGTCGATTCCGACATAGCGGACGCCGTCGCCGATGAGGCGGTACAGATGGGCGAGCCAGCTGCCGTCGCCGCAGCCCATGTCCGCGATGAACGCCGGCGGCTTGCCGTGCGTGAAGATCTCGCGGAAGATCGGGTCCGCGTCGGCGAAGTAGCGGCGGTGCGCGGCCGCGCTGGCCTGCACGTTGAGTTCGCGTTCGCAGTGCCACTCGACGCCGCCGGGGTCGACCACGAGCTCGCCGCGGAGCAGCTCCTCGAGGCGGGCCAGCATGGGGAGGTAGGAGGCCGCCATGCCGAAATGATCGCTGAACCCGCGACACGCCAGACCCTGCCGAGTCCAGCGGCCGTCGGCGCCGATCCAGCCGAGCAGGACGAGAAGCCGCTCGGCGTCCGGCGGGAGCAGGTCGTCGCCCTCGCGGGCGCGAAGCGACAGCATCACCGGCAGGAGCAGAGCTCCTTCCAGGAGGGCGCCGACGAGCTCGTCCCGCTCGGCGTCCGCACGCCACTCCTCGAAGCGGACGACCGCGGCCGAGAACTCCTCGGAGGTCTCGGCGCCCCACGGCGCCTTCCACGAGTCGGGCGCGCTGCCGGCGAACCGGGTGAGGAAGCGGCCCGCCCCCACGAGCTGCTCGCGATGGCGTAGGGCTGCGCGCCCGGACACCGTCCATTCCGCCGAAGCCAGGTCGTCGCCGAACCAGCCGACGCTCGCGAGGCAGCGCCGGATCACGTTCAGGTACCCGGTTTCGGGAAGGCCGCAGTCCTTGCCGGGGCCGGCCTCCAGCAGGCCCAGCGAGTCGAGGGCGCGGATGATCGAGGAGAGGACCAGACCGTCCTGGTAGAGGAAGTTGAGGCGGCGGGCCCGGGCTTGGTGATCCGCGGGCGCCGCACCGTCGGTCGGCTGGAACGTGGCGGTCAAGACGGGCTCAGTGATCATTGAACGCTCCCTTCACCATCCGCGGTCGGCTCGCCCCCGCCTGGGCCGCGAACGAACGCACAGAGATCATCCCCTCAGTGAACGGGCCGGGACCCAGCGGAATCCGCGGCCGAACTCACTCTCACGAAAGTGGATCAACCGTTCAACACCACCCGGCAGCGCAACACACCAGGCCGGAGGCCACCTTGCGTCCCGCCGGCGAGACGATCCCACGGGACGGCGGACACCCCGCCGCAGCGGCGCGGCGGACACCCGCGACAGCGCGCGATCACGACCCGTCGCGGCCGGCCACCAAGGTCAGGATGTGCCCCGCGACCAGCCTCGGCGTCGGGTGCCGCAGCACCACGTTCGCCCGCAACCTGACACCGGTCGTCGCGGCCAGGCGCTTGCTCAGATCCACCGCCAGCAGCGAATCGAACCCCATGGTCAGGAACTCCTGGTCGGGATCGACGGACGCGGCAGAGGGATGACCGAGCACCGCGGCGATCTTCATCCGGACGTGGTCCAGCACGAGCGCCGTCGCCTCGTCCTCGGGAAGGCCGCTGATCCTGTCCCGCAGGGCGACGGGCTCCTCACCGTCCTCGACGGGCTCGTCCGACGGCGGCTCCGCCTCGACCACCGTGCGGGGTGGGTCCAGCCAGTACCGCCGCCGCTGGAACGCGTACGTGGGCAGCTCCACCCGCCGGCGCGTCCCGAACAGGGCGCTCCAGTCCACGGCGCCGCCCTGGACGTGCAACCGGGCCAGCGAGCCGACCACGGCCTCCACCTCGCCCCGGTCCCGCCGTGCCGAGGACAGGACCACCGCGTCGTCCACGTCCTCGACCATGTCCTCCACCGGGACGGTCAGAACGGGGTGCGGGCTCATCTCGATGAACACCCGGTACCCGTCGTCGAGGAGCCGCCGCACGGAAGGCGCGAACAGGACCTTCTCCCGCAGGTTGTCGTACCAGTAGGTGCCGTTCAGCTCCGCGGCGTCGATCTTCTCGCCGCGGAGCGTCGAGTAGAAGGGCAGCGTCGACGTTCTCGGGTCGAGGTCGAGCAGTGGTTCGATCACCTGGTCGCGGACCCCGGCCACCTGAGGCGAGTGCGAGGCGTAATCGACCGCGATCCGCCGGGCCTGGGTGCCTTCGGCCATCATCTTCTCGACGAACTCGTCGAGTGCGTCCGGTTCACCGGAGACCACCGCCGAACGGGGCCCGTTGACGACGGCGATGCTCAGCCGGTCGTGCCACGGAGCGAGATGTGCCGCCACGACGTCCGCGGACTCCGCGACCGACGCCATCCCGCCCTGACCGATCAGGCTCCGCAGGGCTCGGCTGCGAAGCGCCACGATCTTGGCGGCATCGCGCAACGACAGCGCGCCGCACACATGGGCGGCGGCTATCTCGCCCTGGCTGTGCCCCACCACGGCCGCCGGCGCGACGCCCCACGACCGCCACAGGGCGGCCATGGACACCATCACCGAGAAGAGTGCCGGCTGGACGATGTCCACCTCGTCCAGGGAGGGCGCCCCCTCCGCTCCGCGCACCACGTCCAGCAGTGACCAGTCGGCCCACTCGGCCAGCGCGGCCGCGCACTCGTCGAGACTGCGGGCGAAGACGGGAAAGGCGTCGTAAAGTCGCCGGCCCATGCCGACCCATTGCGAACCCTGCCCGGGGAACATGAAGACGACGCCACCGAGGTCCCCGGCACGGCCACGTACGGCCCCGGCGGACTCGGCGCCGTCGCTCAGCGACGCCAGGCCGCTCAGCAGTTCCTCCCGGTCACGCCCCAGCACCACGGCGCGATGCGCGAACCGCGACCGGCTCGACACCAGGGACCATCCGACATCGGCGATGTCGACGTCCGGACCGGCGGAGACGAAATCGCGCAGCCTGGCCGCCTGCTTCTCCAGGGCCGTCGCGGTCTTGCCCGACACCACCCACGGCACCAGCCCCCCTGCGGGGGCCGGGCCCGCACCGGGCTCGGCACCCCGGTCCACCGGCGGTTCCTCTTCCAGGACCACATGCGCGTTGGTTCCGCTGAAGCCGAACGATGACACCCCGGCTCGCCGCGGACCCGCTTCCCGGGGCCACGCACGCCCCTCCACCAGCAGTTCGACCGCGCCCGATGACCAGTCCACGTGCCGGGAGGGCATGTCCACGTGCAGGGTCTGCGGCAGGAACCGGTGGTGCAGGGCCATCACGGCCTTGATGACCCCGGCGACCCCGGCGGCCGCCTGGGCGTGGCCGATGTTCGACTTCAGGGATCCCAGCCAGAGCGGCCGACCGTCGGCCCGGCCCTGCCCGTAGGTCGCCAGCAGGGCGCCCGCCTCGATAGGGTCCCCCAGCGCGGTGCCGGTGCCATGGGCTTCGACCAGGTCCACCTCTGACCCCGCGATCCCCGCGTCCGCCAGCGCCTTCAGGATCACCTGCTCCTGGGCGCGGCCGCTGGGAGCGGTCAGGCCGTTGCTCGCCCCGTCCTGGTTCACCGCGGAACCGCGCAGGGTGGCCAGCACCGGGTGGCCGTTGCGGCGGGCGTCGGACAACCGTTCCAGCAGCAGCACGCCCACCCCCTCGGCCCAGGCGGTCCCGTCGGAGGCGTCCGCGAAGGCCTTGCACCGGCCGTCGGCCGACAGCCCGCGCTGCCGGGAGAACTCCACGAACGCGCCGGGCGTCGACATCACCGCCGCACCGCCCGCCACGGCGAGGGAGCACTCCCCCGAGCGCAGCGACTTCACCGCCAGGTGAACGGCCACCAGCGACGACGAACACGCCGTGTCCACGGTCAGCGCCGGCCCGGTCAGTCCCAGCTCGTACGCCACCCGGCCGGACGCCACGCTCAGGGCGCTCCCGAGCGCCAGGTGGCCCTCCAACTCGTGCCGGGTCACCTCCAGGAACCGCAGCCCGTACTCGGGTGAGCTCACTCCGGAGAAGACGCCGACGTCGGCCCCGCGCACGTCGGCGGGAACCATGCCCGCCCGCTCGAAGACCTCCCACGACGTCTCCAGCAGCAGGCGCTGCTGCGGGTCGATCGCCAGCGCCTCCCGGGGGCTGATGCCGAAGAAGTCCGCGTCGAAGTCCGCCACATCCGCGAGGAAGCCCCCGTGGCGCACGTACGAGCCGCCCAGGGTGTCGGGGTCCTCGTCGAAAACGTCCCGCCAGCCGCGGTCCCGCGGGAACTCCTCCACCAGGTCCCGGCCGCCGTGGACCGCGTCCCACAGGTCCTCGGGCGACGCGACGCCGCCCGGGAAGCGGCACGCCATGGCCACCACGGCGATCGGCTCGCCGCGCCCGGCCTTCAGGGCCTCGTTCTCCCGCCGGAGGCGGTCGCGCTCCTCCAGCAGCGTGCGGAGCGCCCGCTCGACCCGGTCCGCGCCGTCCGCCGTGCGGTCCGCGGAGTTGTCCATGTCTCTCACCCTTCGTTCAGAGCCAGGTCGACGAGTGCGTTGAGGTCCAGGTCCGCGAGTTCGCCCGTACGGACGTCCGGGTGCGTGTCCGCATGCCTGTCGGCATCGGTGTCCGCATGGGCGTCGGTGTCCGGTGCCGGACGCAGCAGGCCGGAGATGTGCCGGCCCAGCTCACGTGGTGTCGGGTAGCTGAAGACGAGGGTGGACGGCAGGCGCAGCCCGGTCGCGGAGGCCAGGCGGTTGCACAGTTCGACCGAGGTCAGCGAGTCGAAGCCGAGGCGGGTGAACGCCAGGTCCGCGTCGACGGTCGCGCCGGACGGGTGTCCGAGGACGATGGCGGTCTGCGTGCGGACCCAGTCCAGGACGGCCGTCTCCGCCTCACCCTCCGGCAGGGCCGCCAGCCTGGCGGGCAGTCGGGGGTCGCCGCCGTCCCCGGTCGTGCCCGCCCGGCTCCGGCGTGGACGGACACCGTCGGCGACGTCGCGCAGGAGGGGCGGCAACTCGTCGCCGGTCCTGCCGCGCAGCACGGAAAGGTCCAGCCGGGCGGGGATGAGCACGGGCCTGCCGAGCGCCAGCGCCGAGTCGAACAGGGTCAGGGCCTCGGGCACGGGCATCTCCACGACCCCGGCCCGCCTGATCCGCGCGAGGCCGGCCTGGTCCAGGTCCGCGGCCATGCCGCCGCGCCGCTCCCACCAGCCCCAGCAGAGCGACGTGCCGGCCAGCCCGGACGCCCTGCGCCGCGCCGCCAGACCGTCCAGGAACGCGTTCGCCGCGGCGTAGTTCGCCTGCCCTCCGCCGCCGAGCGTGCCCGCCAGAGCGGAGAACTGGACGAACGCCGACAGGGTGCGGTCCCTGGTCAGCTCGTGCAGGTTCACCGCGCCGCCGACCTTGGCGCGCAGCACGCGTTCGAGGCTCTCGGCGGTCAGCGACTCGACCGTGCCGTCGGCCACCACCCCCGCCGCGTGCACGACCGCCGTCAGCGGGTACTCCCCCGGCACGGCTGCGAGCAGGTCCGCCACGGCTGCCCGGTCCGCGACGTCGCACGCCACCACTTTGACGGCCGCGCCCGCCTTCTCCAGGTCCGAGACCAGCTCGGAGACCCCGTCCGCCTCCGTTCCCCGCCGGCTCGCAAGCATGAGGCTCCGCACCCCGTGGCCGGTGACGAGGTGCCGCGCGACCTGCGAGCCCACTGCCCCGGTCCCGCCCGTGACCAGCACGGTCCCGCCGCCGAAGCCGCCACTCACGTCGAGGACCAGCTTGCCGACGTGGCGGCCCTGGCTCATCTCGCGGAACGCCGTGCGCGCGTCGCGGATGTCGCGAACCGTGATCGGGTTCAGGCGCACCCGGCCGTCGGTGAACAGCTCCATGACGTCCCGGGACAGCTCCTGGAGCAGATCCATGCCCGTCGCTCCGAAGACGTCGAAGGCCCGGTAGTCGACCCCCGGGTGACCTGCCGCCACCTGACGGCGGTCGCGGACGTCGGTCTTGCCCATCTCGAGGAAGTCTCCGCCGCCGGGGAGCAGCCTCAGCGAGGCGTCGACGAACGTGTGCGCGAGGGAGTTCAGGACGACGTCCACGCCGCGGCCGCCCGAGGACTCCAGGAACTTGTCCGCGAACTCCAGGTCCCGCGACGACGCCAGGTGCTCGTCGTCCAGTCCCAGCGCGCGCAGGACGGGCCATTTGGCCGGGCTCGCGGTCGCGTAGATCTCGGCGCCGGCGTGCTTCGCCAGTTGAACGGCGGCCATCCCGACCCCGCTCGCCGCGGCGTGGATGAGAATCCGCTGCCCCTTCTCGAGCCTCACCAGACGGAAGAGCGCGTAGTAGGCGGTGAGGAAGGCGGTCGGCACCGACGCCGCCTCGGCGTAGTTCCAGCCGTCGGGGATGGGCGTGAGCAAGCGGTGATCGGTCACGGCCACGCCGCCGAAGGCGCCGGTGAACGCGCCCATCACCCGATCACCCGGCGCGAGGCCGGTGACGTCGTCCGCGACCTCCAACACCATTCCGGCGCCCTCGCTGCCGATCCCGGCGTCGAAGGCCGTCCCGTCCACCAGTCCCAGGGCGATCGTGACGTCCCGGAAGTTGAGCCCGGCGGCCTGTACGGCGATGCGCACCTGCCCGCTGGTCAGGGGCGCTTCCACCGCGGGGCAGGGCACCCAGGTCAGGTTCTCCAAGGTCCCCTTGACCGGGATGCCCAACCGGTGGGCGCCGGCGGCGGGTGGTTCGAGCCGATGGTCCGCGGGTGAGGCGGGTGTCATGCGCGGCACGAGGCACGCTCCGCCGCGCAGTGCCAGCTGGGCCTCACCGACGGCCAGCGCGTCCGGGAGGCGTGCGAGGGACGCCTCCTCGTCATCGACGTCCACCAGCCGGAACCTGCCGGGGTGCTCGGTCTGGGCGGAGCGGATCAGGCCCCACACCGACGCGCCGGGAAGGCTTTCGACGCCCTCTCCTCCGCCGGTGTCGAGGGCCAGGCGGGTGAGAACCACCAGCGTGGAATCGGCGAGCCGCTCCTCGGCGAGGAACCGCTGAGCCCAGCCCAGAATGCGTGTGTCAGCGCTGACGACCTCGGCGAGCAGGTCAGAGCCGGCGGGGACGAAGTCGTCCAGGCAGAGGACGATGTGCTGGGGTGCCTTGCCCGTGAGGACCTCGTCCATGGACTCGTAGAACGGGACGTCCTCGTCGCCTGGCTTGGAGAGCCGGGAGGCCAGGCCGTTCTTCGTACCGAGGACGCCCCATTGCCCGCCGCAGGTCTCCGGCTTGCTCTGCTGGAGCGGCCGCCATTGCAGCTCGAACAGCGATGGCTCATTCCCGCCTCGCGCCGAACGCAGTTGCCCGGCATTGACCGGCCGGAACGTCAGCGCCCCGATATGGGCGATCTCGCGGCCGTGCTCGTCGGCGATCGTCACGGACACGGCGCCCTCGCCGGCCGGGGTGATCCGGACCTTCACGCTCAGGCCGCGCCCTCCGGTCAGCTCCACGCCTGACCACGAGAAGGGCACCCAGCCCTGGCCGCCGGCGTCGATGACACCGCCGATCGCCACCGCGTGCAGCGCCGAGTCGATCAGCGCCGGATGCAGCGGGAACTCACCGCCGGACGGGCCGTCGTCGATCGCCGGCAGCGTGGCCAGCGCGTAAAGATCATCACCGTGCCGCCACACTTCGCGTAGCCCGCGGAAGACCGGACCGTAGTCGAAACCGACGTCCGCGAGGCTCTCGTAGAGATCGTCGATGTCGAGCCGCCGTGCCCCGGCCGGCGGCCACACGGCAAGTGATCGCACGTCATCGTCGCGTGCGCCCGCCTGCTGCGTGCTCGGTGCCAGGCTCCCCGTCGCGTGCCGGGCCCAGCCACCCACCGCCCGGCCGTCTTCGCCGGGACGCGAGTACACGTCCAGGGAGCGGCGGCCCGTCTCGTCCACCGCACCGGCGACGATCCGCACCTGCACGCCGCCCGAGCCGGGAAGGATCAGCGGGACTTCCAGGGAGAGTTCCTCGACCGCGGCGCACCCGACGAGGTCGCCCGCCCACAGTGCCAGGTCCAGGTAGGCCGTCGCCGGTACGACGACCGCGCCGAACACGGCGTGATCGGCCAGCCAGCCGTGGGTCCGCAGCGACCACAGGCCGGTGAAGACCACCTCGCCGGTGCCGGGATGGTCCACGACGGCGCCCAGCAGCGGGTGCTCCGGAGCCGAGAGCCCGGCGGAGGCCACGTCCGCCGTGCCCGTCCCGGCCGAGGAGTCGAGCCAGTACCGGTGCCGCTCGAACGCGTACGTCGGGAGGTCCACGCGCCGGCGCGCCCCGATCAGGGCGTTCCAGTCCACGACGCCGCCCCGCACGTGCAACTGGGCCAGCGAGCCGACCAGCGCCTCCACCGCCCCGCGGTCGCGCCGCGACGACGACAGGACCAGCGCGTCGTCCACGCCCTCATCGGCGAAGGCTTCTCTGGTGATGCTCGCGAGTGCCGATCCCGGGCCCACTTCGAGGAAGACGCGCGCACCGGCGGCGCGGGCGTGCTCTACCGCGTCGAAGAAGCGAACGGGTTCGCGGACGTGGTGCACCCAGTGCTCGGCGGACGTCAGCTCCTGGAGCGTGGCCTCGCGGCCCAGCCTGGTCGAGACGACCGGGATCGCCATCTCGCCCGCGCGGAGCGTGCCGATGGAGCCCGCGAACTCGTCCAGGATCGGGTCCATGAGCGGAGAGTGGAACGCGTGGCCGACCTCGAGCGGCTTCGCCGACGTGCCGTCGCCGGCGAGCCGTTCGCGGAGCTCGTGGACCTCGTCGCCGGCGCCCGAGATCACGACCGAGTCCGGGCCGTTGACGGCGGCGATCCCGACGCGGCCGTACGGGCCGAGCAGCGCCCTCACCTCGTCTTCCGAGGCCCGGACCGCCAGCATGGCGCCCGGCTCGGCGACCGTCTGCATGACCCGGCCGCGAGCGGCCACGAGCCTGGTCGCGGAGTCCAGGTCGATGGCTCCGGACACGTGGGCGGCCGCGATCTCGCCGACCGAGTGGCCGATCAGGTGGTCCGGCCGCGGGAAGTACCGCGTCACGAGTCGATACAGGCCGACTTGGAGTGCGAACAACGCCGGCTGCGCGACATCCGTCCGCTCGCGTTCCGCAGGTTCATCGGCGAGCAACAGGGACGTCAACGAAAAGGGGAGGTGCGCGTCGAAGCGTTCGCAGACCTCGTCGAGGCTCTGCGCGAAGACGGGGAAGGCGTCGTAGAGCTGCCGCGCCACACCGGCCCACCGCGCCCCCTGCCCCGGGAACATGAAGACGGAACCACCGAGTTTTCCGGCGACGCCACGCACCGTCCCGGCCGTCTCCACGCCGCCCCTCACCGACGCCAGACCGCTCAGCAACTCGTCCCGGTCGCGCCCCAGCACCACCGCGCGATGCTCAAGCCGCGCCCGGCTCGAAGCCAGCGACCAGCCGACATCGGCGAGGTCCAAGCCCGCGTCGGCGGCGGCGAAGTCGCGCAGCTTCTCCGCCTGGGCCCGCAGCGCCTCCTCCGACCGCGCCGACACGATCCACGGGACCAGCCCGCCGGCACCGGCCGGCACGTGATCGGCAGTGCCCGGCGTGGTCTCGGGCGCGGTCTCCTCCTCGGGCGCCTCCTCAAGGATCAGGTGCGCGTTGGTGCCGCTCACGCCGAACGACGACACGCCCGCCCGCCGCGGCCGGCCGCCGGTCTCCGGCCAGGGCCGCGCCTCCGCGAGCGGCTCCACCGCGCCCGCCGACCAGTTCACATGCGGCGTCGGCTCGTCCAGATGCAGCGACCTCGGCAGGGTGCCGTGCCGCATGGCCATGACCATCTTGATGACGCCCGCCGCGCCCGCCGCGCACTGCGTGTGGCCGATGTTCGACTTCACCGACCCCAGCCACAGCGGCCGGTCCCCGGGCCGGTCCTTGCCGTAGGTGGCCAGCAGCGCCTGCGCCTCGATCGGGTCGCCCAGAGTCGTGCCCGTGCCGTGCGCCTCGACGGCGTCCACCTGGTCCGCCGTCAGCCGCGCGTTCGCCAGGGCCCGGCGGATGAGGCGCTGCTGGGACGGGCCGTTGGGGGCGGTGAGGCCGTTGCTGGCACCGTCCTGGTTGACGGCCGAGCCGCGCACGACCGCCAGCACCCGGTGGCCGTTCTTCCGCGCGTCGGAGAGGCGTTCGAGCAGCAGCAGGCCCACGCCCTCGCCCCAGGCCGTGCCGTCGGCGGCGGCCGCGAACGGCTTGCACCGGCCGTCCGGGGCCAGCCCGCGCTGGCGGCTGAACTCGACGAACACGCCGGGCATCGGCATGACCGTCACGCCGCCCGCCAGGGCCAGCGAGCACTCCCCGTTGCGCAGCGACTGGGCCGCCATGTGCAGCGTCACCAGCGACGACGAGCACGCCGTGTCGATGGTGGCGGCCGGTCCCTCCAGCCCCCACACGTAGGAGACGCGCCCGGCGGCGATCGCGGTCGAGGTGCCCGCCCCGAGGTACCCTTCGAGCGCTTCGGGCGACTCGTGCATCCGCGCCGCCCCGTACTCCTGGTGCGCGATCCCCACGAAGACGCCCGTACGGCTGCCGCGCAGCGTCGCCGGGTCGATGCCCGCCCGCTCGAACGCCTCCCACGAGGTCTCCAGCAGCAGCCGCTGCTGCGGTTCCATCGCCGTCGCCTCGCGCGGGCTGATCTCGAAGAAGCCCGGGTCGAACTCGTCGGCGTCGTACAGGAAGCCGCCCTCGCGCACGTACGACTTACCGTAAGCGCCCGGCTCCGGCGCGTACAGCCCGTCGAGGTCCCAGCCGCGGTCGCCCGGGAAGCCGGAGATCGCGTCCCGTTCGGCGGCGACCAGGTCCCACAGGTCCTCCGGCGAGCGCACGCCGCCCGGATAGCGGCAGCTCATGCCGACGATCGCGATCGGCTCGCGCGTCGCCGCGGACAGTTCGGCGTTCACGCGGCGAAGCCGTTCGGTCTCCTTGAGAGATGCGCGCAACGCCTCGACAACGGCATCATTCGATTCGGCCATCATGAACTCCGCATCTCGTCAGGGACGTCGTTCTCCATCGCCATGCGCACCAGGTCGTCCACGCCCATCTCGTCCAGCGACGGCCCGTCGCCGTTCCGCGGCGCGTGACCCCCGCCGTTGGTCTCGGCGCCGCCGGCCGCCGGGCCACCGGCCAGGCTCAGCAGCGACTCCAGCAGCCCCGCCTCGCGCAGCCGCGCCGGCGGAATCGACAGCAGCAGATCCCGCACCTCGGCGTCGTCCGCGGCCGCCGCCGCCCCGCCAGCGGCGGCACCAGGGCCGCCGCCTCGGGCCATCCGCTCCGGGAAGAGCTCCTCCCGCAGGTACCGCGCCGCGGCGACCGGCGTCGGATAGTCGAACAGCAGCGTGGCCGGCAGCGGCAGCCCGGTCACGCGCCACAGCCGGTTCCGCAGCTCCACGGCGGTCAGCGAGTCGAAACCGGCCAGGCTGAACGCGCGCTCGGCGCCGATCGCGTCCGGCCCGTCCAGGCCGAGGACCGCCGCCGCGTGCGCGCTGACGGTCTCCAGCAGGGCGTCGTCCAGCCTGCCGTCCGGCAGCTCCCTCAGCCGGGCGACGAGGTCGCCCTCCGACGCGCCGTTGGTGTGACCGGCCGCAGAGGGCTCCGCCGTGAGCGAGGCGACGTCGGGGAGATCGGCGATGAGCCGGCTGGGACGGGCCGCGGTGAACGCGGGCACGAAGTCGGCCCACTCCACCTGAGCCACCGTCACCTGCGTCTCCTCCCGGCTCAGCGAGGCGACCAGCGCCGCCACCGCCGTGTCGGGAGCCATCGGCGGCAGCCCCTGCCTGCGCAGGCGATCCGCCACCTTGCCGGTCACCAGGCCGCCGCCGCCCCATGACCCCCAGGCCACGGCGGTCGCGGGCAACCCGGCCGCCCGCCGCAGCTGGGCCAGCGCGTCGAGGAAGGCGTTGGCGGCGGCGTACCCGCCCTGCCCGCCGCTGCCGAAGACTCCGGCGGCCGAGGAGAAGAGCACGAACGCGTCCAGCTCCAGGTCGGCGGTGAGCTCGTGCAGCACCGTGGCGGCGGCCACCTTGGGCCGGAGAACCTGTTCCAGTCGCTCCGCCGTGAGGGACTCCACCAACCCGTCCGCGAGCACCGCGGCGCCGTGGAACACGGCGGTCAGCGGGTGCTCCCGCGGAACCGACGCCAGCAGCTCCCGCAGCCCGTCCCGGTCGGCGACGTCGAGCGCGGCCACGGTCACGCGCGATCCGAGTCCCGTCAGCTCCGCCGCCAGCTCAGCGATGCCGGGCGTCTTGTCGCCGCGCCTGCCGACCAGCAGAAGGTGCGGCGCTCCGGCCCGGGCCAGCCAGCGGCAGACGTGCGAGCCGACCTCGCCCGCACCGCCCGTCACCAGCACGGTTCCCCGTGGACGCCAGTCCCGCTCGGGCGCGTCACCCAGCGGAGCCCGCGCCAGCCGCCGGCCGAACGCTCCCGAGGCGCGTACCGCCACCTGGTCTTCGCCATGGCCCGCGCCTGCGCGGTCCACTTCGTCAACGCCGGCGAGGACGGCGCACAGCAACTCCGCGGCGCGCCCGTCCAGCCGGGCGGGCACGTCCACGAGCCCGCCCCATCGCTGCGGCCGTTCCAAGGCCACGACCTGGCCAAGGCCCCAGATCTGGGCCTGCAACGGGTTGGCGACGGCGTCGGCGTTCCCCGTGGACACCGCCTCGCGCGTCAGGCACCACAGGCGTGCCTCGACGCCCGCGTCCTCCAGCGCCTGCACCAGGGCGACCGTGCCCGCGAGGCCATCGGAGACCGGCTCGTGCGCGGCGCCCAGACCGTCGTCGACGAGCGCGGCGAGGGACAGCACTCCGGTGAGCCGGTCCGGGGCCTCGTCCTCGGCGAGCACGGTGGCGAGCTGCCGGGCGAGCGCGGCGCGGTCCCGCAGGTCGGCCGGTGCGACGTCCAGCCGGACCACCCGGGCACGGCGCCACCGCAGCGCGTCGAGCACCGTCTCCACCGCGGGGTCCGGGGCGGCCGTCTCGGGAACGACCACCAGCCAGGCGCTCCCGTCCAGCCTCTGGTTCGCCCCGGCCCCGATGCCGGGCAGCGGCTTCCACGTCGCCTGGTAGCGCCAGCTCTCCAGTGCCGCACGGTCCAGTTGGCGCCGCCGCCAGGACGACATGGCGGACAGCACGGCCGGAAGTGCGGAATCCACGGCGTCGCGCTCACCCCCCGCGTCTCCCAGCTCCAGCGTGCTGATCAGCGAGTCCAGGTCCTCCCGGTCTACGGCGTCCCAGAACTCGGCCTCGACCGGGCCCGCCGAGCCGTTGGCCGCGCGGTCGGTGCTCGCTTGGGCGGCGTCCAGCAGCCAGTAGTGCCGGTGCTGGAAGGGGTAGGTGGGCAGGTCGAGGTGGGTGGGCCGGGTGGCGGGATAGAAGCTCGTCCAGTCGGCGGTGGTGTGGGTGTGGGTGGTGGCCAGGGAGGTCAGCACGCGCTGCCAGGTGTCGTCGTCGCGGCGCAGGGTGCCGGTGATGGCGACATCGCTGGTGTTTCCGTGGTCTTCGGTCGTCTCCTGCAGCGCGCTGGTGAGGACGGGGTGAGGGCTGGCCTCGATGAACAGCGTGTGGCCGTCGTCCAGCAGGGCGCGGGTGGCGGCTTGGAAGTCGACGGTGGCGGCCAGGTTGTCGTACCAGTACTGGGCGTCCATGACTGTGGTGTCGGCGAGCGGCTCGCCGAGGTAGCCGGTGACGGTGGAGTAGAACGCCACGGTGGCCGGTTGGGGGTCGATGGGCGCCAGCTGCTCCAGGAGCTGGTCCTGCAGTGCCTTCACCTGCGCGGAGTGGGCGGCGAAGTCCACGCCTGGCACCTGCCAGCGCATCATCCCGGCCTCGGAGAGGGCGGTGTTGAATTCGGCCATCGCGGTCGCTGAACCCGACACCGTGACAGTGGCCGGACCGTTCACCGCGGCCACCGCCAGGTCACCGTGCCCGGCCGCCAGCATCGCCCGCACTCGCTCCTCAGGAGCCAGCACGGTCAGCATCCTGCCGAACCCGCAGATCTCCATCAGGGCCTGACTGCGCAGCGCGACGAGACGCGCAGAGTCCTCCAGGGAGAGGACCCCGGCGATGTGGGCGGCGGCGATCTCACCTTGAGAGTGGCCGACCACCGCGTCCGGGGTGATCCCGAGGTGATCCCACATGCGGGCCAGAGAGATCATCATCGCCCACAGGGCGGGCTGCACCACATCCACCCGCTCCAGGCCGGGAGCCCCGGGTGCTTGGGTGAGGACATCGATGAGGTTCCAGCCGGTGAACGGCTCCAACGCCTCCGCGCAAGCCGTCAGCTGCTCGGCGAACACCGGCGAAGTGCGCATCAGCTCCACACCCATGCCGACCCACTGCGACCCCTGCCCGGGGAAGACGAACACCGTCTTTCCGGGCTGAGCGGGCACCGTGCCGGTCACCACACGCGCAGAGGGCTCACCGCCGGCCAACGCCGCCAAGCCACTTCGGAAGTCGGCGGGCTCCCGGCCGATCACCACCGCCCGGTGATCGAAGATCGAACGGCTCGCCGTCAGCGCGTGACCGATCTCGGCAGGCGTCGCGTCCGGGTGGCTGTCGAGATGATCCAGCAGCCGCCGCGCCTGCTCGGCGAGCGCCGTCTCCGACTTCGCCGACACCAGCCACGGCAACGTCCCGTCCGTGGCCACCACCGGCTCCGGCATGTCCTGATCGGTGGGGCTCTCGGCCTCCGGGGCCTGCTCCACGATGACGTGGACGTTGGTGCCGCTGACGCCGAACGAGGACACACCCGCACGGCGCGGACGACCCGTCTCCGGCCACGACCGCTCCTCGGTCAGCAACTCGACAGCGCCGGACTCCCAATCGATGTGCGGCGAAGGAGCGTCAACGTGCAGCGTCCTGGGCAGCACACCGTTCCGCATGGCCATAATCATCTTGATCACGCCGCCCACACCCGCCGCGGCCTGCGTGTGCCCGATATTCGACTTCAGCGACCCCAGCCACAACGGCCGGTCCTGCGGTCGTCCTTGGCCATAGGTGGCGATCAGCGCTTGGGCCTCGATCGGGTCACCCAGCGTGGTGCCCGTGCCATGCCCCTCCACCACGTCGACCTCGTCCGGCGTCAGACGGGCGTTGGCCAGGGCCTGCCGGATCACCCGCTCCTGCGAAGGCCCGTTGGGAGCGGTCAGGCCGTTGGACGCACCGTCCTGGTTGACCGCCGAGCCACGCACGACCGCCAGCACCGGGTGGCCGTTCTTCCGCGCGTCGGAGAGACGTTCGAGCAGCAGCAGGCCCACGCCCTCGCCCCAGCCGGCGCCGTCGGCGGCGGCCGCGAAGGACTTGCATCGTCCGTCGGCGGCAAGCCCGCGCTGCTTGCTGATTTCGGTGAAGACACCAGGTGTTGCCAGGACGGTGACGCCACCGGCCAGAGCAAGGGAGCACTCCCCCTGCCGTAGCGCCTGGGCGGCCAGGTGCAGGGCCACCAGAGAGGACGAGCAGGCGGTGTCGACCGTCACCGCCGGCCCCTCCAACCCGAAGGTGTAGGCGACACGACCCGACGCGACGCTGCCCGCGCTCCCGTTGCCTAGGTATCCCTCAAGGTCTTCCGGGACGGAGTTGAGACGGCTGGCGTAGTCGCCGTACATGACGCCCGCGAAGACGCCGGTGGGGGTGGCCTGGAGGGCGGTGGGGTCGATCCCGGCGCGTTCGATGGTCTCCCAGGCGACCTCCAGCAGCAGCCGTTGCTGGGGGTCCATGGCGAGGGCTTCCCGGGGGTTGATGCCGAAGAAGGCGGGGTCGAAGGTGTCTGCGTCGTAGAGGAATGCGCCGTGGCGCGTGTACGTCTTGCCCGGCTTTCCGGGCTCAGGGTCATACAGCGCCTCGACGTCCCAGCCACGAGTACTCGGGAACTCCGCGACGGCATCCGTCCCGCCCGCCACCAGGTTCCACAAGTCCTCCGCCGAGTGCGCGCCGCCCGGGTACCGGCAGCCGATGCCGACGATGGCGATGGGCTCGTCGGCGGCGATGGGCGTGACCGTCGCGGCCGGGGCAGGGGTGGGTGCGTGGGCGGTCGAGACGAGGGCGGCGCGGAGATGGGTGGTCAGGCGGTGCGGGGTGGGGTGATCGAAGATCAGTGTCGCGGGGAGACGCAGGCCGGTGGCGGCGTTGAGGCGGTTGCGAAGCTCGACCGCGGTCAGCGAGTCGAACCCGAGGTCGCCGAACGCCCGGTCGAGGTTGATGGCGTCGGACGTCGCGTGCCCAAGGACGGCGGCGACGTGGGTGCGGACAAGGCTGGCGAGAGTGTCCTCGGCCTCCTCGGCGGAGAGGTGGGCCAGGCGATCGCGGAGGGTGACGCCGTCGGCCGCCGTAGCGGCCGCGGTGGCCTTGCGGACGGGAACGCGCACCAGTCCCTGGAGGACGGCGGGAAGAGTGCCGTTCTCCAGGAGGGGACGAAGCGGGGCGGTTTCGATCTTGGCAGGGGCCAGGCACGTGGTGCCCGCGACGCGGGCGGCCTCGAACAGCGCCAGCCCCTCGTCCGCCGTGATGGGCTTGATGCCGAGGCGAGCCATGCGGGCCAGATGCGTGTCGTCCAGGTGGCCGGTCATGCCGCTGCTGTCTGACCACAGCCCCCACGCCAGGGAGGTGGCGGCCAGTCCCTCAGCGCGTCGTCGCTGGGCCAGTGCGTCGAGGAAGACGTTGGCCGCCGCGTAGTTGCCCTGGCCTGGATTGCCCAGAGCACCGGCCATCGAGGAGAACAAGACGAACTCGGCGAGGTCCGCCCCGCGGGTGAGCTCGTGCAGATGCCAAGCGGCGTCGACCTTGGGACGGAACACCGTGTTCACGCGCTCTGCCGTCAAGGACGTGATGATTCCGTCGTCCAGCACACCGGCGGCGTGCACCACAGCGGTGAGGGGATGTTCGTCGGGGATCTCCGCCAGAAGTCCGGCGAGGGCGTCGCGGTCGGCGGTGTCGCAGGCGGCGATGGTGACCTTCGCGCCCAGTTCGGCCAGCTCAGCGGCCAGCTCGGGCGCGCCCGGAGCGTCCATGCCGCGTCGGCTGGTCAGCAGCAGATGACCGGCCTGCCGAGCCGTCGCGTAATGGCGCGCGAACAACGCGCCCAGCGTGCCCGTGCCGCCGGTGATCAGGACCGTGCCGCCCACAGCAGGCTCCGGCGCAGTGGCGTCGCCTGGCACGGACTCCCGCACCAGCCGGGGAACGTAAAGCTGCTGCTGGTCGCCGCCACGGACAGCGATCTGCGGCTCGTCGCCTGCCAACGCCGCACGCACCAAATCAGCCGAGGCGGCGTCCTCGTCCTCCACATCGAGCAGGACGAAACGGCCCGGGTTCTCGCTTTGAGCCGAACGGAGCAAACCCCACACGGCGGCGTCCACGAGATTCGGCGACTCGGTATCGGCGTCGACCACGACCGCTCGCCGGGTGACCACCACCAACCGGCCATCGGCCGATCGCTCCTCAGCCAGCCAGGACTGCGCCAAATCCAACACATGCTGAACAGCCTCACGCGCGGCGCCGGGAACATCCTCAGGCGAGCCGGAATGCTCCAGCAGGCCGGTATCGATCACCACGTCTGGAACGGCTGTGGTGTCATCCGGCAACGACGCGTCCGACACGGGCGTCCAGGCCAAACGGAACAGGTGGTCGTCTCCTGCCCCTGCGACAGCCTCCGCCAGTTGCTCGACGGCGATCGGCCGCACGGCGAGCGACGCCACCTCGGCGACCGGCCGCCCAGCGGGGTCGGCGAGCCTGACGTGTAGCGCGCCCGCGTCAACCGGGGTGATCTGGACGCGCAGTGCGCGTGCTCCCACGGCGTGAAGCCGGACGTTCGACCATGCGAACGGAAGATGTACCTGGTCCGGGTCCTGTCCGGGCCCAGTGGCGATGATCGGGTGGAGCGCGGCGTCCAGGAGGGCGGGATGGATGCCGTAGCGGCCGGCATCGGTGGTGTCGTCGGCGGGGAGGGCGACCTCGGCGTAGAGGGTCTCGCCGTGGCGCCAGACCGCGGTCAACCCCTCGAAGGCGGGGCCGTAGCGGTAGCCGCGATCAGCGAGGTGATCGTAGAGGCTGTCGACGGGCAGCGCGGTGGCACCGGCCGGTGGCCATGCCGCCAGGTCCGCCCACTCGGCCGTGTCCGGCGCGGCGGACGCCTGGGCGAGGATGCCGGTGGCGTGACGGGTCCAGGGCCGGTCGGGGGCGGCGTCGTCGGGCCGGGAGTGGATGGTCAGCGCCCGGCGACCGTCACCGTCGGCCGCCTCCACCTGCACTTGCAGATGGACACCGCCGGCGGACGGGAGTGTGAGGGGCGCTTCGAGCGTGAGGTCTTCGAGGTGCGGAGTGTCGGTGGCCTGACCGGCGTGCAAGGCCAGCTCGATGAACGCCGTGCCGGTCAGGAGGGGCGTGTCGTGGACAGAATGGTCGGCCAGCCAGGGGTGGCTGCGCAGCGACAGGCGTCCGGTGAACACGTGGCCGTCGCCGTCCGCGAGGGCGACGGCGGCACGCAGCAGGCCGTGGTCGGCGGCGTGCAGGCCCATGGTGCGGGGGTCGTTGCCCGCGGTGGTGTGCCGGACCCAGTAGTGCTGGTGTTCGAAGGGGTAGGTAGGCAGGTCGAGGTGGGTGGGCCGCGTGGCTGGGTAGAAGCCCGACCAGTCGGCGGTGGTGTGAGTGTGGGTGGTGGCCAGGGAGGTCAGCACGCGCTGCCAAGTGCCCTCGTCGCGGCGCAGGGTTCCGGTGGCCATGGCCTGCTCGCCCGCCGGGTGGTCTTCGGCGGTTTCCTGCAGGGGATGCGTGAGGACGGGGTGGGGGCTGGCCTCGATGAACAGGGTGTGCCCATCGTCCAGCAGGGCGCGGGTGGCGGCCTGGAAGTCGACGGTCGTGGCCAGGTTGTCGTGCCAGTACTGGGCGTTCATGACCGTCGTGTCGGCCATGGCCCCGCCCACGTGCCCGGCCACCGTGGAGTAGAACGCCACGGTCGCCGGTTGCGGCTCGATGGGTGCCAGCAACTCCAGCAGCCGGTCGTGCAGAGCCTGAACGTGCGAGGAGTGGGAGGCATAGTCGACGGGGATGCGGCGGGCCCGGACGCCCTCGCCCTCGCAGAAGGTCAGCAACTCCTCGACGGCGTCGGTGCCACCGGCGACCACGGTGGCCGACGGTCCGTTGATGGTCGCGACGGCAAGCCGTCCCTCCCACCGGGAGACGAGCACCGAGGCATCGGCCATGGACAGCGGCAGGGAGACCATCCCGCCCCGGCCCGCGATGCGGGTGATGGCGGCAGAGCGCAACGCCACAACGCGGGCCGAGTCCTCCAGGGACAGCACACCGGCTATGTGGGCGGCGGCGATCTCTCCCTGGGAGTGACCGACCACCGCGTCCGGGGTGATCCCGAGGTGCTCCCACAGGCGAGCCAGGGAGATCATCATCGCCCACAGGGCAGGCTGGACCACGTCCACCCGGTCCAAGCCGGGGGCGTCCGGCGCCTCGGTGAGAACGTCGATGAGATTCCAGCCGGTGAACGGTTCCAACGCTGCCGCGCAGGCGGTGAGGTGCTGGGCGAAGACGGGGCTGGTGGCCATCAGCTCCACGCCCATGCCGACCCACTGCGAGCCCTGCCCGGGGAAGACGAAGACGGCCTTGCCGGGCTGGGCGGCCGCCGTGCCGGTGACCAGGTGCGGGGAGGGATCGCCGGCGGCGAGCGCGGCCAGCCCGTCCCTGAGGTCGGCGAGTTCCCGGCCGACCACCACCGCGCGGTGGTCGAAGACCGAGCGGCCCGTCGCCAGCGCGTGACCGATCTGGGCAGGCGTCGCGTCCGGGTGGCTGTCGAGATGATCCAGCAGCCGCCGTGCCTGTTCGGCGAGCGCCGTCTCCGACTTCGCCGACACCGGCCACGGCAGTGTCCCGTCGGTCACCGCCACCGGCTCCGGCGCGTTCTGGTCGGTGGCGTTCTCGCTCTCGGGGGCCTGCTCGACGATCAGGTGCGCGTTGGTGCCGCTGATGCCGAAGGAGGAGATCCCGGCGCGGCGCGGATGCCCGGTGTCCGGCCAGGCCCGGCCCTCGGTCAGCAGCTCGACGGCGCCCGCGGTCCAGTCGACGTGCGGGGTCGGCTCGTCCACGTTCAGTGTCTTGGGCATCACCCCATGGCGCAGGGCCATCACCATCTTGATCACACCGGCCACACCGGCGGCCGCCATCGTGTGCCCGATGTTGGACTTCAGCGACCCCAGCCACAGCGGCCGGTCTTCCGACCGGCCCTGACCATAAGTCGCGATCAGCGCTTGGGCCTCGATCGGGTCGCCCAGCGTGGTGCCGGTCCCGTGTGCCTCGACCAGGTCGATCTCGCCGGCCTCGACCTGGGCGTTGGCCAGGGCCTGGCGGATGACGCGCTCCTGTGCAGGCCCGTTGGGAGCGGTCAGGCCGTTGGACGCGCCGTCCTGGTTGACCGCCGAGCCGCGGATGACCGCCAGCACCTCATGGCCCTCGCGTTGCGCGTCCGAGAGCCGTTCCAGCAGCAGGACGCCGACGCCCTCGCCCCAGCCGGTGCCGTCGGCGGCGGCCGCGAACGCCTTGATCCGCCCGTCCGGTGCCAATCCGCGCTGGCGGCTGAACTCGGTGAACAAACCCGGAGTGGCCATCACCGACACACCACCGGCCACCGCCAATGAGCACTCCCCTTGGCGCAACGCCTGCGTCGCCTGATGCAGCGCCACCAGCGACGACGAACACGCCGTGTCGACGGTGATCGCCGGGCCCTCCAGCCCGAGGAAGTACGCCAGTCGACCTGAGATCACGCTGGCCGACTTGCCGGTCAGCAGGTATCCGTCCAACCCGGCGGCGTCGTGCACTGGCGCGCCGTACTCCTGCGACAGCGCGCCCATGAACACACCGGTCTGGCTGCCGCGCAGCGTGGCCGGGTCGATGCCCGCCCGCTCCAGCGCCTCCCAGGCGGTCTCCAGCAGCAGCCGCTGCTGCGGGTCCATCGCCATCGCCTCACGCGGGCTGATCCCGAAGAATCCGGCGTCGAACGCCGCCGCGTCGTACAGGAAGCCGCCCTCGCGGACGTAGGTCTTGCCCGGCCGGTCGGGGTCAGGGTCGTACAATCCCTCGACGTCCCAGCCACGATCGGTGGGCATCCCCGAGATCGCCTCGGTACCGGACGCGACCAGCTCCCACAATTCCCCAGGCGATCCAACGTCCCCGGGAAGCCGGCATCCGATGCCGACGACGGCCACCGGCTCGTCCAGCGCGGCGGCCATGGCCACGGGCTCGGCGGCGGGTGCCGCTTCGCCCAGCAACTCACCGCGCAGGTGCCTCGCCATCACCGCCGGGGTCGGATAGTCGAAGACCGCCGTCGCCGACAGGCGCAGACCGATCGCCGCAGCCAGACGGTTCCGCAGCTCCACCGCCGACAGCGAATCGAAACCGAGCTCCTTGAACTTGCCGTCGGGCCGGACCGCCTCCGGACTCGCATGCCCCAGCACGGTCGCGGCATGGGCGCGCACCACCTCCAGCAGCTCGCGCTCCGCGTCGGCGGCGGACATCCCGGCGAACCGCCGCCCATCCGCCGACCCGGCCGCCGCGGTCCGCCGGACGGCACGGGGACGCACCAGAGCACCCAGCACCGCGGGCACCGCCCCGGTCCCGCCCTGGGCCAGCCGCGCGGTGTCCAGCCGCGCCGGGACCAGCGTCGGTTCATCGAGTGCCACGGCCGCGTCGAACAGGGCCAGTCCCTCGTCCGACCGCAGGGGCACGACACCGGCCCGCGCGAATCGGGCGAGATCGGCCTGGTCGAGGTCTTCGGTCAGGCCGCTGCGCTGGTCCCAGAAACCCCAGGCCAGCGACTTGGCCGGGAGGCCCTGGGCCTGCCGGTGCTCGGCCAGCGCGTCGAGGTAAAGGTTCGCGGCGGCGTAGTTGCCCTGGCCCGCATTGCCCAGAACGCCCGCCATGGACGAGAAGAGAACGAACTCGGCGAGGCCCATCTCACGGGTCAGCTCGTGCAAGTGCCAGGCGGCGTCGACCTTGGGGCGGAGCACTGTGTCCAGCCGTCCGGGCGTCAACGCGGAAGCCAGGCCGTCGTCCAGCACACCCGCCGTGTGAACGACCGCGGTCAGCGGATGCTCGGCCGGGATCCCCTCCAGCAGGCCCGACAGCGCCTCACGATCGGAGACATCGCATGCCACCACCTCGGCCGTCGCCCCGAGCCCGGCCAGCCGCTCCACCAGCTCCCCGGCGCCGTCGGCCTCAGGCCCGCGTCGGCTGGCCAGCAGCAGCCGCCGCACCCCGTATTCGGTCACCAGATGCCGGGCCAGCAGCCCGCCCAGCGTGCCCGTGCCGCCGGTGATCAGCACCGTGCCCTCCGGCTTCCACACAGGCGGCATGGTGAGCACGATCTTTCCGACGTGCTTGGCCTGGCTCATGTAGCGGAAGGCCTCGGCCGCCCGCCGGATGTCGTAGGAGCGGACGGGCAGCGGCTGGAGCACCCCGGCCTCGAACAGCTCCACCAGCTCGGCCAGCATCTCGGCCAGCCGGTCCGGGCCGGCCTCCAGCAGGTCGAACGCCCGGTAGCGCACGCCCGCGTGCCGCTCCGCGACCCGCTCCGGGTCGCGGAGGTCGGTCTTGCCCATCTCGATGAAGCGCCCGCCGCGCGGCAGCAGCCGCAGCGACGCGTCCACCAGCTCGCCGCTGAGCGAGTCGAGAACGACGTCCATCCCGGCGCCCCCGGTGGCGGCGGCGAACGACTCCTCGAACTCGGCAGTGCGCGACGACGCGATGTGCTGATCGTCCAGCCCTGCCGCACGCAGCGTGTCCCACTTGCCCTCGCCGGCGGTGCCGTAGACCTCGGCGCCCAGATGGCGGGCGAGGCGCACGGCGGCCATGCCCACACCACCGGCCGCGGCATGGACGAGGACCTTCTCGCCCGCCTTGAGCCCGGCCAGGTCCACCAGCGCGTACATCGCGGTCAGGAACACCGTGGCCGCGGAGGCGGCCTGCTCGAAGGTCCATCCGGCCGGGACCGGGGCGACGAGCCGGCGGTCGACGACCGCCGTCGGGCCGAAGGAGCCGGGGATCAAACCCATCACCCGGTCGCCGACCGCCAGGCCCTCGACCTCGGACCCGACCTCGACGACGGTGCCCGCGCCCTCGTTGCCCATCGACGCCTCACCCGGGTACATGCCCAGGGCGATGAGCACGTCCCGGAAGTTGAGCCCGGCCGCGCGCACGGCGATCCGGATCTGGTCCGCCTGCAACGGCTCCACGGCGTCGGGGGCCGCCACCAGGGACAGCGCGTCCAGGGTTCCGCTGCTGGTCACGTCCAGCCGCCACGCCGCCTCGCCCCGCGGGGTCGTCAGCCCGCCCGTGGCCCGGACCAGTCGCGGCACCAGGACCTCTCCCCCGCGCACCGCGAACTGCGACTCTCCACAGGCGAGTGCGGCAGGCAGGGCTTGGAGGGAACGCTCCTCGCCGTCAACGTCGGCTAGGACGAAGCGGTCCGGGTTCTCCGTCTGCGCAGAGCGCAGCAGGCCCCAGACCGGAGCCAGGGCGAGACGCGGCTGCTCCGTGTCGCCGGCCGCCACCGCGCCCTGAGTGACCACCACGAGCCGCAGGTCGGCGAGCTGCTCGTCGGCAAGCCACGACCGCACCAAGGACAACGCCTTGAGCAACTCGACACGAGCAGCGGCGGGATCCCCGGAAGTGGCGTCGTCGTCGGGCAGATGGCAGGCCAGCACGAGTTCGGGGCGGACGCCGGATCCGGAGGCGGCAAGCTCGCCGCTGAGCACGGCCAGGTCGGTGTATCGCCGTATCTGTGCGGCGTCCAGAGCGGTGCCCAGTCCGTGTACGTCGTCGCCTAGCAGTGCCCACGGGACGCCCGGGAGCCCGGCGGCGGCGTTCTGCACCGCCCGGCTCACCCATTCCATGCGGAACAGCGAGTCGTGGTGCCCGTCCCGCGTCCCGCCCAGCTTCTCGGGGTCGACGGGACGCGTCGCCAGCGAGCCGACCGACGCGACCAGCGCGCCCTCGCTGTCGGCGACCTCCACCGCGAGGGCGTCACGTCCCGAGGGGGCCAGCCGCACCCGCACGCTCGTGGCGCCGGTCGCGTGCAGCCGCACGTCGGACCACACGAACGGCAGCCTCGGCGGCTCCGGCTCCTGCCCGTTCTCCTGGTCCGGGATGAGCCCGGCGTGCAGGGTCGCGTCCAGCAGCGCGGGGTGAAGACCGAACGCCGCCGCTTCGGCGTGCCGGTCCTCGGGCAGCGCCACCTCGGCGAACACCTCGTCGCCGCGCTTCCACACCGTCCGCAGCCCCTGGAACGCGGGGCCGTACTGGTAGCCGAGGGCCGCCAGTGACGAGTAGGGCTCATCGATCTCCATCGGCTGCGCCCCGGCCGGCGGCCACACCCGCGCGTCCCACGAGGACGGCACCGGGCCGCCTGTGGCGAGCACACCGGTGGCATGGCAGGTCCAGGGCGCAGCCGTCCCCTCGCCGTCGGGCCGGGAGTGGAGGTTCACCGGACGCCGTCCGGCGTCGTCGGACTCCTCCACTTCCACCCGCAGTTGGACGCCGCCTGTCGCGGGCAGGACGAGCGGTGCCTGCAGGGTGAGTTCCTCAAGGTGGTCGCAGCCCACCTCGTCACCCGCGCGCAGCGCCATCTCGACGAAGGCCGTGCCGGGCAGCAGAACCGTGTCCGAGACCGCGTGATCGACCAGCCAGCCATGGGTCTGCAACGACAACCGCCCGGTCAGCACGGTGACATCGCTCCCGGCGAGTTCCACCACCGCACCGAGCAGTGGATGTTCGACCGCCGCCTGCCCGGCCGCCGCCGCGTCCCCCGCGCTCTCAAGTGTCTCCAGCCAGTAGTGCTGGTGCTCGAAGGGGTAGGTGGGCAGGTCGAGGCGGGCCGGCCGGGTGGCGGGATAGAAGCCCGGCCAGTGCGGGGTGGCGTGGGTGTGTGCGGCGGCGAGGGAGGTCAGCAGGCGTTGCCAGGTGTCGTCGTCGCGGCGCAGGGTGCCGGTGATGGCGACGTCGCCGGTGTCTCCGTGGTCTTCGGCGGTCTCCTGAAGGGGGTGGATGAGGACGGGGTGGGGACTGGCCTCGATGAACAGCGTGTGGCCGTCGTCCAGCAGGGCGCGGGTGGTCGCCTCGAACGCCACGGTGGTACGCAGGTTCTCGTACCAGTACACCGCTCCCATCGCCGTCGTGTCGCTCATCACGCCGTCGGCGTGGCCGGCCACCGTCGAGTAGAACGCGACCTCTGCTTCCCGCGGGCGCACCGGGGCCAGCAGCTCCAGGAGCCGGTCGTGGAGCGCCTCCACGTGCGGGGAGTGGGAGGCGTAGTCCACCGGGATCTTGCGGGCGCGGATGTCCTCGCCCTCGCAGTGAGCGACGACCTCCGCCAGCGCGTCGGCATCACCGGCGACCACCGTGGCCGACGGGCCGTTGACCGCGGCGACGGCCACCCGCCCCTTCCACCTGGCGATGAGGGCCTCGGCGTCCGCCGCGGCGAGGGGCAAGGACACCATGCCGCCCCGCCCGGCGATGTGGCTGATGGCTTGAGAACGCAACGCCACGATGCGAGCGGAGTCCTCCAGCGAGAGAATCCCGGCGATATGGGCGGCGGCGATCTCGCCCTGGGAGTGGCCGACCACCGCGTCGGGGGTAATGCCCAGGTGCTCCCACATGCGAGCCAGCGAAATCATCATCGCCCACAGTGCGGGCTGCACCACATCGACCCGGTCCAGGCCGGGAGCGTCGGGTGCTTGGGTGAGGACATCGATGAGGTTCCAGCCGGTGAACGGCTCCAACGCCTCCGCGCAAGCCGTCAGCTGCTCGGCGAACACCGGCGAAGTGCGCATCAGCTCCACACCCATGCCGACCCACTGCGACCCCTGCCCGGGGAAGACGAACACCGTCCTGCCAGGCTGGGCGGCCGCCGTGCCGGTCACCACGACAGCGGACGGCTCACCGGCGGCCAGCGCGGCCAGCCCACCATGGAAATCGGCCAGATCCCTGCCGACCACGACCGCCCGGTGATCGAAGATCGAACGGCTCGCCGTCAGCGCGTGACCGATCTCGGCAGGCGTCGCGTCCGGGTGGCTGTCGAGATGATCCAGCAGCCGCCGCGCCTGCTCGGCGAGCGCCGTCTCCGACTTCGCCGACACCAGCCACGGCAACGTTCCGTCCGTCACCATCGCGGGGGCCGGATCCGGCGCATCCCGGACAGGAACGTCCTCATCCTCCGGGGCCTGTTCCAGCACCATGTGAGCGTTGGTGCCACTGATGCCGAACGACGAAATGCCGGCGCGTCGCGGACGGTCGATCTCGGGCCAAGCGCGGTTCTCGGTCAGTACCTCCACCGCGCCCGCGGTCCAGTCGACGTGCGGGGTCGGCTCGTCCACGTGCAGCGTGCGCGGCAACACCCCGTGCCGCAGGGCCATCACCATCTTGATCACACCGGCCACACCGGCCGCCGCCATCGTGTGCCCGATGTTGGACTTCAACGACCCCAGCCACAACGGCCGGTCTTCGGGACGGTCCTGACCATAGGTCGCCAGCAGCGCTTGGGCCTCGATCGGGTCACCCAGCGTGGTACCCGTGCCATGCCCCTCGACCGCATCGACCTCGTCCGGCGTGAGACGGGCGTTGGCCAGGGCCTGCCGGATCACCCGCTCCTGCGAAGGCCCGTTGGGAGCGGTCAGGCCGTTGGACGCACCGTCCTGGTTGACCGCCGAGCCACGCACAACCGCCAGCACCGGGTGGCCGTTCTTCCGCGCGTCCGACAACCGTTCCAGCAGCAGGACGCCGACACCCTCGCCCCATCCCGTGCCGTCGGCGGCGGCCGCGAACGCCTTGATCCGCCCGTCGGGCGCCAGCCCGCGCTGGCGGCTGAACTCGGTGAACAAACCCGGAGTGGCCATCACCGACACACCACCGGCCACAGCGAGGGAGCACTCCCCCTGGCGCAGGGCCTGCGCGGCCTGATGCAAGGCCACCAGCGACGACGAACACGCCGTGTCGACGGTGATCGCCGGGCCCTCCAGCCCGAGGAAGTAGGCCAGCCGACCAGAGATCACACTGGTCGACTTGCCGGTCAGGAGCAGGCCTTCCATGCCCTCCGCGGCCTGATGCAGCAATGAGCCGTAGTCCTGCGACAACGCGCCGACGAACACGCCCGTCTGGCTGCCGTGCACCGATTCCGGGCGGATGCCCGCCCGTTCGAACGCTTCCCAGGCGACCTCCAGCAGCAGTCGCTGCTGCGGATCCATCCCCTTCGCCTCACGCGGGCTGATCCCGAAGAAGCCCGCGTCGAACCCGGCCGCGTCGTACAGGAAGCCGCCCTCGCGGACGTAGGTCTTGCCCGGCCGGCCGGGATCGGGGTCGTACAACCCCTCGACGTCCCAGCCACGGTCGACCGGCAGTCCCGAGATCGCCTCGGTGCCGGACGCGACCAGCTCCCACAGCTCCTCCGGCGAATCCACGCCTCCGGGGAGCCGGCATCCGATGCCCACGATCGCCACGGGCTCGTCCAGCGCGGCGGCCGTGACCACGGCTGCGGCAGTGGGCGCCGCCTCGCCGAGCAGTTCACCGCGCAGGTGCCGGGCCAGCGCGGCCGGCGTGGGGAAGTCGAAGACCGCTGTGGCCGACAGGCGAAGGCCGAGCGCCGTGGTCAAGCGGTTGCGCAGCTCCACCGCCGACAGCGAGTCGAAACCGAGCTCCTTGAACTTGCCGTCGGGCCGGACCGCCTCGGGGCTCGCGTGCCCCAGCACGGTCGCGGCGTGAGCGCGCACCATCTCCGCAAGCTCACGTTCGGCGTCGGCCGCCGGCATCCCGGCGAACCGCTGCCCGGCCGTCGCACCGCCCGCCGAACCGGCCGCGGCGATGCGCCGCACGGCACGCGGGCGCACCAAGGCCCTGAGCATCGCGGGCAACGCCCCGTTGTCGCCCTGCTCCAGCCGCGCGACGTCCAGCCGCGCCGGAACCAGCGCCGCCTGGTTCGAGGCGACGGCCGCCTCGAACAGCGCCATGCCCTCCTGCGCGGTCATGGGCTCGACCCCGAGGCGAGCCATGCGGGTCAGATCCACGTCGTCCAGGTGGCCGGTCATGCCGCTCCTGTCGGACCACATGCCCCACGCCAGGGAGGTGGCGGGCAGGCCGTCGGCGCGGCGGCGCTGGGCCAGCGCGTCGAGGAAGACGTTGGCCGCCGCATAGTTGCCCTGACCCGCGTTGCCCAGGACACCCGCCATCGACGAGAAGAGAACGAACTCGGCGAGGTCCTTCTCGCGCGTGAGCTCGTGCAGATGCCACGCCGCGTCCATCTTGGGGCGCAGCACCGCGTCCAGCCGCTCGGGCGTCAGAGCGGAGACCAGGCCGTCGTCCAGCACACCCGCCGTGTGAACGACCGCGGTCAGCGGATGCTCGGCCGGGATCCCGTCCAGCAAGCCGGACAGCGCCTCGCGATCGGAGACATCGCACGCCACGACCTCGGCCGTCGCTCCGAGCCCGGCCAGCTGCTCGACCAGCTCCCCGGCGCCCTCGGCCCCCGCGCCGCGCCGGCTGGCCAGCAGGAGCCGCCGCACCCCACGCTCGGTCACCAGATGCCTTGCCAGCAGCCCGCCCAGCGTGCCCGTGCCGCCGGTGATCAGCACCGTGCCCTCCGGGTCCCGCACCGGCGGCATGGTGAGCACGATCTTCCCGACGTGCTGGGCCTGGCTGAGCACGCGGAACGCCTCCGGTGCCTGCCGCACGTCCCATGTCCGTACCGGCGAGTGCCGCAGGGCGCCGCGCTCGAACAAGGCGACGATCTCGGTCAGCATCTCTCCGAACCGCTCCGGCTCCTGCGGAGCGAGCCTGGCCATGTCGAACGCCTGATACGCCACACCGGGGTGGGCTTCGGCCACCTCGCGGGGATCGCGGAGGTCGGTCTTGCCCATCTCGACGAAACGCCCGCCGCGGGGCAGCAGCCGGAGCGAGGCGTCCACGAACTCCCGCGCCAGGCAGTCCAGTACGACGTCCACGCCCCGGCCGCCGGTGGCCGACAGGAACCGCTCCTCGAACTCCAGCGTCCGCGACGAGGCGATGTGCTCCTCGTCCAGCCCGGAGTCCCTCAGCGCGGCCCACTTGCCGGTGCTCGCCGTGCCGAACACCTCCGCGCCCAGATGCCGCGACAGCTGCACCGCGGCCATGCCCACACCACCCGCGGCGGCGTGCACGAGCACCGACTCGCCCGATCGCAGCCCCGCCAGGTTCACCAGGCAGTGGTACGCCGTCGCGAACACCATCGGCACCGACGCCGCGTCCTCGAACGACCAGCCCTCGGGGATCGGCACCACCAGCCGGTGATCGGTCACCGCCACCGGGCCGAACGCCCCCGGCACCATGCCCATCACGCGGTCGCCCGGCTCCAGGCCGGTCACGGCCGAGCCGACCTCGGTCACCACCCCGGCGCCCTCCATGCCCATGGAGGCCTCACCCGGGTAGACGCCGAGCGCGATGAGCACGTCCCGGAAGTTGAGCCCGGCCGCGCGTACGGCGACCCTGACCTGGTGCGGCAGCAACGGCTCCATCGCCTCGGGGGCTCCCACCAGCGACAGGGCGTCCAGCGTCCCGCGGCTGGTCACGTCCAGCCGCCACGCCGCCTTCTCCCGCGGGGGCATCAGCATGCCGCCGGCCTCGGCCCGCACGAGCCGCGGCACCAGGACCTCTCCCCCGCGCACCGCGAACTGCGGCTCACCACGGGCAAGCGCGTCCGGCAGCACCCGCAGGGAACGTTCGTCCCCGTCAACATCGACAAGGACGAGACGATCCGGATTCTCCGTCTGCGCGGTGCGCAGCAGACCCCAGACCGGCGCCAGGGCGAGATCCGGCCGCTCGTCGTCCCCGGTCGCCACCGCGCCACAAGTGACCAGCACCAGCCGCGTGTCGGCGAACCGCTCGTCGGCCAGCCACGACTGCACCAAGGCCAGCGCCTTGCGCAACTCGGCGCGAGCGGAGGCGGGATCGGCGGAGACGGCGTCTTCACCGGGGAGGCGGCAGGCCAGGACGAGTTCGGGTCGAGAGGCGGACGCGGTGTCTTCGAGCTCGTCGCCGAACGCGGACAAGTCCGCATACCGCTGCATCTGCACGGCGTCCAGAACGACGCCCAGCCCGAGTGCGTCGTCGCCCACGAGCGCCCAAGGACCGGACGGAGCACCAGCGGTGTCCTCCACCGCCCGGCCCACCCACTCCATGCGGAACAGGTGGTCCTCGCCGCCTGTCGTCACGGCCTTCGCCAGCTGTTCGGCGGTGATCGGCCGCATGGCCAGCGACCCCACCTCGGCGACCGGCTGCCCAGCGGGATCGGCGAGCCTGACTCGCACTGACCCGGCGTCCGAGGGGGTGATCTGGACGCGCAGCATCCGGGCGCCTACGGCGTGAAGCCGCACGTTCGACCACGCAAACGGAAGAAGCACCTGATCCGGGTCCTGCCCGGGACCGGTGACCACGATCGGGTGGAGCGCCGCGTCCAGAAGAGCGGGATGGACGCCATGACGGTCAACGTCGGCAGGGATGTCGCCGGCGTCGTCGGTGGGCAGGGCGACCTCGGCGTAGATGGTGTCGCCGTTGCGCCAGGCAGCGGTCAGGCCCTGGAAGGCGGGCCCGTACTGGTAGCCGCGATCGGCAAGCTGGTCGTAGAGGGCGCCGGTGGGGAGGGGGGTGGCGTCGGCCGGCGGCCAGGCCGTCGGCTCTGCCCACTCGGCCGTGTCCGGTGTGGTGGACGCCTGAGGGGCGAGAGTGCCGGTGGCGTGGCAGGTCCAGGTCTGGTCGGGGGTGGCGTCGTCGGGCCGGGAGTGGACGGTCAGGGCCCGGCGGCCGTCGTGGTCGGCTGCCTTGACGTGCACCTGCAGGTGGATGCCGCGGGTGGCCGGGAGTGTGAGGGGTGTTTGGAGGGTGAGGTCCTCCAGGTGGGGCGTGCCGGTGGCCTGGCCTGTGTGGAGGGCGAGTTCGACGAACGCGGTGCCGGGCAGCAGAACGGTGCCGGAGACCGCGTGGTCGGCCAGCCAGGGGTGGCTGCTCAGCGACAGGCGCCCGGTGAACAGGTGGCCCTCACCGTCCGCGAGGGCGACGGCGGCACCCAGCAGGCCATGATCGGCGGGGTGCTGGCCGATGGCATGGGGATCGGTGCCGGGTCGGTCGGCGTCCAGTAGCCAGTAGTGCTCGTGCTGGAAGGGGTAGGTGGGCAGGTCGAGGTGGGTGGGGCGGGTCGCGGGATAGAAGCCTGACCAGTTGGCGGTGGCTCGGGTGTTGGTGTGGGTGGTGGCCAGGGAGGTCAGTACGCGTTGCCAGGAGTCGTCGTCGCGGCGCAGGGTGCCGGTGATGGCGACGTCGCCGGTGTCTCCGTGGTCTTCGGCGGTCTCCTGAAGGGGGTGGATGAGGACGGGGTGGGGACTGGCCTCGATGAACAGCGTGTGGCCGTCGTCGAGCAGGGAGCGGGTGGCGGCTTGGAAGTCGACGGTCGTGGCCAGGTTGTCGTACCAGTACTGGGCGTTCATCACCGTGGTGTCGGCCATCGGCTCGCCGAGGTGGCCGGTGACGGTGGAGTAGAACGCGACCGTGGCCGGCTGCGGCTCGATCGGAGCCAGCAACTCCAGGAGGCGGTCGTGCAGAGCCTGGACGTGCGAGGAGTGGGAGGCGTAATCCACCGGGATCTTCCGGGCCCGGATGCCCTCCCCCCCGCACTGAGCCAGCAGCTCCTCGACGGCGTCGGTGTCACCCGCGACCACCGTGGCCGACGGTCCGTTGATGGTGGCGACGGCGAGCCGCCCGTCCCACCGGGCGATGAGGCGCTCGGCGTCCGCCACGGCAAGGGGCAGGGAGGCCATGCCGCCCTGACCGGCGATGTGGCCGATGGTCTGAGAACGCAACGCCACGATCCGGGCTGAGTCCTCCAGCGAGAGAATCCCGGCGATGTGGGCGGCCGCGATCTCACCTTGAGAGTGGCCGACCACCGCGTCCGGGGTGATCCCGAGGTGCTCCCACATGCGGGCCAGAGAGATCATCATCGCCCACAGGGCGGGCTGCACCACATCCACCCGCTCCAGGCCGGGAGCCCCGGGTGCTTGGGTGAGAACGTCGATGAGGTTCCAGCCGGTGAACGGCTCCAACGCCGCCGCGCAAGCCGTCAGCTGCTCGGCGAACACCGGCGAAGTGCGCATCAGCTCCACACCCATGCCGACCCACTGCGACCCCTGCCCCGGAAAGACCAAGACGGTCTTCCCGGGCTGAGCGGGCACCGTTCCAGTGACCACATGGGCAGAGGGCTCACCGCCGGCCAACGCCGCCAAGCCACTTCGGAAGTCGGCGGGCTCCCGGCCGATCACCACTGCCCGGTGATCGAAGGCTGAGCGGCTCGCCGTCAGCGCGTGACCGATCTCGGCAGGCGTCGCGTCCGGGTGGTTGTCGAGATGATCCAGCAGCCGCCGCGCCTGCTCGGCGAGCGCCGTCTCCGACTTCGCCGACACCAGCCACGGCAACGTACCGCCCGTCACCACCACCGGTTCTTCGGCGGTGTTCTCGCTCTCCGGGGCCTGCTCGACGATCAAGTGCGCGTTGGTGCCACTGATGCCGAAGGAGGAGATCCCGGCGCGGCGCGGACGGTCGATCTCAGGCCAAGCGCGGTTCTCGGTCAGCAGCTCGACGGCACCTGCGGTCCAGTCGACGTGCGGGGTCGGCTCGTCCACGTGCAGCGTGCGCGGCAACACCCCGTGCCGCAGGGCCATCACCATCTTGATCACACCGGCCACACCGGCCGCCGCCATCGTGTGCCCGATGTTGGACTTCAACGACCCCAGCCACAACGGCCGGTCTTCGGGACGGTCCTGACCATAGGTCGCCAGCAGCGCTTGGGCCTCGATCGGGTCACCCAGCGTGGTACCCGTGCCATGCCCCTCCACCACGTCGACCTCGTCCGGCGTCAGACGGGCGTTGGCCAGGGCCTGCCGGATCACCCGCTCCTGCGAAGGCCCGTTGGGAGCGGTCAGGCCGTTGGACGCACCGTCCTGGTTGACCGCCGAGCCACGCACAACCGCCAGCACCGGGTGGCCGTTCTTCCGCGCGTCCGACAACCGTTCCAGCAGCAGCAGGCCGACACCCTCGCCCCAGCTCGCGCCGTCGGCGGCGGCCGCGAAGGACTTGCACCGCCCATCGGCGGCCAGTCCACGCTGCTTGCTGAACTCAGTGAAGACACCAGGCGTCGCCATGACGTTGACGCCACCGGCCAGAGCCAAGGAGCACTCGCCGTTGCGCAGCGCCTGGGCGGCCAGGTGCAGGGCCACCAGAGAGGACGAGCAGGCGGTGTCGACCGTCACCGCCGGCCCCTCCAACCCGAAGGTGTAGGCGACACGACCCGACGCGACGCTGCCCGCGCTCCCGTTGCCTAGGTATCCCTCAAGGTCTTCCGGGACGGAGTTGAGACGGCTGGCGTAGTCGCCGTACATGACGCCCGCGAAGACGCCGGTGGGGGTGGCGTGCAGAGCGGTGGGGTCGATCCCGGCGCGTTCGATGGTCTCCCAGGCGACCTCCAGCAGCAGCCGCTGCTGAGGGTCCATCGCCAGGGCCTCACGGGGACTGATCCCGAAGAACGCAGGATCGAAGGCGTCGGCGTCATCAAGGAACGCACCATGACGCGAATACGACTTGCCCGGCTTTCCGGGCTCAGGGTCATACAGCGCCTCGACGTCCCAGCCACGAGTACTCGGGAACTCCGCGACGGCATCCGTCCCGCCCGCCACCAGGTTCCACAAGTCCTCCGCCGAGTGCGCGCCGCCCGGGTACCGGCAGCCGATGCCGACGATGGCGATGGGCTCGTCGGCGGCGAGGGGCGTGACCGTCGCGGCCGGGGCGACGGCGGGTGCGTGGGCGGTCGAGACGAGGGCGGCGCGGAGATGGGCGACCAGGCGGTGCGGGGTGGGGTGATCGAAGATCAGTGTCGCGGGGAGACGCAGGCCGGTGGCGGCGTTGAGGCGGTTGCGAAGCTCAACGGCGGTCAGCGAGTCGAACCCGAGGTCCTTGAACGCCTGATCGAGGTTGATGGCATCGGGCGTGGCGTGGCCCAGGACGGCCGCGACGTTGCTGCGGACGAGGCCGGCAAGAGTGTCTTCTGCCTCCGCAGGCGAGAGGCGGGCCAGGCGATCGGCCAGGGTGACGGCATCGGCCGCCGTGGTGGCCTTGCGGACGGGAACGCGCACGAGGCCCTGAAGGACGGCGGAAACAGCGCCGGCCTCCAGTTGGGAACGGAGCAGAACGGGGTCGATCTTGGCGGGGGCCAGACAGGCGGTGCCCGTCACCCGGGCGGCCTCGAACAACGCCAGCCCCTCGTCCGCCGTGATGGGCTTGATCCCGAAACGAGCCATGCGGGTCACATCGACCTCGGCCAGATGACCGGTCATGCCGCTGCTGTCTGACCACAGTCCCCACGCCAGGGAGGTGGCGGGCAGGCCCTCGGCGCGACGGCGCTGGGCCAGTGCGTCGAGGAAGACGTTGGCCGCCGCGTAGTTGCCCTGCCCCGGATTGCCCAGAAGACCTGCCATCGAGGAGAACAGGACGAACTCGGCGAGGTCCATCTCGCGGGTGAGCTCATGCAGATGCCAGGCAGCGTCGACCTTGGGACGGAACACACTGTCCATGCGCTCGGCCGTCAAGGACGTGATCACGCCGTCGTCCAGTACGCCCGCAGCGTGCACCACGGCGGTCAGCGGATGCTCGTCAGGGATGGCCGCCAAAAGCTCTGCGAGAGCATCCCGATCAGCGGTGTCACAAGCAGCGATGGTGACCTTCACACCCAGCTCAGCCAACTCGTCGGCCAGTTCGGGCGCGCCCGCAGCGTCCAGCCCGCGGCGGCTGACCAGCAGCAGATGACCGGCCTGGCCGGCCATCGCGTACCGGCGCGCGAACAACGCGCCCAGCGTGCCCGTGCCACCGGTGATCAGAACCGTGCCGCCCACAGCGGGCTCCGGCACAACAGCCTCGTCGGACGGGATCTCCCGCACGAGCCGGGGGACGTACAGCTGTTGATCGCCGTTCCGGACAGCCACCTGCGGCTCGCCACTTGCCAACGCCGCACCCAGCACATCAGCCGAGAGGGCGCCCTCGTCCTCCACATCGATCACGACGAAGCGGCCCGGGTTCTCGCTTTGGGCCGTGCGGAGCAGACCCCACACAGCCGCGTCCGCGAGATTCGGCGACTCGGTATCGGCATCGACCACGACGGCTCGCCGGGTGACCACGACCAGGCGGCCATCGGCCGATCGCTCCTCGGCCAGCCGCGACTGCACCAAACCCAACACATGCTCAACAGCCCCGCGCACCGAGCCGGGAACATCTCCGGAATGCTCCAGCACGCCGGTGGCGACCACCCCATCATCAGGCGACGACGCGATCGGCCCCTCCACAACGGGCATGGGGGTCCAGGCCAGACGGAACAGGTGATCCTCTCCCCTCGCCGCAACGGTCTGCGCCAACTGGTCGGTGGCGATCGGCCGCATGGCCAGCGATGCCACCTCGGCGACCGGCTTCCCAACGGGATCAGCGAGCCTGACGCGCAGCGTCCCCGTCTCTGAGGGAGTGATCTGGACCCGCAGCACCCGGGCACCCACAGCGTGAAGCCGGACACTCGACCACGCGAACGGAAGGAGCACCTGGTCCGAGTGTTGCCGGGGACCGGTGGCGGCGATCGTGTGGAGCGCGGCGTCCAGAAGAGCCGGGTGGATGCCGTAGTGATCGACGTCGGTGGTGTCGGTGGGCAGGGTGACCTCGGCGTAGAGAGTGTCGCCGTGGCGCCAGGCCGCGGTCAGGCCCTGGAAGGCGGGGCCGTACTGGTAGCCGCGATCAGCAAGCTGGTCATAGAGGCCGTCGGTGGGCAGAGGGGTGGCACCGGCTGGCGGCCAAGCCATCAGGTCCGCCCACTCGGCCGTGTCCGGCATGGCGGACGCCTGGGAGGTGAGGACTCCGGTGGCATGGCGGGTCCAGGGCTGCCCGGGTGTGGCGTCGTCTGGCCGGGAGTGGATGGCCAGGGTCCGGCGGCCGTCGCCTTCGGCTGCCTCCACCTGCACCTGCAGATGGACACCACCGGAGGCCGGGAGCGTGAGAGGTGCTTCGAGGGTGAGGTCTTCCAGGTGGGGACTGTCGGTGGCCTGGCCGGCGTGCAAGGCCAGCTCGATGAAGGCCGTGCCGGGCAGCAGGGGGGTGTCGAAGACCGCGTGATCGACCAGCCAGCCGTGCGTCTGCAGTGACAACCGGCCGGTGAACAGGTGGCCGTCGCCGTCCGCGAGGGCGACGGCGGCACCCAGCAGGCCGTGGTCGGCGGCGTGCAGGCCAATGGAGTGAGGATCAGTGGCGGTGGTGCCGTCGAGCAGCCAGTAGTGCTGGTGCTGGAAGGGGTAGGTGGGCAGGTCGAGGTGGGTGGGGCGGGTGGTGGGGTAGAAGCCCGACCAGTTGGCGGTGGTATGGGTGTGGGTGGTGGCCAGGGAGGTCAGTACACGTTGCCAGGTGTCGTCGTCACGGCGCAGGGTGCCGGTGATGGCGACCTCGCCGGTGCCCGCATGATTCTCGGAGGTCTCCTGCAAGGCACTGGTCAACACTGGGTGAGGGCTGGCTTCAATGAACAGCGTGTGCCCGTCATCCAGCAGGGCGCGGGTGGCGGCCTGGAAATCAACTGTGGTCGCCAGGTTGTCGTACCAGTACGCCGCGTCCATCACCGTCGTGTCAGCCACCGGGCCACCGAGGTGACCGGTGACGGTGGAATAGAACGCCACGGTCGCCGGTCGCGGGTCGATCGGTGCCAGCTGCTCCAGCAGCTGGTCGTGCAGGGTGTGAACGTGCGGGGAGTGGGCGGCGAAGTCCACTCCCGGGACTTCCCAGCGCATCATCCCGGCCTTGGAGAGCGTGGCGTTGAACTCGGCCATCGCGTCCACCGAGCCCGACACCGTCACCGTGGCCGGGCCGTTCACCGCAGCCACCGACAGGCCGCTGTCGCCGTCGGCCAGCATCGCCCGTACCTGGTCGGCGGGGGCCAGTACGGTCAGCATCCTGCCCGGCCCGCAGATCTCCACCAGTGCCCGACTGCGCAGTGCGACAAGGCGCGCCGAGTCCTCCAACGACAGCACACCAGCGATATGCGCGGCAGCGATCTCGCCCTGGGAGTGGCCGACCACCGCGTCGGGGGTGATCCCGAGGTGATCCCACATGCGGGCCAGAGAGATCATCATCGCCCAGAGGGCTGGCTGGACCACATCCACCCGATCCAGGCCGGGAGCCTCGGGCGCCTGTGTCAGGACGTCGATGAGGTTCCAGCCGGTGAACGGCTCCAACGCCTCCGCGCAAGCCGTCAGCTGCTCGGCGAACACCGGCGAAGTGCGCATCAACTCCACACCCATGCCGACCCACTGCGACCCCTGACCGGGGAAGACGAACACCGTCCTGCCAGGTTGGGCGGCCGCCGTTCCGGTGACCACGTGGGCAGAGGGCTCACCGGCGGCCAACGCCGCCAAGCCACTTCGAAAGTCGGCGGGTTCCCGGCCGATCACCACCGCCCGGTGATCGAACACCGAACGGCCCGCCACCAGCGCGTGACCGATCTCGGCAGGCGACGCATCGGGGTAACGGTCAAGGTGATCCAGCAACCGCCGCGCCTGCTCACCGAGCGCGACCTGGGACTTGGCCGACACCAGCCACGGCAACGTTCCATCCGTCACCACCACCGGCTCCCCGGCGGCGTTCTCGCTCTCCGGGGCCTGCTCGACGATCAGGTGCGCGTTGGTGCCGCTGACGCCGAACGAGGACACACCCGCACGGCGCGGACGTCCCGTGTCCGGCCACGCCCGCTCCTCCGTCAGAAGCTCAACCGCGCCGGACTCCCAGTTGATGTGCGGCGAGGGTGCGTCGACGTGCAGCGTCCTGGGCAGCACCCCGTACCTCATGGCCATGATCATCTTGATCACGCCGCCCACACCCGCCGCGGCCTGGGTGTGCCCGATGTTCGACTTCAGCGAACCCAGCCACAACGGCCGATCTTCCGGCCGCCCCTGGCCATAGGTCGCGATCAACGCCTGGGCCTCGATCGGGTCGCCCAAGGTGGTGCCGGTGCCATGGCCCTCCACGGCATCGATCTCATCCGGCGTCAGGCGAGCGTTGGCCAGGGCCTGCCGGATGACGCGCTCCTGCGAAGGCCCATTGGGCGCCGTCAAACCGTTGGACGCGCCGTCCTGGTTGACCGCCGAGCCGCGCACGACCGCCAGCACCTGGTGGCCGTTCTTCCGCGCGTCCGACAGCCGTTCCAGCAACAGCAGGCCGACACCTTCACTCCAGCCGACGCCGTCCGCCGCCTCGGCGAAGGACTTGCATCTGCCGTCCGCCGCAAGCCCACGCTGCTTGCTGAACTCGGTGAAGACATCAGGCGTCGCCAGGACGGTGACGCCGCCGGCCAGGGCCAGGGAGCACTCCCCCTGCCGTAGCGCCTGCGCGGCCAGATGCAACGCCACCAGGGAAGACGAGCAGGCGGTGTCGACCGTCACCGCCGGCCCCTCCAACCCGAAGGTATAGGCGACACGGCCAGAAGCGACGCTGCCCGCGCTGCCGTTGATCAAGTACCCCTCGAGGTCCTCCGGGAACGAGCTGAGGCGGCTGGCGTAGTCGCCGTACATGACACCGGTGAAGACGCCGGTAGGGGTGGCGTGGAGGGTGGCGGGATCGATCCCGGCACGTTCGATCGTCTCCCAGGCCACCTCCAGCAGGAGGCGCTGCTGGGGATCCGTCGCCAGGGCTTCGCGGGGGCTGATCCCGAAGAAGGCAGGATCGAAGGCGTCGGCGTCATAAAGAAACCCACCATGACGCGAATACGACTTACCCGGCTTCCCCGGCTCAGGGTCGTACAACCCCTCGACATCCCAGCCACGAGTAGTCGGAAACTCCGCGACGGCATCCGTCCCGCTCTCCACCAAGGACCACAGATCCTCCGCGGAAAGCACACCACCCGGATACCGGCAGCCGATGCCCACCACAGCCACCGGCTCATCCACCGCGGTAGCCATGACCGCGGTTCCGGCAGCGGGCGCCGCCTCGCCCAGCAGTTCGCCGCGCAGGTGCCGCGCCATCGCGGCCGGCGTCGGATAGTCGAACACCGCCGTGGCCGACAGGTGCAGACCGACCGCCGCGGTCAAGCGGTTGCGCAGCTCCACCGCCGACAGCGAGTCGAAGCCGAGGTCCTTGAACTTGCTGTCCGGCCGAACCGCCTCCGGACTCCCATGCCCCAACACGGTCGCGGCGTGAGCGCGCACCACCTCCGCAAGCTCGCGTTCGGCATCGGCCGCCGACATCCCGGCGAACCGCTGCCCTCCGGCCGCACCGCCCGCCGAACCCGCCGCAGCGATACGCCGCACGGCACGCGGACGCACCAAAGCGCCCAGCACCGCGGGCAACGCCCCGTTGTCGCCCCGCTCCAACCGCGCGACATCCAACCGCGCGGGAACCAGCGCCGCCTCGTCCAGGGCGATGGCCGCCTCGAAGAGGGCGAGTCCCTCCTGCGCCGTGATGGGCTTGAGCCCCCAGCGAGCCAGGCGAGTCAGCTGCACCTCATCCAGATGACCGGCCATGCCGCTGCTGTCCGACCACAATCCCCACGCCAGGGAAGTGGCGGGCAGACCGTCGGCGCGACGACGCTGAGCCAGCGCGTCGAGGAAGACGTTGGCCGCCGCGTAGTTGCCCTGGCCTGGATTGCCCAGCACACCGGCCATGGACGAGAAGAGAACGAACTCGGTGAGCTCCGCCCCGCGGGTGAGCTCGTGCAGGTGCCACGCTGCGTCGACCTTGGGTCGGAACACGGTGTCGACACGCTCGGCCGTCAAGGAGGTGATGACGCCGTCGTCCAGCACACCGGCGGCGTGCACCACAGCGGTCAGCGGGTGCTCGTCCGGGATCGTCGCCAGAAGTCCGGCGAGGGCGTCGCGGTCGGCGGTGTCGCAGGCGGCGATGGTGACCTTCGCGCCCAGTTCGGCCAGCTCAGCGGCCAGCTCGGGCGCGCCCGGAGCGTCCATGCCGCGTCGGCTGGTCAGCAGCAGATGACCGGCCTGCCGAGCCGTCGCGTAATGGCGCGCGAACAACGCGCCCAGCGTGCCCGTGCCACCGGTGATCAGGACCGTGCCGCCCACAGCGGGCTCCGGCGCAGTGGCGTCGTTGTCCGGCAGGGCCTCGCGCACGAGCCGGGGGACGTACAGCTGCTGGTGACCGTCGCGCAGAGCCACCTGCGGCTCGCCGCTTGCCAGCGCCGCACGGAACGAATCAGCCGAGACGGCGTCCTCGTCCTCCACATCGATCACGACGAAACGGCCCGGGTTCTCGCTTTGAGCCGAACGGAGCAAACCCCAAACAGCGGCATCCGCAAGGCTCGGCGACTCGGTATCGGCGTCGACCGCGACGGCTCTCCGAGTGACCACTACCAACCGGCTGTCGGCCGGCCGCTCTTCAGCCGGCCACGACTGCACCAGCCCCAACACGTGCTCGACAGCTCCGCGCACCGAGCCGGGAACATCGTCAGCCGAGCCGGAACGCCTTAGCCAGCCGGTATCGATCACCACCTCCGGAACGGCAGTGGTGTCATCGGGCAGAGACGCGTCCGGCACGGGCGTCCAGGCCAGACGGAACAGGTGGTCGTCTCCCCCTGTCGTGACGGCCTTCGCCAGTTGCTCGGCGCCGATCGGCCGCAGGACCAGCGATCCCACCTCGGCGACCGGCTGCCCGGCCGGATCGGCCAGCCTGACGCGTAGCGTCCCCGCGTCAACAAGGGTGATCTGGACACGCAACACCCGAGCGCCCACCGCATGAAGCCGGACGTTCGACCACGTGAACGGAAGAAGCACCTGATCCAGGTCCTGCCCGGGGCCGGTGGCGGCGGCCGGATGGAGCGCGGCGTCCAGGAGGGCAGGGTGGATGCCGTACTCAGCGGTGTCGGTGCCGTCGGTGGGGAGAGTGACCTCGGCGTAGAGAGTGTCGCCGTTGCGCCACGCTGCGGTCACGCCCTGGAAGGCGGGGCCGTGCCGGTAGCCGCGATCAGCGAGCCGGTCATAGATGCTCTCGGCGGGCAGAGGGGCGGCGTCGACCGGCGGCCACGCCGCCAGATCCGCCCATTCCGCCGGATCCGGTGTGTCCGGCGCCTCGGCGGTGAGCACACCGGTGGCATGACGGGTCCAGTCCTCGTCGTCGCCGTGTCGTGCGTGAATGGTCACGGATCGGTGGCCGTCGGGGGCGGGCGTCTCGACGGTGATCTGTACTTGGACGTTGCCCTGCTCGGGGAGTGGTAGCGGGGCCTCCAGGGTGAGTTCGTCGATGTGGTGGCAGCCGAGTCGTTCGCCCGCATGCAGGGCCAGGTCGATGAATGCGGCGCCGGGCAGGAGCACGGTGCCGGTCACTGCGTGGTCGGCGAGCCACGGGTGGTCTGCCAGGGAGATCTGTCCGGTGAGGACGGCGGTGTTGTTTCCGGCGAGGTCTACGGCGGCGCCGAGAAGCGGATGGTCCGCGGGGCTGAGGCCGAGGCCGGTGGCGTTGCCGCGTGCCGCGGGGGCGTTGAGCCAGTAGCGGCGGCGTTGGAAGGCGTAGGTGGGCAGTGCGGTCTGGCGGGCGCCGGGGAACAGCCGTCCGGTGTCCAGGGTGTGGCCGTGCAGGGCGAGGTTGGCCAGGGCGGTGGTGAACGTGTGCGGCTCGGGCCGGTCGGGCCGCAGTACGGCGAACGGTTGCGGGCCGTCTTCGCCCAGGCAGTCGCTGGCCATGGCCGTGAGGACGGGGGCGGGGCCGAGTTCCACGTACGTGGTGACGTTCTGGGCCGCCAGGGTGCTCACGCCGTCGGCGAACCGGACCGTGCCGCGTAGGTGGCGTGCCCAGTAGTCGGGGTCGGTCAGTTCTCCCGTGGTGGCGACGCGCCCGGTGAGGTTGGAGATCACGGGGATCCGTGGCTCCGCGTAGGTCAGTGTGGCCGCCACGTCGCGGAATTGGTCGAGGATGGCGTCCATGTGAGGGGAATGGAAGGCGTGGCTGACTTTCAGGCCGCGGGTTCTGCGGCCCCGGTCTTTCCACGTCTGCGCCAGTTCGCGGGCGGCGTCGGGGTCGCCGGTGATGACCACGGAGGTCGGGCCGTTGACGGCGGCCAGGTCCAGGCGTCCGGTGTAGGGGGCCAGAGACTGGCGGATCTCGTCCTCGGTGGCCCCGATCGCGATCATGGCGCCGCCCACCGGGGCGGACTGCATCAGGCGGGCCCGGTGGGCGACCAGGGTGCAGGCGTCGGCCAGGTCGAGGACGCCTGCGACATGGGCGGCGGCGATCTCGCCGACCGAGTGGCCGAGCAGGTGGTCGGGGGTCACGCCGTAGTGCTCGAGCACCCGGTACAGCGCGACTTCGAGGGCGAACAGGGCGGGCTGGGTGAAGACCGTCTGGTGCACCCGGGCGTCCTCGACCCCGTCGCCCCCGTCCTCCGCGTCGGGTGCGAAGACGATGGTCTTGAGGGGAATCGGCAGGTGCTGGTCAAGGTGGGCGCACACGGCGTCGAACGCCGCCGCGAACACCGGCTCGGTCTCGTACAGCTGTCGGCCCATACCCGGGCGCTGGCTGCCCTGCCCGGTGAACAGGAACGCGGTACGGGTCTTGGCCGACGTCGCCGTCGGGCCGCCTATCACGTTGGTGGCGGGTGTTCCGTCGGCGAGCGCGGCGAGGCCATCGAGGAAGCCGGGGCGGTCGTGGGCGATGACGGCGGCGCTGTGGGCGAATCGTGCCCGCGCGCCCGCCAGTGTCAGGCCGACGTCGGCGAGGGAGAGGCCGGGGTCGGCGGCCACGAAGGCGCGCAGGCGTGCGGCCTGAGCGCGCAGAGCCTCCTCGGTGCGGCCGGAGATCACCCATGGCCGCGGCGCGCCGTCCTCGGCGGGGGCCGCCGGCCCCTCGGGCACGGCGGGCTCGTGCGGCGTCTGTTCCAGGATGACGTGGGCGTTGGTGCCGCTGATGCCGAACGAGGACACGCCGGCCCGGCGCGGCCGGCCGGTGTCGGGCCAGGGCAGCGCCTCGGTGAGCGGGTGCACGGCGCCGCTGCTCCAGTCGACGTGCGGCGTGGGCTTGTGCAGGTGCAGGCTGCGCGGCAGGATGCCGTGCCGCATCGCGAAGACCGTCTTGATCACTCCGCCGACGCCGGCCGCGGCCTGGGTGTGGCCGATGTTGGACTTGAGCGAGCCCAGGTACAGGGGCCGGTCGGCCGCGCGGCCCTGCCCGTAGCTCGCGAGCAGCGCACCGGCCTCGATCGGGTCGCCGAGCCGCGTGCCCGTGCCGTGCGCCTCGACCGCGTCGACGTCCGCGGCGGCGAGCCCGGCCGCGGCGAGCGCCTCCTGGATCACCCGTTCCTGGGCCGGGCCGCTCGGCGCGGCGAGCCCGTTGCTGGCGCCGTCCTGGTTGATGGCCGAGCCGCGGACGACGGCCAGGATCTCGTGGCCGTTGCGGCGGGCGTCGGAGAGCCGCTCCAGGAGCAGGATTCCCACGCCCTCGCCCCAGCCCGTGCCGTCCGCGCCGTCGGCGAACGCCTTGCAGCGGCCGTCGGGCGACAGCCCGCGCTGGCGGCTGAACTCCACGAACATGCCGGGGCTCGACATCACCGTGACGCCGCCCGCCATGGCCAGCGCGCAGTCGCCGGCACGCAGGGCCTGCGCGGCCAGGTGCAGGGACACCAGGGACGAGGAGCACGCGGTGTCCACGGTGACGGCGGGGCCGCGCAGGCCGAAGGTGTAGGCGACGCGGCCGGAGAGCACGCTGGTGAAGGTGCCGGTCAGCAGGAATCCGCCGGCCCTGTCGTCCGCCTCGTGCAGCCGTGGCCCGTAGTCCTGGGCGAGCGCGCCGAGGTAGACGCCGGTGTCGCTGCCGCGCAGCGCGGCCGGGTCGATCCCGGCCCGCTCCAGGGCCTCCCACGCGGTCTCCAGGACGAGGCGCTGCTGCGGGTCCATGCCCAGGGCCTCGCGCGGGCTGATGCCGAAGAACTCGGCGTCGAACAGGTCCGCGTCGTGCAGGAATGCGCCCTGGCGGGTGTACGAGCGGCCCGGGGTGCCGGGGTCGTCGTCGAAGAGGGTGTCGAGGGCCCAGTTCCGGTTGACGGGGAAGCCGGAGATCACGTGCTTCTCGTCCAGGACCAGCCGCCACAGGTCCTCCCCCGAGGCCACGCCGCCGGGGAAACGGCAGGCCATGGAGACGATGGCGATGGGTTCGTCGGCGTCGCCGGCACGGCGCCTCGCGGGCGTCGCCGGCCCGGCGGCGGTGCCGGTCCGCAGCGCCGCGATGTGCTGGGCGAGCTGCTCCGGGGTGGGGTGGTCGAAGAGCAGCGTCACCGGGAGCCGCAGGCCGGTGGCCTCGACCAGGCGGTTGCGCAGCTCCACGGCGCGCGCGGAGTCGAGGCCGAGGTCGCGGAACGCCTCCGTGCCGTCGAGCCCGGCGTCGGCGTCGAGCTCCATGACCAGGGCGGTCTCGGCTCGGACCAGCTCCAGGAGGCCGTCCAGGACCTCCTCCGGCGTGCGCTCGCCGGCCGTGGCCGGTGCCGGGTCGGCCGGAGCCCGGTCCCCCGCACGCGACGGGTGCGCGGGCAGTTCGGTGCGTGAGGCGTCCGTGCCGAACGCCGGCCGCCAGTCCACGGTGGCGCCGGCGGCGTGCAACCGGGCGAGCGAGGCGAGGAACCGGCGCGTTCCGGTTTCGTTGCGGCGCAGCGACTCCACCACGACCGCGTCGGAGGCCAGGTCGTCCAGGGTCTGCTGGAGCGCCATGGTGATGACCGGGTGCGAGCTGATCTCGATGAAGGCCTGGTGGCCTGGCTCGAGGGCGCGGACGGAGCGCTCGAACCGCACCGTGTTGCGCAGGTTGGAGTACCAGTAGGCGGCGTCCAGCGCGGTGGTGTCGAGGAAGTCGCCCGTCACCGTCGAGTGGAACGGCACGGTCGCCGGCCGTGGCCGGATCGGCGCGAGCCCGGTGAGCACCTCCTCGCGCAGCGCCTCGATGTGCGGGGAGTGCCCCGCGACGTCCACGGGGATCCGCTTGGCCGGCGCTCCCTCGGCGGGGAGCTCGTCGAGCAGCCGGTCGATGACGTCGCGGTCGCCGGACAAGACCACCGACCGCGGTCCGTTGACCAGGCCGACGGCGAGCCGGTCGCCCGCCTCGGCGATCCTGCGTTCCAGGGACGCGAGCGGCGCCGACACCGAGATCATCCCGCCCTGGCCCGCGAGCCGGGCCTGGGCCCTGCTCCACAGCGACACCACCCGCGCCCCGTCCTCCAGGGACAGGCCACCGGCGACGACGGCGGCGGCGATCTCGCCGTTGCTCTGCCCGAGCACGGCCGCGGGCCGCACCCCGAAGGACTTCCACAGCTCGGCGAGGGCCACCATCACCGCGAACAGCGCGGGCTGGACGACGGAGTCATGGTCCAGGGACGCGGCGCCGGGCGCTCCCCGCAGGACGTCCTCCAGCGACCAGTCGACATAGGGGGCGAGGGCCCGGGCACTCGCGTCTATGGCCTCGCGGAAGACGTCGGAGTCGTCGAGGAGCCCGGCCGCCATGCCGATCCACTGGGAGCCCTGGCCGGGGAAGACGAAGACGACCCGGTCCCGTGCGGCGGCGCTGCCGCTGATCCGGGTGGCGCTCCGGTCGCCGCGGGCGAGCGCGGCCAGCTCACCGGCCGGGTCCTGGCCCTCGTCCGCCCACAGGACGGTCCGGTGCCGGACGGCGGAGGGCTCGCAGGCCGCGTGCGCGGCCGCGAGGGACAGGGCGAGGTCGCGCAGCGCGGGCCGGTTCTCCTCGTGGTGGGCGAGCAGTCGCCGTGCCCGCGCCGATACGTCATCCCGGCTCTCCCCGGAGATGATCAGTGGGAGCGTGGCGGCACGGAAGCCCGGACGGCCGGCGGCGAGACCCGCGTCGCCGCGGGTGTCGTCAACAGACATGCCATTCCTCACAGAGGGTCAGGTGGTGACGGGGACGGCCGGCCGCGGGCCCGGTGGGCCCGGCCGTTCCGCCGGGTGGGGCGGCTGTGGTGAGGCTGCGGTGTGCGGGGTTTCACCGGGCTTGATGGGGACCACCGGCTGCACTGCGGTCACCGCCACGAGGTCAACGGCTTCAGCAGGTCGTCCGGCGCGTTCATGAAGTCGTGGTGGCCGCCGTCGACGACCCGGATCTCGACGGACTCGGCGTACCGGCGCCACCCGTCGAACTGGCCGAGGCTGACGTCGGGGTCGTCCCGCCAGTGCAGCGCGACGATGGGGCATCGCACCGCGACCGGCTCCGCCCGCCGGTACCCGGCCGCGGCGGTGAGATCGCGGAGCAGCACGACCATGCCCAGATCGATCATGTCCGGCCGCGGTTCGATCCCCCGGCCGCGGATGACCGACTCCAGCTCGGCGCGCAGCTCGGGCTCGGTCATGGTGAGCATGCGGTCCAGAGCGGCGTCGTGCGGGGCCGGCTGGCCCGACACGATGAGGCACCGCGGTCCGGGCAGTCCCAGTTCGGCGAGGCGGACCACGGTCTCGAACGCGACCAGCGCGCCCGCGCAGTGCCCGAAGAACGCGAACGGCGTGTCGAGCAGCGGCACCAGGGGCCCGGCCAGGCCGGTGGCGAGATTCTCGTAGGTGCCGTAGTGGGGTTCGCCCAGCCGGTTCTCGCGGCCGGGGAACTGCACGGGGCAGATCTCGATGTCGCCGATCGCGGCCGGCCAGGCGCTGAAGGCCGAGGCCCCGGACCCGGAGTAGGGGAAGCAGAAGATCCGGGCGGGGTGCCCGGCGGACTGCGGCCGAACGAACCACGGCGAGGTGACGGTGGCTGAGCCGGGGGTCATGGCGTCGCTCGTTTCTCGGCGACGATGGGCAGGTGGGTCATCCCGGCGATGAAGTACGACCGCAGGTGCCGCGGTTCGCCGTCGAGGACGATCGATCCGAACCGCTGGAGCAGCTCCTCGAAGAAGACGCGCAGCGTCAGCCGGGCCAGCGGTCCCCCGACGCAGTAGTGCGGCCCGAATCCGAACGCGACGTGGCGGCCCGCGCCGCTGCGCGTGATGTCGAACTCGTGCGGATCGGTGAACTGGGACTCGTCCCGGTTGGCCGACCCGATCCACGCGACGACCGCCCCGCCGGCCGGGATCGTGCCCCCGCCGATCCGGATGTCGCTCACGGCGTACCGCATGAAGTTGCAGGCGGCCGACGTCCAGCGCAGCCCTTCCTCGACCAGGTTCGGGATTAGTGACGGGTCGGCCTGCGCCTTGTCCAACTGCTCGGGCCGCTCGATGAGGGCGAGCACGGTGCCCGAGACGGTGTGCGGCGTCGTCACGTTGGCGCCCAGGAGAATGCTGTAGCCGTCGAGGGCGATCTCCTCGTCGGTCAGCGGCGCGTCTCCCGCGCGGACGCTCATGAGGTGGTCGAGCAGGCTCCCGTCCTCGCCGCCGTCCGACCGCCGCCGCCTGACCCACTCGGTGACGTAGGTGACCAGCTCATGGTGGGAGATGGCCAGCGTCGCGGCCTCGCTGCCGTGCTGGAAGTGCGGGTCCGACGGCGCCGTCACCATCGCGGTCAGCTGCACGAGCTCGTCCCAGTCCCGCTCCGGGATCCCCAGCAGCGGGCCCGCGACGACCATCGGGAGGCGGTGCGCCCGCTCGGCCAGGTCGAACGAGCCGCCGTCCAGGGCCGGTTCGAGGAAGCGCACGACCGCCCGCCGGATCCGGTCCCGCCAGGACGCCACCGCCCGCGCCGTGAGCCTGGCGCCGATCGCCCTGCGGACCTCGGTGTGGCGCGGCGGGTCGGTGGACGTCATCAGCCTGCCCGCCGCGACGTCGTCCTCGCCGAGGTGGGTGACCACCGTGCCGCGCTCCGAGGTGAACGCCCGGTGGTCGCCGAGCACGCGGCAGACGTCGTCGTAGCGGGTCACCGACCAGAACTCCCGGCCGTCCGGCAGGACCTGGTGGTGCAGGGGCGCCTTCGCGCGCATCGCGTCCCAGACCGGGTGCGGATCGCCCGAGGTGTACAGGTCCAGGTCGAACAGGTCGACGCGATCGAGGTCGATCCCGATGCCGCCCGCGGCGGCCGGCGTCAACCTCATGCCCGTGCCCTCCCCCGCCGGATCAGCTCGGCGACCCGCGCCGGGGTCTGCGCCAGGTAGAAGTCGCGCACGGACAGCTCGACGCCGTAGTCCCGGGTCACCCGGTCGATGATCTTGATGCCGATCAGCGAGTTGCCGCCGATCGCGAAGAAGTCGTCATCGACCCCGACCTCGCGCCCGTCGAGGAATTCGGCCCACAGCGCCGAGATCTCCTGTGGCGACGATTCCATTGCCAGGTTCCTTCCTTCCGACCAGCACCACCATCACGGCCGCCGGGAGGTTTCGGGCCGTCCCGCCGGCGGGACGGCCCCTTCGGACGGCCGGGGTTGACGTTCACACGCCGGTCCAGGACGGACCCGTCCGGGCGGGGGCGATGACGCGCATGGTCGTCGGCGGGTCCTGCCGGACCGGCTCCAGATGGAGGCACTCGGTGCCCTCGGGAGGCGTGAACGGGGCGAGACAGGCGCATTCCGCGGTGGTGAATCCGGCGAACCGGTAGGCCACCTCCATCATCCGGTTGCGCTCGGTACGCCTGAAATCGGCGACGAGGTGCACTCCGGCCCGCGCCGCCGCGTCGGTGAGCCACCGCAGCAGCACCGCGCCCGCGCCGAAGGAGACGACCCGGCACGACGTCGCCAGCAGCTTGATGCGCCATGCCCGCGCCGTCTTCTCGATCAGCATGACCCCGACCGCGCCGTGCGGTCCGAAGCGGTCGGACATCGAGACCACCAGCACGTCGTGGTCCTCGTCGGACAGCAGCGCGCGCAGCGCGGTGTCCGGGTAGTGCACGCCGGTCGCGTTCATCTGGCTGGTCCGCAGGGTCAGCTCCTCGACCCGCGTGATCTCCTCGTCCCTGGCCTCCGCGATGTGCATCACCAGGTCGAGGGAGCGCAGGAAGTCCTCGTCGGCGCCCTGGAAGCTCTCGCGCTGCTGGTCCCGCTCGAACCCGGCCTGGTACATCTCGCGGCGCCGGCGGGCGTCGACGGTGACCACCGGCGGGCTGAACTCGGCCAGGTCGAGCAGGTCGCGTGCCTGCTCGGCCGGATAGCACCGGACCTCCGGCAGGTGGTAGTGGACCTCGGCGCGCTCGCTCGGCAGGTCGTCGATGAACGCGATCGTCTTCAGCGAGAAGTTCAGCCGTTCGGCGATCTTCCGCACCGATTCCGACTTCGGGCCCCAGCCGATGTGCGGCAGGACGAAGTACTCGGCCAGGCCGAGCTTCTCCAGCCGCGCCCACGCCTCGTCGTGGTCGTTGCGGCTCGACACGGCCTGCAGCACGCCGCGCGCGTCGAGCCCCGTCACGACCTTGCGGACGACGTCGTCGACCTCGACGTGACCGTCCTCGACCAGCGTGCCGTTCCACAGCGTGTTGTCGAGATCCCAGATCAGGCATTTCACGATCGGATCCGCTCCGGACATGTCCGCTCCCGTTCCGTCCCGGTACGACCTCTCAGCCCGCCGCCGAGGCGGCGTGCTCGGCGAGGATCAGCTGGCAGATCTCGTTGCTGCCTTCGATGACTTCCATGAGCTTCGCGTCGCGGTAGGCCCGCTCCACCACGTGCCCGCCCGCCGCGCCGGCGGAGGCGAGCACCTGCATCGCCGACGCCGCGCCACGGGCGGCGTTCCCGGCCGCGACGTGCTTGGCGAGGACCGACGCCTGCACCTGCTCCGGCGAACCGCCGTCCCGGCTGCGGCCGGCCTGCTCGCACGCGAACGTCGCCGTCCGCTCCGCGGCGTAGAGCTCGGCCAGATGGCGGGCGACGAGCTGGTGCTTCAGCAGGGGTCGCCCGAACTGCTCGCGGTCTGCGGCGTGCCGGGCGACGGCCGCGAGACAGGCGCGCAGGATGCCGACGCATCCCCAGGCGACCGACAGCCGGCCGTAGGTCAGGGCGATGGTGGTCAGCATGACGACCGGCTGGCCGGCCACCGCGAGCAGGTTCCGCCCGGGCAGCCGCACGTCGTCGAGCACCACGGAGGCGTGCCCGGCGGCGCGGCAGCCGAGCGGGTCGGCCACGCGCGTGATCCGGACACCGGGCGCCGACGCCGGCACCACGGCGACCGCGCCGGCACCCTGGTAGCGGCCGAACACCACGATCCAGTCGGCGTAGGCGGCGACCGTGATCCACGTCTTGGTGCCGTCGATGACGATCTCGTCGCCGTCGCGCCGGATCCCGGTGGTCATCGCGGCGAGGTCGCTGCCGGCGCCCGGCTCGCTGAACGCCACCGCGGCCAGGTCCCCGCCGGTGAGACGGCCGATGTACTCCGCCCGCTGCGCGCCGTCGCCGAACCGCTGGACGGTCCACGCGGCCATCCCCTGGGACGTCATCACGCTGCGCAGCGAGCCGCACAGCGCGCCGGTGTGCGCGGTGAGCTCCCCGTTGTCCATGCCGGACAGCCCGAGACCGCCGAACTCGGGGGCCGCCTCGGCGCACAGCACGCCCTTCGCGCCCAGGCCCCGCATGACGCCGACCGGGATCTCGCCCGCCACGTCCCACTCGCCCGCGGCGCCGGCGACCGTGTCGCTGACCAGCGCGGTCAGGGTCTCAAGCACCGGCGTGGTCGCCGTGTAGCCGCGTCACCAGCGAGCTCATGGACCGCAACGTGCGGAAGTTGTCGATCGCGAGGTCGGCGCCCTCCACGGTGATGCCGAACGTCCCCTCCACGAACACCACCAGCTCCATCGCGAAGAGCGAGGAGACCACGCCCGAGGCGAACAGATCCACCTCCGGCTCCCAGGTCGTCTTGGTCTTCGTCTCAAGGAACGCACCGATGCGCTGCTCGATCTCAGCGACCGATGACGCGGTCGTCGATTCCGTCATGGGACAGCTCCCTTCTCAGCTCACTGTGTTCTTGCGGGCCAGCGTGATCCCGTCCGCCATCACGAGCATGGACAGGCCGACTCTCTTGTCGTCGTGCAGCGAGGCGTTGAGCGCGCGGATGGCGCCCGTGTCGGGGTCGTCCGCGTCCGGATCCGCGACCCGCCCGAAATAGAGCGTGTTGTCGAGCACCACCAGGCCGCCGGGCCGCAGGTGGGTCAGCGCCTGCTCGTAGTAGTGCGCGTAGCCGGTCTTGTCGGCGTCGACGAACACCAGGTCGAAGGTCTCCGGCCCACGCTCGGCGAGCAGCGCCGACATCGTCTCCGCGCCGTCGCCGAGCCGTAGCTCGATCCGGTCGGACACCCCGGCGCGAACCCAGTACCGCTGGGCGATCCGGGTCCAGCGCTCGCTGATGTCACAGGTGATGATCCGGCCGCCGGCCGGCAGCGCCCGCGCCATGCACAGCGTGCTGTAACCGGTGAACGTGCCTATCTCCAGCACGTTCTTCGCACCGGTCAGCCCGACCAGCATGGCGAGCAGCTGTCCCTCTTCCGGCATGGTCACCATGGCGCTGAGCGCCGGCATGAACGCCGTCTCGGCGACCAGGTCACGGAGGATCTCGTCGTCGCGCAGGGACACCGACCGCACGTAGCCGAGCAGGCGCTCGCTCAGCTCCACCTGGCCGGCCATCAGCGGGTCCCGTACTCGTAGAAGCCCCGGCCGGTCTTGCGCCCGTGGTCGCCGTCCGCGACCTTGCGCAGGAGCAGCTCGCTCGGGCGGCAGCCCTCGTCTCCGGTGCGCTCGTACAGCACCGTCAGGGAGTCGACGAGGTTGTCGATCCCGATCAGGTCGGCGGTCCGCAGCGGACCCGTCGGATGCCCGAGGCAGCCTTCCATCAGCGCGTCGACGTCCTCGACGGTGGCCCGGCCCTCCGCGACGACGTTGGCCGCGTCGTTGATCATGCGGTGCAGCACCCGGCTGGTGACGAAGCCGGGGCCGTCGCCGACCACGATCCCCTTCCGGTCCAGTGCGGTCAGGAGGTCCCGCACGGCCGACATGGCCCGTTCGCCGGTCCGGGGTCCGCGAATGACCTCGAGCGTGCCGATCAGGTAGGGCGGGTTCATGAAGTGGACGCCGACCAGGTCCACGGGGGCGGGGACCTGGCCGGCGAGTTCGTCGACCGGGATGGACGAGGTGTTGGTGATCCGCGGCGTCCCCGGCGCCACCGCGGCGGCGATCTCCCTGTGGACCTTGGCCTTCAACTCGGCGTCCTCGGTGATCGCCTCGATCGCCCAGGTGGCGTCCGCCGCCGCCACCGCCGAGCCGGCGAGGCTCAGCTCACCGGCCGGCCCGCGCCGCGGAAGGGCTCCCATCATGTGCGCCATCCGGAGCTCGTCCCGTACCCGCTTGCGAGCCGTCTCCAGCCGCGCCTGGTCGACGTCCACGAGCGTGACCGGCAGCCCTCGCCCGACGACGAGGGCGGTGATGCCGACGCCCATCACTCCCGCCCCGAACACGGCGACGGAGGGCGTTCTCCCGTTTCGCGTCATCGGCCCGCCTCGATCGTGTCCAGCACTTCCCGGGCACGGTCGACCAGGTACATGTGGTCGCCCTGGAATTCCGCGTAACCGAATTCACTCGTGGTCGCGCGCCGCCACTCCCGGGCCTGTTCCGCGCTCACCAGGCCGTCGGAGCCGCCCCGCAGCGAGTGGATCGGCACCGACACCGGTTCGTCGGTGCTCGGGACGTAGTTCTCGTGCATCTCGCAGTCGGCCTGCAGCGTGGGGAGGATCAGTTCGCGCATCTCCGGGTGATCGAGAGCCGGGTGCCGGAAACCCGCGAACTCCTCGACCCTGGCGAGGAACTCCTCGTCCGGCAGTCCCGACGCCCGCCGCTCGCGCTGCGTCCACGGCCCCGGCGAGCCGCTGACGACCAACTGCTCGACGCGCACATCGCGCGCGCTCAGCAGATGCGCCAGCTCGTACGCGAGCACCGCGCCCAGGCTGTGCCCGAACAGCACGGTCCGCGCTCCTTCGCCGAGCTCCGCGACGATGCCGTCTACCTCGCTCTTGGCCGCTTCGACGACATTGCGATACGGCGTCTCCAGGAGCCGCTTCTCCCTGCCGGGCAGCTCGACCGTGACCACTCGCCACCGGCCGGCGGACAGCGCCTTCCACGGATGGAAGAACGAAGGGCCCGCTCCCGCGAACGGCACGCACAGCAGCGTGGCCGGGCCTCCGCCCTCCGCGGATTCATCGACTTCTCTCACCCTGAGCAACTCCGTTCGATGTCCCGGTCAGTCCGCCAGCTTGCGGGTGATGACCTCGAAGATCTCCGCCGCGGGGCCGGGCATGTGCATGTCGAAATGCGTGCCGCGGACGTCGTGCACTTCGAGGGAACCGAGGACGTAAGGCCGCCACAGGCGCGCCCACGATCCCTGGATCAGCCCCTCGGGCTTGGACTCGGCATTGAAATAGAGCACATCACCGCGATATGTCGGTGATTCGAATTTCGCCATGATGTGCATGTTGTTCATCAGCACCTTCGACATGCTGTCCAGGAGATGTTCCTGGTTGCCGAGGTTCATGAACTGGCTGTGGAAGTCTTCGAGCTCCTTCCGGAACTCCGACTGGTCCCGGCCGGCCTGTTCCTTGAACTCGTGCCCCGGCAGGGAGTCCAGGACGGCCACGAAGGCGACCTCGTGCCCGCGCCGGTCGAGCGCGTCCGCGACGGCGTGCACGACGGTGCCGCCATAGGACCAGCCGATCAGGTGGAACGGCCCCTCCGGCTGGATCCCGAGCAGCTCGGTGACGTAGTCGTCGACCATCTCCTCCACGGACCCCGGCAGCGCCTCGGTGCCGTCGAGGCCGCGGGACTGCAGGGCGTAGAGCGGCCGATCCCGCAGGTAGGGCTCGAAGCTGAAGTACGCCCAGCTCAGCCCACCTCCCGTGTGGAAGAACCAGACCGGCGGCTTGCCCGTTCCGGGATCGGCGTTCAACGGGAACACGACCGAGAAGGGGTCGGCGTGTTCCTGGGGAACGCTGTTCGCGAGCATCAGCGCGCCCAGCTCGGCCACCGTGGGGTACTTGATGATCGTCCTGAGCGGCACGTCGATGTCGAAATGGTCGCGGATGCGGGCGATGAGCCGGACGGCGAGGAGGGAATGCCCGCCGAGCGCGAAGAAGTCGTCGTCGATACCGACCTTCTCCAGGCCGAGCAGCTCGCCGAAGAGCGAGCACAGCGTTCGTTCGCTCAGGTTGCGCGGCGCACGGCCGGCCGCGGTGCTCGCGTGCTCCGACGGCAGCGCCCGCCGGTCGAGCTTGCCGTTCGGGGTCAGCGGGATCTCCAGGAGCGGCACCAGCGCGGACGGCACCATGTAGTCCGGAAGCCGCTCCCGGAGGTATCCGGGCAGCTCGGTGAGCAGCGGGCCGATCGCCGTGGCGAGCGCGGGAGCGTTCACCCGGGCCCGTCCGCCCGCGCCGCTCGGGACGAACCCGCCGGAGACGGCCCGCGGCCCGGGCAGCAGCACCGCGTCGAAGTCGTGGACGTTCTCGCCCGACCAGGTGAGGACCGCCTCCCGTCCCTGCCGCCGCGCCCATCGGGTGACCTCCTCGGGATCGAGTGGACCTCCGGACGCGACGGCCTCACTCCGCGAACCGGCCGTTGTGGCCGCAGCGGCCTCGTCGGCCAGGCGCGCGTTCGGTATCCCGGTCACCCGCACGGGGCCCCCCGCCCGGTCCACGTGGCCGCTCAGCCCGTCCAGATCGGACACCTCCCGGCCCCACGCCACCGACGGCACCTCGGCCAGGTCGAGCACGTCGGCAGGCTCCTTGTGGAGCACGACCTCATAGCGATGCCGGGTGAGCTCGTTGTGCGCCCGCCCCGCCTTCAAGCGGACGTCCACACCATCGGCGTGTTCACGCGCCCACTCGGCGAACCACTCCGGGGCGACGACCAGCTCCCGCTCGGCGAGCAGCGCCTTGTCGACCAACGTCCGCAAGTCCGCGGGCGAGGCGTGAGGATGCGCCGAGCGCTGCACCGCCGTCAGCAGGACCCGGAGCGTCGCGGCGTTCCGGACGTCGCCGACGATGATCCGGCCACCGGGCGCGAGCAATTCCATGGCCTGGCGCAGCACCCGGTCCAGGTAGCTCTCGTCCGGGAAGTACTGGATCACCGAGTTGAGCACCACGGTGTCGAATCTCGCCCGGGGCAGTCCAGAGATGTCGTCGGCGGGTCGGGCGCTCAGCCGGACGCGTTCGCCGTGCCCGTTCTGCTCGGCCTGGACGCGGACGCGGTCGACCACCGTCGCCGAGATGTCGGTGCCCCAGTACTCCTCCACCTCGCCGACGATCTTCGCCAGCAGCAGACCCGACCCCACGCCGATCTCCAGCACACGCCGCGGCTCGAACCGCAACACCTGCGCCACCGCGGCATCCCGCCACTCCAGCATCTGCTCACGCGGAATCGGCTCACCGTCATACGACGACCTCCACAACTGGAAGTCCTCACCCCACGCCTCATCACCGGATTCGGCGTAACCGTCGTCGTAGACCTGGCGCCACTCGTCCACCTGAGCGCCGGTGTCAGCCGCGATATCCGGCTTGGGCACCACATAGCCGACAAGGCGCTTGTCGCCCTCCCGGCCCTCCCGCACCACGACGGCGGCCTGCGCAACATCCGGATGCGCGGCCAGGACGTGCTCGATCTCGCCCAGCTCGATCCGGAAACCCCGGACCTTCACCTGGAAGTCCGTCCGGCCGATGTACTCCAGCCGACCGTCGCCGCCGTAACGCACCAGGTCACCCGTGCGGTACATGCGCGCACCGGCAGGACCGAACGGGCACGCCACGAACCGCTCCGAGGTCAGTTCCGGCCGGCCCTGATACCCGCGAGCCAGACCCTCACCCGCGATGTACAGCTCGCCCGCGACCCCACGAGGAGCCGGCAGCAACCGCGCGTCGAGGACGTAGACCTGGGTGTTCCCGATCGGCGATCCGATCGCCGGGACACCCGCCCCGACCTTCACCGGCGCCATCGTCGACCAGATCGTCGTCTCGGTCGGACCGTAGACGTTCAGCACCTCGGCGGCCTGTTCGGCCAGGTTCTCAGCGAGACGTGCCGGCAGCGCCTCTCCACCGACCAGGACCCGCAGCCCCGCCGCGGCGTGCGGCTCGTCCGTGAGCAGCATCTGCCAGAACGCGGGCGTGGCCTGGACGACGGTGACGCCGTGACGGCTCATCACCTGCACGACGGCCGACGGCTCGGCGACGACTTCCTTCTCCGCCAGGACCACCGCGGCGCCGATGATCAGCGGGAGGTACAGCTCCAGCGCTGCGATGTCGAACGAGACCGTCGTCACCGCCAGCAACCGATCCGCGGACGACAACGGCACCCGCCGGCTCATCGTCGCCAGGAAATTCGCCAGCGCACCCCGCGAAACCGCCACACCCTTCGGGTTTCCCGTCGAACCCGATGTGTAGATCACATACGCCGTGCTGCTCGGCGAGACGGCCACTTCGGGCGCAGAGTCGGGGTATCGCGAACAATCCGCATCGGCCAGCGCCTCGGCGTCCAGGAGGAGCACCGGGGCCGCGTCCTTAAGGATGTAGCCGATCCGAGTACTCGGATGATCCGGATCGATCGGGATATACGCCGCACCTGCTTTGAGCACCGCCAGCAACGCCACCACCAGATCGGCCGACCTCGGCAGGCACACCGCCACCAGCGACTCCGGTGCCACACCACGATCTGTCAGCCAGCGCGCCAGCCGATTCGCCCGCGCCTCCAGTTCCCGATAAGACAGCGACACCTCATCGCCGATCACCGCGGGCGCCTGAGGCGTCGCCTCCGCCTGCCCGGAAACCGCCTCCACCAGACCCGGCTCCAACGTCGGCTCGACCGTGTCGTTCACCCCATGCAGCAACCACTTCCGCTCGTCCTTATCCAGCACGTCGACGTCCCCGACGCACACGCCTGGATCATCGACCAGCCGTTCCAGCACACGCGTGAACCTGGTGGCGATGGCCTCGGCCGTGTCCCGGTCGAACAGCCGGGTCGCGTACTGGAGGTCGCCCCTCAGCGCGCCCGCGTCGTCCGCGGCCATGCTGAAGAACAGGTCGAACTTGACGGTCGAGGTGAGGGCCTGCTCGTACTCCACGTCGAGCCCGGGGAGTTCGAGGTTCCGCCTCTCGAAGTTCTGCCAGGCGAACATCACCTGGAACAGCGGCTGGTACGCCGCGGAGCGGTCGGGGTTGATCGCCTCGACCAGCGTCTCGAACGGCAGGTCCTGGTGCCCGTAGGCCGTCAGCGCCTTGTCCCGCACCTGCGCGAGCAGGCCGGTGAACGACGGGTCGCCGGAGAGGTCGGCCCGCAGCACCAGGGTGTTGGCGAAGAATCCGACCAGCTCGGCCAGCGCCTCGTCGGTCCGCCCGGCGACCGGGCTGCCGATCGTCACGTCCTCGCCGCCGCCGAGCTTGTGCAGCAGCACCGCCAGTGCGGCTTGCAGGAGCATCGACATGGTCGTCCCGCGCTCGGCGGCGAGCTTCTCCAGTCCGGCCGCCACGTCGCGTTCAACGACGAAGTCGACCGTGTCGCCGTGCGGGCTCGCTTCCGCGGGCCGCGGGCGGTCCAGCGGCAGGCTCAGCGGCTGCGGTACCCCGGCCAGCTCCATGCGCCAGTACTCGACCTGCTCCGCGGCGAGACTGCCCGGGTCGGCGATGTCGCCGAGCAACTCCCGCTGCCACAGCGTGTAGTCCTTGTACTGCACGGGCAACGGCTCCCACTCCGGTGCCCGGCCGTCCCTGCGGGCCGTGTAGGCGTCGGCGATGTCCCGTGCCAGTGGCGCGCCCGAGCTGCCGTCCATGGCGATGTGATGGATGACCAGGACGAGGACGTGCTCCTCAGGGGAGCAGCGGAACAGGCTCGCCCGTACCGGGAGTTCGGCCGCCAGGTCGAAATGGTGCGCGACGGCCTTGCCGACCGCGTCGGACACCTCCCCGGGCGCCACCTCGAAGACCGGCACCCGCGTCGGCACCTCCGCCATCGGCAGGATCCGCTGGTGGGGTTCTCCGTCGCCGTTCGTGCCGTACGTGGTGCGCAGGATCTCGTGCCGGTCGATCACGTCGCGGATCGCCGCGGCGAGGGCGGCCTGGTCCAGGGGGCCGGTGAGCCGGAACGCCGCCGACATGTTGTAGGTCTCCGACGCCCCTTCCAGCTGGTGCAGGAGCCACATGCGCCGTTGCGCGAACGACAGCGGGATCATTGCCTCACTCCTCTACGGTCATCTTGCGCAAGGCGGGACGGCGGCGAGCGGCGGGCCTCTCCGACCACGCGGCGAGCGCGGACACCGTCGGCAGGTCGAAGAACGTGCGGATGGGAATCTCGACCCCCAGCTCGGTGCGGACGCGGCTGATCAGCCGGGTGGCCAGGAGCGAGTGCCCGCCGAGGGCGAAGAAGTCGTCGTCGATGCCGACCCTCTCCAGCCCGAGCACCTCCGCGTACAGGGCGCACAGGGTCTCCTCGCGCTGGTTTCGGGGCTTCCGTCCGGCCGCGGCTCCGGAACGGTCGGGTGCGGGGAGCGCAGCACGGTCGAGTTTCCCGTTCGGTGTGGTGGGGAATTCGGTCATCGGCACGATCGCCGAGGGGACCATGTACTCCGGCACGCGCTCCCGCAGCAGGGCCTTCAGACTCTCGACGTCGAGCCCGGCCGGGTCCGCCCCGCCGTCCGGCACCACGTACGCGATCAGCCGCTGGTCCCCGGCGCGAACCTCCCGCACCACCGCGACGGCCTGCGCCACACCCGGATGCGCGGCGAGCACGTGCTCGATCTCGCCCAGCTCGATCCGGAAACCCCGGACCTTCACCTGGAAGTCGGTACGCCCGATGTACTCCAGCCGACCGTCCCTCCCCCACCGCACCAGATCTCCAGTGCGATACATGCGCGCACCGGCAGGGCCGAACGGGCACGCCACGAACCGCTCCGAGGTCAGTCCGGGGCGGCCGAAGTAGCCCCGGGCCAATCCGTCACCGGCGATGTAGAGCTCGCCCGCGACCCCGCGGGGAGCCGGCAGCAACCGCGCGTCGAGGACGTAGACCTGGGTGTTCCCGATCGGCGACCCGATCGCCACCGCCGTCCCGGCCTCGACGGGCGCCATGGTCGACCAGATCGTCGTCTCCGTCGGACCGTAGACGTTCAACACCTCGACGGCCTGGCCGGCCAGCGTCTCGGCCAGCGGGGCGGGCAGGGCCTCACCGCCCACCAGGACCCGAAGCCCCTTCGCGGCGTCCGGCTCGTGGGTCAGCAGCATCTGCCAGAACGCCGGCGTGGCCTGCACGACGGTCACCCCGTGACGGCGCATCATCGCCACCGCCGACGTATCGGAAGCGGAGTCCTTCTCCCCCGCCAGCACCACCGCGGCACCGGCGATCAATGGGAGATAGAGCTCCAGCGCCGCGATGTCGAACGAGACCGTCGTCACCGCCAACAACCGATCTTCACGCGTCAACGGCACCCGCCGGCTCATCGTCGCCAGGAAATTCGCCAGCGCACCCCGCGAAACCGCCACGCCCTTCGGATTGCCCGTCGACCCCGACGTGTAGATCACATACGCCGTGTTCTCCGGCGAGACGGCCACCTCGGGCGCCGCGTCCGGCAACCCCGGCCAGTCCGCGCCGGCCAGCACGTCGTCGTCCAGCACCAGCACCGGATCCGCGTCGCCGATGATGTAGCCGATCCGAGAGCGCGGATGGTCCGGGTCGATCGGGACATAGGCGGCGCCTGCCTTGAGCACCGCCAGCAGCGCGACCACGAGATCCGCGGACCGCCGCAGGCGGACGGCCACCAGCGACTCCGGCCGCACACCACGGCCGATCAGCCACGACGCCAGCCGGTTCGCCCTGACGTCCAGCTCCGCGTACGACAGCGACGCCTTGTCGCCGATGACGGCCGGAGCATCGGGTGTCACCGCCGCCCGCCGTGCCACCGCCTCCACCAGTCCCGGCTCCAGCGTCGGCTCGGCCGTGTCGTTCACCTCGTGCAGCAGCCACCGCCGCTCGTCCTCGCCCAGCACGTCGATGTCCCCGAGGCGCGTGCCGGGGTCGGCGAGGAACTGGCCGAGTATCCGGGTGTAGCGGTCGGCGATGCCGGCCGCGGTGTCCGCATCCAGCAGGTCCTTCTGGTACTGCATGGAAAGCTGCAATCGCGGGGCGGGCACGGCGGTCAGCGTGACCGGGTAGTGCGTGCCGGCGAACGGCCGCGCCCCGGTGACGGCGATTCCGGCCGAGGAGTCGGCCGCGTCGAGCGCTCCGGTGTCGACGGGGAACGACTCGAAGAGCACCAGGGTGTCGAACAGCGCGCTCAGCCCGGTGGCCTGCTGGATCTCCGCGAGGCTGTGATGATGGTGGTCGAACAACGCGGCCTGCCGGTCCTGCAGCGCGGTGAGCAGGCCGGCGAGGGTGTCCTGCCGCTCGCAGCGTACCCGGACGGGGATGGTGTTGATGAACAGGCCGACCATGTCGCCGCCGTCCATGAGGGCGGCCGGGCGGCCTGCCACGGTGGCGCCGAACACGACGTCCGTCCGCCCGGTGAGTTCCGCGAGCAGCACGGCCCACGCGCCTTGGACGAGGGTGTTGAGCGTGACGCCGAGTCGCGCGGCCCGCCGGGACAGGCCGTCCACGTCTTCGAACGTCATCTCGATGTGCGCGAAGCCTTCGGGATCGCGCTGCCCGCCCGCGCGTGGCACGAGCAAGGTGGGTTCGTCCACCCCGTCGAGCTCGGCCGCCCATACACCCGCGGCCTCGTCACGGTCCTGCCGTGCGAGCCACGACAGGAAGTCACCGTAGCTGCGGGTACCGGGCAGGCCCGTCGGATCGCCGTCGGACGAGTAGAGCGACAGCAGGTCCCGCATCAGCAGGGGCATGGACCAGCCGTCGAACAGCGCGTGGTGGGCGGTCAGCACGAGTTCGGCCCGATCGGGCTCCAGGACGGCGAGCGCCAGCCGGATCAGGGGCGGGGCGCTCACGTCGAAGTGGGCGGCCAGGTCCCGCGCGAGGAATCGCTCGAACGCCTGGTCCCGTTCCGCCGCACCGGCCGCGGTCAGGTCGAGGTGCTGCCACGGCAGGGACACCGTTTCCGGCACCACCTGCACGATGTCGCCGTCCGCCTGGTCGACGAACGCCGCGCGGAGGTTGGCGTAACGTCCCAGGAGCGCCTGGCCGGCCCGCCGCAGCCGCTCCGGGTCGACCTCGCCGGACAGGTGGAAGACCCACTGCGTGTGGTAGGCGTCGAACGACGTGCCGGCCAGCATCGTGTGGAACAACATCCCGGACTGCACCGGGGTCACCGGCCACACTTCGGACAGCCGGCCGAACCGGTCCTCCCATGTGTCGATCTCCTGCTGGCGCACCCCGGCCAGCGGTGCGTCCGACGGAGTCAGCCCACCGGCGCCCGGGGCCGAAGCGTGCCGGGCCAGGCCGGTCAGCGCCTCGACCCACAGCCCGGCCAGCTCGGTCACCTCGGCACGGGACAGCACACCAGACTGGAAGCTGAAGCACGCGGTCAGCCCGTCCCCGTCGGCAACCGCATCGATCTCCAGCTCGGACCGCACCGGTGCGTTCCCGCCCGGCCCGGCGGCCAGGTCCCGGTGTGCCGTGTCCAGCTCCCATCCCAGGCCGCGCAGGTCCGCGGGGAGGTCCGCGCCGGAGGACGAGCCGTGGTAGGTGAAACCGATCGGTGGTTCCCGGTCACCGGTGAGCTCGGCGGCGGTGTCCGGGTTGAGGTGGCGCAGGAGGCCGTAGCCGGCGCCGTCGCCCGGTACCGCCCGCAGCTGCTCCTTGACGGCCTTGATCGCTCGTCCGGCGGCCGGACCACCGGCGAACGCCTCCGCCACGTCGATGCCGGGCAGTTCCAGCCGCATCGGGAACACCGCGGTGAGCCACCCGATCGTGCGGGACAGGTCGGCGCCGGGCACCACCTGCTCGTCCCGGTCCCGGCTCTCCAGCCGGACCAGCGCCGGCGCCTCCGGCAGGCCGCGCGACTCGCGCCGGCGGGCCAGCGCCAGCACCAATCCGGCGAGCAAGCCGTCGTCGGCGTCGGCGCGGAACGCCGAGGGCAGCCGGTCCAGCAAGGTCTCTGTGACATCTGCGGGCACGTTGACCTGCACCGTGTCCGCGACGCCACGCTCTCGGTCCGGCTCCTGCTCCCGTGCCCCGAGCACGGGCTCCTCGTCGCGCAGAATCTGTTGCCAGAACGGCAGTTCCGCCACCCGCGCCGGGTCGGCCGCCTCGCCGGCCAGGGCGTGTGCCCATCGGCGGAACGAGGTGCCCACCCGCGCCGGTGCCGGAGTCCGGGCCTCCCGTGCCCGCCGCCAGGCGAGAACCAGGTCCGGGACCAGGATCCCCCAGGAGACGCGGTCCATGACCAGGCGGTGCACGACGACCAGCAGCCGGTCGGCGTCCGAGTCCGAGGTGAGCCACACGAACTGCGCCATGACGCCCGCGTCCGGGTCCAGGCGGCCCGCGGCGGCTTCGAGCTCGGCGAGAACCGGGTCACCGCCAGTGTCATCGCGGCGGACCGTCCGCAGCAGCGCTTCGGCGGCCACGCCGCCGGGCGGCCCGATCAGCAGGCCGGGCTCCGCTCTGTCGAGCCGGGCGCGCAGCACGTCGTGCCGGTCCAGCACGGCCTGGATCACCGCGACCAGCTCCGGGCGGTCGACGTCCCCGGGCGGGATCAGCACCCTTGAGGTGCAGAACGCGCCGATGGCGCCACCGAGCGCGAGATCGGGCGCCACCGCCGGAGGCAACGGAGCCCACCCGACGCCGCCACCCGGCAGCTCGGCCAGGGCGGGGCCCTCCTCGTCCCTTCCCTCGATCAGTTCCGCGAGCCGGGCGACCGTGCGGTGCTCGAAGATCTCCCGCACGCTGACCGTCACGCCACGGGCCTTGGCCCGCGCGACGACCTGGACGGAACGGATGCTGTCGCCGCCGAGTGCGAAGTAGTCGTTGTCGAGGCCGATGCTCGCCACCCCGAGCACTTCGGCGAACAGCGCGCACAGGGTCTCCTCGAGCCGGGTGCGCGGAGCCCGGCCGGTCGCCTCCCGCGCGTGGTCCGGCACCGGCAGTGCTCGCCGGTCGAGCTTCCCGTTCGGGGTCAGCGGGATCTCCGAGAGGGGCACCAGCGTGGACGGCACCATGTAGTCCGGGAGGCGGCCGCGCAGGTATTCGGGCAGCTCGGCGAGCAGCGGGCCGATCGACCTGGCGAGCGCGGGGGTGTTCGCCCGCGGCCTTCCGCCCGTGCCGCCGGGAACGAACCCGCCGGAGACGATCCGCCGCCCGTCCTGGTGTTCGTCCCGGTGGCCCGGCAGCAGCACCAGGTCGAAACAGCGCGCGTCGTCACCGGACCAGGTGACGATCGCGTCCCGCCCATGCCCACGCGCCGCACGGCGCAGTTCCTCCGGGTCGGCCGGCCCGGCCGGCGCAGACGCCGGGTCAAGGACGCCTATCCCGACAGCCGCGGCGGCCTCCTCGGCCAGGCGCGCGTTGGGTATCCCGGTCGCCCGCACCGGGCCACCCACCTGATCCGCGAAGCGGCACAGGCCGTCCAGGTCAAGCACTTCCCTGCTCCACGCCACCGCCGGCGCACCGTTGAGGTCGAGCACGTCGGCGGGTTCCTTGTAAAGCACGACCTCGTAGCGGTGCCGGGACAGTTCGTTGTGCGCGACCGCGCTCTTCAACCGGACGTCGACCCCGACCGATCGGTGCTGGGCCCACTCGTTGAACCACTCTGGAGCGATCACCAGCTCGCGTTCGGCGAGCAGTTCCTTCTCCACCAGCGTCCGCAGCTGCTCGTGCGAGGCGTGGGGATGCGCCGCGCGCTGCACCGCCGCCAGCAGAACCCGCACCGTCGCGGCGTTGCGAACGTCGCCGACGATCACCCGGCCACCGGGCGCGAGCAGGCCCATGACCTCGCGCAGCACCTGATCCAGGTAGTCGGCGCTCGGGAAGTACTGCACCACCGAATTCAGCACGACCGTGTCGAACGCGGCGCGAGGCAACCCCGACACGTCATCCGCCGCCTGGGCGCTCAGCCGGACCCGGCCGCCCAGACCGGCGCGCTCAGCCTGAGCGCGGACCCGATCCACGACCGTCGCCGAGATGTCGGTGCCCCAGTACTCCTCCACCTCGCCGACGATCTTCGCCAGCAGCAGACCCGACCCCACGCCGATCTCCAGCACACGCCGCGGCTCGAACCGCAACACCTGCGCCACCGCGGCATCCCGCCACTCCAGCATCTGCTCACGCGGAATCGGCTCACCGTCATACGACGACCTCCACAACTGGAAGTCCTCACCCAATGGCTGGTCGTTGGAGGCCGTGTAGCTTTCGTCGTACACCTGCTGCCACTCGTCGACCTGAGCGCCTGCGTCAGCCGCCGACACCGCGTCGGGCTTGGGCACCACGTAACCGACGAGGCGCTTGTCGTCCTGCTGGTCCTCCCGCACCACGACGGCGGTCTGCGCCACGCCGGGATGCGCGGCGAGCACGTGCTCGATCTCGCCCAGCTCGATCCGGAAACCCCGGACCTTCACCTGGAAGTCCGTCCGGCCGATGTACTCCAGCCGAGCGTCCTTGCCCCACCGCACCAGATCACCGGTGCGGTACATCCGCGCACCGGCAGGGCCGAACGGGCACGCCACGAACCGTCCCGAGGTCAATCCAGGGCGGCCGAAGTAGCCCCGGGCCAGCCCGTCACCCGCGATGTACAGCTCACCCGCCACCCCACGCGGGACCGGACGCAGCCCAGAGTCCAGCACGTACGCCTGGGTGTTCCCGATCGGCGACCCGATCGCCACCTGCGCCCCGGTCTCGACGGGCGCCATGGTCGACCAGATCGTCGTCTCCGTCGGACCGTAGACGTTCAGCACCTCGGCGGCCTGGTCGGCCAGGTTCTCGGCGAGCGGAGCCGGCAGAGCCTCCCCGCCCACCAGCACGCGTAGCCCCTTCGCGGCGCCGGGTTCGTGGGTCAGCAGCATCTGCCAGAAGGCGGGCGTGGCCTGGGCCACGGTGACCTGGTGGCGGTGCGTCATCGCCACCAAGGCCGGCGGATCGGAAACGGTGTCCCTCCCCGCGAGCACCACTGCCGCTCCTGAGAGCAGCGGGAGATACAGCTCCAGCGCTGCGATGTCGAACGAGACCGTCGTCACCGCCAGCAGCCGATCCGCAGACGACAACGGCACCCGCCGGCTCATCGTCGCCAGGAAATTCGCCAACGCCCCCCGCGAAACCGCCACGCCCTTCGGGCTGCCCGTCGACCCCGACGTGTAGATCACATACGCCGTGTTCTCCGGCGAGACGGCCACCTCGGGCGCCACGTCCGGCGACCCCGGCCAATCCGCGCCGGCCAGCGCCTCGGCGTCCAGGACGAGCACCGGGTCCGCGTCCTGGAGGATGTAGTCGATCCGAGAGCGCGGGTGATCCAGATCGATCGGGACGTAGGCCCCACCGGTCTTCAGCACCGCCAGCAACGCCACCACCAGATCCACCGACCGCGGCAGGCACACGGCGACCAGCGACTCCGGCCCCACACCACGACCGGCCAGCCAACGCGCCAGCCGGTTCGCCCGCGCCTCCAGCTCCGCGTAGGAGAGCGACACCTCTTCGCCGATGACGGCGGGCGCATCCGGCGACACCACCGCCTGACGGGCCACCGACTCCACCAGGCCCCGCTCCAGCGCCGGCTCGGCCGTGTCGTTCACGCCATGTGACAGCCACCGCCGCTCGTCTTCACGCAGCACGTCGATATCACCGAGACGCGTGCCGGGGTCGGCGACCACCTGCCTCAGGACGAGCGCGAACCGGTGGACGATGTCGACGGCCGTGTCGTGGTCGAAGAGTTCCGTCGCGTACTCCAGCCGCCCGTACACTCCCCCGGACTCGTTCGGGATGATGTTGAAGTACAGGTCGAGCTTCGCGGTGCCGGTGCCCGCCGGGACGGGGGTGACCCGCAGCTCCGGCATCTCGATCCGCGGCCACAGGAACTGCCAGGCCAGCATCACCTGGAACAGCGGCTGGTACGAGGTCGAGCGGTCCGGGTTGAGGAGCTCCACCAGCCGCTCGAACGGCAGGTCCTGGTTGTCGTAGGCGGCGAGGGCCTTGTCCCGCACCTGCTCGACCAGTTCGCCGAACGACGGGTCACCCGACAGGTCGGCGCGCAGGACCCAGGTGTTGATGAAGAGGCCGATCAGATCGGCCAGGGCCTCGTCGGTGCGCCCCTCGATCGGGCTGCCGATCGTCACGTCGTCGCCGCCGCCCAGCTTCTGCAGCAGCACCGCCAGCGCGGCCTGGGCCACCATCGGCGCCGTGGCGCCGCGGTCTGCGGCCAGCTTCCCGAGGCCGGCGACCAGCTCCGGTTCCAGCACGAGGTCGACATGGCCGCCGTGGTGGCCGGCCACCGCCGGCCGGGGCCGGTCCAGCGGCAGCCGCACCGGCTGCGGCACCCCGGCCAGTTCCCGCCGCCAGTGGTCCAGCTGCGCCGCGACGATGCTCTCCGGGTCGGCTTCGTCGCCGAGGAGCTGCCGTTGCCACAGCGTGTAGTCCTTGTACTGCACCGGCAGCGGTGTCCACTCCGGCGCCTTCCCCCGGTGGCGGGCCGAGTACGCCGACATCAGGTCCCGGAGGAACGGCGCCATCGACGCGCCGTCCGTGGCGATGTGGTGGAAGACGAACAGGAGCACGTGTTCCCGCGGAGAGACGCGGAAGACGGTGGTCCGCAGGGGAAGGTCCGTGTCCAGGTCGAACCCCTCGCACACGGCCTCATGCATCGAGCCGTCGACCGCGTCCGCGGCCACGTCGGCCACGCGGAAGGGGAGGATCGCCTCCTCCGGGGGCAGGATCCGCTGTTCCGGCGTGCCGTCCGTGTTCTCGGCGATGAGGGTGCGCAGGCTCTCGTGCCGGGTCGCGACGTCCGTCACCGCCGCGGCCAGAGCCGCCGTGTCCAGTGGCCCCTCCAGGCGCAGCGCGAACGGGAAGTTGTAGGTCGCGGACCTGCCTTCCAGGCGATCGAGGAACCACAACCGGCGCTGGGCGAAGGACAAGGGGATCATCAGCGCTGCTCCTCCACCGTCATCCTGCGCAGCCGGGGGCGGTTCGACGTCTTCAGCTCCTCGATGCGAGCCGCCAGCTGGGCGACGGTCGGATTGCGGAACACCATCGCGACCTTCACGTCGACATGGAGCTCGTTGCGGATCCGGCCGATCAGCCGGGTCGCCAGCAGCGAATGCCCGCCGAAGGCGAAGAAGTCGTCGTCGATGCCGACCTTCTCCCGTTCGAGAAGCTCGGCGAACAGCCGGCAGAGGACTTCCTCACGCCGGTCGCGCGGTTCCCGTCCGGTCGTGGCGGGGGTGTGGTCGGGCGCGGGAAGCGCGGCGCGGTCGAGCTTGCCGTTCGGCGTGGTGGGGAATTCGGCCATCGGCACGATCGCCGACGGGACCATGTACTCCGGCACGCGCTCCCGGAGCAGATCTGTCAACGCCTCGATGTCGAGCCCGGAGGGGTCCGCCTTGCCGTCCGGCACCACGTACGCGATGAGCCGCTGGTCACCGGCACGGATCTCCCGCACCACCGCGACGGCCTGCCCCACATCGGGATGTTCAGCCAGTACATGCTCGATCTCGCCCAGCTCGATCCGGAAACCCCGGACCTTCACCTGGAAGTCGGTACGGCCGATGTACTCCAGCCGACCGTCGCCGCCGTAGCGCACCAGATCGCCTGTGCGGTACATGCGCGCACCCTCGGGACCGAACGGGCACGCCACGAACCGCTCCGAGGTCAGCCCAGGGCGGCCGAAGTAGCCCCGGGCCAGCCCGTCACCGGCGATGTACAGCTCACCCTGCACCCCACGCGGGACCGGACGCAGCCCAGAGTCCAGCACGTACACCTGGGTGTTCCCGATCGGCGACCCGATCGCCACCTGCGCCCCGGTCTCGACGGGCGCCATGGTCGACCAGATCGTCGTCTCCGTCGGGCCGTAGACGTTCAACACCTCGGCGGCCTGGCCGGCGAGCGCCTCGGCCAGCCGTCCAGGCAGAGCCTCCCCACCGACCAGGACCCGCAGACCCGCCGCGGCGTCCGGCTCGTCCATGAGCAGCATCTGCCAGAACGCGGGCGTGGCCTGCACGACGGTGACCCCGTTACGGCGCAGCACCTCCACGGCCGAAGACTGGGAAACGGCGTCCTGCTCCCCTGCCAGCACCACCGCCGCACCGGAGATCAGCGGCAGGTACAGCTCCAGCGCTGCGATGTCGAACGAGACCGTCGTCACCGCCAGCAGCCGATCCGCGGACGACAACGGCACCCGCCGGCTCATCGTCGCCAGGAAATTCGCCAGCGCACCCCGCGAAACCGCCACGCCCTTCGGATTGCCCGTCGACCCCGACGTGTAGATCACATAGGCGGTGTTGTCCGGCGCCACCTCCGTCTCCGGTGCCGAGTCGGGATATCCCGAACAATCCACACCGGCCAGCGCCTCGGTGTCGATGAGGAGCGCCGGTTTCGCGTCCTGGAGGATGTAGTCGATCCGAGAACGCGGATGATCCGGATCGATCGGGATATACGCCGCACCCGCCTTCACCACCGCCAGCAACGCCACCACCAGATCCACCGACCTCGGCAGGCACACCGCCACCAGCGACTCCGGCCCCACACCACGACCGGCCAGCCAACGCGCCAGCCGATTCGCCCGCGCCTCCAACTCCCCATAGGTCAGCGAGTTCTCCTCGCCGACGACAGCGAGCGCATCCGGCGTCGCCTTCGCCTGCCCGGAAACCGCCTCCACCAGCCCCGGCTCCAGCGTCGGCTCGACCGTGTCGTTCACCCCATGCAGCAACCACTTCCGCTCGTCCCCGTCCAGCACGTCGATGTCCGCGAGACGCGTGCCGGGGTCTTCGAGCACCTGGTCCAGCACCCGGACGAGCCGGGCGGCGATCCCCTCGGCCGCGTCGCGGTCGTAGAGGTTGTTCTGGTAGTCGAGGGAGAGCCGCAGGTAGGGGTCGGCGGCGTTGAGCGTGAGCGGGTAGTGCGAGCCCGCGAACGGCCGGATGGCGTCGATCGTGAAGCCCGCCGCGATGTTCGCGTCGACGACGCCCTCGCGGTCGACCGGATAGTTCTCGAACACGATGATCGTGTCGAACAGGGCGGGCAGCCCGGCGCCGCGCTGGATGTCGGCCAGGCCGTAGTAGTGGTGGTCGAGCAGGGCGGTCTGCCGGTCCTGCAACTCGCTGATGACGTCGCCCACGCTGTGGTCGGGCCTGCAGAACACCCTGGTCGGCAGGGTGTTGATGAACAGGCCGACCATCTGGTCCGAACCGGGGAGTTCCGCCGGGCGGCCGTTGACGGCGGCCCCGAACACCACGTCCTGCCGCCCGGTCAGCTTCGAGAGCAGGATGCCCCACGCGCCCTGCAGGAGCGTGTTCAGCGTGACGCCGAGTTCCGCGGCGCGCCGGGCGAGCTCGCGCCCCTTGTCGACCGGCAGGGGGACCTCGACCCGCCCGAGGGCGGACGCCGTCTCCTGGACGGGAGCCGCCGGCGCGACGAGGGTCGGCTGGTCGAGTCCGGCGAGCTCGGCGGCCCATCGGGCGGCCGAGGCCTCCCAATCCCGCGTGGACAGCCAGGCCAGGTGGTCGCCGTAGCTCCGGACCGGGGGAAGCTCGTAGGCCCCGGAGTACAGCCGGATCAGATCCGTGATCACCAGCGACGACGACCAGCCGTCGAACAGGGTGTGATGCGCCGTGATGATGAGTTTCGCCCGCCGCGGCCCGCAGGTGAGCAGGGTCAGGCGGAACAGCGGCGGCCGGGTGGGGTCGAGCTGGTCGGCCCGGTCGGCGGCGAGGGCGTCGCCGAGCGCCGCGTTCTGCCCGGCTTCGCCGCGACCGGTCAGATCGATGTGCCGCCAGGGCAGGGCGACGTGTTCGGGCACGACCTGGACCGGATCGCCGCCGGCTCCGGTGAGGAAGGCGGAGCGGAGGTTCGGGTACCGGTCGAGCAGCGCCTGCCCCGCCGACCGCAGGCGCGCCGCGTCCACGTCGCCGGACAGGTGCAGCACGAACTGCATGTGGTAGACGTCGAAGGAGCCGTCGGCGACCGCGGCCTGGAACTGGAGGCCGGACTGTCCCGGGGCCTGCGGCCACACCTCGGCCAGCCGGCCGTAGCGTGCCTCCCAGTCCTCGATCTCGTCCTGCCGCACCGGAACGAGCGGGGCGTCCGAGGGCGTGAGCCCGCCGATGTCCGGGCGCGCGGCGTACGCGGCCATGCCGTGCAGCACCTCGGCCCAGAGCTCGGCCAGTTCGGTGGCCCGCTCCTCCGGCAGCACCCCGGTGGGGAACATGAAGGCGGTCTGCAACCGGGTGCCGCCGGCGGTCTCCGTGGCGACCGAGCCGATCTCCAGCGCGGACAGCGCGGGCAGGTCCGGGTCGGGCGCCGGGGCCAGTTCGGCGGACCAGGACGCCGGTCCCCAGCCGTCCGCGCGCAGGTGTTCGGGCACGTCGGCGCCGGAGATCCGGCCGAGGTAGTTGAAGCCGATCTGCGGCGCCGGATGGTCGGCGAGCTGCGCGGCGGTCTCGGGGTTCAGATGGCGCAGCAGCCCGTATCCCACGCCCTTGTCCGGGATGCCGCGCAGCTGCTCCTTGACCAGTTTGATCGCCTTCCCCGCCGATGGGCCGCCCGCCAGCACGTCGGCCAGGTCGACCCCGCGCACGTCGATCCGGGCCGGGTACATGCTGGTGAACCACCCGACGGTCCGGGAGAGGTCGGCTCCGGGGACGACGTCCTCCTCGCGGCCGTGCCCCTCCAGCCGGACGAGGGTCGAGCGGTCGGCGCCGCTCCACCGGTTCACCGCCAGGGCGAGCGCGGCGAGCAGCACATCGGTCCCGGTGCCTCGGAACGCCGCGGGCAGCCTGGTCAGCACCGCCTCGGTGACGTCGGCCGGCAGTTCCACCCGCACGGCGGCGACCGTGGACATCACGTCCACCGCCGGGTCGAACGCACGGTCGCCCAGCGGCGGGTTCGGTGCCTCGAGCATGTCCCGCCAGTACTCCACCTCCGCTTCCCGCTCCGGGGAGAGCGCCTCGGCCTGCAGCGCCGACGCCCAGCGGCGGGCCGACGTCCCGACTGCGGGCAGCTCGGGCGTCCCGCCGGACCGGACCTGCCGCCACGCCTCGGCGAGGTCCGACATGAGGACGCGCCAGGAGACACCGTCGACCACCAGGTGGTGGAGCACCACGAGCAGCCGGCCCGCACCGGGCTCGGCGGCGAACCAGACGAAGGCCGCCATGATCCCGGCCTCGGGGTCGAGCCGCCCGGCCGCGGCGTCCAGCTCCGCCTTCGCGGTCTCCAGCGAGGACGGCTCGTCCCACCGGCCGTCGCACGGAACCTGGCGGATGAGGTCCGCCGCCCGCACGGTGCCCGCCGGAGGCACGACGAGGGAGAGCTCGTCGCCGCGCACCAGCCGCGCGCGCAGCATGTCGTGCCGGTCGAGCACGGCGTCCAGCGTCGCGGCCAGCCCGCCGGCGCCGATGCCCGCGGGCAGCTCCAGCGTCATCGCCATGGCGAACCGGTTCATCCCGCCGCCGTGCTCGAACACGTGCCGCGCGACCGGCTGCAACGGCATCGGGCCGACGCCGCCGCCCGCGTCCTCCGCGAGTACGGGCACCCGGTCCCGGCGGGCGGCGGCCACCGCGGCCAGCCGGGCCGCCGTGCGGCACTCGAAGATCTCCCGTGTGGTGAGGTCCAGGCCCCGGGCCCGGGCCCGCGCCACCACCTGGATCGACCGCAGGCTGTCCCCGCCCACCGCGAAGAAGTCGTCGTCGACGCCGATCCGCTCTACCCCGAGCACGTCCGCGTACGCCGACGTGATGATCACCTCGGCCTCGGTGCGCGGCTCCCGGTAGGCCTCGCCGGCGAACTCCGGTTCGGGCAGCGCCGAGCGGTCCAGCTTGCCGGTCGGCCCGAGCGGCATCCGGCCCAGGGTCACGAAGGCCGACGGCACCATGTAGTCGGGCAGCCGCGCCGCGACGAACGTGCGCAGCTCGGCGGCCGAGGCGCCGGCCAGCGCGTTGACGTCGCCGATGCCGCCGGCACCGTCGTCACCGACGGCCCCCTCGCCGTCGTGCACCACGTACGCGACGAGGCGCCGGCCGCCCGCGGGCGCCTCCCGGCTGACCACCACCGCCTGGCTGATCCCGGGGTACCGCGCGCACACCGCTTCGACCTCGGCGGTCTCGATGCGGAAGCCCCGCACCTTCACCTGGCCGTCGGCCCTGCCGACGCACTCCAGCCGACCGCGCGCGTTCCAGCGGGCGAGGTCGCCCGTGCGGTACATCCGGTCGCCCGCGGGGCCGAACGGATTCGCCACGAACCGCTCGGCGGTGAGGTCCGGCCGGCCGTGGTAGCCGCGGCCGAGGCAGGTCCCGGCCACGTACAGCTCACCGATCACGCCCTGCGGCGCCGGGGCGAGCCCCGGCCCCAGCACATAGGCGCGCATGTTCCCCAGCGGCGTGCCGATGGGCGCGACGTCGCCCTCCGCCCATTCCTCGGACGCCGGGAGGGAGAACGTGGTGGCGTAGAAGCTCTCACTCTGCCCGTACGAGTTCACGATCTGCGCGTCGGGCAGGGACTCGCGCACCTGCCGCACCAACCGGGCCGGAAGCACGTCGCCCGCGAGCACGACCGAGCGCACCCCGGACGTCTTCCCGAGGTGGCCCACCAGCTCTTCGAGCACCGAGGGAACCGCGCTGATCACGTGCCCGTCCCAGGCGTCCCGCTCGCCGAGCATCAGCACGTCGGGCGCCACCTCGGCGGTGCCGCCGGTGGACAGGGTGGTCAGCAGCTCGAAGACCGACACGTCGAAGTTCACCGAGGTGCCGGCCAGCATCCGCCAGCCGGGCGGCGCGTCGAGGACGCGCACCAGCTCGCGCACTCCGTTGACGACGTTGCGGTGGGTGATCGCCGCGCCCTTCGGCGTGCCCGTGGATCCGGAGGTGTACATGACGTACGCCAGGTTGTCCGGGCTCAACGGAGAGATCCGGTCCGCGTCGCCCGGCGCCCCTTCGGGCGAGTCCCATTCGAGGCGGTGGTCGAGGTCGACGACCGAGATGTCGTTGGGCGGCAGGTCTCGCCACGTCCCGGTGTCGCTGACCGCGAACCGCGGGCGCGCTTCGGACAGCACGCTCACCGCGCGGCCGCCGAGGTACCGCGGGTCCATCGGCAGGTACCCGGCACCGGACTTGAGGATCCCGAGCAGGCCGGCCACCAGGTCCTCCGTGCGCGGCAACGCCAGCGCCACCAGATCCTCCGGTCCGGCGCCGCGCCGGACCAGCTCCCACGCGACGCCGTTCGCCCGGTCGTCGAGCTCCCGGTAGGTCAGCGTCCGGTCGCCGCACACGATCGCCGGGGCGTGCGGCGTCCTGGCCACCTGCTCTTCGAACAGCTCAGGGACCGTCAGCGGCCCGGAGACCGCGGTGGCGGTGTCGTTGAACCCCGTGAGCAGCCGGTCCCGCTCGGCCGCGTCGAGCACGTCGACGCAGCCGATCCTGCGCCCCGGGTCGGCCGCGAGCCGGCCCAGCACGCGGACGAACCGGTTCGCGATGTCCTCGACCGTCTCCCTGTCGAACAGGTCGGTGACGTACTCCAGACGGCAGCTCGCTCCGCCCGAACCGCTCGGGATCATGTCGAAGAACAGGTCGAACTTGGCCGTCCCGGTCTCGAGCCTTTCGGTCCGGACGTCGAGGCCGGGGAACTCCATGTCGGGCACGGGCGGCTGCCAGGCGAGCATCACCTGGAAGAAGGGGCTGTAGGCGGTGGACCGGTCGGGGTTCAGCAGCTCCACCAGCCGCTCGAACGGCATGTCCTGGTTGTCGTAGGCGGCGAGGGCCCGGTCCCGCACCCGCTGGAGGAGCTCGGAGAAGGCCGGGTCTCCCGAGAGGTCGACGCGAAGCACCCAGGTGTTGACGAAGAACCCGACGAGGTCCCGCAGCTCCTCATCGGTGCGGCCCGCGATCGGCGCGCCGATGGGCACGTCGTCGCCGCAGCCGAGGTGGTGCAGGAGGACCGCCAGCGCGGCGTGCATGACCATCGAGACCGTGGTGTCCGCCTGCGCGGCCAGCTTCTCCACGGACCGGAGCAGGTCGGGGTCGATCGAGAACCGCACCGTGTCGCCGCGGTGGCTCATCGCCTTCGGGCGCGGCCGATCGGTCGGCAGGGCCAGCGGCTGCGCCAGATCGGCCAAGGTCCGCCGCCAGTACTCCAGCTGCCCGGCCGCCAGGCTGTCCGGATCGGACTCGTCGCCGAGCACGTCCTGCTGCCACAGCGTGTAGTCCGCGTACTGCACCGGAAGCGGCTCCCACGCCGGTGCCCTGCCCTCTCTGCGGGCCACATAGGCCGTGATGAGGTCGCGGAACAGCGGCCCGAAGGACTCCCCGTCCACGGCGATGTGGTGCATCACCAGCACCAGCGTGTACTCGCGCGATCCGCACCGGATCAGCCTGGCGCGGATCGGCGCGTCGGCGGCCAGGTCGAAGTTCCCGGTGGCCTCCCCGCCGACCGCCGCAGCCCGCTCCTCCTCCGTCGCGACCTCGACGACCGGCAGGTCGAACGGCTTGCGGCCGGCGGGCAGCACCCGCTGGTGCGGGACGCCGTCCTCGTCCTCGACGATCACCGTGCGGAGGACCTCGTGCCGGTCGATGACGTCGCGGAGCGCCGACTGGAGCGCGCCCACGCTCAGCTCACCGGTCAGCCGCAGGGCGAAGGCGCCGTTGTAGGTCGGCGACGGGCCTTCGAACCGGTCCACGAACCACAGGCGGCGCTGCGCGAACGACAACGGGATCATTGTTTCTCCATATCGGCGGACGACCGGGGAGCGAGCCGCCGGTCAGTTCTGATCGAGCACCGTCAAGAGTTCGGCGTTGTAGAAGTCGTCGAAGGAGCACGCGCCCGACACCGTGGAGAAGTACCGGTCGACCAGCTCCTGGTGACCGGCCAGTTTCCGCAGCATCTCCGTCCGCCCCTCCGGCTTGAGCTCGGCCACGTTGAGCACGCCCTGGTAGAGGTCGGGGAAGTCGTCGTTCAGGTCGTTCTCGTAGCGCTTCAGCGCCGCCTCCAGCGCGGCGTCGTCGTGCAGCCGCCCTCCGATGTGCCCGGTGAGGGACCGGGCCTGGATGAAGGCGTCGGTGATGCCGCGGGCGGTGATGGAGTCCTTGTGGTGCACCGCGTCGCCGAGCAGCACCCACCCCGGCCCGTAGGCCTTGCGGAAGAAGTTCTCCTGATGCCCCGTGCCGTACAGCCGTTCCACGCGCCTGCCCGCCGCCATCCGCTCGTACAGCCCGGGGGCCGTGGTGCGGACGGCTTCGAGGAGGGAGGCCTCCACCGCGGCGCGGACGCCGGAGAACTCGTCCTGCGGGAAGTAGGCCATGATCAGCGTGAGGTCGTCGTTGGTGGGGATGGCGACGATCCAGCGTCCCGGCCGCTCGTACAGCTCCATGTGCGCGGGGACCCCCGCCCAGTAGCCGTAGTAGACGCAGGTCAGCCGCGGGTGCTCGACGACGTTGGGCGCGCCGGCCTTGCGGGCCACCAGCGATCGCATGCCGTCCGCGCCGACGACCAGCCGCGCCCGGTCCGTCGCCTCGGCGCCGCCGGGAGTCGTGTACCGCACCCCGGCGACCCGGTCGTCCTCGAACAGCAGATCGGTGACCGCGCAGGACTCCCGGAACTCGGCACCGGCCGCCACGGCGCCGCCGGCGAGGATCGGATCGAGCACGAACCGCCTGGGCGCGTAGGTCGTCCGGTAGCCGTCGACCGGCAGGGAGAAGCCGTCCAGCCGGACGCCGGGCCCCTCGTAGCTCTCGTGGTCGATCGGCCGGCAGCCCGCGTCGCGGAGCTCGTCGAGCAGTCCCCACCGGCCGAGCAGCGCCACTCCGGGCTGGTGAATATAATGCGAAGAGAGCGTGTCCTTGGGAAAGCGCGCTTTCTCCAGGAGCAGGACGCGATATCCCTCCCGCGCGAACAACATGGCCGCCGGCGAACCCGCACAACGGGCACCGATGACAATCACGTCGTACATGGCGCCTCTCATACCGAGTGAATGATGAATTCGACGCTAGCCGCGCGATCCGGCGGGGCGGAATATGTGTCCCGCCGGCAGGACATGGAGCGGCGCCGGGGTTGCCGTTATCGGGGCAGAGAATCCAGGGATTCGATGTAAGTGGAAATCGACGCCACCGTCGGATTGAGGAACATCTGGTCCACCGGGACCTCGACGCCCAATTCCTCGATGAGGGCGACCTGGATTCTGGCCATGATCACGGACTGGCCGCCCAGGGCGAAGAAGTCGTCATCGACCGACACGTCGTCGCGCCGGAGTTCGCGGCACCAGATGGCGCGCACCTTGTCGGCGATCATCACAGTCCTCTCCATTGCCATCAAGGTCCGCCGGTCATGCCGTGGTGCCGCTGCCGGCGAAATGATCGCGGCACGCGTCGGCCAGCGCCGTGCGGTCCACTTTCCCGTGCGGGCTCAACGGGAGCCGCGGGATGTTGACGCACCGGGCCGGGACCATGTTCCGCGGCAGCGTTTCGAGGAGCCGGGCGCGCACGTCGTTCGCGGCGAGGGCGTCGCCCGCCGGGACGATGAACGCGACCAGCTCGGCCTCACCGGAGCCGGAGCCCGCCCCGGAGCCGGGGGGCGCGATCACCACGGCGGCCTCCCGGACCCCGGCCAGCCTGCCGAGCGCGCGCTCGATGTCGGCGGGGTCGATGCGCATGCCCCGCACCTTCACCTGCGCGTCCATCCTGCCGGTGACGACGAGGTCCCCGGCCTCGGTCACGAAGCCGCGGTCACCCGTGCGGTACAGCCTGCGCGGCGCGCCGCCGACCACGACCGTCGTGAACTTCCCGGATTCGGGACCCGCGCCGTTGAGGTAGCCCGCGCCGACACTGGTGCCGGAGATGCAGATCTCCCCGTACTCCCCCGCCCCGACACCGCGCATCCGCTCGTCGAGGAGGTGGATGTCGGTGTTGTAGGCCGGTCCGCCGACCGGCGTGATGTCGTGCTCGCCGGCGCGGTGGCCGGTGAAGTCGTACGACGTCGCGACGTCCGTGCACTCGGCGACGCCGTACTGGTGCAGCAGGGTGCACATGTTGCCCTCGCGCCGCGCCCAGTCCGCGATGCGCTCGGCCTTCAGCGGCTCCCCGCCGAACAGCACGTAGTCCAGCCTGGTGAGCGCCTCGCCTCCGCGCGCGGTCTCCCAGTCCACCAGCAGGTACAGCGTGCTCGATGCGCAGTGCACCGTGCGTATCTCGTGCTCGGTCAGCATGCGATAGGCCATCAGGGCGTCGAAGTTCCGGCTCGCCATCAGGTACTGGGTGGCGCCACAGAACAGTGGCGCCATCAGGCTGCGCTGGGAGAGGTCGAACCCGAACGCGCTGACGACCAGGTTGTGCGACCCGCGGTGCAGGCCGTACTCGAGCGCCAGCCAGTTCAGCAGGTTGAACCAGCCCTCGTGCCGCACCGCGGTCAGCTTCGGCGTACCGGTCGACCCGGACGTGAAGACCGCGTAGCACACGTCGTCTCCGGTGACGCAGACGTCGGGACGGGTCGCGGGGAGACCCGCCAGCTGACCGGACAGCTGATCGAGATCGACGACCTCGGCGACCGCCGATCCGACCATCCCGGCCGTCGCCGGGGAGGCCACGATCAGGGCGAGATCGGGGATCTGCCCCAGCAGCAGCCGGAGCCGCGCCGGCGGGTAGGCCGGGTCGAGCGGTACGTAGGCCGCGCCCGCCTTCAGCGTGCCGAGGACGGCGACGACCATGCCGATCGAGTAGTCGAGGCAGACGCCGACCTTCGCGCCCCGGCCGTGCCCGCGCGCGGCGAGGAAGTGCGCGAACCGGTTCGCCCTCGCGTCCAGCTCCGCGTACGTCACCCGCCGCCCGGCGCAGAAGACCGCGACGGCCTGGGGGGCGACCTCCGCGTGCGCCTCGAACCGCTTGTGGACGACGGGCGCCGGGGGCAGGGCGACCCGCTTTCCCTGGAGGATCATCAACCGACTCCGGTGTGACGGGGATCTGGGGCAGGGATCTGGGGCGGGATCTAGGCGGTACGCCAATCGGCGGCGTCGAGCACCTGCGTCGCCCACTTGTCGACGGGCAGGCCGTGCGCGGCCGCGACCTCCGCGTAGGAGTCCAGCTGGCGGGCGGACAGTTCGATGGTGAGCGTGGTGCCCTTCCGCCGGCGCTCGCCGGCTCCCGCCGGCTCGGCCGCCCGGGGCGCCTCGCGCTTCTCGTCGCCGCCCGGGGGGAGGCTCGCCTCGCGGCTCTGCTCGGCCAGGCTGGCGCGAACCGCCCTGCGGAGCTCGTTGCGCGACCACTTCTGCTGTTCGGCTTTGCGCAGCCAGTAATCCTGCTCAGGCGGCGACAGGCGGGTCACCTCGGCGTGGTGGGCGAAGCTGAGGGCGTCCCGCCTGCGGTGGTGCTCGAACCGCCGGGCCACCCACGCGTAGTTGCGCAAGGTCTGGTAGTCGAGCCCGGTGCGGTCGATCGCCTCCCGGTACCGCCGCAGCCCGTAGGCGGCCTCCCCGAAGATCAGCCAGTCGGCGAGCCACCACGCCGAGGAGTTCGTGAGCTCGCGCAGGCCGGACCCGATCTGCTCCCAGGACCGCTCCGACAGGTTCTGCGCGAAGACCATCCCCGACTTCCGCGCCGTCGCCTGTTTCCCCACGATGGACAGGACCACGTCGCGCTGCGCGGGATCACCGCCGGTGGTCACCGGCTCCGTCTTGTAACCGTTCGTAGCACTCACAGGATGCTCCCCAAACGTCATCTTCGGACCAGGGGTGTTCGCCTGGGCGGCGATCACGTCATTCCACTTCGGTCAGCCTGTTCATGTACTCCGCGACCTCCCGCTGCCCGCCGGCCCCCTCCTCGGCGAAGTGGCGGCAGACCCGGCCTCGCGTCTCGGTGCTCTGCTCCTGGCTGAGCTTGAAGATCGCCTCGGCCCGGGTGACCGTGAACCGGAACGCGCCCACCCCGGGCAGGATCCGGCGGAAGTGGCCGATCGACCCGGACATGTCCCAGCCGTATCCGAAATCGGCCTCCAGGACCCGCACCGTGGAGCGCACCACGGCCAGCGTCTCCTCGTCGGACTCGACCTTGTCGATCACCCCGCGCACCTGCGCGGCCGTGTAGTTCCAGGTCGGCGCCGTGGGGGTGAACCGGTAGAGCGCCGGCGAGACGTAGGCGTGCGGGCCCGCGAAGCTGAGCACCGCGGGCATCGCGGGCCGCAGCGCCTTCCACTGGGGGTTCCCCCGGTTCATGTGGCCGAGCAGCGTCGTCCCGGTCAGGTCCGCGCGCCCGCCGGCGGACTCCCCGGCGGGCGGCCGCGGGTCCGGGACGACCGGCAGATGCGTGCCGTACGGCCCTTCCGCGTCACCGCCGTTGGTCATGAGCAGCGCCAGCGGATTCCGCCGCATCAGCTCGACGATCCACTGCGCGTCGGGCTCCCGGTACATGCCAGGCACGAACATCGCGATCCACTCCTCCGCAGCATCCGGCCGGGGTTCAGTCCGCCGCCATGGCCTCCCGCAGGCTTCGCGGGCGCATGTCGGTCCAGTTCCGCTCGACGTACTCCAGGCATTCGGCCCTGGACGCCTCACCGAAGACCATCCGCCAGCCCGCGGGCACCTCGGTGAACACCGGCCAAAGGGAATGCTGGTCCTCGTCGTTGACCACGACGAGGAAACGGCCGTCCTCGTCGTCGAAGGGATTCGTGCTCATTCGCCACCGTCCTTGACCGTCACGACGTGACTCGGGATCGAAGGTCACGGGCAACTCGGGATTGCAATTCTCCGGGGCCGTGCCGGGCTCGCCATTTCGGCGCCGTCCCGTCGACGGGACACCCTGAATCCGCACTGGCCCTCGAATGCTGACGCCACCGTAAGTCTCGGCCGCCGACACCACAAGGGAGCCCGAATGGCCGGGCAAAAGGAACCGGGGCCAATGAGCGGCGCGCGGTGTCAATCGGTGACGATGCCGTCGCGGCGGGCCTCGCGGTAAAGGTCGACACGGGTCTGCACTTCGCGGCCCGCCCTGGAATACTTCTCCCGGGCCCGTTCCAGATACTGCTTCACCGTGTGCTCGCTGATGCCCATCTGGCGGGCGACTCCGGCGCGGGTGAGGCCGCCGAGCCAGAGCCGCATCGTCCGCAGTTCCTGGTCGGAGAATCTGGGTGTCCCGTCGAGGGTCCCGTTCGCGGCGAGCATGGCGCCCGCCTGCGACGGAGTGGTGTATCTGCCGCCGGCGGCCACCGTGAGGATCGCCTCGATGAGGTGGGTCCTGCCTTCGTTGGAGTCCTTGGTGATGTAGGCCCGGGCACCGGCCAGCTCGGCCTGGTGGATGACGTCCGGCTCGCCGTGCTGGGAGAACACGACGATCTTGCGGCCTTTACCGGCGAGCGCGGCGATGCGGTCGAAGACGAGCTCGCCGTCGACGCGGAGGTCGACGACCAGGACGTCGGCCGTCGCGGCCGCGCCGGTGTCCAGGTCGGCGAAGTCCAGGCCGGTGTGGACGATCTCGACCCGGTGCCGCGCGTCCTCGGCGACCCAGGTCTTGATCCCCGTCAGCACCACGTCCTGGTCGTCGATGACCGCGATGGTCACGGTCGGGCCCATCGCGCCTCCGCCCAGAGCAGCTCACCGTCATGATCGATGGTGAGGTCGACCCCGCCGCCGGCGTCTCCGGCGTCTCCCGCGGTGATGTCACCGGCGGCGGGGTCGTCGGTCAGGACCGAGACGCTGACCTGGTCGGTGGCCGTCGAGACGACGGTGATCCGCGCGTACGTCCGCGTCCTCGCCAGCACCGCGAGCGCCACCTCCGCGAGCCCCGAGACGGTCGCCTGGTCCATCGGCGGCGGCTCGCCGACCCGGGCCACGTCGACCACCGCCCCGCGGCGCAGCGCCTCGTCGACGCCGGGCTGGAGGAGCCGCAGCAGCGGATCCGGAATGTCCTCCTGCTCGGCCAGCAGCTGCCGGAGCATCTTCTCGGCGGTGGCACAGCGATGCCGCAACGACGGATCGGACGGATCGGCGCTGCCGTCGGCCAGCCCCCGCAGGATGGGCGCGACGAGCCGTCCCGCCTCGTGATAGCGGTCCTGCCGCGCCGCGGCGACCTCCGCGATGACCATCTCCCGGGTGGCCATCTCCCACCGGTCGGCGGCCGCCGCGGCGGCGACGCCGCCGCTCGCCCGGAACACGCGCGCGCCGCCGGCCATCGCGAGCTGGATGCTGGCCGAGGCGTACAGCAGGACCACGAACCCGGCGATGACGTGCCGGTTCAGGTCGCAGGTGGACACCAGCGCGACGAGGACGACGCCCGCGTTCACGACCAGGAACCCGACGAACTCCCGCAGGGGCCGGTGCATGAGCAGCAGCACGCCGATCAGCCCGGCCGTGGTCCACGCCCAGTTGATCCTCAGCAGCTCGCCCTGCGGGCAGTCGGCCGCCATCACGATCCCCGTGGTGAGGTCGGCCACGGCCAGCGGCACGGTCCAGCGGGAGCCGCCCCCGCTGCGAAGGAGCAGGACCGAGGCGACCACGAGGAGCAGGCACTGCGCCGCCCAGACCGCGACGGCCACGAGGGGCGACCGGTAGTGGTCGAGGTAGGTCAGCAGGGCCGTGCCCGCGGCGCCGACCTGCCACAGGGCCGCCGTGCACACCATGGCCGCGTCGAACGCCCGGTTGAAACGCACGGCGAACGACGTCCGCGGCGACGCTTCAACCACGGGGCCACCGCAGCGTGATCTCGGTCCCGGCGCCGGGCCGGGAGTCGACCGTGGCGCGGCCACCGACCGTGATCATGCGTTCGACGATCGAGTGCCTGATGCCGCGGCGGCTCACCTGCGCTCCGACGGGCTCGAATCCCCGCCCCCGGTCGGCGACGGTGACCGTGACCGCGCCGCCGTGCCGCTCGGCCCGCACGCACGCCCGGGAGACCCCGGCGTGGCGGTCGACGTTGCGCAGCGCCTCGCCGGCCGCACCCGTGATCGCCGCCGCGACCGGCGCGGGAACCTCCATTCGGGCCGCGTCACCGTCATGGACGATGGTGAGATCGACGGTGACCGGGACGGACAGCTCCTCGGTGAGCCCGCGCAGCTGTTCCGCGAGGTCGACCGGTGTCCCGTCGCCGTCGAGCCATCCTCCGGAGAACCGTTCCATCACTTGCATCGCCCTGCGCGCGTCCCTGCGCAGGCCGGGCGAGTCCGCCGGGACGGCGCCCGAGGCGACCATGCTGAGCATCGACAGCACGGTGTCGTGCACCTGGAAACGGTGGATCCGCTCGTCGGCCCGGCGGGCCGCCTCCACCATCGACCGCCGCCGTTCGCGGTCGCGGTCCGCGACGATCACGTCGGCCCGCCGGCCGCCGCGGCGCAGCAGCCACATGATCACACTCACCGCCGTGGCCTGGACGACCAGGCTGCGCACCTGGCTGGTCTCGGCCGGAACACCGATCATGTAGGCGGCGATGACGCCCGCCGCCAGCAGCGACCCGGTCAGCCGGCCGGTCGACAGCAGCGCCACGTAGACCGCCGACCCCGCGAGCACGATGGCCCACGTGGTCTCGTCGACGACCGACGCGACGGGGACGAGCCGTGGCTGGGCGAGCAGTACCAGCGCCACCACGGCCGAGTCACCGGCCACGAGGAAAGACCCCGGTCCATAACGGACCGCCGTCATGGTGAAGAACGCGGACCACAGAACGAGTCCGCCGAGCAAGGCCAGTTGCCAGAGCCGGGACACTCCGCCGCCGCCGTCGACCGCCGCCGCGACGACCGCCGCCACCACGGCGCCGCAGCGGAGCGCGACCACGAAACCGCGGATCGCGTAGGCCAGCGCGTATTCCGAGGGCCCGGGCCCCGGGTCGGATCGGACCGTCACACCGCGCCACATGCTCGGTACAGCCATCGCCCCATGTCCCGAAAGGTAAGATCGCCTCCGACATGTGGAGCAGTATCACCCGATCGGCGTCCCGCCCGAAAGACGATTACGGCCATGGCGGTGAGCGAGCGAACTTCCCAGCGTCACAAGGTCATCACACTGGCGCGTTTGCGCGGCCCAACGACGGTGGCCCGGCCGCGGATTCGGCCACGGCATGAGGCGGCCGAAAGTGGCCTGCCAATTCCGGAACTGACGCCGGCCGGTGCCGCCGGCGAGTGCCGAGGGCCGGGAGCTATTCGGCGATCTTCGTCCGGGTGGCCCAGGTGAAGACGGGCACCTCGGCACCGCCGCCCGGCTGCGCACGCACGTAGTGGTCGTATCCGCCGCCTCGCTCGACCTTCAGTTCGCCCTCGTCCACGGCCGACACGGGCACGTTGACACGGGTGGGCCCGCCGGCCGGGCCGCCCACGAGCTCGACGTCGACGAATCCCGTGCCGCGGCCCGGGTCACCAGAAATGTTCACGGCGAATTCCCTTCTCGTGCGCCCGAATTCCCGGAGATCGAGATCATGTTCCGAGCCCCTCCATTCGGACCGGCACTCGAAGTCTAAGAAAGGAAGAATGGCCGGACCACCCCCGGCGGACGTCCTTTTCGATATTCCGAGGCGGCGCGTCCCGTCGGCAGGACATTCCCGTCATCCCGCCACCGCCCGGCAGATCGTGATGTCGCCGCGGCCCGTCCGGGCGTGCACCTCCACGGTCTCGGTGCGGTCGCCAGGCTGGCCGGCATCGTCGAGGGCGGTGCGCACCGTGCCCGCCCGGGACTTGACGTCGAGCCACGCCGCGGTGCCGCCGTGGACGCCGACCTCGACGTCACCCGTCCCGGTCCGGAGCTCGACCCGGCCGCGGGTCACCTCCTTGACACGGATACTGCCCCTGGCGGCCGTCGAGGTGACCGAGCCGTGGGCGCGGCCGATGTCGACGTTCCCGTTGGCCACCTTCAGCCGCAGGTCGCCGGTGATCTCCTCGATCCAGGTGTGACCGTTGGAGTTCCTGAGCTCCAGGTCGCCGTCCACGCGTCCGATCCGCAGCTCGCCGGAACCCGTGGCCACGTCGACGTCGGCCGTCGCACGCCCCAGCGCGACGTCGCCGTGCCGGGTGCGCAGGCGGACCGGGCCCGCGTCCTCGACCCGGAGCCTCCCGGCGCCGGTCCTGAACTCGCACTCCCACAGCCGCCCCGCGCAGACGAGATCGCCCCTGCGCGCGGTGCCCCTCAGCCGTGAGCCCTTAGGCAGCACCACCTCCACGATGACCCCGCCGGACCTGCCGAACAGGGTCCGTGCCCAGGAGGTCCGCACCAGGAGCTCGCGGGCCTCGTAGTCCACCCGGACCCGCTCCGCGGCCCGCACGTCGGCTCTGGTGCCGGAGTTCGGAGCGATCTCGACGACGGTGTCGGCCCGGTTCTCCGCCGTGATCCGGACGACCCCGGCCCCGATGCGGATCGAGGCCAGGATCGGTTCCGGCGTGTCGAAGGTGGGCATGGTGTCCCTTCACGGAGTCCGGTGGCCGGCGTCGGTGACAGCCGCCCTCATGCCTTCTCGCCGGACCATTCCTCCAGTGCCCGCGCGGCCGCGCTGTCCAGCGTGGTCAGCACCCATTGCTGGAGGTCGATTCCCGACTGCTCCGCCGCCAGGTGCCAGCGCCGCATGTGGCTGCCGGGCACCGCGAGCCGTTGCGTGGCCTCGGGCCGCGCGACCTCGCGGGCCTCGGTCGCGCGCGAGAGCCGGATGCTCTCTCGCAGCTGCTTGGTGGTCCACCTCGCCTTCTCGGCGTGGTCGAGCCACTTGTCCTGCTCCTCGACCGGCAGCGACGCGACCTCGGCGTGATGCTGGAAGCTCAGCGCCGCGTGCCGGCGGCACAACTCGAACCGCCCCGCGACCCAGGCGTAGTTGCGCAACGTCTGGTATTGCAGCCCGGCCGCGAGGATTCCCCGCTCGTACCGGTCGCGGTAGTGCTCCTTGCCGTATACGAGCCAGTCGCCGAGCCACCATGCCGACGAGTTCACGATCCCGGAGAGCTGGCGGCCGGCCCGCTCCCAGTCCTCGAACGTCAATTCGGCCGGTATCTGCAGCCCTACCGCCGTCGTGAGCACATTGCCGCGGCGCCCCTCGTCGGAGACGACTCCACGTTGCACCCGTTGCGGCTTCTTTCTGTAGAGAACGGACTTCATCTGTTCGGTGTCACTGACCTGGTTCGCCATTATCTCTCCATTCGAGTATCCAGCCGTGCATGGCCGACAGACACGGTGACCGAGGAAGATTCCAGCGGAGCCGCGTCCCGCTCCATCAAGGGGCGTGACGCGGTCAATGATCGAGAGACGGCCGGTCCGTAGCGGGAGACGAGCCGGCACACGCGGCGGCCGTCAGGCCGCCTCATCCCCGTATGGCCCGCTCCCCGTCAGCGACGGTTCGGCGCGCAAGCGCCCTACGGCGAGCATGAGAAATTCCCCGGGCGGCAATTGCCGCTCCTCGGGGAAGCGAACTTGTCACACAGTGTCATCAGATCCTCTGTGGGGGAACGTTCCGGCAGAGGATGCTGGGGAGCCGATGACCACAGACACTTGGCACACCTTTCACTGGGATTCATCTCAGTTGTGCAGATTCTGGCGTGAAATTCGGCCAGCGTCACGTCCGCCGTCCGGGGGTCAATCCGTCTCTGGCGAGACGATTAATGCCGGCGAGCGGGAGGCGGACGAAGTCGGACAGCAACCGGATTGGGAGGTTTCGTCGCGATCGGTCCTGGAAACAAGATCCTGCGAGTGGGTGTCTAAGACGACGACATCTCCTGGTTGCCCCTGCGCACATCCGGAGGTCGTGTCGTGTCTTCCCCCCTGAACATCGCCCTGGTTTCCGCCGCCACCGTCGAGAACCAGCAGGTCGAAGCCGTACACGTAGCCGAACTCGCCCGCGCGCTCGGCCAAGGCGAACGGCAGGTCACCCTCTACACCCGACGCCACGAGGCGGCCGCGCCCGGCCGCACCAAGCTGAGCGCCACCGCGAGGCTGATCCACCTGGACGCCGGACCGGCCCGCCCGCTCACCGACGACGAACTGATCCCGCACGTCACGGACCTGGCCGCGGCCCTGCACCACCACTGGTCCACCCCGCACGGCAAGCCCGACCTCGTGCACGCCCACGGCTGGATCGCCGGCCTGGCCGCCACCGCCGCCGCCCGCGGCCTCGACATCCCGATCGTGCAGAGCTACCACAGCCGCACGACCGGCAGGCCGGTGCACCCCTCCCGGCTCCGCCTGGAGAAGGCGATCGGCCGCAACGCCGCCGCGGTCCTGGCCGGCTGCACCGACGAAGCCGAACGACTCGTCAAGATCGGCGTCCCGCGCCGCTCCATCACCATCACCCCCTACGGCGTGGACACCGAGCACTTCAGCCAGCTCGGCCCCGCGCTGCCCCGCAGCGACCGCGACCGCCTCGTCGTCCTGACCGACGACCTGGACGACGGCGGCGCCGCCACCGCCATCCGCTCCCTGATCCACATCCCCGACGCCGAATTGGCCATCACCGGCGGCCCCGCCCGCGAAGAACTGGAGGGCGACACCCAGGTCCGCGAACTCCAGGTCCTCACCAAGGAACTCGGCGTCGACGACCGCGTCATCTTCCTCGGCGCCATGCCCCGCAAGACCCTCCCCCGCCTCCTGCGCACCGCCGAGCTGGCACTCTGCCTCTCCCCCACCGGCACCTCGCCCCTGGCCCCGCTGGAGGCCATGGCCTGCGGCGTCCCCGTCATCGCCACACCCGTCGCAGGCGCCGCCGACTGCGTCCTGGACGGCATCACCGGCCTGCACGTCCCCCCGGACCGCCCCACCGCCATCGGCCGCGCCGTCCGCCTCCTGCTCACCGAACAGACCACCCTGACGGGCTACTCCATCGCCGCCGCCGACCGCGCCCACAGCCGCTACTCCTGGAACCGCATCGCCGACGAGACCGCCCGCACCTACGACCGGGTCCTCGAACGCCTCCGCCCCACCGAACAACTCGCCGCCTGACCTCGACGCGAGCAGCCCGGACACCGTGCCGTCAGAGTCGTGTGGCCGTGCGGATCAGCTGGGCGAGGGTGCGGGAGCGGCTGTGCGGAGGCCAGGCGATGTGGGTGACGACGGGGGGTGCGTCGATGAGGGGGACGGCGGTGTGTTCGGCCCAGAGCCAGGCGCGGGAGGAGTCGGGGAAGATGGCCGCGGTGCGTCCGAGGGCGATCAGCTGGGCCAGTTGGGTCTGGTCGCGGACCTCGGGGCCGGGGCCGGGAGGGTAGACGCCGTCGCGGGGCCAGCGGGCGAGCGGAAGATCAGGGACGTCGGTGACGTCGGCCAGGGTCAAGGTCGTGTGCGTGGCGAGAGGGTGCCCGGCGGGCAGGACGGCGATCCGTCCCTCGGTCAGCAGTTCCTCGCTGTCGAACCCGGCGAGGGAGTTGAACGGCGTATGCATGAGTGCCACGTCGGCGCGGCCGTCGCGCAGCATCTCTTCCTGCTCGCACGTGCCGCTCGGGAGCACTTCGATCTCGGCGGCACCGGGCTCGCCGCGCTACCGGATGAGGCGGCGCGCGATGGCGTCCGCGCGCTCCGCGGGAATGGCGAAGCCGATGCCGATCGAGCCCGACCCGCCGCCGTCCGCCCCCTGGCCCAGCGTCGCGATGGCCGTGTTGACCCCGATGACCCGGCCGCGGGTGTCGACCAGCGGACCGCCGGAGTTCCCGGGGTTGATCGACGCGTCGGTCTGCACGGCCGCCTGCCGGTTGCCGTTGCCGAGAGACACCTGGCGCTGGGCCGCGCTGACGATGCCGGACGTGACGGTACCGGCCAGCCCGAGGGGCGAGCCCACCGCGAGCACCTGGTCTCCGACGCGCAGGCTCGAAGAACGGCCCATGACCAGCGGTGGAGGGCTCGTGGACGCCCCGACCGACAGCACCGCGATGTCGTTGGCCGCGTCGGCGCCCACGAGACGCGCGCTGACGTTCCTGCGGTCCGGCAGCATGACGACGAACGTCCGCCCGCCCTCCACGACGTGGGCGTTGGTCAGGATGTTGCCCTGGCCGTCGATCGCGAAGCCCGAACCGGTCGAGCGGCCCGCCGCCCCGCGCACGTCGATCGAGACCACGCTCCGCTGGACCCTCGCCGCCGCGCTCCGCAGGTCCCCGGGCCGCGTCGCCGTGTCGGCGGCCGCCTCCGTCTGGAGCCCGGCTCCCGGCTGCCCGGCTCCCACCAGACCGGTGGCGATGGCACCGCCGGCGCCCGCCACGGCACCGCTCAAGGCGGAGATCAGGGCGGCCGCGACCAGGATCCCGCGAGATCCCCTGTCGCGGCGCCGGCCCGTCTCGTCCGTGTACGCGAACGGCGGGACCTGCGGGGCACCCTCCCACGGCGCTTCGAACGTGCGCGTCGCCGTCCGAGCGCGATCACCCCACGGGTCGTCGTAGTAACGGTAGGCGGGGTCGATGCTCACGTCGGCTCCTCAGCTCGTCGGCGAGAGTTCTCCTCACCGGGAACTACGTGCGGCAGCGACCTCAAGGGTCAACCAACGATGGGTCAGTTGCGGACGAAGGGCTTTTCCAGGCCGTTGGCGGAGTGGGCCAGGGGTTCGCCTCGGAGATAGCGGCCCACTTCTTCGGCGATGATGCGGGCCGCGTTGACGGCGGTCTGCTTGCTCGCGCCCGCCAGGTGCGGGGTGAGCGTGATGTTGGGGCTGGTCAGGAGGCGTGAGCCTGGCGGGATCGGCTCCTCGGGGAAGACGTCGAAGGCGGCGCCGAAGAGGTGGCCGCTGTCGAGGGCGTCGCAGACGGCGTCGTAGTCGAGGAGGGCACCGCGGGCGCAGTTGACGATGATCGCGCCTGGGGGCATCGCCGCGATCTGAGCGGCGCCGATCATGCCGGTCGTCTCGGGGGTGACGCGGGCGTGGAGGGTCACGATCTGTGCGCGGGTCAGGAGTTCTTCGAGGGAGACCGACTCGGCCAGGTCGCCCAGGTCCGTATAGGGGTCGTAGACCAGGACGTGGGCGCCCAGGGCGGCCAGCATGCGCGCCACGCGGCGGCCGACGGCTCCGCAGCCGACCAGGCCCACCGTGCTGCCGTCCAGCTCGGGGCCGACCGCCTCGTAGCGGTAGTAGTCGCTGCGCCACTGGCCCGTGTGGAGGTCGGTGTGGGTCTGGGGGATACGACGCGCCGCCGCCATGATCATGCCGAGGGTGTGCTCGGCGGTGGCGCCCGCGTTGCGGCCGGGAGCGTTGCAGACGGCGACGCCGTGTTCGGCGGCGGCCTCCAGGTTGGCGTTGACCGGGCCGCCCCGGCTGATCCCGAAGAGGCGCAGGTCCGGTGACGCCTCCAGGATGCGGCGGGTGAGCGGGGCCATCTGGGTCACGCAGATCTCCGCGTCCCCGAGGGCCTCGATCAGCTGGTCCTCGGTGCCGGACGCCTCGTCCACCTCGGCGACCCGGCCGAACGGCTCCACCGGCCAGGGCAGGGTCAGCTCGGTGAACGCCAGGTCGGCTGCGGGGATCTCGGCACGGATCGCGTCGATGAACAGCCGGTTGAACACGAAGTGGTCACCGGCGGCCAGGACACGGACGGTCATTGCGGCTCCAGGGCTTCGATCGGGGTGTTGAACGCGAGGAGGGCGATCTCGCCGTCCTCGACGCGCACTTCGGTCAGGGCACAGTTGTGCACGGACGGGAACAGCCGCCGGTAGTCCGGCAGGGGCAGCCCCAGGAGGGTGCAGAGGGCCAGGCGGATCGCGGTGGTGTGGGCGATCACGAGGACCCGGTCGTCGGGATACCGCCCGACGATGTCGTGCAGGCAGGCGGTGAAACGTTCGGCCGCGGCGGCGGGGTCCTCCCCGCCGGGGAGATGGCCGTTCACCGGATCGGCGTGGAACGCCTGGAGCGCCTCCGGGAAACGCTGGCGCATCTCCGTCCGCGTGAGGCCCTCGGCGTGCCCGAAGTTCAGCTCGCGGAGCCGCTGGTCGATCTGGAGCGGCAGCCCGGCGGCCTCGGCGCAGGGGGCGGCGGTGAGCCGCGCCCGCGTCAGGTCCGACGACCAGATGGCGGCGAGCTCCGCCGTCCTGGCCCAGTCGGCGAGCTGCCGTGCCTGGTCGAGACCGCGCGGGGTGAGTGGGACGTCGGTGACCCCCGCGTAGCGGTTCTCCGCGTGCCACGTCGTCTCTCCGTGACGTACCAGAACCAGTCGGGTCATCGTGGCGTCCTTTCCCGTGCGTGGGCGGCGGCGGCGGGGGGCAGCCAGCCGCGCCGTTCGAGCTCGGCGACGAGGCGGAGGTAGCCGTCGTCGAAACGGGCGGTGTGGGTCGGGCGGGGGTCGATGGTCTCCCGGACGCGGACCATGGACGCGGCGGTCTCGGCGACCCGCCGGCCGGTCGACGCGGCGGCGGCCAGCACGGCCGCGCCGAGAGCCGGTTCGGCCTGTTCGGGCAGCAGCACCGGCCGCCCGAGGATGTCGGCCCGCAGCCGGCACCAGTACGTGCTCCTCGTCGTTCCCCCGGTCAGCGTCAGGTCACCCCCGATCGGCGCGCCCAGCATGTCCAGGTAGTCGAAGCAGAGCCGCTCGACGTAGCCGATGCCCTGCAGCACCGAGGCGAACCGGTCGCCCTCGTCCCCATCCTCGTCGAGGACGAAGCCGCGCGCCTCGGGCGCGACGAAGGGGAACCGCTCGCCGGACGAGACCAGCGGATAGGTGAGCGTCCCCGCCGGTTCGCGCCGGCGCGCCTGCCGGGTGAGCTCGTCGAGGTCGCGGTCCGGGAAGTCGCGGCTGATGATGCCCGCCCCGGTGCTGGACGCGCCGCCGGGGAGCCAGCCGCCGTCGGGCGCCTTGTGCGAGTAGACGACGCCGAGCGGGTCCTGGATCAGGTCCGTGGTGACGCCCTTGAGGACCAGCGTGGTGCCGAGTACGGAGTTCCAGGAGCCGACGGTGAGCCGTCCCGTGCCGAGCTGGGCGGCGCAGCCGTCGGTGCAGCCCGCGACGATGGGGATGCCGGCGGGCAGGCCGGTCGCCTCGGCGGCGTCGGCGCAGACCGAGCCGAGCACGGTGCCGGAACGTTCCAAGGGCGGGAGCAGCCCCGCGGGCACGCCCAGCTCCTCGAACACCCGCTCCGGCCAGGTCTCCGCGATCAGGTCGGCGCCCGTCTTGAGGGCGTTGCTCAGGTCGGTCGCTACGGCGTGCCCGGCGAGCCGCCGGTTGACGAAATCGACCTGATGCGCGAGACGCGCCTTCTTGGCGACGCCGGGCATCTCGTCCAGCAGCCACAGCACCTTGGGCAGCGCCCAGGCCGGCTGCATGCGCTGGTAGCCGAGCCGCCGCCAGACCTCTCCCCCGGCCTCGTCCGCGCGCCGCACCTGGTCCGCGGCGCGGGTGTCGTCGTACATCAGGCCCGGGGTCAGCGGCCGGCCGTCGGGATCGGTGAGGAGGACGGTCCCGGACGTGCCGTCCACGGCGACCGCGCGCACGGCCTCCGCGGAAACGCCGCGCAGGGCCGCCCGGCACGCCTCCCCCACGGCCCGCCACCACTCCTCGGGGTCCTGCTCGTGGCGGGGACCGTCCCGCCTGCTGGTGAGCCTGCGGCTGCCCGTCCCGGCGACCGCGCCGGTGGCGGTCACGGCCAGGGCGCGGACGCTCTGGGTGCCGAGGTCCACCCCCACCCACACGTCGTCGGCCCGGTGTTTCGGCCGGGTCACGGATTCCCCCCGTCGGATCGGTTCCGGCTCGAGGCGTCACGTGTCGCCGCGAGGATCGGCCAGGTCGCCGCGGCGGCCACCCGGATGTCGAGAAAGGCCTGGTAGAGCCGGTTGTACGTGGCGGCACGGGCCGGGTCGGGCTCGTAGGCGTCGCCGATGCGGACATGAGCGTCGGCCGCCTCCCGCGCGGTCGCCGCCTCGCCGGTCGCGAGCAGCCCGATGATGTACGCGCCCCGCGCTCCCGGCTCGGCGTCGCCCGTCCGCACGACCGGGACGCCCGTGACGTCGGCCATCAGCTGGAGCCACAGGGGGCTGGCGGAGCCGCCGCCGCTCACCCGCAGTTCGGTGGGCCTGGTGCCGGCGGCGGTCAGGCAGTCGCGCACCACCAGGCTGAGCCCTTCGAGGACGGCGCGTGCCAGATCCTCCCGCTCGTGGTCGACGGTGAGGCCGTGGAACGCGCCGCGCGCCTGGGCATCGAGGAACGGCGCGCGTTCACCGGCGGGCGACAGGTACGGCAGGAAGACCAGGCCGTTCGCGCCGACGGGAGCACGTGCGGCCAGCTCCGACAGGCCGGCGGGGTCGCCTTCCAGCCCGAGCATGCGGCACGCCCAGTCGACCACCTGGCCGCCCGCGAGGGTCGGGAACGCCCGCAGATAGCGGCCCGGCAGGCCCATCGCCACCGTGAGGCCGGACGGCTCGCCGTCGAGCCGCGGCGCGTCGACGACCATCTCGGTGCACAGCGTGGTCCCGAGGATGACGCACGACTGGCCGACGTCCACCGCGCCCACGCCGATGGCGGTCGTGGCGATGTCGTACGGCGCCAGCACGATCGGCGTGCCCTCGGGCAGGCCCAGCGCCGCCGCCGCCGTCGCCGTCAGCCCGGCGACCCGGTCGTCGTCCGCGAGCAGCCGCGGGAGCAGCGGGCGCGCCCACTCCATGTCGTACAGCCGGAACAGCTCGGCCGAGTAGTCGCGCTCCCGGATGTCCATGAACGGGACGGAGGCGTCCGATCCGTCCACGGCCACCACACCGGTGAGGCGGGAGAAGATCCAGCCACCGCAGGTCAGCGACGCCGCCGACCGGCGGAGCCGCTCCGGGTCGTGTTCGCGCAGCCAGGTGAGGATTCCGGCGGGCAGGCCCGCGAACGCCAGCGAGCCGTTCACGCGGAACGCCTCGGTCAGCACGCCCGACTCGACCCACCGTTCGACGATCTCGCCCGCCCGGCCGTCGTTCCACAGGATCGCCGGGCCGGTCGGCTCGCCGCCGGCGTCGACCAGCCAGCTCCCGTCGCCCTGCGCGGTCAGCGCCACGTAGCTCACGTCGGCGCCCGTCACCTCCAGGACCTCGCGGACGCCGCGGACGACGGCCTGCCACACCGAGGGCATGCTCTGCTCGGCCCAGCCCGGCTCCGCCCCCCGGACCTGCGTGCCCTGCCGGACGACGGCGAGCTCGGCGCCCGCGTCGTCGTAGCCGACCACCTTGATCATGGTGGTGCCGGCGTCGACGCAGATGACGGCCATCACGCACGTCCGCTGGAGGCGCGGGAGCGGCGGGCGACCGAGTCCAGCGCCACCGCGAGCAGCAGCACCGCTCCGGTGACCATGAACCGGTACGAGGAGTCGAGGTTGAGCAGCGTGAGACCGCTGGAGATCGACTGGATGACGACGATGCCGAGCAGCGCCGCGAACGCGCTCCCCCGGCCGCCGAACAGGCTCGTGCCGCCGATGACCGCCGCCGCGATCGCGTTGAGGTTGACGTCGCCGCCGCCGCTGCTCTGGTTGGCCGCCGCCAGGCGGGCCGCCGCGAGCACGCCGCCGATCGCGGCGAGCGTGGTGCACAGCATGAAGGCCGACGCGTAGATCGCCTTGACGTTGATGCCCGCGCGCCGGGCCGCCTCGACGTTGCCGCCCACCGCGTACAGCGACTTGCCGTACTTCGTCCGCGAGAGGACGTAGTGGGTCGCCAGCACGAGGCCGAGGAAGAGCACGAACATCCAGCCGACGCCGCGGTCCCGGTTGAGGTACCAGACCGCCGCGCCGAGGCCGGCGAGCAGGACGGCGCTGCGCAGCAGCAGGGCCTGCGTCGAGGTCGCCGGGAGGCCGGCGCCGCGGCGGGCGGAGGCGCGGGAGTAGCCGCCGGCGAAGAGCGCGACGGCGCCCGCCGCGACCAGGGTGTACGCGAGCCACGGCGGCACGAACTGCAGCTGGGCGAACGTGACGAGGCCCGAGTCGAACGGGAGGTTGATCGAGCCCTTGGCCCCCAGCATCCACAGCTGCACGCCGAGGAACCCGAGCAGCCCCGCCAGCGTGATGACGAAGCTCGGCACGCCCAGCCGGTTGAACACCTGCGCGTACAGCCAGCCGACCAGGCAGGCCAGCAGGACCGCGCCCGCCACCGCCAGCCACGGCGACAGGCCCTGGTCGACGAAGAGCACCGCGGTGACCGCCGCGCTCAGGCCGCTGATCGAGCCCACGGACAGGTCGATCTGGCCGACCAGCAGCATGAACATCACGCCGAGCGCGATGATGCCGACCGGCACGCACTCGATCGCGAGGTTCACCAGGTTGGTGCTGGACAGGAAGATCGGGTTGAGGATCTGCATCACCGTCCAGATCACCACCAGCCCGGCCACCACCGGCGCGACGCCGAGGTCGCCGCCGCGGAAGCGGGCGGCGAGCACCGCGAGGGTGCCGGTGACCCCGCGCGGCCGGTCGGGGTCGAACTCGGCCGCGGCCGGCGCGACCGCCTCCACCGTGTCGAGATCACTCATCGTCCGTCCCCTCCTTCGTACCTATGGCTCCAGCGCCCGCCGCCGCCGGCCCGCGGCGGCGTGCCGAGCGCCGGGTGACGGCGTTGTCGGCGGCACCGGTGATCGCGGTGACCAGTTCCTCCGCGGTCGCGGTCTCGGCGTCGAACACGCCGTTGTTGCGGCCGAGCCGGAGCACCACGACCCGGTCGGCGACGGCGGTCACGTCGGCCATGTTGTGGCTGATCATGATGACGCCGTGACCGCGTTCGCGAAGGCGGTCGATCAGGTTGAGCACCTCGGCCGTCTGCGCCACGCCGAGCGCGGCCGTCGGCTCGTCCAGGATGATGACCTTCGGGTCGCCGAGCAACGACCGGGCGATCGCCACGGTCTGCCGCTGGCCGCCCGACAGCGCGGCGATCGGCGCCCGCACCGACGGGATCTTGGCCGACAGCTGCTGGAGCAGCTCCCGCGACCGGACCTCCATCCGCACGTCGTCGAGGCGGTGCCCGCGCAGCTCGCGGCCGAGGAACAGGTTCTCGATGACGTTGAGGTTCTCGCAGAGCGCCAGGTCCTGGAAGACGGTGGCGATGCCGAGCGCCTGGGCGGCCGCCGGGCTGGGGATGCTCACCGTCTCGGAGCCGAAGGAGATGGTCCCCGAGTCCGGGGCGTGGACGCCCGAGAGCACCTTGACCAGGGTGGACTTCCCGGCGCCGTTGTCGCCCACGAGGGCGACGACCTCGCCGGCCGCCACGTCCAGGTCCACGTCGGTCAGCGCGGCGACCGCGCCGAAGGACTTGCTGATCCCGCGGAGCGACAGCAGCGGCGCCGCCGTGGTGGTCGCGGCGCTCACTTGAGACCGAGCTTTTCGCAGGCGGCCTTGTAGTTCGCGGTGCAGACCTCCGAGGCCTTGAGGGCGCCGTTCGGGCCGAGCAGGACCGCGGCGATGTTGTCCTTGGTGACGACGGTCGGCGTGAAGAGTTGCGACGGCGTGTTGAAGAGCGTGGTGTTGCCCTTCGGCGTCTTGCCCTCGACGAACTGGTACGCGGCGTCGGCGGCCGCCTCGGCCACGATCTTGATCGGCTTGGAGATCGTGTTGTACTGGTCGCCGTTGATGATCCGCTGCGCGGCGGCGAGCTCGGCGTCGTTGCCGGTGATCGGCGGCACCTTGACGTTCGCGGCCTTGAAGGCGGCGATGGCGCCGCCGCCGGTGCCGTCGTTGGCGGCGACCACGCCCGCGATCTGGCCGGGGAACTTGCTGATCTGGCCGCTCACCCACTCCTGGGCCTTGCTCGGCTCCCAGCCCGGCGTGTCGTACTCGGCGAGCAGCTTGAAGCCGCTGCTGTCGACCGAGCTGTGGATGCCCTTCTTGATGAGCCCGGCGGCCGCGTCGGTCGGCGAGCCGTTGACCTGCAGGACACCGCCCTGCGCCTTGGTCTTCTTGAGCTGGTCGACCAGCGACTGGGCGATCATCGCGCCGATCTTCTCGTTGTCGAACGAGATGTAGTAGTCGGCCTTGGCCGCCGGGATCGGCCGGTCGTAGGCGATGATCGGCACCTTGCGCGACTGCGCCATCCGCACGGTGGAGGCCGCCGCGGCGGAGTCGACCGGGTCGATGACGATGGCCTTGACGCCCTGCGCGAGCACCGAGTTGGCCTGCTGCTGCTGCTTGGCGGCGTCGGCGCCCGCGTTCTGGTAGAGCACCTCGCAGTCGCCGCAGAGCTGCTTGATCTTGGCCTTGAACAGGGGCGCGTCGTACAGCTCGTACCGGGTGGAGGCGATGTCCGGCATCAGGAAGGCGATCTTGGCGCCCTTGGCTCCGCCGGAGCCGCCGGAGCCACCGGACGAGCACGCCGCCACGGGGGCGAGCACGGCCAGGGCGGCGGCGGTCGCGGCGAACGCTTTGAAGGAAGGCATCTTCACTGGTTCTCCTCGGGGTCCCGCCCGGTCGGAAGGGGCGGCGTCTGAGTTGCGGTGATGAACACAACACGATCGACGGGAGAAGTGTCAACGTGCAACGAGAACTTAACACTCACAGCCGTGATAAAGCGTGATCACAAGTTGATGGACCGGGTCGACCTGGGCAAGGAGCGGGCCCAGCCTTGGGCGATAGCTGTGTTATCTTCACATTTAGTTCACATCAGCGCGATCGAGCCGAGCGAGGGGGTGCGGCCCGGTGACCGACGACGGGACCGCCGCGGGAACGTCCGGGGGCAACGACGGAGTGGGCGCGCGGGACCGCCGCGAGGGGATCCGGCAGCGGGTCGCGGACGAGGGGTTCGTCCAGAACAAGGACCTCGCCGACGCCTACGGCGTCAGCCTCATGACCATCCACCGCGATCTCGACGAGCTGCAGAGCCGCGGCTGGCTCCGCAAGGTCCGGGGCGGCGCCACCGCCGAGCCGTCCGCCGTGCACCACGGCGACGTGCGCCACCGGCTCCAGGCGATGTCGGACGAGAAGCGGCAGCTCGCCGGGGCCGCCGAGAGCCTCGTCCAGGCCGGGGCCTCGGTCATGATCGACGAGAGCACCACCGGGCTGGCGCTCGCGGGGCTGCTGCCGGCCCGCGGCCCGCTCACGGTGATCACCAACTTCCTCACCGCGGTCAACCTGCTGGCGGGCGAGCCCGGCGTCGACCTGGTCGCCCTGGGCGGCGCCTACTATCCCGCCTACGACGCCTTCCTCGGCCTGCGCGCGAGCGAGGCCATCCGGTCACTGCACGCGGACATCCTGTTCATGTCCACGACCGCGATCACCAACGGGCACTGCTACCACCAGTCGCAGGAGACCGTCGCGGTCAAGCGCGCGCTGATGGAGTCGGCCGACCGCCGCGTCCTGCTCGTCGACCACAGCAAGTTCGCCAAGAACGGGCTCTACCAGCTCGCGCCCCTCACCGCGTTCGACCTGGTCATCGTCGACGCCAAGACGCCCAGGGAGACGGTCGGGGCACTGCGGGCCCGCGGCGTGCCGCTCCATGTCGCGGGGGCCGACGGCACTCCCGTCCTCCCGCCCGCCCCACAATGAACAGTGTGATCCCTTCTCTCCTCCCGCAGGACACCACCACCGACGAACGGGTCCGGCGGGCCCGGGTCGCGGTGCTGCCCGTCGGCAGCTTCGAGCAGCACGGCCCGTTCCTCCCGCTGGCGACCGACACCGTGATCGCCTGCACGATCGCCGCGGAGATCGCCGCCGCGCATCCCGTGCTGCGCCTCCCGCCCGTGACGATCTCGTGCTCGCACGAGCACGCCGACTGGCCGGGGACCGTGAGCATCTCGGCGCGGACGCTGTACTCGGTGGTCGACGACATCGCCGGGTCGCTGCGCCGGTCAGGCGTGACTCGGCTCGTTCTGGTCAACGGCCATGGCGGCAACTACGTGCTCGGGAACATCGTCCAGGAGGCGCGCGGCCAGATGGCCCTCTTCCCGGGCCTCCAGGATTGGGAGCAGGCGCGGAGCGCCGCCGGGATCGAGACCTCGCTCGACGACGACATGCATGCGGGCGAGATCGAGACGTCCATCCTCCTGCACGCTCATCCGGAGCTCCTCCGGCCCGGATACGAATCCGCCGACCATCCGGCGGACGACCGGAAGCACCTGCTCACGCTCGGCATGGCCCCCTACACCGGGTCGGGTGTGATCGGACGGCCGTCGCGGGCCACCGCCGGCAAGGGCCGGGACCTTCTCGCGAGCCTGGCCGGGTCCTTCGGCGACTACCTCGGCGTCCTCGACCCCGGCGCGCCCGACCTCAGCGACCCGGGCGCGGCGACGGCCGAGGAGTAGGACCGCGGCGCCCGGCAGGCTCGCGACGAGCGCGAGCATGCCGTAGACGACGGCGACGGTGAGGCCCTGGGCGCCGCCGAGCCCGGCCGCGCCGAAGGCCATGGTGGAGGCGGCCTCGCGCGGCCCCCAGCCGCCGACGTTGACCGGCAGCACCATCACCAGCAGGGCCACCAGCGCCAGCGGCACGAGGTCGGCGATCGGCGCGGTCACGCCGGCGAGCCGTCCCGCCACGACGAAGAGGCCGACGTGGCCGGCCAGCGCGGCCCCCGAGAGGAGCAGCACGCCCGGCCAGGTCCACCGCGAGGTCACGGCCAGCACGGCGAAGGCCACGACCGCGCACAGCAGCCCGGCGGCGACGGCCCGGCCCGGGACGAACCCGCCCGCCGCCGCGATGGCGGCGAGGGCGACGACGACGAGCACGATCTGGCCTGCGGCCCGTTCCATGACGACCGCCCGGACGCCGCGGCGGACGTCGCCCTCGTCCTTGCCGTGGCTCACCGCGCGGTGGACGTCGCCGAGCACGCCCGCCGGGAGCACCGCGTTCAGGAAGAGCGCCCGGTAGTAGCTCGCGACGGCCGTGCCCATCGGCAGGCGCAGCCCGAGGCCCCGCGCCACCAGGCTCCATCGCCCGGCGCTGAGCACGGTGGTCAGCCCGCCGATGGCGACCGCGGCCACCAGCGACCGGGCGTCGATCACGCGGAACGCGGCGACGAAGGCGTCCGTGCTCTGCCACCACACGAGGGCGGTCAGGATGACCACTCCGCACAGGGTCCGCTTCATGAGGGCTCCACTAGCAGGTCGGTGTGATGGACCACGACGCGCAGCGCGCCCTGCGCGCAGGCGTCGAGGCGGCGCCAGAGGTAGTGCCGGGCCTGCGGCTCCAGGTCGGGGCGCTGCTCGCAGGCCGCCCCGACCCAGCCGCGGAGCCACTCGGTGGCCAGCGCGGCCTGGTCGGGCCGCCCGAGCCGCCACGGGCTGGGCTGGGCGCGCACCTTGGCGCCACGGAGCTCGAACGCCTCGGTGGCGGCGTCGGCGGCGGCCGGGCCGAGCAGGCCGGACCGCCGCTGGTGGTCGTTGAACGCGGCCTCGATCACGGCGTCGAGGGGGTCGGCGGGGGACAGTTCGACCCGGCCGACGACCGACAGCGTGAGCAGGGCCGGGCATCCGGCGCCCACGATCGCGTCGGCCAGCGCGGCCAGCTGGTCGGCCGTCAGGACGTCGAGCAGCGCCGAGGCCGTGATCAGCGTCGCCCCGGCCAGGTCGGCGGCGCGAAGGTCGGCGAGATCGCCCTCGCGCGTCTCGGCGGTGACCGGGCCTCCGCCGGCGGCCTCGGCCGGCAGGCTCTCGCCCGCCCGCCGGAGCAGCTCGGGATCGCGGTCGTGCAGGACCCAGTGCTGCGGGCCCGTCAGCCGCCCGGCGAGCCAGCGCCCCATCGAGCCGGTGCCGCAGCCGAGATCGTGGATGACCCGCGGCCCGTCCGCCGGCAGCGCGTCGAGCAGCCCGGCGGCGCGGGCGGCGGCGTCGGCGCCCTCGCGCAGCGCCAGCCACCCGGGGCTGAAGCGGGGGGTGAGCCGGTCGAGCACGGCGGTCACGCGCCGCGCGGTCTCCTCCCAGCCCGCGAGGGTCCGGCGCCGTTCGGTCGCGGCGTTCCGCAGCCGGCGCCGCAGGGGCTCGTCCCGCAGCCAGCGCCGCAGCGCGTCGGCGAGCGCCGGCACGTCGTCCGGCGGTACGAGCAGGCCCGGCGCCCCGGCGTCGCCGGCGCGGCCGAGCGCCTCCGGCACGCCGCCGACCGCCGTCGCCAGGACGGGGACGCCCCGGGCCAGCGCCTCGGTCACCACCATGCCGTAGGTCTCGGCGCGGGACGGCAGCACCAGCAGGTCGGCCTCGGCGTACGCGGCGTCCAGCGGCTCTCCGGTACGGGGGCCCACCAGCTCGATCCGTTCGGTGAGCCCGTGGTGCTCGATCGACCAGCGCAGTTCCTCGACGTAGCCGGGGGCCCGGTTCGCGGGGCCGGCCCACACGCAGCTCCACGGCAGGTCGGTGACGGTCGCGAGGGCCTCCACGAGCAGGTCGTGCCCTTTGCGCGGGGTGAGCGAGCCGACGCAGAGCAGCCGCGTCCCGCCGTCCGTGCCCGCGGCCGGCGCGGCGGGGTCGACGCCCGGCGGCACGACGTGCACCCGTTCGGCCGCCAGCCCGTGGTGGTCGACCAGATGCCGCGCGGCCCAGAAGCTGGTGGTCATGACGGCGTCGACCGCGTGCAGGGTCTCGCGCTCCAGGACGTCGAGCCCGGCGGCCGTCTCGGCCGCGAGCCCGGTCTCCTCGGCGAGCGGCAGGTGCACCAGGACCACGAGCCGGAGGCGCCGCGCCTGCGGGACCACGACGTCCGGGACACCGCACGCGACGAGACCGTCGAGGAGCACGATGGAGCCGTCGGGCAGGGCGGCCAGCGCGCGTGCCAGCTCGGCTCTCGCCGTCTCGTCCGGCCGGGGCCACGCCCCCGCGATCAGGATCTCGTCCGCCGTCGCCAGGTGCTCGCACAGACGGCGGTCGTAGACGTTCCCGCCGCTGGGCGCGGACGTGTCGTCCACATCGCCCGGCAGGACGACGTAAGGGAGGTTCATAGGGCGCGCTCGTAACTGGCCCAGGCGACGTGCGACTCGTGCAGCGTGACGGTGACGCCCTCCAGGCCGCGCGCTCCTTCACCGAGGAGTCCCTTGTCCACCCGCTCGGCGAGCCCGTCGGCGATGACCTTGGCCAGGAACTCGGTGGAGGTGTTGACGCCGGCGAAGGCGGGCTCGTCGTCGAGGTTGCGGTAGTTGAGCTCGCCGAGCAGCGCGCCCAGCTCCCGGGTGGCGAGCCCGATGTCGACGACGATGTTGTCCTCGTCGAGCTCGGTCCGCCGGAACGTCGCGTCCACGACGAAGGTCGCGCCGTGCAGCCGCTGCGCGGGCCCGAAGACCTCGCCGCGGAAGCTGTGGGCGATCATGACGTGGTCGCGGACGGTGATGCTGAACAACGGGCGTTCCTCTCAGCCGTAGGTGATGCGATGGCATAGGGCGGGCAGCTCGCCGGAGGCGAGCCGGGGCAAGACGCCCGGCAGGTCCTCGAAGTCGCTCTCGCCGGTGATGAGCGCGTCGAACGCCGGGTCGGCGAGCAGGCCGAGCGCGAGCGCCGTGCGGTCGGCGTGGGTCCGCCGTGCTCGCCGCGCCGGGGAGACCGAGCCGACCTGGCTGCTGCGGATGGCGAGGCGCCGGGAGTGGAAGGCCTCACCGAGCGGCAGGCCGATCCGCCGGTCGCCGTACCAGCTGAGGTCGATGACCTCGCCCTCGTGCGCGAGAAGCTCCAGTGAACGGACGAGCCCGGCCTCGGTGGCGCTGGCGTGCAGCACCAGGTCGCACTCGCCGTCGGCTCGGTCGGGCGAGGCGAACGCGACGCCGAGCCGTTCGGCGACCGAGGCGCGGTCCGGATCGATGTCCACGAGCTGGACGCGGGCGCCGGGGACGCCGGCGAGCAGCCTGGCGACGGCGCAGCCGACCATGCCCGCCCCCACCACGGCGATCCGGTCTCCGACCAGCGGCGCCGCGTCCCACAGGGCGTTCACTGCCGTTTCCACCGTCCCGGCGAGCACCGCCCGGCCGGGTGGCACGGCCTCGGGGACGACCGTCACGGCGTCCGCCGGGACGACGAACCGCGTCTGGTGCGGGTAGAGGCTGAAGACGGCCCGGCCGATCAGCCCGCCCGGCCCGTCTTCCACCAGTCCGACGTTGAGGTAGCCGTACTTCACCGGGGCGGGGAAGCCGCCCTCCTGGAAGGGCGCGCGCATCACGTCGTACTGGTTCTCCGGCACGCGGCCCTGGAAGACCAGCGTCTCCGTCCCACGGCTCACGCCCGAGTACAGCGTCCGGACGAGCACCTCGTCCGGGCCGGGCTCGGGAAGGCCGACCGCGCGGATCTCGCCCTTCTCAGGAGACCGCAGCCAGAATGCGCGTGCGGCGCGTTCCATCCTCACCCTCCGTCTCGGCCTGCGGAATCAGGGACGCGCGCCGCAGCCGGGCGATGTCTCGTCCGAACGACCACACCAGGGCCAGCAGCGCCAGCCCGGCCAGAACGCTCGCGGCCAGGACGGGCAGCACTCCGGCGCCGGCCACGACGAGGACGATGCCCTGGAGCGCGCAGACGGCCTTGCGGGCGAGGCTCCGGGGCAGTTCGCCACGCAGCCACGGCAGGTACCGGGCGGCGATGACGAAGGCGTACCGCATGGCTCCGATCGCCAGCACCCACAGCCCCGCGATGAGGGCGACGTGAACGCTCAGCACCAGGATGAGGAAGGCGTCGACCTCCATGTCGAACCGCGCCCCCAGCGGCGACACCGTCCCGGTCCGCCGGGCGACCTGCCCGTCGACCCCGTCCATGACGAGCGCCACGGCGGCCAGGACGACGAGGCTCGCGAGCGCCGCGCCCCGGTCGGCGCCGTCGGCCACGAGCGCGGTGGCGCCGCCGACGAGGATCGCGCGGGTGAGCGTGACCCGGTTGGCCGGCCCCAGCCCCCGGCGGCCCGCCCGGCGCATGGCCGCTGCCAGCAGGACGGGCAGCCCCACGGCGTAGAGGGCGCCGGTCAGCAACGCCACCGGGCCCAGTCCGAAGCCGGCCCACAACACCGCCAGCAGGGCCGACTGCGCGCCCACCCCCGCGATCACCCAGGTTTCATGCGGTCGCATAGGAACTCCCGAGGCTCGCCATGAGCTCGGCCCGCAGCCCCGGGGTCAGGGCGATCGTCGCGGCCGACCCGGCCGTGTGGTCGGTGCCGTCGCGGTCGAGGACGAGGCCGCCCGCCTCGCGGACGAGGAGCGCGCCCGCCATCGTGTCCCAGGGCTGGTTCGACAGGATGACCGTCGCGTCGAGACGGCCCTGCGCCACCCACGCCAGGTCGATCGCCGCCGTGCCGATCATCCGGATCCGCTGGGCGCGCGCGCCCATGCTGCTGAGCAGCGCCAGGCGGACCCGGTTCTTCGCCTCGGCCTCCGGGCTCCCGCCCAGGGCGAAGTCGCCCACCGAGATCATGGCGGCGGGCAGGTCGGCGATGCCCGAGACGTGGACGCGCTGGTCTCCCGCATAGGCGCCCTGGCCCTCGGCGGCGCTGTAACCCACGTCCAGGAACGGCAGCTCGATCGCCGCGAGCACGCCCCGCAGCCCGTCGACGAGCGCGAGGGATATGCCGCACAGCGGTATGCCACGGGCGAGGTTCGCGGTCCCGTCCACCGGGTCCAGGGCCCACCACAGCGAGTTCTCGGCCGCACCGGAGTGGCCGTACTCCTCCCCCAGGATCCCGATCTCCGGGGTCTCCCTCGACAGGAACTCCCGGATCGCGTCCTCGACGGCGAGGTCGACGTCGGTCACCATGTCGCGGTCGCCCTTGGCCGTCACCGACACCGGCGCGCGGGTCCGGACGATGTCGCGCCCCAGCGCCACGGCGGCGCGGGCGACGGGCAGCAGGTGCCCCTGGCCGGACGGCTCAGCCACAGGCGTCTCCCACGTTGTCGCGGGCGATCTGCGGCAGGTCGTGCCCGAGCCGGTCGCGCTTGGCGGTGAGGTAGGCGATGTTGTCCGCGTGCGCGGGCGCCAGGACCGGGACGCGCGCCGCCACCGTGATCCCGTACGACTCCAGCGCGCTGACCTTCTCCGGGTTGTTGGACATCAGCCGGACCGAGCGGATGCCCAGGTGGCCGAGCACGCGGGCCGCCGGGCCGTAGTCGCGCACGTCCACGGGCAGGCCGAGCGCCGTCGCGGAGTCGATCGTGTCGAGCCCCTGCTCGTCCTGGAGGATGTGGGTCCGGGCCTTGGCGACCAGGCCGATGCCGCGGCCCTCGTGGCCCCGCAGGTAGACCAGGACCCCCGCGCCCTCGCGGACGATCATGTCGAGCGCCGTGTTGAGCTGCTCGCCGCACTCGCACCGCAGGGCGCCGAAGATGTCCCCGGTCATGCACTCGGAGTGCATCCGCACCAGGACGTGCTCGCGCGCGGCGGTCTCGCCGTACACCAGGGCCATGTGCTCGTGCCCGTCGACCGGGTCCCGGAAGGCGATCGCACGGAACGTGCCACGGCGTGTCGTCAGGCCCGACTCGGCCACTTCCGTCAGCTTCATGTCTTGATCACGCATCGTCTCCCCTGTCAGTTCACCGAAGCACGGGCTCAACCCATGTACGGCGCTCACCCCGTCCGGGGGTTCACCGTCGGCCTGACGAAAGGGATCTCTTCTACGATGCCCTGCTCAGAGGGGGTGCGTGATCGGGTCAATCATCCTTGTCCGTGCGCACGCGGCGGCGATGGCTGGTGTCGCAGAACGGGAAGGAGCGGCTCCGCCGGCAGGCGCACAGCGCCGTCATGAAGCGGTCGGAGCGCGCGACGGTGCCGTCCTCGAGGGTGACCTCGACGGGCCCCTCCACCAGGAGCGGCCCGCCACGCACCACCGTCACCCGGGTCACGTCAGTTCTCGGCTCGGCCCGCACGGACCACCACCAGCTCCTCGTATCGCTGCCCGGGGCGGATCAGGCCCCGGCGTTCCAGGACGTGCGCTCTGGCCCGCATGACCGGGCCGAACGGCTCCATGCCGCCGGCGGCCACCTCGGCGGTGAGCCCGGCGGCGCGCAGCATGTCCAGGGTCTGCTCGATCCCGCTCAGGGCCGAGTGCACCATCAGCAGCGTGCCTCCCGGCGCGAGGTGCTCGGGGGCCTGCGCGCAGATCCGGTCGAGGACGTGCCGGCCGTCGAGCCCGGCGTTCCAGGCGCGTGCCCGGCTGTGCAGCGAGGGCAGGGCCACGTGTCCCGGCACGTACGGCGGATTGGCCAGGATGACGTCGAAGAGCTGGCCGCGGACCGGCGCGAACAGGTCTCCCCGCCGGACCCTGACCGGCAGGCCGCGGATCATCGTGTTGAGCCGCGCGGCCAGGACCGCGCGCAGCGACACGTCCACCGCGGTCACCCGGCAGTCGCCGTGGCGCGCCGCGGCCACCGACACGGCCCCCGTCCCGGTGCCGATGTCCAGCACCCGCGCGCCCGCCGGGACGGGCGTGCGCCGCAGGGTCTCGCTCAGCAGATCGGTGTCACCCTGGGGCCGGTACACACCTGGTGGTCGCAGCAGCAGCATCGTGTTCAGCAACTCCATTGTCGGTGATGAGGTTTCCGGCGTCCGTCAGAGAGGACGCCGCGAGGAGGAGCGGGCCGGGGCCGATCGCCAGCAGCCGAGCAGGTGCTCGGCGAGCCGGTCCTCCAGATGGCAGGTCGCCTGGACGCCCAGCACGACGTCCGCGGCGAGCTCCGGCTCCGACTCCAGCAGGCCGCCGATCACGTCCCGGCGCAGCACCTGCTCGTGCACGGCGTCCGCCACGACGTGCTCGGTGAAGAATTGCCGGCCGCGCTCGCCCACGCCGAGCCGTTCCAGCGCGCTCGCCATCCGCTGGGCGGCGGGCGGGCTGGTGATCTCCACGACCGCGAAATGGCCGACCAGGGCGCCGCGCCACGCGCGGTGCAGGCCGAACATCGACATCATGTTGACCGTCGCGAGCATCGCCGCGGGAGCGGCGTCCAGATAGGCGCCGTAGGCCGGATCGAGGTCGAGCTCCTCCATCAGGTCGGCGAACAACCGCGAGTGCATCCGCTCGGCGCGTCCCCCGCCGTACTCGTCGAACTCCACCGCGACCAGGGCGGCCTTGGCCCTGCCGTCGAGGCGCGGGATCACCCACGCCTGGGGATCCGCCTCCTTGAGGTGGTAGATCGAACGGTGCGCCACGTATTCGCGCAGCTGCCGGCGTTCCCCGGTGTCGCGCAGGTACTGGCTCACCCCGTCCGCGTCGACCGGCTCGACCAGCAGCTCCTCGATGGCGCCGGAGACGTCGTCGCCACCGGGCAGGCCTTCGCGCAATGACGCCAGGAACTCGCGTTCCATGGCCGCGCGCAGGCCGAGGAGCGACGGCTCCCACTCCCATTCCGGCGCCACGTCCGCGAACCCGCGGTAGTGCAGTTCGTAGCAGACGTACAGCGCGAGCTGGAGGTCCTCGCCCAGCGGGTCGGCGCCGGCCGTGGTGGCCGGGAGGGCCGGCCCCGCCTCGGAGTCCCCCGGCCGGCGCCGCAGGAGTGCGATCACGGCCTCCGACAGCGGACCGCGAGGCTCCGGGAGGGGCGGCGCGATCACCCCGGGCGCCGTCTTCGCGATCACGTTCATGGTCATCGGGCCGGGTGCTCCGATCGCCGCGTCTCGGGTCGCTGGGGATTAGGCATGATCGTCATCTCCTTCGCCGCTGCCTGGCCCCCTCCGCCTACCCGGCGATCTGCCCGTTATGCAGGGAAAATGGAGGTGGAGAACACGTTTGAGATCCCGCGGCCGGGTCTCATTCGGGCGCGAGGAACTCCCGCAGGATGAGAGCGGCGGCCGTGGCCGCCTCCTGGCCGGTGCGGAGGTGCTCCCTCTGCAGTTCCGCACGGCCGTTCGCGGCGGCGCCGGCGGCGAGCCGCTGGTGCACGGCGGCCTTCTCCTGGAGCGCGCTGGCGGCGGACCACAGCGCCTTTTCGGCGGTCTCGGACTTGAAGGCGGCCAGAGTCTGGGGGGAATAGGCGTGACCCACGTGGCAGCGATAGTGCACGCTCTTGCCCGTCGTAATGATCTTCATCCCGCCGCCGCACTCGGGACAGCCGAACCCTGACTCGGTTCCGGGCCCGGGGCCCTCCACCGGACCGGGACCGCCGCGTTCCATCATCTCGATCTCCGCCACCAGTTCGTCGTCCGGGCACTCCATGACGTCATCGGCCCGGCCCCCCGCCAGCTCGCCGACCACCCGCCCGAGTTCCGCGGCCGAGCCCACGACGGCGTCGGGCACGGCGGCCAGGGCCGCGGCGGGCATGCCGTCGAAGCGGGCCTCCTTCGCGTCCTGCACGAGGACGGTCCCGCCGCAGGCGGCGATCGCGCTCGCCCCGGCGGCGCCGTCGTCGAGGACCCCGGACAGCACGACCCCGATCACGCGCGGACCGCACCAGCGCGCGGCGCTCCGGAAGAGGGGATCGACGGCGGGGCGCACCCGGTTGACCCTCGGCCCCCGGGCCACCCGCGTCACCACGGTCCCCCTGTCGGCTCCGGAGTCCCCCATGTGACCGACGAGCAGATGGTGGTCGGGGACCGCCACCCGGATCCGGCCCCGACGCAGCGGTTGCCGGTCCACCGCGAGCGCGGCCGGGAGCCGCCCGGCGTCCGCCACCACCCTGGCCAGCCTGCCCGTCGAGGAGGCGGGCGTGTGCATGACCACCAGCACGGCGGCCGCGAGATCCGCGGGCAGACCGGCCACCAGCCCTCGCAGAGCCTCCACCCCGCCGGCCGAGCCGCCGATGACCACCAGATCTCGCGCTGCCATGCCCGAGGCCATTCCCCCGGGAGGCGGGCGCAACCTCGGCGCACCGGCGGGTCCGCGGTCCCGCGCGTCCGGTTCCTTCCGCCCGAGCCTTTCTTACCGTTCCGCCGCGTTCGTACGGCCCCTAGCCTCGGACTCGAGGTCGGGACGAGGAAAGGCTCAAGATGGCGCTTCTGCACGTCGAGTTCGCGGACCCGGGCGACGGGGTCTCCTGGGTGAGGCGATGATCCGTCGGAGGTTGTGCCGATCCGGCTCTGCCGGTGGACTTGTCGACTGATGTCGTATTGGTTCAGTTCATGGAGAAACGTGACGCTCGAGGGCGCGCAGGCTCCAGCCGCCGTGCGTTCCTCTCCGCCTCCGCCGTCACCGCGGTCTCGGTACCCGCGGTCTCGGTGCCCCTCCTCGCGGACCAGGCGGCCGCGGACACCGGCCACGCGGCCCCGCCCGGGCCCGGCCGGCCCATCACCCCCCAACGCCCCGGCAGGGAACTCCGGGACCTGCTGCGGGAGGTCGACCGGAACCGGATCCGTTCCACCGTCCAGCGGCTGGTCGGCTTCGGCACCCGGCACACCCTGTCCAGCCAGACCGATCCGGCGCGCGGCATCGGCGCGGCCACCGAATGGGTGTACGCGCGGATGAGCGAGTCCGCGGCGGCCTCGGGTGGGCGGATGACCGTGCGGAAACAGTCGTTCGTCCAGCCCGTCTCGCCGCGGATACCGGCGCCGACCACCATCACCAACGTCATCGCCACGCTGCGCGGCGACGCCTCGCCCGAACGGATGTACGTGATCAGCGGTCATCTCGACTCCCGCGTCACGGACGTCATGAACGCCACCGCCGACGCGCCCGGGGCGGACGACGACGCCTCCGGGGTCGCGGTCGTGATGGAGCTCGCCCGCGTGTTCGCGACGCGGCGCACCCGGGGCACCGTGGTGTTCGCCGTGGTCTCCGCCGAGGAACAGGGGCTCTACGGCTCGGCGCACATGGCCGCCGAGCTGAAGGCGGCGGGCGCGGACGTGCAGGCCATGTTCAGCAACGACATCGTCGGCGCCAGCAGGGCCTGGGACGGCACGCGGCCCGACCCGCACACGGTCAGGCTGTTCGTGGAGGGCGTGCCGACCACCGAGACCCCGGCCGAGGCGTCGATCCGGCAGTCCATCGGCGGCGAGAACGACGGGCCGTCCCGTCAGCTCGCGCGGTTCGTCCAGAACGTCGCGGAGAACGACCAGACCGGCATGAACGTGCGCGTCGTCTGGCGGCGCGACCGTTACCTGCGCGGCAGCGACCACATCTCGTTCCTGCGGCAGGGCTATCCGGCGGCGAGGTTCACCGAGCCCAGGGAGAACTACGACCACGAGCACCAGGACGTCCGGGTCGAGAACGGGGTTCAGTTCGGCGACCTCGTCCAGTTCGTCGACTTCGACTACATGGCGCGCGTCGCCAGGGTGAACGGCGCGACCCTGTGGTCGCTGGCGCAGGGCCCCGGCACCCCCAAGAACGTGCAGATCGTCTCGGCCCTGCTCACCAACAGCACGACGCTCACATGGGACCGCGGCACCGACGCCGGGCTGGCCGGATACGAGGTGGTCTGGCGCGAGACCACGGCGGCCGACTGGACCCACCGGATCGACGTCGGCGACGTCACCACGGCCACGATCGACCTCGCCAAGGACAACGTCCAGTTCGGCCTGCGCGCCGTGGACCGCCAGGGGCTGCGAAGCCCCGTCGCCTTCCCGCGGCTCGCGAGCTGATCGGATGGAACCCGACGCCGGCGAGGTCTCCTGGAACCTCGCCCATCTGATCGCGGACGCCGGTGCCGATGACCCGGCGTCCGCCGTCGACGCCCTGCTGGCCGAGGCCCGGCGCCGCGCCGACGCGTTCGCCGCGCGGTACGCGGGCACGATCGGCGACCTGGACGGGCCGGGGCTGGTCGCCGCCGCCGGCGAGCTGGGTGAGATCAAGGAGCTCGTGGCGCGCGCCGCGACGTACGCGAACCTGTCGTTCTCGATCGACACTGCCGACCCCGTCCGCGGCGCGCTGCTGCAACACGTCGAGGAGAAGCGCACCGGGATCGAGACGGCGCTGGTGTTCTTCCGGCTCGAATGGGCGGCACTCTCGGACGGAAAGGCCGAGGAGCTGCTGGCCGCGGACGGGCTCGGCTTCGTCCGCCACCATCTGGTCACCGCACGGCGGCACCGCCCGCATCTGCTGGCCGAGGCGGAGGAGAAGATCCTCGCCGAGAAGGCGGTGTCCGGGCGCTCCGCCTGGGTGCGGCTGTTCGACGAGCAGCGGGCGGCGATCCGGGTCGAGCTCCCGGCCGGGCCGGTCGCGCTCGAGACCGCGTTCGCGGGCCTCTACTCCCCCGACCGCGACGTGCGGCGCGACACGGCCGCGCGGATCAGCGCCGCGCTCCGGCCCGGCCTGCGCACCCGCGCCTACGCGTTCAACATGCTGCTCGCCGACAAGGCGACCGACGACCGGCTGCGCTCCCACCCGCACTGGCTCGCCTCCCGCAACCTCGCCAACGAGGCGAGCGACGAGTCGGTGCGGGCCCTGATCGAGGCCGTCCGCGGCCGCTACGAGCTGCCGCGCCGCTGGTACCGGTTCAAGGCGCGGCTGCTCGGCCTCGGCCGGCTCGCCGACCACGACCGCATGGCCGCCGTCACGCGGGACGAGGAGCGGGTGCCGTGGCACGACGCCCGCGAGCTCGTCGCCGAGACCTACACGGACTTCTCGCCTGAGCTCGGCGCCATCGTCCGGCGGTTCCACGACGAACGCTGGATCGACGCGCCCGTCCGGCCGGGCAAGCGCGGCGGCGCGTTCTGCTCCTACGGCTCGCCGCGCGTCCATCCCTACGTGCTCCTCAACTACACGCACCTCCGCCGGGACGTTCTCACCCTCGCGCACGAACTTGGGCACGGCGTCCACGCGGCGCTGGGCGCGCGGCAGGGCATCTTCCACATGGCGACGCCCCTGACCCTGGCCGAGACCGCGTCGGTCTTCGGCGAGACGCTGGTGTTCGGACGGCTGCTGGAACGGGCGCCCACCCCGGAGTCGCGGCTGGCGTTGCTGGCGGAGTCGGTCGAGGGTTCCATCCTGACCGTCTTCCGGCAGATCGCGATGAACCGCTTCGAACACCTCGTGCACACTCACCGGCGCGAGGAGGGCGAGCTGTCGGTCGAGCGTTTCGGTGAGCTGTGGGCGGCGACGCAGCAGGAGATGCTCGGCGACGCCGTCGAGGTCACCGAGGGCTACCGGACGTGGTGGTCGTACGTGCCGCACTTCATCTCCACGCCGGGCTACGTGTACGCCTACGCCTACGGGCAGCTGCTCGCGCTCGCGGTGTACGGGCGGTACGAGGCGGAGGGCGAGGCGTTCGTGCCCAGCTACCTCGACCTGCTCCGGGCGGGCGGATCGCGCAGCCCGGAGGAGCTCGGCCGGATCGTCGGCGTCGACCTCGCCGACCCCGGCTTCTGGGATCGCGGTCTCGACCTCGTCGAACGCAAGATCGACGCCGCCGAGCGGGCCGCCCGCGACCTGCTCACGCGTCCGGCAGATGGTCGGTGACGTAGCGGTACAGATGGGCGGTGCCCTCCAGCATGGCCGCCGACGTGGTGTTCAGGGCCGCGTGGCGTTCGGCGATGGCGGCACGGAGCTCCACGGTGCTGCCGGTCCGGCGCAGGCCGTCGAGGACGGCCTGGATCTGATGCAGCGGGTAGCGGCCCTGCCGGAGCATGGTGACCATGCGCGCGTCCCGCACGTCGGCGGCACCGTAGCGCCGGTAGCCCGTGCCCCTCTCACGCTGCGGCGCCAGCAGGCCGGCGGCCTCCCACACCCGCAGGGCCGACGTGCGCACGCCGAGGTGTGCGGCGACCTCACCGATGCGCAGGCCGGAACGCGGCGAATCCGGCGCCTCCGGCACCTGCCCGGCGACCGCTTCGAGCGCCTCGGCCGCGGCGTGGAGGGACAGCCGCTGCTCGTGGAGCGCGGCGTGGCGGGCGTCGACCAGCGCGACGGCCGGCGCGAGGCCGCCCGCGTGCAGCGCCCGCATGATCGAACGGGCGGCGTCCCAGCCGAACCCCTTCGCCAGCACCCGGTAGGTCAGCATGGCCTCGCGGTGCCGGGGCTCGAACCTGCGGTAGCCGGCGGCCGTCCGTTCGGTGGGCGGCAGGATGCCCTCGTCGGCGTAATTGCGGATCTGCTGGGTGGAGACGCCCGCCATCCGCGCCAGGTCGACGGGACGCAGCGCCGCCTTGGTCTTCACGGCCCTGGTTGAGGGTTCTTTGGCCATCGTCCCATCGTATGCGGGGGCTGATCACCGTAACTATCAAGTGCGTGGTTCAATGACAAACTTGAAGGTATGAATGCAGGTGAGAACGGTGCGCCCGCCATCGAGACGCGGGCTCTCAGGATGCGCTACGGGCCCGCCGACGTGCTGCGCGGAGTGGACCTCCGCGTCCGCCAGGGCGAGGTGGTCGCGCTCCTGGGGCCGAACGGCGCGGGCAAGACGACGACCATCGAGATCCTGGAGGGCTTCCGCCGCCGCTCGTCCGGCGAGGTGCGCGTCCTGGGCGCCGACCCGGAGGCAGGGGACGAGGCGTGGCGCGCCCGGCTCGGCATCGTGCTGCAGTCGTGGCGCGACCACGGCAGATGGCGGGTGCGCGAGCTCCTCGACCATCTCGGCCGCTACTACGCCCCGTACGGCACGCCCCAGCGACCTCGCCCGTACGGCACCGGCGCGCTGCTGGACCTCGTCGGCCTGTCCGGCCGGGCGGACGCGGTCATCGCCACCCTCTCCGGCGGGCAGCGCCGCAGGCTCGACGTGGCGATCGGCCTGGCCGGCCGGCCGGATCTGCTGTTCCTCGACGAGCCGACCGTCGGCTTCGACCCGCAAGCCCGGCGGGAGTTCCATGAGCTCGTCCAGCGCCTGGCGGACCTGGAGGGCACCTCGATCCTGCTCACCACTCACGACCTGGAGGAGGCGGAACGGCTCGCCGACCGGATCGTGATCCTCGCGGGCGGGCACATCGTGGCCGACGGCAGCGCGGCGGAGCTGACCGAGCAGGTCGCCGGCAAGGCCGAGGTGAGCTACCGCAGGGACGGCGAGCGCCACGTGGACTCGGTCGAGGACGCGACCCGCCATGTCCGCGAGCTCTTCGCCAGATACGGCGAGGACATCGGAGATCTGGAGATCCGGAGGAGCAGTTTGGAGGACGTCTACATGACGCTGGTGCGGGAGTTCGAGTCCGGGCAGCGGACCGAGGCGCCGGGCGAGCTGGCGGAGGTGGCCCGATGAGCCCGCACGTCACGGTTCTCGGCACGGCCTTCGGCGCGGGCCTGCAGCGCGGCCGGATCGAGTTCCGGCAGACCATGACCAGCCCGCAGGACGTCTGGTCGATGATGTTCTTTCCCGTCGTCGCGCTGATCGTCATGTACGTGCTGCGCGACAACACGGTGCCGGGCACCGGCTTCTCGCTGGGCACCCAGTCGGTCCCCGGCGTCCTCGGGATGAACGTCGTGTTCGCCGGGATGATCGGGCTGGCCCTCTCGCTGACGATGGACCGCGAGGACGGCACGCTCCTGCGCGCCAAGGCGACGCCGAACGGCATGACCGGCTACCTCACCGGCAAGATCCTCAGCCGCACGGGAGCCGCCGTCGCCGGAATGCTCGTCCCCCTGGTCCCCGCCGCCTTCCTCTTCGACGGCCTGCGGCTGGACGGCGCGTCGTCATGGCTGACGCTCGCCTGGGTCCTGGTGCTCGGCTTCGTCGCGGTGCTGCCGATCGGCGCGATCCTCGGCTCCCTCTTCGACACCGCGCAGGGCGCGGGGTTCGTCGCGCTGCCCGTCATGGCGCTGATGGGCGTCTCGGGCGTGTTCTACCCGGTCGCGTCGTTCCCCGACTGGCTGCAGTGGGCGGCCCAGGTGTTCCCTCTCTACTGGATGAGCCTGGGCCTGCGCTCGGCGATGCTGCCGGACGCGATGGCCGCCGCCGAGATCGGCGATTCCTGGCGCCACCTGGAGACGGCCGCCGTCCTCGGCCTGTGGGCGACCGCGGGTCTGGTGCTGGCGCCGATCGTGCTCCGGCGGATGGCGCGCCGCGAGTCGGGCTCGGCCGTCGCCACCCGCCGCCAGAAGGCGCAGCAGCGCCTGATGTGAGGCGATGGGCGTCGCTTGTGGGAGATCACGGGTGGGTAGGGCTCGTGAGGCGACCCCCCACAGGAGGCAGCGATGTCCTTCTCCGACTACCTCGCTGATCGCTGGCCGACGATAGCCCAGATGACCGCCGAACACGCCCAGGTCGTCCTGCTCGCGGTCGCCATCGCGGCCGCGATCGGGATCGGCCTCGGGATCGTGGTCGAGGGCAGGCCCCGCGCCAGCCGGCTGGCGCTCGGGCTCACCGGCACGATGCTCACCGTCCCCTCACTCGCGCTGTTCGGCCTGCTCATCCCGCTGTTCGGGCTGGGCCTGACCCCCACCATCACCGCCCTGGTCCTCTACGCCGTCTTCCCGATCCTGCGCAACACCATCACCGGCCTGGAGTCGGTGCCGGGCGCCGTGGAGGAGGCGGCCCGCGGCATGGGCCTGGGCCGCGCCCGGGTCATGCTGCGGGTCCGCCTCCCCCTCGCGTGGCCGGTCGTGCTCACCGGCGTGCGCGTCTCCACGATCATGACCGTCGCCATCGCGGCCATCGCCGCCGCGGTCGCCGGGCCGGGCCTCGGCGAGCTCATCTTCGGCGGCCTGGCCCGCATCGGCGGGGCCAACGCGCTGAACGACACGCTCGCCGGCACGCTGGGCGTCGCCCTGCTGGCGCTGGCCCTGGACCTGCTGTTCGTCGTCCTGTTCCGGCTCACGACCTCCAGGGGCATCCGATGACCGAACCGAAGGAGATGATCCGGCTCGACGGGGTGAGCAAGCGCTACCCCGGGCAGGCCGCGGCCGCGGTCGACGACCTGTCGCTCAGCGTGCGGGACGGCGAGACCGTCGTCCTGCTGGGCCCGTCGGGCTGTGGCAAGACCACCACGCTCCGCCTCATCAACCGCCTGATCGAGCCGACCTCAGGGCGGATCTTCCTCGACGGCGAGGACGTCACCCGGGTCGACCCCGACCAGCTGCGCCGCCGGATCGGATACGTGATCCAGCAGGTCGGGCTGTTCCCCCACATGACGATCGCCGACAACATCGGGCTCGTCCCCCGGGCGCTGGGCTGGGACAAGAAGCGGATCCGGGAGCGGGTCGACGAGCTGCTCGACCTGGTGGGGCTCGAACCCGCGACGTTCCGCCGCCGCTACCCCAAGGAGCTCTCGGGCGGGCAGCAGCAGCGCGTCGGGGTGGCCCGCGCGCTGGCCGCCGACCCGCCCGCGATGCTGATGGACGAGCCGTTCGGCGCCATCGACCCGATCACGCGGGAACGGCTGCAGGACGCGTTCCTGGAGTTGCAGGCGCGGATCGGCAAGACCATCGTGCTCGTGACGCACGACCTCACCGAGGCCCTCAAGCTCGGTGACCGCGTCGCGATGCTGGGGCAGCACGCCCGGCTCGTCCAGTACGACACCCCGGCGGCGATCCTCGGCGAGCCCGCCGACGAGTTCGTCGCCTCGTTCGTCGGATCGGGTGCGGCGATGCGCCGGTTGCGGCTCGTCCCGGTCGGCTCGATCGACCTCGAACCCCTCACCGGCGGGGAAGCGCCCGGCGCGGCGACCGTGCGGATCGACCAGAGCCTGTACGAGGCGCTCGACGTGATGCTGCGGGCGGGCGACGACGTCGCGGTCGTCACCGGCGAGGACGGGACGCCCGCCGGCAGGCTCTCCTGGGCGACCATCGTGCAGGAGTCTCCCCATCCGGCGGGGCCGGGCCCCGATCCGGCGGATGTGACCGGCGACGTGACCGGCGGCCGGCGATGACCGTCACGTCGATGCTCGACCAGCGCGACGAAGACCGCACCGGTGGCCGGTCGGTGCTCGGCATGCTTGTCACGCCCGCGTTCCTGGTCGTGGCGTGTGCGGCGCTCGCGCTCTATCTGCACGGCCAGGACCTCGACGACATCGAACGGCGGGCCATCAACCGGGACATCATCGTCCAGCGGTTCGTCGAGCACATCCAGCTGGTCGCGGTGTCCACCGCGCTGGTCCTCGCGGTGGCGATCCCGCTCGGCGTCGTGCTGACCCGGCCGCGGGTGCGCTGGCTCGCCACGCCGTTCCTCGCGCTGGCCAACGTCGGGCAGGCGGTGCCGTCGGTGGGGGTGCTCGTGCTCCTCGCCGTGACGGTCGGCATCGGCTTCCGGCCGGCGCTGGTCGCGCTCGTCCTCGTGTCCGCGCTCCCGGTGCTCCGCAACACCATGGTCGGCCTGCAGGGCGTCGACCGCTCGCTCATCGACGCCGGGCGGGGCATCGGGCTGACCAGGACCACCGTGCTGTTCCGGATCGAGCTTCCGCTGGCGGTCCCGGTGATCCTCGCCAGCGTCCGCGTCGCGGTGATCCTGAACGTGGGGACCGCGACGCTCGCCGCGTTCACCAACGCGGGGGGCCTGGGCGATCTCATCAACACCGGCATAGCGCTGAACCGGACGCCCGTCCTGCTCACCGGCTGCGTCCTGACCGCCGTGCTCGCGATGGCCTCCGACTGGCTCGTCGGTCTCGCCGAGCACTACCTGCGCCCTCGCGGACTCTGACCCAGACCCCATCCGGCACGGCTCATCCAGAGGAGAGACACCATGCGCCTGATCCCGATCGCCGCCTGCTCCCTCGCGCTCGCCACCATGACCACGGGCTGTTTCAGCTCGTCGACCACCGACGCCAAGGAAGGCACCCTCGCCAAAGGAAACTCGTTGAAGGGAGCCTCGTTCACTGTCGGGTCCAAGGAATTCACCGAACAACTCGTCCTGTGCCAGATCACCAGCCTCGCCCTGCGTTCGGCGGGCGCGACCGTGCGCGAGAAATGCGGGCTCCAAGGAAGCAACACCACACGGGCCGCATTGACATCAGGCAGCATAGATATGTACTGGGAGTACACCGGCACCGCCTGGATCAATTACCTCAAGAACACCAAGCCGATCGATGACCCCGCCAGGCAATACCAGGAGGCCGCCCAGCAAGACCTGAGCAAGAACAAGGTGAAGTGGCTCGCTCCGGCTCCCGCCAATGACACCTACGCCATCGGAGTGAAGACCACCGCCGCGCAGGAACTCGGCATCAAGAACCTGTCCGACTACGCGCGCCTCGCGAAGAGTGATCCGGCCAAGGCCTCCATGTGCGTGGCCAGCGAGTTCGCGGGCCGCGACGACGGCTGGCCCGGCCTCCAGAAGGCCTACGGATTCACCCTCCCGAAGAGCTCCCTCGCCACCTTGGCCGAGGGCGCCATCTACAACGCCATCTCCAAACGCAACCCCTGCACCTTCGGCGAGGTGACCACGACCGACGGACGCATCAAGGCGCTGGCCCTCACCCCGATCGTCGACGACAAGAAGTTCTTCCCGATCTACAACCCGGCGCTGACCGTGCGCGCGTCGGTCTACCAGGAGCACACCGCCATCGAGAAGATCATCAATCCGGTCGCGGCGGCCATCACCGATCCCGTCCTCCAGGAGCTCAACGGCGAGGTCGACGTCAACGGCAAGGAACCCGTGAAGGTCGCCGAGGCGTGGCTGCAGTCGAAGGGCTTCATCGGCAAGTGACCGGCGCGGGCCCGCGCCCTGTCAGAACGTGTAGGGCAGGCGTTTGATCCCGTTGATGAAGCTGGACTCCAGGCGGTCCGGCGTCCCGGAGCGGATGCCGGGCAGACGCGTCAGCAGCTCGCGGAACATGACCGTGATCTCGCGGCGCGCGAGATGGGCGCCGAGGCAGAAGTGCGGGCCCGGGCCGCCGAACCCGAGGTGCGGATTGGGGTCGCGCAGGATGTCGAACCGGTCCGCGCCGGCGAACACGGTCTCGTCGCGGTTGGCCGACCAGTAGTAGAGGACGAGCTTGTCCCCCGCCTTGATCTCGTGCTCGTTGAGCGTGGTGTCGCGGGTCGCCGTGCGCCGCATCCAGACGACCGGCGACACGTACCGGACGATCTCCTCCACCGCGCCCGCGACGCGTCCCTCGAAGTCCTCGGCGAGCAGGGCCCGCTGCTCCGGGTGGCGGGTGAACAGGTCGAGGCCGTGGGCGATGGCGTTGCGTGTCGTCTCGTTGCCGGCCACCACCAGCAGGATGAAGAAGGAGCCGAGCTCCTGGTCGGTGAGCGACTCGCCGTCGAGGTTGGCGTTGACGAGGGCCGAGGTCAGGTCGTCGGCGGGCTCCGCGCGCCGCTGCCGGCCGAGCTCCTCGACGATGTCCTTGAGGGTCTGGCCGGCGCCCAGCAGCGCGAGCGCGACCTGCTCGGGGTCGCCCGCCGGGACGAACTCCGCGTCGTTGCCGGCGAGGATGATGTTGGTGGCGTCCAGGACGGTCCGGTAGTGCTCGGCGCCGATGCCCATCATGTCGCAGATGATCTTCAATGGGAGCCGCGCGGCGACGTCGGCCACGAAGTCGCCGGTGCCGCCCGCCTCGACCTCGTCGAGGATCTGGGCCGCCACGGCCTCCACCTGGTCCTCGAACCGCTGGATCATCCGTGGCGAGAAGGCCCGGGAGACGATGCGGCGGATCTTGGCATGCCGCGGGTCGTCCATATTGATCATCGAGCCGAAGTACTCGTGCATGTCGCCCGGCATGTCCGGGATGTTGGTCGCGCCGCGGCCCGAGCAGAAGTCCTGGGGCCGGCGCGAGGCCTCGACGACGTCGGCGTGCCTGGTCAGCGCGTAGTAGCCCGGCCCGCGCGGGACGATGACGACGTCGGGCTCCTCGAAGTGGATCAGCGAGGGCTCCCAGCGCAGCGCCTTGAACGCCTCGTGGCGGTCCGCCAGCGGCCGCCGCCAGAACTCCCAGTCCGTCAGGTTGATGTCCTCGACCTTGAGCACGTCCCGCCACCCCCGCCAGAACCACATTCGGTTTACAAAAGCTAGGGTCAAGTAAAGCGGCGATGCCGGCCGAGGACAACCCTCGTCCGCGGGCAGGCCGAAGCCCCGCCGTGGTCTCGCCCCCAAGTCCACGGCGGGGCCGGCACATCAGATCAGTCGCCAGGTCATTCCGGAGCGAATTGGCACTCCGCTATCGGCGAGCCGCGTCAACTGAAAATGCTGACGCCACCCGGGCCGACCAAAAGGCCGACGACGATCAGAACGGCGCCCCACAGAATGTCCCTGCGGGCGATGAGTACGTAGATGCCCGAGATGACCAGCACTACCGCGATGATCCACAACAAAGTAGCCATGACCATCTCGTACCCCCACCGATACGATTAAACAAACCTCACCGCGCTTCCACGGCCCGTTCCAATTCCGCGATCGCGGCCTTCTGAAGGATCAGCCGTTGCGGCCGGGGGTGTGGCCGAAGGTGCGGCGGAAGACGTCGATGAAGGCGCTCGCCGAGGCCCAGCCGCAGCGGTGCGCGACGGCGGTGACGGGGGTGCCGTCGGCGAGCAGGATCAGCGCGTGGTGCAGCCGCAGCTGGGTGCGCCACTGCGGGAACGTCATGTGCAGCTCCGCGCGGAAGAGCCGGGACAGGGTGCGCTCACTGGCTCCGGCCTGGGCGCCGAGTTCGGCCAGCGTGCGGCCGTCGGCGGGGTTCTCGTTGAGCAGGGCGCATACCGCGGCCAGCCTCGCGTCGCGCGGGCTGGGCAGGTGCACCGGGTGCCGCGGCGAATGCCGGAGCCGATCGAGCAGGACGGCCCGGAGCCGGTCGCGTTCGGCGTCCTCCCCCTCCCCGCGGGTGTACTCGATGATCAACTCGCGCAGGAGCGGCCCGACCGCGAGCACGGCGGGGGCGTCCAGGCCCAGCGGGTTCGTGCCCACCGGGAGGCCCACGAGGTGGACGTCGGTCCGGCCGTAGGCGCGGTGCTCGTGGACCGTACCGGCGGGCACCCAGATGGCCCGGGTGGCGGGCGCGATCCAGCGCCCCCGGTCGGTCGTGACCGACAGTACGCCCCGCGCGGCGTACACGATCTGGTGCTCGTCGTGGCGGTGGGCGTCGATCGCTCCGCCCGGGACGAGGCGGCGCAGCCCGGTGGGCGCCACGGGCATGTGGCGGGGAATCGACATTTGTTGGCAGTTTATCGGAAGCCGACAAGGCCCCTGGCGATCAACGCTGGGGGCATGGAAGCGAACAAGCGGCTGCTGCTGCCGGTCGGGCACGCGAGCGTCGACGTCTATCAGGGCATCGTGCCGGTGCTGGTGCCGTTCCTCGTGGCCGAACGGCACTACGGCTACCTCGGCGTGTCCGGGTTCGTGCTGGCCGCCTCGCTGCTGTCGTCGGTGATCCAGCCGCTGTTCGGGGTGCTCACCGACCGGTGGGCGATGCCGTGGCTCGTCCCGGTGAGCACCCTCGCCGCCGGGCTGGGCGTGGCGCTGGTCGGGCTGACCGAGTCGTATCCGCTCGCGCTCGCGGCGATCGCGCTGACCGGTTTCGGGGTCGCCGCGTACCACCCGGAGGCGGCCCGGCTGGCCCGCGCGGTGACCGGCGGCGACCACGTGGGCATGAGCTGGTTCTCCCTCGGCGGGAACATCGGCTTCGCCCTCGCCCCTGTGCTCGCGACGCCGGTGCTGGCGGCCGGAGGGCTCGCCGCCGCGCCGTTCCTGGTCCTGCCCGCGGTGCTCGGCGCGCTGGTCACGCTGCCGCTGCTGGGACGGCGCGCGGGCGGCGCGGCGCGTCCCCCGGCACGCGGCCGCGACGACTGGCCGGCCTTCCGCGTCCTGTCGGCGGTCGTCATCCTGCGATCGATCACCTACGTCGGGCTCAGTTCGTTCCTAAGCCTCTTCGTGCAGCAACGGGTCCATCCCGGGGACGCGGCGGGCGGCGCCGCGCTCTTCGTCCTGTTCGCCGGGGGCGCGGTCGGCACGGTGCTCGGCGGGCGCCTGGCCAAGCGCTGGGGACGGATCCGCACGGTGCGGCGTGCCTACGCCGTGGCGATCCTGGCGGTCGCCGGTGTCGTGCTCGTCCCCGGCCCAGCCCTCTACGGGCTCATCGCCATCGCGGGAATCGCCCTCTACGTGCCGTTCTCCCTGCACATCACCCTCGGCCAGGACTACCTGCCCAACCGGGTGGGCACCGCGAGCGGTGTGACCCTCGGCCTGGCGGTGAGCGTCGGCGGCGTCCTCGCCCCGGCCTTCGGCGCCCTGGCGGACGCGACGTCCCTGCACACCATGCTGGCGGCGCTGACCGTCTTCCCGATCTTGGCCTGGCTCCTCACCCGGCGCCTCCGCGAACCGGACCGCCTGGAGCTTCTGGAGACCGGTTCCCCGCCGCACGTCCCGCCGGCGAGACGGGCCTCAGCGTGAACGGGAAGGGGCGTCGCAGAACTCGGCGTTCGCTATGGCGAACGCGGTCTCCACTCCCCAGTCACCGTTGTAGTTGAAACTGGTGGCCTCCGTCCTCCGTGGTGGAGACCAGGGAGATCCACCCCACCATGCCTCCGTCGTGGTACCACAGGCTGACGCCGCAGCCCATCGTCACCCGTTCGATGCCGAGCCCATAGGACGCGCCCGGGAAATCGGGATTGTCGACGGTCGTCTTCATCGCCTTCAACTGCCGTGGCGGCAGCAGCCTCCCGCGCATCAGGGCCCGGAAGAACCGGTTCAGATCGCCGGCGCTGGAGATGATGTCGAGGTCGCCCCAGCCCTGTGACCCGTTCAGCTCGGTGACGTCGTCGATCCGGTCTCTCAGCGGCAACGTAGGTCGCCCGTGTCGCGTACGGGACGATCGTGCGGCAAGACCGATGACGACGACGGAATGGTCGACACCGCAGGGCCGGAGAGCGGCGGAGTCGTCCGCACGGCCGCTGGCCGTCGTAGCCGGGGGCGTGCGTGCCAACAACGGGCCAGCGGTCGTGTCTCCACACCTCGCCGTGTGGCCCGGCCACCCCTCCTCTCTGGGCCAGGGCGGGCGAACTGCCAGGTCACAGCGCGATTCAACAAAAGTAACCCCGCGAGCGGCCCGCAGGGAAGTGACTGTTCGCTTACAGTTGTTCACCCCATCCGTCAGCGGGGCACCGTGATTTTCTGCTGCCGCTCAGAACAGCCCGGCCCCTGCCGAGACCCGCGTTCAGCGCGAGCCGGTGGCGGCGAGCCAGCCGCCCAGCAGAAGGTAGAGCGAGCCGGAGATCCTGCGCATCCAGGCGGGGGCGCCGGGCCGGTTCAGCAGCCGCGACCTGAGCGCTCCGGCCGACAGGGCGTACGAGAGGTCGAAGACCGCGCCGACGAGCACGAACAGCGACCCGAGGATCAGGATCTGCGCCGCCGCCGGCCCGCGGGCGGGGTCGACGAACTGCGGGAAGAAGGCGAGAAAGAAGATCGCGGTCTTGGGATTGCCGATGCCGACGATGAACGCCTGCCGGTAGACGCCGCGCCCGGTCTCGCGGCGCGCGGGCGGCCGCCGCTTCACCAGCGTCTGCACGCCGAGAAACAGCAGGTAGGCGACGCCGAGCCAGCGCACGACCGCGAAGGCGAGCGCGGACGAGGCCAGAATCGCGGTCACGCCCAGCGCGGTGGCCGTGACGAAGACCGACGCCGAGGTCATCAGCCCGAGGGCCGACCGCACCGCCACGGACGGCCGTGGCTGAGACCGCGAGCCAGCAGGAACACCATGCTGGGTCCCGGGACGAGGTTGAGGATCACGGTCGCCGTCACGAACGCGGCCAGCGTTCCCGTCGTCACCAAGGCGCACCTCCCGACTGCCGGATGAGTCCGACTCTCGCCTCCCCGGTCCTTCAACGAGGAAACCAGGGCCCTGGGTCGTCAGGGAAGGTGGATGCCGACGATGCAGGTGTCGTCGTCGGTGTCGGCGTTGCTGTGGGTGAGGAGATGGTCCATGAGCTCCTCCAGGCCGGAGGTGGGTTCCTCGACTGTGGCCAGGAGGTGGTCCAGGGTCTCTTGCAGGGAACGGTCCCGGCGTTCGATGAGGCCGTCGGTGTACATCAGGAGGGTGTCGCCGGCCTCCAGATCCACGGCGCCTTCCTCGTACACGGCCTCGGGGAGGGCGCCGAGCAGGAGCCCCTGGATCGGGGGCAGGACGCCGGCCCTGCCCTGCCGTACGAGGACGGGCGGCGGGTGGCCGGCCCTCGCCCATCGCAGCGTGCGGCCGTCCGGGTCGTACAGCGCGCACAGGGCGGTGGCCGTGACGTGTTCGGTCAGGTGGTTGGCCATGAGGTTGAGCCACGTCAACAGCTGTGCCGGGCCGGTGCCGGTGGTGGCCAGGCCGCGCAGGGCGTTGCGGAGGACGACCATGTCGGTCGCCGCCTGGATGCCGTGCCCGGCCACGTCGCCGACGCAGAGCAGGACCTGGCCGCTGGGCAGCACCGTCGCGTCGTACCAGTCGCCGCCGACCAGGTACTCGTCCTCGGCGGGGCGGTAGCGCACGGCGACCCGGAGGCCGGCGGCGTCGATGGGAGCCCGGGTGGGCGGCATGATGGCGCGCTGCAACTGCAGGGCGAGGCGGTTGTGCTCGGCCGCCTGGCGCTCGGTGTACGCGAGCTGGTCGCGGGTGGCGGCGAGGGCGACCTCGGTCCAGTGCTGGGCCGAGATGTCCTGGTACGCCCCGCGGACTCCGAGCAGGTGACCGTCGTCGGCGAGCACCGGTTCGGCGATGACGCGGATGTGCCGGACGATGCCGTCCGGGCGGTTCAGCCGGAACGCGGTGGACGCGGGCCGCCGCTGGTGCAGGAGGGCGCGCAGGAAACGGCCGATGGCGATGTCGTCGTCCGGGTGGGCCTGGTCGGGCAGGCGGGTGAGCGGGACGGGCGCGGCCGTGGAAGGTAGCCCGTGCAAGGCGAACACCTGGCTGGCCCACGTGATTTCGCCGGTGACCAGGCTTTCCTCGAAGCCGCCGATGCGGCCCAGCCGTTGTGCGTGCTGCAGCAGGCTCGCCAGCCGCGCCATCTCGTCATGGACCCGCCAGATGAGAAGCACGCTCTCGCCTTGGCGGCTGACGCTGATGTCGGCGACGGCGGTCAGCGGCACCTGGTCCACGAGGGCGGTGAGGGTCATGCGTTCGGCACGGAAGGCCTCGCCGGTGGCGTGCACCCGTTCGACCTTCTCGAACAGCCCGTCCTGCTCGGCGGCGAGCGGATAGGACTCCAGCAGCAGCGTTCCGGCGACGTCGCTACGAGGCCGTCCGGCGGGGTCGACGAACTGCCTGTTGATGTGGTGGATACGGAAGTCGGCCAAGCGTCCGTCGGCGTCGAGGTAGGGACGAAGTACCAGGGCCGGGTCATGCAGGCCGTCGGCCAGGTCGACGAGCTCCCCCAGCGCTGGATCTGGCAGTGCTGAGTTCCGTGTGGCGAGGGCACTGCCAACCGGCGGACGTGTTTCCAGGGTGTGAGCGCACAGGTCGGCCAATGCCTCGATCTGGCGCTCGATCTGCCGGGGCTGCGGTTCGAGCGGGTCGGGCCAGCAGATCTCGAGCACGCCGATGATGCGGCCGCCCGTGCCCGCCGGGACGGTGACGCGCCCGCCCTCCGGGAACTCGCGATGCCCGATCGAGGGCAGCCCTGCCTCCGCCAGCGAGGCGAACCGGACGATCCGGCGTTCGGTCAGGGCCCGCCGGGCGGGCGTGGCCACCCCGGGCGGCACGTACCGCCAGCGCGCGGCCTCGGCGGATGAGAACCCGGCGGACCCGGCCAGGGTCAGCGAGGCGTCCGGCGCCGCGGCCCAGACGGCCACCGCGATCGCGCCCAGCGGTGCCAGCGCGTGTTCGAGCAGCGACTTGGCCACGGCCTGGGTGTCGTCCGCCGCCAGGGCACCGTTCTCGGCCGCGCGCATCCGCACGGCCGAGGACCGCGCCGCCCGGTCCGCATCCCCGGCCCCGGCTCCGGTCCCGAGCCCGGCTCCGGGCCCGCTTCCGGGCCGGACGGCTCGTTCCAGGAAGTCCTGGGTGACCTCGGTGACGCGGTCGCGCGCCGCCTGGTTGATGATGTCGGCCGCGAGCTCGATCTGCGTGAGGCCCGCCTCCTCGGCCAGGGACGCCAGCTGGGCGGCGGCCTCCGCCGGGCCGCACCGCAGCCGCTCGACCAGGACGCCGGTGGCCAGCTCGATCACGCCGCGTCCCTCGGCGGCGGCCTGGGCGCGCTGCACCTCCTCGCGCAGCTGCTCGACGGTCAGCGCCAGCCTGGTGATGCCCGCGGACGTCACTGCGCGTCCAGGCAGCGGTGGATGCAGGCGATGAGGTCGTCGGCGTTGAGCGGCTTGGTGACGTAGTCGCTGGCCCCGGCCGCCAGGCTCTTCTCCTGGTCGCCGGGCATGGCCTTGGCGGTCACCATGATGATGGGCAGGGCGGCGTGCCCGGGCATGGCGCGGATGGCGGCGGTGGCCGCGTAGCCGTCCATCTCCGGCATCATCACGTCCATCAGGACGAGGTCCACGCCCGGGTGCTCGGCGAGGGCCTCGATGCCCTTGCGGCCGTTCTCGGCGTGCACGACGTTCATCCCGTGCAGTTCGAGGATGCCGGTGAGCGCGAAGACGTTGCGCACGTCGTCGTCGACGACCAGCACCGTGCGGCCGGCCAGCGACACGTCGATCTCGCGCGGGGCGGGCGCGCCGGCCTCGTCGTGGCGGACGAGCGGCAGCACGTCCCCGGGTTGCTCGGCGGAGAGATGCAGGGCGATGCGTTCGCGCAGCTCGTCCAGGCTCGACAGCAGCTCCAGCGGCTGCGTGCCGGCCCGTTCCTGGAGGACGCGTTCGTGCTCCGGCTCCAGCCGCCGGTTGTGGTGCGCGAGGACCGGCACCCCGCGGACGGCGGCGTCCCCGTCCATCGACTCCAGGAAGCGCAGGGCCGCCCCGCCCGCCATGTCGAGCTGGAGCACGACGCAGTGGCAGGCGTCCGCGGCCAGCGCGGCGGCGGCCTCCTCGGCCCCCAGCGCGGTGACGAGCTCGACCGGCCCGCGGGGGTCGGCCGGCTCGCCGCCCCCGCCGCCGGCCAGGTCGGCGACGGCGCTCTCGGCGACCAGGGACAGCAGTCCCGCCGCGCGTTCCTCGATGACCAGGAGCCGGCGCCGGCGCGGCGGCGCGAGGCGCGGCGTGCCCGGCGCCGCCGGCGGCCGCTCGTCGGCGCGCTCCATCACGGTCGCCTGGATGGCGCCCGCCGTCCCCGCCGGCGTCGCGCTGATCTTGGTGATCCGGCCCTCGGCCAGGTCGACGAAGTCCCGGCGGGCGAGCGGCAGGTAGAGCACGAACGTGCTGCCCTTGCCGAGCGCGCTGGTGGCGGTGATGGCCCCGCCGAGCAGGTAGGCGATCTCACGGCTGATCGACAACCCCAGACCGGTGCCCCCGTACTTGCGGCTGGTGGTCCCGTCGGCCTGCTGGAACGCGCCGAAGATGGTCTCCAGCTGCTCCTCGGCGATGCCGACGCCGGTGTCCTCCACCCGGAAGGCGATGGCCTCGCCGTACGGCCGCACCGACGGCGGCAGCTCCTTCGGGTCGGCCCGTTCGATGCGCAGCTCGACGCTGCCGGCCTCGGTGAACTTGACCGCGTTCGACAGCAGGTTGCGCAGCACCTGGCGCAGGCGCGAGTCGTCGGTGAGCAGCTCGGTGGGCACGCCCGGGGCGGTGGTGAGCCGGAAGTCCAGGCTCTTCTGCGTCGTCATGGGCCGGAACGTGGCCTCGACGTACTCCAGCAGGTGGCGCAGCGGGACCCGCTCGGGGCTGATGTCCATCTTGCCCGCCTCGACCTTCGACAGGTCGAGGATGTCGTTGATCAGCTGGAGCAGGTCCGAGCCCGCCGAATGGATGATCCCCGCGTACTCGACCTGCTTGGGCGTGAGGTTGCGGGTGGGGTTCTGGGCCAGCAGCTGCGCCAGGATCAGCAGGCTGTTGAGCGGCGTGCGCAGCTCGTGGCTCATGTTGGCCAGGAACTCCGACTTGTACTTGGACGCCAGCGCGAGCTGCTGGGCGCGCGCCTCCAGCTCCTGCCGGGCCTGCTCGATCTCCAGGTTCTTGGTCTCGATGTCGCGGTTCTGGCTGGCCAGCAGCGCGGCCTTCTCCTCCAGCTCCGCGTTCGAGCGCTGCAGCTCCTCCTGCCGGATCTGCAGCTCGCCGGACCGCGCCTGCAGCTCGGTCGCCAGCCGCTGCGACTCGGCGAGCAGCTCGTCGGTGCGCGCGTTGGCGACGATGGTGTTGACGTTGACGCCGATGTTCTCCATCAGCTGTTCGAGGAACGCCCGCTGCACCGGCGTGAACGGCCCCACCGCGGCCAGCTCGATGACGCCCAGCACCTGGTCCTCGACCACGATGGGCAGGACGATCAGGCTGTTGGGCGCGCTGTGGCCGAGCCCCGACGACACCGTGACGTACCCGGGCGGCACCTCGTCCACGGCGATGGCCTGGCGGCTGCGCGCGGCCTGCCCGACCAGCGACCGGCCCAGCCGGAACCGGGTGGGCCGTCCCGGCGCGGCCGGGTCGCCGTCCGCCGGGTAGCCGTACGAGCCGATCAGCTGCAGCTCGACCCCGTCCTCGCCGTCCTCCGCGAGGTAGAACGCGCCGACCTGCGCCGCGACCAGCGGGGTCAGCTCGTCCATGATCAGGTCGGCCACCACGGCGAGGTCGCGGTGTCCCTGCATCAGCCCCGAGATCCGGGCGAGGTTGGTCTTGAGCCAGTCCTGCTCCTCGTTCGCCCGGGTCGTGTCGCGCAGGGACAGCACCATCAGGTTGATGTTGTCCTTGAGCTCGGCCACCTCGCCGGAGGCGTCGACGGTGATGGACCGGGTCAGGTCGCCCGAGGTGACCGCGCTGGTCACCTCGGCGATGGCGCGCACCTGCCGGGTGAGGTTGCCGGCGAGCTCGTTGACGTTCTCGGTCAGCCGCTTCCACGTGCCCGACACGCCCTCGACCTCGGCCTGGCCGCCGAGCCGGCCCTCGCTGCCGACCTCGCGCGCCACCCGCGTGACCTCCGCGGCGAACGCCGACAGCTGGTCGACCATCGTGTTGATCGTCGTCTTCAGCGCGAGGATCTCGCCGCGCGCGTCCACGTCGATCTTCTTGGTCAGGTCGCCCTGCGCGACGGCCGTGGTGACCTGCGCGATGTTGCGCACCTGGTTGGTCAGGTTGTTGGCCATCGAGTTGACGTTGTCGGTGAGGTCCTTCCAGGTGCCGGCCACGTGCGGGACCTGGGCCTGGCCGCCGAGCTGGCCCTCGGTGCCCACCTCGCGCGCCACCCGGGTCACCTCGCCGGCGAACGCCGACAGCGTGGTGACCATCGTGTTGATCGTCTGGGCGAGCGCCGCGACCTCGCCCTTGGCCTCCACGGTGATCTTCTGTGACAGGTCGCCGCGGGCCACCGCCGTCGCCACCTGGGCGATCGAGCGGACCTGGTTGGTGAGGTTGGAGGCCATCACGTTGACGTTGTCGGTGAGGTCCTTCCAGGTCCCCGAGACGCCGCGGACCGTGGCCTGGCCGCCGAGGTTGCCCTCCGTGCCGACCTCGCGCGCCACCCGCGTCACCTCGTCGGCGAACGCCGACAGCTGATCGACCATCGTGTTGATGGTCTCCTTCAGCTCCAGGATCTCGCCGCGCGCGTCCACGCGGATCTTCTGGGTCAGGTCGCCCTTGGCGACCGCCGTGGTGACCTGGGCGATGGAACGCACCTGGGCGGTGAGGTTGTCGGCCATGACGTTGACCGACTCCGTGAGGTCCTTCCAGGTGCCCGACACGCCCTTCACATCGGCCTGGCCGCCCAGCCGACCTTCACTGCCCACCTCGCGCGCCACCCGCGTCACCTCGTCGGCGAACGCCGAGAGCTGATCGACCATCGTGTTGACGGTGTTCTTCAGCTGGAGGATCTCGCCGCGGGCGTCCACGGTGATCTTCTGGGACAGGTCGCCCTGCGCGACGGCGGTGGTGACCTGGGCGATATTGCGCACCTGGTCGGTGAGGTTGCCCGCCATGAAGTTCACGGAGTCGGTCAGGTCGCGCCAGGTGCCCGACACGCCCTTCACATCGGCCTGACCGCCCAGCCGACCTTCACTGCCCACCTCGCGCGCCACCCGCGTCACCTCGTCGGCGAACGAGGACAGCTGGTCGACCATCGTGTTGACGGTGTTCTTCAGCTCCAGGAACTCGCCGCGCGCGTCCACGTCGATCTTCTGCGACAGGTCGCCCTTGGCCACCGCCGTCGCCACCTGGGCGATGTCGCGGACCTGCGTGGTCAGATTGCCGGCCATGGCGTTCACCGAGACGGTCAGGTCCTCCCAGGTACCCGAGACGCCCGGCACCTGGGCCTGGCCGCCCAGCCGTCCCTCCGTGCCGACCTCGCGCGCGACCCGGGTGACCTCGGAGGTGAACAGCGACAGCTGGTCGACCATGCCGTTGAACACCACGGCGATCTCACCGAGCAGCCCGTGCGCGTCGTCGGGAAGCCGGGTGCCGAAGTCGCCGTCGCGCACCGCGGTCAGGCCCGCGAGCAGTTGCCGGAGCTCGGCCTCGCCGGCCTTCCCGCCGCCGGCGGCCCGCTCCGCGTCCACGGTCTCGCTCACGCTCGCCTCCCTCTCCCCCAAATGCTTGTCGGATGACAAACACCCCCGAGAAGCTTCTCACCTTCCGGCCACCACCCGGTACCACCCCACCCCGAAGCGGTTCCCGACTCCCACCATGCACGGTCAGGCCCCCTACGACGAGTCCCTCGTGGCCGCCGCCGCGGGCGTGCTCGTGCGTGGAGCTCATCCCATGACGAAGGCTCCGACCGATACCGCGCAGAGGGCCAGGCCGGCGCCGTGCGTCAGGCTCGTCCGCTCCCGCAGCACCACGGCCGCGAGGACGACGGTGAACGCGGGGTAGAGCGAGGTGATGACGGCGGCGATCGCCATCGTTCCCGCGTGGGCGGCGAGGAAGTAGAGGATCGTCGCGGCGGCGCCGAGGACGCCGGGCCAGATCGCCGTCCAGGACGCACGCTCGGGCGCGTTCGGGCGGATCCTGAGCGCTACGGCGGCGAGCACCACGACGGAGGCCGCCTGCCCGGCGGCCACGGGCCATAGTCCCGCGCCGTCCCCGGCCCGGTCGAGGCACACGAACAGCACCGCGAAGCCGAGCCCGGCCAGCAGTCCCTCGCCCACTCCCCCGGCGGCGAAGCCGCCGCGCCCCGATTCCGACGACACCAGCCAGATCCCGGGGATGGCCAGCCCGATGCCGAGCATGGTCGCGACCGTGAGCCGTTGCCCGAACGCGATGTCCACCAGCACCGGGACGCCCGCCGCACCGACCGCCGAGAGCGGCCCCGCCACGTTCATCCGCCCTCGGGCCAGTCCCCTGTAGAGCGCGAGCGTCCCCACGGCCGCCCCGATCCCGGCGGCCAGGCCCCACGCCAGCACCGCGCCGCCGGGCGCGGCCGACCCGAGGGCGAAGGCCGCGAGGACGGTCGCGACGGTGGCGGTCGTCTGCCCGACCAGCCCGACGAACGCGTAGTGGGCGCGGCGCGAAAGCAGCCCGCCGAGGAAGTCGGAGGCGCCATAGAACGCGGCGGCCGCCAAGGCGAGAACCAGCATCGTCGTCATCCTCCTGGTAGCGGCGAGCCAAGGACATATATCGATCTTCCCCGACATAGCAAGCTAATCCATAATTCGCAGAACCCGGCGGATAGGTAAATGAGGCTTGCTGATGATCTGAGCCCGATGACACCATTCAGGCACGGAAACAAGGGCTCCAGTCACATGCAGTGGGGGAGGCATACTTGATTCGCAGATTCGCGTCCCTGGGTGTCGCCGGAATGGCGATGGCCGGGATGCTCGGCACCGCGATCACACCGGCGTTCGCGGACCCGCCCCGGCGCGTCAGCATTTCCGGCAGCGTCTACATCGAGGACGACGAGAACTGGCCCTCGCAGAACGAATATTGCCATGACGGCCTGTCCTACAACGACATCGTCTACGGCTACCAGCAGGTGATCTTCGACAAGGGCTGGGGGTGCGGCGGCGAGGTCCACACCACGCTGTACGCGATGGCGGACCTCCTGCCGGACGGCGGCATCCGCATCCACGGGACCGTCTACCTGCGCGAGGGCACCTGCGGCTGCCTGTCCGACAGGATCCGCATGACCAAGGACTTCAACCAGGTCATCGCGCCGGAGACCAATGCCGAAGTCGATCCCGGCTTCGTCGAATGGGACGGCGGCGACAAGACCCACGTCCATTTCCGGGTCTACAACCGCGCACCGTGACATGAAAAGACAGGAAACAACAGCGGACCTGATGAACGCCTCCCCATGAAATAAGGGGGCGCCATCAGGTCCACTGTCGTTACGCCATCGATCCGGGTGGCCTATTCGACGATTCCCGCGCGGAAGGCCGCGATGGCCAGTTGCACGCGGTTCGTGGCGGCCAGCTTGTCGAAGAGCCGGGAGATATGGCTCTTCACCGTGGCCTCGCTCATGTGCAGGTTGGCTGCGATGGCGGCGTTCGCGTGGCCGAGGCCGATCTGGATGAGCACCTCCCGTTCCCGTTCGGTGAGAACTCGCAGCCGGTCGAGGGCGTCGCGGCGGCGGGTGCGGTCCTGGGCGGTGACACGGTCGATCACCTGCCGGGTGACCTGGGGCGAGAGCATCGCGTCACCCGCCGCCGCCAGGCGTACGGCGCGCAGAAGGTCGTGGGGCGGGGTGTCCTTGAGGAGGAAGCCCGTCGCCCCCGCCTCCAGGGCCCGGAAGACCGCGTCGTCGGCGTCGAAGGTGGTCAGGACGATCACCGCGGGCGGCCGGGCCCGGGCGCGGATCGCCGCGGTGGCGGTGAGCCCGTCGAGGCCCGGCATGCGGATGTCCATCAGCACCACGTCGGGCCGGGCCGCGCCGACCGCGTCGATCGCCGCCCGGCCGGTGGCGGCCTCCCCGATCACCGTCAGATCGCCGGCCGTCTCCAGGATCATGCGCAGCCCCGCGCGGACGAGGGCCTCGTCGTCGACGAGCAGGACGGAGATCACGACGCGTCGCCCGGCACGCCGTCGGCGCGCCACGGGAGCTCGGCGCGCAGCCGCCAGCCCGCGCCGGCCGGGCCGCTGTGCAGGGTGCCGCCGACGAGGCGGAGGCGCTCGGCGAGCCCCACGAGGCCGGTGCCGGAGCCGGGCAGGTCGGCGGGCTCTGCGCCGCCGTCGTTGTGGACGGTGACGCTCACCGCGCCACCGGCGACGCGGTCAACGGTGACGGTGGCCCGGGCGTGCGGTGCGTGTTTGCGGGCGTTGGTCAGCCCTTCCTGGACGACGCGGAAGACGACGCGGGCCATGACCGGCGGCAGCGTCCCGGCTCGATCGTCGAGCTCGACCCGCTGTCCCGCCCGGACGGCCGCGCCGACGAGCGAGGCCAGGTCGGAGAACGGCTCGTCGAGCGACGCCTCGTCCGTCCGGAGCGCGCCGAGGACATAGCGCAGCTCCTGGAGCGCCTCCCTGGCCGTCACCCGGATCAGGGCCGCCCCTTTCCGCACCGGAGCGGAACCGCCTCCCGCGGTGAGTTCGAGCGCCCCGGCGTGCAGGGCGATCAGCGAGACCTTGTGGGCCAGCACATCGTGCATCTCGCGGGCGATCCGGGCCCGTTCGGCGGCGCGGGCCTGCTCGTCGCGCAACCGCCGCTCGGCCTCCGCGCCCTCGGCCCGCGCGCGCCAGGACTCGGCCAGCGCCCGCCGCGTGGCGACGTACACGCCCGCCGCCGTGACGAGGGCGGCACCGAGGGCCATTCCCGCCACGCCGCCCAGCGTGAGGTGGCCCTCGTCGATCCATGACCAGCCCGCGAGTCCCGCCCATCCGGCGACCGTGGGCATCCACGCGTACCGGAGGGGCATGGAGGCGCCGCTGGAATACAGCCCGACGATCACCGGCCCCGGATTGCCCGACAGGAGATAGGCCGCGGCTCCGGCCACCGCCGCCGCCCACGGCAGGCGGCGCCGCCACAGCTGCGCCAGGCTCCCGGCCGCGCCGGCACCGGCGATGACCACCGAGGGCATGGGCGCCCACCGGCCTCTGACGGCGAGAACGGTGAGGGCCAGGCACACCACGACGAGGGCCGCGTCCACGGCCCACCGGCGGCGCGCTGCATCCATGCCCGCAGCCTAGGCCGCGGCCAGGGCCGCCCTCATCCGCCTTTCGTCGCCGGAAACGGCCGCCGTGCTCCGACTTTCGTCGGAACGCGGCGTCGCCCGCGCTCCGATGTGCGCTCGCCCCTCCCCCTCCGGCACTGAACCGAGCGTCCAGTCCAGGAAGGGACCGTCCATGCCCGCGCCGAAGACCCGCCTGATCGTTCGTACCGTGCTCGGCCTGATCCTCGCGTGCTGCTCGCTCGCCGCACCGGCGCCGCCCGCCGGGGCGGCGCGGACCGCCGCGTCCGCACCGGCGGCCGCCTGTCCCACGGCGGGCCTGGGCGCGTTCTTCGACGGCGCGCTGCCGGGCCGGCTCCGGGACGATCACGTGCCGGGCGCGGTGGTGTCCGTGGTGTCGCACGGCCGGACCATCTTCGCCAAGGGGTACGGATCGGCCGACGTCGAACGGGGCGTCGCGTTCGACCCGGCGAAGTCCCTGGTGCGGATCGCCTCGATCACCAAGGTCTTCACCTGGACGGCGGTGATGCAGCAGGTCGAGCTGGGCAGGCTCGACCTGGACACGGACGTGAACCGGTATCTGACCGCGTTCAAGGTCCCCTCCGTCCGCGGGCGCCCGGTGACCCTGCGCACCCTCATGAACCACACGGCGGGCTTCGAGGGACAGGTCGTCGGCACCGGAGCGCGGACCAGCGGCGGTGTGCCGTCCCTGGAGGACCACCTCGCCCACCACATGCCCGCCCTGATCCGCCCGCCGGGCGAGATATCCGCCTACTCCAACTACGGGGCCGCGCTCGCCGGACACATCGTCAGCCGGGTGAGCGGCGAACCCTACGACCGGTACGTCCAGAGCCACCTCTTCGCGCCGCTGGCCATGAACCGCAGCACCGCGACCGAGCCCGTCCCGGCTCCGCTCGCGCGCGACCTCGCCCGCAGCTACGACTCCGACGCCAGGCCGCCGCGGCGGATCCCGTTCACCTTCGACGTCATGCCGCCCGACGGGTCCGTCAGCACCACGGCCACCGACATGGCCCACTTCATGATCGCCCATCTGGACGGGGGCCGGTTCGGCACGCGGGCCGTCCTCAAGCCCGAGACGGCGGCGCGGATGCACGAACGCTCCTATGCGGCCGACCCACGGCTCGGCGGGTATGCCCACGGCTTCATGGATAGGACCATCAACGGGCATCGCGTCCTGATGCACGACGGCAGCTGGGAGGGGTTCCAGAGCCAGATGATCCTCGTTCCCGGGTGCGATCTCGGGCTGTTCATCTCGACCAACGGCACGGGCGGAGTGGACACCGTCACCGCGGTGGGACGCTTCTTCTTCGACCAGTTCGTGCCCGCGTCCGCCAAACCCGCGCAGGCGTCCTCCCAGCCTTCCCCGACGCCGCCGACGCTGCGGGCCGAGGCCGCTCCGCGCGGCGGCTTCTACAAGCCCGCCCGCCACAACGAGTCGACGGTCGAGAAGCTGCTGGTCCTGCTCGGCCCGGCCCGGTTGAAGGTGGACGGCGACGGCACCGTCCGGTTCAAGGGCGAGACCTGGAGGCCTCAGGGAAACGGCTTCTACACGCGCGCCGACGGGAGGGACCATCTCGTGTTCCTCGCCGGACCGGAGGGCCGCCGCTACGTCGCGACCGACGGCCCCGCCTACCAGCTGATGGGCGCCGCCGAGACCCTGCCGGTCAACCTGGGCGTCCTGCTCGTCTTCGTGCTCGCGGCCCTCAGCGCGCTCGCGGTACCGCTGGCACGCCTCCGTCGCCGCCCCCGGAGCTCGGCCTGGCGGATAGCGCGTTCCCTTGCCGCGAGCGCTCTCGCCCTTGGCCTCGCCTTCCTGGTGCTGCTCTTCGTTCAGGTCCTAGGCGATACCAGTGAGTTCCTGTACGGGGTGCCGTTCAGCTTCCGAGCCCTGCTCGTACTGCCCGTCGTCGTGGTCGTGATGACCGCCTGCGCGTCGTTCTACACCGTCAAAGCCTGGCGAGGCTCAGGCGCCGGCCTCACCGCACGCGTCCACCAGATCGGCCTGCTCACCGGTCTCTTGGCCCTCACGTGGTTCGCTTGGCAATGGAACCTGGGCCTCTGAACACCTACCAGCTGAACACCTACCGGCGCGGGCGTGCGCGCAGGCGCAGCCGGGCGGCCTCTTCGTGGATCTTGGTCTCCGTCTCCAGCAGCTTGGCCTCGGCCTTCTCGGTGCGGAGCCTGGCGCGCATCTCCCGGAAGCTCGGGGTGCGGCGCCGCTCGCGGGCGTCGGCGGTGTCGCGGGTCGCACGGCCGCGCGAGAACCGGTTGCGGAGTCCCATCGTCCTCACTCCTCACTCATCGCTCCCCCGAGCCACATCGTCAGGCCGGGCCCTACCCCGCTCTCGGCCGTCCATCCCGATCACCCCGTTGACCTGGGCGTCCGCGCCTTCGGGGGTGAGAAAGTCCTGGAGCTCACGGTGGCGGAACTGGTACGTGGCGCCGCTGACGCGCAGCAGCCGCGCCTCGCAGGCCCAGTCGAGGAACGTCCACAGCCGCAGCGGGAGCAGGCCGCGCGAGGCGGCGACGACCAGGCCGATCATCGTGCGGGACCAGGCGACCGCGCCGAAGGCGAGCCCGAACGTGACGCCGCCGACGAGCGCGCACACGAGGGACTCGAGCACTCCCTGGTTCAGGACGAACACCAGGAACGCGGCGACGCCGCCGGTGAGGCCGAACGCCACGCCGATCGTCGGATCGCGGTGCAGCGCCTCGCGCGGGTGGGCCAGCTCCGCGTCCGGGCTCCAGCCGCCGGTGGCGATCTTGAAGACGACGCCGAGCGCGAACGCCAGCACGAAGGCGCCCGTGACGCCGAGGGTGAACGCCGGCGGGCCGGCGCCGGCGAGCCGCAGCGGCGGCAGCCCGGTGAGCGCGCCGCACAGGCCGAACCCCATGAGGCTCGCCGGTCCGGCGCGGACCGCCTCGGTGATGGTCATGCGCTCGGCGCCGCGCCGTCCGGCGGCGGTCACCCCGATGACCGCGCCGAGGACGAAGCCTCCCGTGGAACCCGCGATGAGCGCGAAACCGACGCCGAAGACCTCGCCCCTGGTGAGCCAGAGCCCCGCCAGGCCGCCGAGCGCACCGGCCGGGGCGCCCGCCACGATGCCGATCAGGCCGCCGGTCACGCGCTGGCGCCGGGGCACGTTGGCGCGCCCGCCGGCGGCCGACGGCCAGGCCGACAGCGCCATCCCGGTCGCGATGGTCACCCAGCCCGCCATCAGCGCCAGGGTGAGCGCCTCGGCGGCGCCGAGCCCGGCGTCCGCGGCACCGGGAGCGTCGACCGCCGAGCCCGCCCAGAACGCCAGCATGGCGACGACCGCGAAGGCCGCGGCGCACAGCGCGTGCAGCACCCGGACCCGCCGCCTGCCGCCGATGGGCCACAGCAGGTGCGGAACGACGTCGATCGCCGTCAGGCCGGGCGGCGGCCGGTCGGTCTCGGCGGCGTGCACGGCCTGCCAGCGCAGATGGGCGGCGAGGTTCACCAGCCAGGAACGAACCTGCTCGGGCCGGTAGGGCGCGCCGTGGGCGCCGCGCGGGGTCAGCTCGGTCGCCGCCGGGACGTAGGCGTCGAGCAGCCGCCGGGTGATCCGCGCCGCCGCCTTGCCGTCGTCGGCCTCGGTCTCGGCGTGCAGCAGCTCGGCGGGGTCGGCGCCGGACTCCACGGCGGTCACGGTCAGCAGCAGCCGCCACGGCGTGGCCAGCGCGATGTGCACCGCCTCGGCCGACGGGCCGGACAGCATCGCCACGATGCCGTCGCGGTGCTCGCCGCACGGATGACCGTCCGGCCAGCGGGCGTGCAGGTAGGCGCCGATCTGCTCGACGCTCAGCGAGTGCAGGTGGATGCGGGCGGCGTCCTCAAGACCCACCCGGGCCTCGGAGAGCCGCGCGTACCGGTCGGCGCGGCAGGTCACGACCACCGCTCCCGCGCGCCGCCCCGAGAGGTCGCTGTACCGGTTGAGCTCGGCCAGCAGCCCGATCGCGCGGCGCGGCTTGCCGTTGGAGGGCTCGGGGTCCAGCTCGTCGAGCCCGTCCACCACCGGCAGCACCCGGCGATCGCGGACGAGCCGTGCCGCGTCCTGCGCCGCGAGCCCGTACTCCTGCGCGAGCTGCCCGGCCACCCAGCGCTCGAACGGGGTGCCCAGCGTCCAGCGGGCCGCGTCGAGGCGCACCGGGACCATCGGGCGCTCGCCCGGCGGCACGCCGCCCGCGGCGAACCGCTCCATCAGCTGCAGCACCAGCTCGATGGCGAGCACCGTCTTGCCCGCCCCCGACTCCCCCACGACGAGCAGGCGCCGCGGCCGCAGCCCGCTGAAGAACCGGCCGATCGAACGCAGGTCGTCGATCGCCTCCGCGTCCTCACCGGGATGGCGCGGGCCCGCCTGCGCGCCGAAGGAGATCGGGGCGATGTTGTAGCCGCCGAGCAGCCCCTTGCGCGCCCTGTCAGCCTCCCCGGCCGCGCGCCGGGCCAGCAGTTCGAGGGCGGGGTCGGCCGGGGGACGGTCGGCGGCCTCGACCTGGGCCATGATCCAGCTCTTGACCGCCTCCGGCACCGCCATGGTCACCGGCTCGTCCGGCGCCGCCGGCGCCGCCGCGTCCTCCGCCGGAGCTTCAGAAACCGCGGGACGGGCCGGCGGGTCGGTCAGGGCCGTCCTGGCGGCGCGCCAGCGTTCGAGCTCCCCCGGGATGAGCTCGGCCGGATAGTCGCCGTAGCTCAGGCACGCGGTGACGAACGCCTTGACGAAGTCCCACCGCGGCACCTTGCCCGGCTGCCGCAGCACATGCGAGATCGTGCTCTTCGGCAGCGCGTCGATCGCGGTGCCGTCCGGGATCACCGTCTGGCCGCCGAGCGAGCGCAGCCTGCTCAGCGACGGCTCGCCCGCCCACTGCCGGAGCCGCACCAGCGTCTGGACGAAGTCGGCCGGCGTGCCCGCGCCGGCCGGGTCGGGGGGACGGGAGTCACCGGTGGTCATCGCTGATCGGTCCCCACCAGCGCCCACTCGAACGTCGCTCTCCCCCGTCGTGGCCATCGGTCGTCGCTGCAGGTGCCCACCAGCGTCTGGACGTGGCGCGACTCCATCAGGAAGTTGCGCGCCTCGTCGGACTCGACCAGTTCCCGGCCGACCGCGATCGGGACGAACCCGTGCTTCGGAATGTAGACCCACCGGCCGCGGTCCCAGTCATAGGGATCGAACCAGTGGTGCCGGACCGTGCCGGACACCGCCACGTCCGCCCCCGTCCGCGTCAGGACGAACGAGCCGCGCGAGCGCAGCAGGCTCATCCTGCTGACGTAGAAGAGCTCGGTGCCGATGAACGCGTTGATCCGCGCGTCCCAGTGGTCGTTCACCCAGGTCGAGTCGCCGTCGGCCAGCGCCCGGGCCGCCCGCGCGAGCTGCCGCTCGAACCGGCGCTGGTTCTTGCGCTCGGCCTTCCTGATCACCCGGAACGAGCGCAGCCACCGCCGCGACATGGCCCGGGACGCGCCGGCGCCGTCCATGAAGTGCTCGAGGAAGTCGGCGGCCATCGGGTGGATCTGCCGGCTCTCGGCCACGATCGAGCGGAACAGCCCGGCCAGTTCCGGAACGGGCCGGCCGGTCCGGCGCCGGAAACCTCGAAAGAACATTCCTGCCTCGTCCGTCCACGTGGGTCGTTCGCCGAGCCGGCACGTGCGCTGTGCGACATCTCGGGCTCAGTGACATCTCGGGCTCACTGACATATCTGGCGGAACGCCTCCTGGGGCACGTAGCGTTCCCACTCGGCGCGGGTGAAGGAGCGGCCCGCGTTCGCGCACGCGGCCGCCACCGGATCGGCGGGCAGCGCCACGTTCCAGAGTCGCACGGTCTCGGCGCCCGCGGTCGCGACGGTCCGCCCGTCCGGGCCGTAGGCGATCCCGGCGATGCCGCCGCGCTCCTGGCCGGTGAGCGGATGCCCGAGCTGGCGGTAGGTCAGCAGATCCCACAGCCGCAGGGAGCCGTCCATGGCGCCCGTCGCGAGGACCGTGCCGTCCGGGCTGAACGCCATCGCGGTGACCGCGCCGGTGTGCCCGGTGAGCGCGGCCCCGATCGGCCGCCGCCGCGCCACGTCCCACAGCCGCACGGTCTGGTCGTCGGCGGTGGCCGCCAGGACGCGGCTGTCGGGGCTGAACGCCAGCGCGTCGATCATGCCGTTGGACGCGATGCCGACCGGGCCGCCGACCGGGCGCCGCGTGGCGATGTCGAAGACGCGCACCTTGCGGTCGAAACCGGCGGTGGCGAGGGTGGTGCCGTCGGGGCTGACCGCCATCGCCGAGATCACCTCGGTGTGGCCGGGCACGGTGATCCTGGGGCCGGTCTCGCGGCGCGCGCCGACGTCCCAGAACACGATGGACTGGTTCTGCTGGGCCGCGAGGAGCCTGCCGTCCGCGGTGAGCCGCCCGTTGCCCGTGCGCTGCCCGAGGGTCGTGGCTGGGCCGGCCGGGCGCCCGGTCGCCGTGTCCCACGTCCGCACCCCGTCCGGGCCGACGGCCGTGAGCGTCCGCCCGTCGCGGGCGAAGCCGAGGACGTGGACGACGCCGCGGAGGGTGGCGCGGCCGCCGTCCGCCGGGCGCCCGCCGGCCGGCTGCCCGTCCGCGGATTCGTCCGGGTCGCCGATCGGGCGGCGGGTGGCGGCGCTCCAGAACCGGACCACGGGCCCCGAGCCCTTCGTCCCGGCCGCCGCCACGATCTTCCCGTCGGGGCTCATCGCCACGATCGACGACCCGCGCAGGGCGCCGCCGACCTGCTGATAGGTCACCGGATCTCCGAGCCGCACCACGCTGTCGGCGCCGGCGGCGGCGACGAGCCGGCCGTCCGGGCTGAACGCCACCCGCTGGACGGCGAAGTGGTTGTCGCCGAGCTCCATCCCCACCTGCTCGTGGCCGGCCACGTCCCAGAAGCGGGTGAAGCCGTCGCTCCCGCCGGTGGCGAGCCTCGTCCCGTCGGGACTGTAGGCGACGGACCAGAGGGCGGCCCTGCCGTCGCGCGCCGTCAGGGCGGCGCCGATCTGCCGGTGCGTGGTCAGGTTCCACAGCCGGACGGTGCCGTCCGAGGCGGCGGTCGCGAAAGCCGTCCCGTCCGGGCTCGGCGAGACGTCGTTGATCTCCCTGGTGTGCCCCTCGAACGGCGCGCCGAGCTGCCGGGAGGTCGCCGTGTCCCAGAGCCGCGCGGCACGGTCGGCGCCCGCGGTGACCAGGCGTTTTCCGCCGGTGGTGAAGGCCACCGCGTTGACGGCGTTCAGGACGCCCGGATCCGCGTGGCCCATGGGGCCCGAGATCCAGCGGCGCGCGGTCACGTCCCACAGCCGGACCGTGCCCTGGAGGCTCGCGATCGCGAGCGTGCGGCCGTCCGGGGCGACCGCGAGCGCCGAGACGACCCCGCCGCTGTCGAGCGGGGCGCCGATCTGCCGGTGCGTGGCGATGTCCCAGAACCGGACCGTGCTGAGGCAGCTCGTGACCAGCATCCGTCCCTGCACGGCGAAGACCGCCTTGACGCCCGCGGTCCCGCACTCGTCCCGCGGGTGGACGAACGGGGCGCCGAGCTGGCGGCGCGACGCGGGGTCCCAGAGCCGCGCGGTGCGGTCCGCGCTCCCGGTGGCGACGCGCTTGCCGTCGGGGCTGAACACCACCGTCCGGACCTCCGACTCGTGCCCGGTGAGCTTGCCCCGGCCCGGGTTGGCCGCCGCGTCCAGCAGGCGGTGGCGGGCCTCGACGGTGGGCGCGATCCGCCAGGCCGCCACGGCGAGCAGCGTGCGGGCGATCGGGTCGTCGGCGACCTCGCTCTGGGCGGCGAGCTGGCGCGAGACCGCCAGGTCGCGCTGGTGATCGGCGTCGTCCGCCGCGTCGAGCGCCAGGACCGCCGCGATCAGGGTGAGCACCGACGCGACCGCGAGGACGGCCATGACGGCACGGCGGCGGCGCCCGGCCCGCCGGGCCTCCCGCTCGGACGCCCCGAGGAAGGCGGCCGCGGTCGGGCCCGGCGGCGGGAAGCTGGCGGGGTCACCGTCCCAGCGCGGCCGGCTGTCGTCGACCGACAGCAGCCGGACGCCCCGGTAGAGGAACGCGGGGTCGCGACCGTGCTCGGCCCACTGACCGGCGTCGTCGATGAGCCGTTCGTAGACCGCCTGGGCGGTCAGGTCGGGTTCGAGCCACTGGCGGAGCGCGGGCCAGGCCGCCAAGAGCGCGTCGTGCGCGATCTCGGCGGTCTCCTCGTGCAGCGTGATCAGGCGCCGGCCGGCGAACGCCGACAGCAGCGCGCCGACCCGGTCCCGCCGTTCCGCCGCCGGGACCGACGGCGCGAGGGCGGCGGCGTGGAGCTCGGTGAGCGTGGCCGGCCGCCGGGCCGCCCGGCCGCCCGGGGCGATCACGGTCATGCGCCGGAAGAGCTTGAACGCGACGGCGCGATCCGCCGCCGGCAGCCGCTGGAGGACCTCGTCGGCCGTGCGGCGCACGGAGTCGCGGACCTGGCCGGCCTCCTCGTAGCTCCGGATGGTCAGCCGGCCGTTCTCCCGCTTGTGCCAGGTGTTGCGCAGCGCCTGGGAGAGCAGCGGCAGGGCACCGGGGTCATATCTGTCGTCGGGCGACCGGTCGGCGCGCAGGTCGCCCAGGATCGTGTCCACCAGGCCCGGCTCGATCTCCAGTCCCACCGCCGCCGCGGGGCCGGTGACGGCCAGCCGGAGGTCCGACTCGGTCATGGGCTCGACGATGACCTGGCCGTCCTGGATGGCCTCGGCGAACTGCGGGTAGGCGGCGCACCGGTCCCAGTAGTCGGCGCGCAGGCCGACGACCACCACGGCCCGCGCGGGCCCTTCGGCGAGGGCGTGCAGGATCCCGACGAACGACTGGCGTTCCCGTTCGCCGGTCACCAGGGTGAACAGCTCCTCGAACTGGTCGACCACCAGGACGAGACGGCCGTCCGGGCCGGCCGGATCCGCCAGCGCGCGCCCCGGGTCGTCGCGGAGTCGCCCGGCCACCTCGTCGACGGACCCGCCGTGCGCCTTCGCCCACGCCTCGGCCAGCGCGTGCGAGGGATCCGAGGTCGGCGTGATGAGCAGGCGCGGCCAGTGCTCCGATCCGCTGACCGGCAGCATCCCCTCGGCCAGTGCGGGGATCAGCCCCGCGCGCAGGAGCGAGGACTTGCCGACGCCCGACGCGCCCGAGACGAGGAGGATGGATCCGCGTTCGCGGACCCGTGGCGCGAGGCGATCGAGGAGGCCGCGAGTCGCCCGGGCGCGCCCGAAGAACAGCTCGGTCCGGTCGGCCTCGAACGGCGCCAGTCCTTGGTACGGACAAGGCTCGGCACCATCGCCCGACGGCGGTGTCGCGGCGGCGTCCATGTCCCCCATGGCCCTTGTTGTGACTAACCGCGGCCATGGTAAGGCATCCGAGATCGTCCGATCCCGTCCACCTTCGTCCGACTGATTGCGCCGCAGGCGGGACGCACTTTTTGGTGGGGGTTCGGGTCTCGGCGTTCCAAGGGGGCAAACGAATGGCGGCCTATGTCACCCGGCGATTCTCGGTCCTGGGGACCTTGCGGCTGGAGGTCGGCGGCTCGGCGCGGGCGGTGACCGCCGGCAAGGAGCGGACGATCGCCGCGGCGCTCCTGCTGCACGCGAACGAGACCGTTCCGGTGGACAGGCTCATCGACTACGTGTGGGAAGCACCTCCCCGGGCCGCGCGAGCGTCGCTCTACGCGATGGTGAAAAGGCTCCGGCTGTCACTGGGCGACTCCGACGTCATCCGCACGACGAGTTCGGGCTACCTGATCGAGGCCGGTCCCGGCGAGCTGGACCTGCACGAGTTCGACGCCCTCCTCAAGGAGGCGGCGCGGGCGCGCGAACGCGGCGAGCCGCCCGCCGAGCGGACGAGTCTCGGCAGGGCGCTGGCCCTGTGGCGCGGACCGGCCCTGGCCGACGTGCCCTCGCCGGAGTTGCACCACTCGCTGGTCCCCAAGCTGGAGGAACTGCGGCTGGAGACGATCCGCCGGCAGCTCGACCTCGATCTGGACGCCGGGCGCCACGCGCGGGTCGTCGGCCAGCTCCGCGATCTGACCCGCGACCACCCGCTCCAGGAGGGCTTCTGGAGCCGGCTGATGCTGGCGCTCTACCGGGACAACCGGCAGGCCGAGGCGCTGGCCGCGTTCGCCGGCGTCCGGCGGCTGCTGGCCGAGGAGCTGGGCATCGATCCGGGCGCCGAGCTGCGCGATCTGCACACGAGGATCCTGCGGGCCGATCCCGCGCTCGATTCGGCGGCCGCTCCGGAGGCCGCTTCGGTGGCGGTCACCGCCGGGCCGTGGGAGCGGCTGTGCCAGCTGCCACCGGCGGCGGCGGACTTCGTCGCCCGCGGCCTCGACCGGAAACGGCTGGTCGAGGGCCTGGCCGACGCGGGCGGGCCGAGGGTGACGGTGGTGTGGGGGCCGGAGGGCGTGGGCAAGACCGAGCTGGCCGTCCGCGTCGCGCACGATCTCCGCTCGTCCTTCCCCGACGGGCAGTGGTACGTGGCGCTGAACGGCGACGGCGCGTCGCCGAGACCCGTCGCCGACGTGCTGGCCGACCTGCTCATCGCCATCGGCGTCCCCGCCGCGGCGCTCCCCCGGTCGGCCGAGGCGCGCGCCGCGGTGCTCCGGGCCCGCGTCTCCGACCGGCGGGTGCTGCTGGTGCTGGACGGCGCCCGGGACGCCGCGCAGGTGCGGGCCCTGCTGCCCGGGACGCCGAGCGCCGCCGTGCTCGTCACCAGCCGGTCGGCGCTGGGCGAGCTGCCGGGCGCCCGGCGGCACTCGCTGGCCACGCTCACGCCGGACGAGGCGGTGCTCATGCTGCGCGAGGTCCTCGGCGAGGCCCGGGTGGGCACGGAGGTCTCGGCCGCGCGCGACCTGGCCGACGCCTGCGCCGGGCTGCCGCGGACCCTGCGCGCGGCGAGCGCGCGGCTGCTCGGCGCCCCCGGGCTGGCGCTCGGCGATCTGCTCCGCGAGCTGGGCGGGGCGGCGGGACACCGGCGGTGTCACGGTGTGGAGGGGCATGTCAGCCGGCCAGCGTGCCGCCGGTGGCGTCCAGGAACGCCCCGGTGATCCAGCGGGCCTCGTCGGACGCCAGGAACGCGACGACGTCGGCGATGTCGCCGGGTTCACCGATCCGGTGGAACGCCGACAGCGCGGCCATCTGCTCGACGGCCTCCGGGACGTCGAAGACCGGATTGCCGTTGCGGGTGACGCCCGGCGCGACGCTGTTGACGGTGATGCCGCGCGGGCCGAGGTACTTGGCGTAGTGGAGGGCCAGCATCTCGACCGCGCCCTTGGTCATCGCGTAGGCGATCTCGTTGGGGTTGGCGAAGCGGGTCAGCCCGGAGGAGATGTTGATGACGCGGCCGCCGTCCGGCATGATCCGCAGCGCCCGCTGGATGATGAAGAACGGGGCCTTGGCGTTCACGGCGACCAGCTCGTCGAACAGCGCGGGCGTGGTGTCCTCGGGCGCGACGCCGCCCATGACCCCGGCGTTGTTCACCAGGATGCCGAGCCCCGCGCCGCCCGCGCCGTGCTCGTCGAGCCCGGCCTCCAGGCCCGTGAAGAGGGTGTCGATGTCGCCGGCCACGCCCAGGGTGGCGCCGACGGTGAACGCCTGCCCGCCCGCCTTCTCGATGCGGGCCACGACCTCGCCGGCCGCCGCCGCGTCGCTGCCGTAGTGGACGGCCACCAGGGCGCCGTCCGCCGCCAGGCGCTCGGCCGTGGCCCGTCCGATGCCGCGGCTGGCCCCCGTGACCAGCGCCGTCTTGCCCGTCAGATCACCCATGCCGGTCCTCCTGTCGGGACGTGTGCTCGTGACGTGTGTTCATGACGCTCGCGGAGGGCCCGCCCAGCAGGCCAGGGCCGTGGGCAGGTCCTGGCCCGTGCCGTCGGGAGCGGCCCAGCCGACGTGGCCGTCCGGGCGCACGAAGACCGCGCCGGTGCCGTGCAGAGGGTCGGCTGAGGCGAGCCCGTGCGGCTGGGCGGTCACGACGTCGATCCGGTCGGCCCATGGCTCCGCGAGGTCGCGCAGCGCCGCGTCGTCGGCCAGATCCAGCAGCACGCCCCTGCCGCGGTGCAGCAGGCCGGTGGTGGTGGTCGTGCCGCTGCCGCCGGCGAGCTCGCGCTTGGGCATGCGGAGCCCCAGCAGCGGATGGTCACCCGGTCCCATGTCGTAGCGGATCTCCAGGCCGCTGACCATGCCGGCCAGGTGGCGAGCGGCCTCCTCGTACGCCGTCAGCTCCGACATCAGCTCGCGCAACGGCTCCGTCCGCGGGCCGCCCCAGCAGAGGAGCGCCTGCGCCTGGGTGCTGGTCAGCGACCGCCGGCCCACGGGATGGCGTTCGATGTCGTACGTGCCGAGCAGACCCTCCGGTGCCCAGCCCGAGAGCTCGGCGGCGAGTTTCCAGCCGAGGTTGACCGAGTCCTGGACGCCGGTGTCCAACCGCTCCCCGCAGGCGGGCAGCTGGACGTGGGCGGCGTCCCCGGCCAGCAGCACCCGGCCCCTGCGGTATTCGGTCACCTGGCGGACGATCACGCGGCCGGTGTCCGGGGAGCCCTCCATGGTGGATTCGGTGCCGGGGAAGTCGAACCCCGCGGCCTCGCGGACGAGGCCGCCGCCGCCGTCGCAGCCGGCCAGGTACGGCGCGCGGAGCCGGTAGGGACCGGCCGGCCCCGCCACGTCGGCCTCGACGGCGTCGCCGCGGTCGGTCAGCCCCGTCAGCTCGTGGCCTCGCCGGATGTCGGCGCCGATCTCGGCCGCCCACTCCGCCAGCATGGCCTCGGTGCGCGCCTGGGAGACGTTCCCGGCCCCGTGGCGGGCGCCCTCCAGGACAGCGAGGTCCAGGGGCAGGCCGCCGAAGTGCCCGCGGTCGCCGGTCTCGACGGGGCCCAGGCGCGGCAGCAGGCCCCGCTGGTCGAAGACCTCCATCGTCCTGGCGGCCAGGCCGAGCCCGCGCGGCCGCCCCGCCGGCTCCGGCAGGCGTTCGAGGACGATCACGTCGACGCCGCCGACGCGCAGCTCACCGGCGAGCATGAGGCCCGCCGGGCCGCCCCCCACAATGATGACCTGGGTGTCCATGGTGTTCTCTTCCGGGGCGGCTTCAGGCCTGTGGCTTCGGGTGCACGGGGAGCCTGTCGAGGGCGTGGAACATGGCGGACGGGCGCCTGGTGAGGCGGGTGTCGGCCAGGGTCAGGTCGGGGAAGCGGGCGAACAGCCGCCGGAGCGTCTCCTCGGCCTCCAGGCGGCCGAGCGCGCGGCCGACGCAGTAGCGCGTCCCGGTGCCGAACGAGAGATGGCCGGGATCGGTGCGCAGGATGTCGAGGCGGTCGGGGTCGCGGTACCGGGCCGGATCCCGGTTGACCGCCGCCAGGTCCACGACGACCCGGCTGCCCGCGGCGATGTGGCGCCCGGCCAGCACCTGGTCCTTGGTGGCGGTCCGGCTGAGATAGCCGACCGGGTGGTGCAGCCGCAGGAGCTCCTCGACCGCGACCCCGTAGAGATCGGGGTTCTCCTGCAGCCGCCGGCGCTCGGCCGGATCGTCCAGCAGCGCCCTGGCCCCGTTGGCGATGAAGTGCGCGGGCGCCTCGTGGCCGGCGATCATCAGCAGCACGACCATCGTGAGCACCTCCTCGACCAGCAGGAGATCACCGTCGAGCTCCATCGTCAGGAGCGCGCTCAGCAGGTCGTCGCCGGGCGACTCGCGCCGTCCGGCGAGGATCGGCAGCAGGAACAGCGAGCAGCTCCGCGCCGCCTCGCTCGCGTCGAGGAGCTGCCGGCCGGTCGGCCGGAGCTCCATGAACGCGACGATCCTGTTGGCGAACCCGAGGACGACCCGCGCGCTGTCGACGCCGATGTCGAGCATCTCGGCGATGACGCCGAGCGTGACCGGCTGCGCCAGGTCGGTGATGACGTCGAACTCGTCCCGCCCGTCCACGCCGTCCAGCGCGGCGTCGATGAGGGCCCGGACGCGCGGCCGCATCGCGGCGACCCGCTTCGGGGTGAACCTGCGGGCGACGGCGAGCCGGAGCCGGTCGTGCGTCGGCCCGTCGGTGAAGAGCGCCAGCATCGCGCTGACCAGGGGCGACAACTCGTCCATGGCGCCGAGCCGGGCGATGAGGTCCAGGTTGTCGGTCTGGTCGCCACCGAAGCCGGCGTCCTGCAGCACCTTCTTCGCGGCCTCGTGCGACGAGACGACGTAGACGTTCGTCTCCTCGTCGAAGTAGACGGGGCCCGTGGCGTCCGGGAACGCGCGGACGCGGCCACGTTCCTCGGTCATGTCCATCCTTTGGTCACAGGTGTCCGTGGTCATGAGCTCCGGCCTTTCTGCAGTTGCCGCGGTCGTGCTGGGGACGGCGTCCCGAACCATCGGCGCAGCGCGTCCGCCAGGCCGGTGGCCTCGCCGTTCACCCACGCCACATGGCCGTCGGGCCGCAGCAGCACCGTGTGCAGCCCGTCGAGCGCGCTCGCCTCGGGTGGACGGGCGGCGTGGACGACGTGGAGACGCGACGCCCACGCAGAGGCCAGGGCGTCGGTCTCGGCCAAGCCGATCGGTGATCCCGGCAAGGTGAGGAGCAGACCTCTGCCGTCCGCCCCCGTCCTGGCCGTGGAGACCGTGCCGGACGCCGTGCGCAGGCCGACGGCGGGCATGCGGCGGCCGACGAGCGGATGGCGGCCCGCGCCGTAACGGACGTCGAGGCCGCCGGCGAGCCCCGCGAGGTGCGCGCGAACCGGCTCGTGGATGAGGAGCTCCGCCAGGACGGTGCGCAGCGGTGTCACTTCGGGCCCGCCGAGGAGCAAGGTCTCCTGGGCCGCGCCGGCCTGGAGGACGCGTGCGCCGACCGGGTGGCGTTCGGCGTGGTAGCCGTCCAGGAGGCCGGTGCCCGCCCAGCCGCGGACGTGCCCGGCGAGCCTCCAGCCGAGGTTCACCGCGTCCTGGAGCCCCACGTTGATCGACTGCCCGCCGATCGGCGGGTGGCGGTGGGCTGCGCCGCCCGCCAGCAGGATGCGCCCACGCCGGTATTGAGTGGCCTGGCCACGAACGTCGCTGAACGCGCCCGTCCAGATCGGGTGCGCGCCGAAGATGTCCTCGCCGGTCACCCGCGCCCAGACGCCGGCGATCTCGGCGAACGCGGGGGGCCGGTCACGCCGGACCGGGGGCCGGCCGAGGGCGTGCACCATCACCCGCGTCACGTCCCGGTGCGTCGCGGCGACGGCCAGGCCGCGTTCCCTCCGTTCGAACCGGCGGTCGCGGATCCGCAGGCCGGTCACATCGGCGCAGAGGATCTCCTTCGTCGCCGCCGTCGCGGGGAACGCGAAACCGCCCAGCCTCCGTACATCGCTGTCGTCGCCGTCGCAGCCGACCACGTACTCGGCCCGGAGCGTCCTGCGCCCCGCCGGGCCCTCCACACCGCAGTGGATCTCCTGGCTCGTCTCGGTGAGGTCGTGGACCCGGTACGAGCGCAGCAGCACCGCGCCGAGATCCCTCGCCCGCCGCGCCAGCGCGGCCTCGATCCGGTACCGCGGCACCTTCCAGTTGCCGGCGTACGGGCTGTCCAACGTGGCGAGGTCCAACGTGAGCCCGCCGAAGTGCGCCTCGGGTTCGGGCTCGGCCTCGTCGAGAAGGTCGTCCATCCAGCGGGCGTGCAGGATCTCCGCGGTGCGCGTGTTGAGCTGCACGGCCCGGGACTCCGGCCTCGGGACGGCCGGCTGGTCCACGACGACGACCCGGGCCCGGGACAGCCGCAGCTCCACCGCCAGCATCAGGCCCACCGGGCCGGCTCCCACGATCACCACGTCGGCGTCGAGCTCACGAGTGGTCATGACCGGTCCCGTCCGTCGCCGTGACGCGGATGGCCGCTGCGGCGAACAGCGTGGAGAGGACGCGCGAGCCGAAATAGACCGGAAACCGCCCGAGCTTGAAATAGGGCAGGGCGGGCCAGGAGCCGTCGGGCTCCTGGGTGTCGAGGAGCTTTCGCAGGCGTTCCGGCCGGCCGCCGAAGAGTCCGGTGTTGTGTGCCGCGAGGGTCCGCAGCGCGACGTTCAGCGCGTTCCCCCGGTCGTCGTCCCGGGCGAGGATCGCCTCGGCCAGCGGCTCCGCCAATGGTTCGCGGCACGACGGGAACCTCTTGACGAGCCTGGACACCGCGTACAGGAACGCCTCGGGCGCGGGGTGGTAGCGGCTCCCCCGCAGGTAGTCGCGCGAGAGCAGATGGCCGCCGACGTACCGCAGGCCGGCCTCGATCGCCTCGTCGGCGTCCCGCAGGCCGAGCCGTCGCGTCTCCATGAGGACGCAGAGCGCGTTCGCGCAGGCGACCGGGTCATGCGTGCGGCCGCGCCGGAGCGCGCCGGGCGGCGCGTCGTCGTCCCAGTAGACGGCGACCACGCCCGGACGGGGGCCGGCTGGCACGGCGGTGAGGAGCAGCTCTCGCGCGATCCCCATCAGGCCGTCGGGAGAGATGAGGTTCCGCTCGTACAGCGCGTGCCCCGCCACCGCCGTGCAGCTCGTGTCGGCCGGAAAGCCGTTCCAGGCCCGGAAGACGCGGAAGCGCCACCCCGCCCGCCCGGCGCCGGCCATCCGCGCGAACTCCCCCACCAGGTCGTCCGCGTCGCCCGGCAGGAGCGGCAGGCCGCAGATCGCGGCCGCCAGGTCGTCGCCCGCGTCGTAGCCGAGGTCGACGCCCAGGCGCCGCCTGAGCTGCTCGCGCGTCTCGGACGACGCGAACGTCGCCGCGAAGGACGGGTCGAACGCGACGCGGCTCGCCACGGTACCGGCACGGCCGTCGACGGCGGCGCGCACGGCCGTCCGGATGAAGGCGAGGGCCGCCTCGTGGGATTCGCTGATATTCCGATCGGGAATAAATGTTGGTGATGACGTCCGGTACGCCGTGCTCGATCTCATGGTCTCCCCCGGCCGAGCTATTTGAAGGATTCGGCGTGGTCGAGCGCCCATTCGCCGAACGAGCGCGGCGGGCGGCCCGTGAGGTCCCGGACGGTCGAACGCACGCCGGGGCTCTCCATGAAGCACACGCCGACGCTCTCGGCGACCTCCTCGGGAGAGGTCCGGATCTTCTCCAGCAGCTCCGGGTCGGCGGTCTCCTGGAACGACAGCTCGCGCCCGACGGCCGTCCCGAGCGCGCGGACCTTCTGCACGGCGGTCACCTCGGCCGGGCCGGTCAGCGCGTACGTCCGCCCGTCGTGGTCCTCGAGCAGCGTCCGCGCGGCGACGGCGGCGACGTCCTCCGGGGCGATGACCGGCGAGGCGAGGCCCGCGCTCGGCTGCCGGACGACGTCGCCGTCCCTGATCTCCCGGGCCCAGGCCAGCGTGTTGGACGCGTACTCCCACGGCCGGAGGACGGCCCCGCGGAATCCGCCCTCCCACATCGCGCGTTCGGTCTCCAGCGCGAACCGGCCGACGAAGGATCGCGGGCGGGTCTCGGCCAGCAAGGACGTCACGAGGACGACGTAGGAGACACCGGACCGGCCGGCCGCCTCGAGGACACGGACCGGGTCGCCGGCTTCGAGAAACAAGAAGAGTTTGTCGACTCCGCGCAATGCCCGGTCGAGGAATTCCGGCTCCGTCAAATCGCCTTCGGCAATGTCGACGCCTTCGGGAAGAAGTGAATTGGCCCTGCGCGCATTTCGTGTGGTCACTCGTGGTTCGCGTCCCAGGCGGCACAGTTCGCGAACCAGCGGCACGCCCATGTTCCCGGTCGCCCCCGTCACCAATATCGCCACGAGAAGAACGCTAGTGACGGGCTCTGGCGCCGACCTTGCGCGAACCTTGCGTCAGGCGGGATCGGCCGGATGGGGGGCCACCGGGCAGGCCAGATGCCGCTCGCACCGCCCGGCCAGTTCCCGGTACGCGCGCGGGCCCATCAAGGCGACCAGTTCCGGCCGGTACGACAGGAACAGCGGCTCGCCCGCGCCGTGCGCCGACCTCGCCTCCGTGCACCACCAGTGCAGGTCGTGCCCGCCGCCGCCCCACGCGCGCCGGTCGTACTCGGAGATCGTCACCATCAGCACCCGCGTGCCGTCCGGCCGGTCCACCCAGTCGTAGGTGCGGCGGATGGGGAGCTGCCAGCAGACGTCCGGCTTGAGTTCCAGCGGCTCGCGGCCCTCGCGCAGGGCCAGCGCGTGCAAGGCGCAGCCTTCTCCCCCCGCGAAACCGGGCCGGTTCAAGAAGACACACGCCCCATCGACGATCCGGGTCTGCCGGCCACCACCGCGAAGGTTCTTGGCGATGCCGTCGGCCGCCCGATGGTGCTGCCAGGTCTCGGGCGTGAGCCGCGAGGCGTGCCCGATGACCCGGTCCTCGTCCTCCTGATCGGCGAAGTGCGCGCCCAGCGAGCAACACCCGTCGCTCGCCCGCCCGGCGATGCCCTGGCAACCACGCCCGAACAAACAAGTCCAGCGCGACGCCAGCCACGTCAGGTCGCAGCGGAAGACCTGCTCGGCGTCGGCCGGATCGGGAAACTCCACCCACGCACGGGCGAAGTCCAGCCCCACCTCGTCTCCCCGCACCCCCGGCTCAGGAAGCGCCACCCGCCTCGACGCCTTGCCCGCATCTACCATGCCACCCGATCCCCGCTTCCCCGATAGCCGAGTTCTCCCTGCTCAACAACCGCTCTACCGAAAACCCGCCCCCATCTCGACCACGACACACCCACCCGCCCCAATCCCCCCGGCACCCTTCCCCCCGCTTGAACGGCGGGCGGCGGAGTTGATCTTCAGGTGGCCGTATTCGACGGTCGTGCGATGGGGCGAAAATGCGCTGTTAAATTAATAGAATTACTTAAAAAGGGCCGACTACGTCGATCAACGTGTTCCTTGCCGGGTGCGGGCGTTTACGGGGCCTCGCGGCACGTCTACCGTTCGATTTCCCCGAATTGGTGACGCGCAATTGCGAGGAGAACTTATGCGCATCAAGACTCTACTGGCGAGCGCGCTTGCCGTCCCGTTCGCGATCGTGGCGTTCGCCGGGACGTCGCTCGCGCAGGACGATCCCACGCCGCCGACCCCGAAGATCGTGGGCGGCGTGCCCGCGACCGAGACCTACAGCTGGATGGCGTCGCTGCAGAGCTCCAGCGGCAGCCACAACTGCGGCGGCACGCTGGTCGGCCCGCGTCACGTGGTGACGGCGTCGCACTGCGGGACTCCGTATCAGGTGCGGATCGGCACCACCAACCGCACGTCGGGCGGCGAGGTCCGCCGGGTCTCCGGCCGCCAGGTGCTCGGCGCCGACGTCGCGCTGCTGACGCTGAGCACCGCCTCCACCCGGACGCCGGCGCCGATCGCGACCAGCGCGCCGGTCGGCTCGTCCACCCGGATCATCGGCTGGGGAATCACCTGTCCGACCCGCGGCTGCGGCTCCGCGCCGGTCGGCCTGCGCCAGCTCGACACCAGCATCCTCGCCGACTCCCGCTGCAGCGGGATCAACGGGGCCAGCGAGCTGTGCGTCAACGGCGGCGGCGGCCGCGGCGCCTGCTACGGCGACTCCGGCGGTCCCGCCGTGATCGGCGGACCGGGCAGCTGGCAGCTCGTCGGCGCGACGAGCCGCGGCACGGCCAGCACCTGCGCCACTTCTCCTGCCATCTACGGTGACGTCACGTACTTCCGCGCGACCATCCTGCGCATCATCGGAGGCGGGCGGTAGAGATCCAAGGGCGCCCCGGCCTTGGTCCGAGCCGGGGTGCCCTTGTGCCGTTGACAGCGAAAGCGAGCAAGCGCATGCTTGCCGCTGTGACGGCCATCACGTGATCGCCGTCACAGGTGCCGGGCGCGAGGCGCCGTCATGCCACCTCGCGTGAAGGGACCGCCATGCCCGACCAGACGCCCCATCCCTCCCGCCGCGCCGTGCTGCGCGGCGCGGCCGCCGGCGGAGCCGGGATCCTGTTCGGCTCCCACGTGCTCGGCAGCGTCGCGGCCCACGCCGACACCGCGGCCGCCGCCGAGTACGACGTCGTCGTGGTCGGCGCCGGGGCCGCCGGCATGACCGCCGCGCTGACCGCGGCCAAGCGCGGCCTGAGCACGCTCGTGGTCGAGAAGGCGGCGAAGTTCGGCGGCTCGGCGGCCCGGTCCGGCGCGGGCATCTGGATCCCGAACAACCAGGTCATCCTGGCCGCGGGCGTGCCCGACACCCCCGCCAAGGCCGCCTCCTACCTCGCGGCGGTCGTGGGGAGCGAGGTGCCCGCCGACCGGCGCGCGGCGTTCCTCGCCAAGGGCCCGGCCATGATCTCGTTCGTCATGCAGAACAGCCCGCTGCGGTTCCGGTTCATGGACGGCTACTCCGACTACTATCCCGAGCTGCCCGGCGGCATGCCGGGCGGCCGTTCCATCGAGCCGGACATGTTCGACGGGAAGCTCCTCGGCACTGAGCTCGCCAACCTCAACCCGGCCTACATCCCGGTGCCCAGCGGGCAGGTCGTCTTCAGCGGCGACTACAAGTGGCTCAACCTCGCCCTGGTCAACGCCAAGGGCGCCGCGCTCGCGCTGGAGACGTACACCCGCTGGTCACAGGCCGTCGCCCAGGGCAAGAAACCGCTCACGATGGGCCAGTCGCTGGCCGGGGCGCTGCGCGCCGGGCTGCAGCAGGCGGGCGTGCCCGTCTGGCTGAACAGCCCGCTCGTCGACCTGCGCGTCGACAACGGCCGCGTCACCGGCGTACTGGTGACGCGCAACGGTGCCCAGACCCTGGTCATGGCCCGGTACGGCGTCGTGGTCGGCTCCGGCGGTTTCGAGCACAACGCGAGCATGCGCAAGCAGTACCAGCGCCAGCCCATCGGCACCGACTGGACGGTCGGCGCGGACTCCAACACCGGCGACGGCATCGAGGCGGGCCAGGAGGTCGGCGCGGCGGTCGCGCTGATGGAGGACGCCTGGTGGGGACCCGCGATCCCGCTGCCCGGCGAGCCGTACTTCTGCCTGGCCGAACGCACCCTGCCCGGCAGCATCATCGTCAACCGGCAGGGCGTGCGCTTCGTGAACGAGGCGGCCCCCTACAGCGACGTCGTCCACGTCATGTACGACAAGAACCCCACCGCGCCGTGCATCCCGTCCTGGATGGTCATCGACCAGAATTACCGCAACCGCTACCTGTTCAAGGACATCGCGCCGACCCTGGACTTCCCGAGCGCGTGGTATTCCAGCGGCGCGGTCGTCAAGTCATGGTCGATCTCGGGCCTGGCCACCGCGATGGGCGTTCCCGGCGCCGCCCTGCAGAGCACGATCAGCCGGTTCAACGGCTTCGCCACGAGCGGCAAGGACCTCGACTTCAAGCGGGGCGACAGCGCCTACGACCACTACTACACCGACCCCATCATCAAGCCGAACTCCTGCCTGGCCCCGCTCTGGCTGCCGCCGTACTACGCGTTCAAGATCGTCCCAGGTGACCTGGGCACCAAGGGCGGCATGGTGACCGACGCCAGCGCCCGCGTGCTCACCACGGGACGCGCCGTCATCCCCGGCCTCTACGCGGCGGGCAACGCCAGCGCCGCCGTCATGGGCCACAGCTACGCCGGTGCCGGCTCGACCATCGGGCCCGCCATGACGTTCGGCTACATCGCGGCCAACCACATCGCCGACAACCGCTGAACCCCCGCCGGCCGGGGACACGCCTGGACGGGCCGCTGGCGGCCCGTCCAGGTCTGGAAGTCAGCGGGAGGGGCGCGGAGGGAAGCCAGGGGTGAACGTCGTGAAGGCGGGCTTCACGACCTTGGCCTGGCCGGTCAGGAAGTCGACGGGCTCCTGGTACTGCTCCGGGTAGGCACCGGCCGCCTGGTTGAGACGCTTGGGGTTGAGGTTGGGCCACTTGCCCGTGTCGAGCCGTTCGACCAGATTGCGCATCGCGACGACCTCTTCGGCGGCCGTGAACGCGCAGTGGCTGCCCCGGTCGACGTAGGTCTGGCGCAGCTTGGCCGGGTCGCCGTGGCGCCTGACCTGATCCGCGTACCAGCGCTGGCCGAACGCGGGGGCCCCGCCGTCGCCGGTGTTGTGGATGGCCAGCACCGGAACCGGCGTGGTCCCCCGCGCGACGCCGTAACGGAAGAGGTAGGGGACGGCTCCGGGATCCGCGGCGATGCGCGGGGCCTTGGCGAGTCGCCGCAGATCGTCCTTCACGTCGATGCGGGCCTCACGGTAGGCCTTGGCGACCAGTGCCCTCTGCCCGGAACGCGCGAGCTGCCGTCCGTAGTCGACCCCGACGTTCCAGGAGGGGTTGCCGCCCGCGCGGCGTTCGATGTCCGCGCGCCCGATGGGCCCGTTGCCCAAGGTGTAGGCGCCCTGCACCCACGTCGCCTGCTGGCGGATCCGCTCCGCGAGCTCGGTCGGCTTCGGATCGTACGTGGAGTACCAGGCCGGGATGTTGCCGAACGACCCCACCAGCGCCAGCCGGGCCCGGCCCTCCGGCGTCGTGAGGGCACGGTCGATCGCGTCCGACAACGCCTGCGCGCTCGCCTTCGGATTCTTCGGGTGGACGAGGTCGATGTCCTCGCCCGGCGCGAGCAGGGTCCTGGTCGCGAAGTTGAGGTCGAGCGCCGTGTTCATGTAGCCGCTGAAGTCGAAGGCCGCGCAGATGGCCGCCACGCCCGCGAAGCGTCCCGGGTTCCGTTCGGCGAGCAGCGTCGCGACGATGCCGCCCATCGACTGCCCGGTCGCGACGGTGCGCCGCGGCTTCCCCACCTGGTTGCCGAACCAGTCCAGCAGCGCGATCTGGTCCGTCAACGCCGGCTCGACCGCGTAGCCGTACTTGCCCTTGTACTCCGAGGCCGCCAGCGCGTACCCGTGGTCGAGCAGCCATTCCGCGGTCTGCGGATGGTTGCTCAGCGCGACGTCCGAGATCGGAAAGCCCTGCTCCGGGTAGTAGCCGTGGCTGTAGAGCACCAGCGTGCGGTTCCAGTGCTCCGGCACCACGACCTTGAACGTCGCGCCGTCGATCTCACCCCGGTACGTCCGCCGCTCGTCCGCGGCCGCGACGCCCACGGCCTGCCCCGCGAGCACGATCCCGGCCACCAGCGCCCCGAGCCGCCGTCTCCACTTGCCCACGTGTCCGTCCTCCTCGGTCGGTACGAATTCCGTCCGCCGATATGGACCGCGATCACCCCTGGAACTCATCGCGGGACGGATCACCCCAGCTCAGGCGCGGCAGGAGCACGCAGGGCGATGCTCACCCCGTTCACGCAGAGGGTGAACTGGATCGTGACGTCGCCGTCGCGGGAGCGCAGGGTCTCGGTCTCGACCTGCACGGGTTCGCCGATGCCGTCGACGAGCAGTTCGGCGTCGGTACCGAGAAGGGGCGTCCAGGTGTTGGGCTGGATGTCCTGAGGCCGGCTGTCGTCAACGAGATCGCTCATACCGCCATTGTCCCGTCCGCACGGGAGTCGAAGTCCATGATCATCCACTCCGCTTGGATTCACATCGCAATTCTGCGATACTTCGATGCGTTCGTTCGGCACACGCATGGGGGGATGCCCGATGGGGAGCATCGACGGGCTGGATCTCGGCACGTTCGGGGTCTGGACCTTTGACTTCGAGTTCCAGCCGGCCGCGCGGATGCGCGACTCGATCCAGGAGCTCGAGCAGCGGGGATGGAAGGCGTTCTGGGTCCCCGAGCTGCTCGGCCGCGAGGCGTTCACGCACGCCGGCTTCCTGCTGTCGGCCACCGAGCGCATCCACGTCATCAACGGCATCGCCAAGATCTGGTCGCGCAAGGCCATGTGGACGCACGGCGCCGCGCTGCTGCTGGCCGACGCCTACCCCGGCCGGCACGTGCTCGGCCTGGGCTTCGGCGGCAACGACCGCCCCGGCACCACTCCCATGACGGCCATGACCGAATACCTGGACGAGCTGGACGCGCTCGAGACGCCCAACCCCGCGCCCGCCACCCCGATCCGCCGCGTCCTGGCCGCCTACGGGCCCAAGATGCTGCAGCTGGCCCGCGACCGCTCCGCCGGCGCCCACTGCTACAAGGTCAACACCGCGCACACCGCGCAGGCCCGGGAGATCCTCGGCCCGGACGCCTTCCTGGGCGTCGAGCACGCGGTGCTGTTCGAGACCGACCCCGGCAAGGCCCGCGCCATCGCGCGCGAGCACATGGACGTCTACCTCAACGGCAAGTTCAACATCGCCAAGTTCCGCCGCCTGGGCTACGCCGAGGAAGAGATCACCGGCGGCGGCAGCGACCGGCTCATCGACGACTTCGTGTTCTGGGGCGATACCGGCACCATCGTCAAGAAGCTCCGCGGCCATGTCGAGGCGGGCGCCGACCACGTCGGCATCCAGGTGATCGGCGTCGAGCCGGGCCGGTCCGCCATGCCCCAGTGGCGCGAGCTCGCCGACGCGCTCCTCTCCTAAGGGGCGCCGAGGTCCAGGCGGTCCAGCAGTCCCGCGGCGGTGAAGGCGGCCACCAGCTCGTCTCGCCCCTCGGTGAAGTGGGCCCAGCTGTCGTAATGGACGGGGACCACCCGCCGGGCGCCGAGGATCTGGGCGGCCTCGGCGGTCTGGGCACTGTCGAGGACGATCAGCGCGTTGTCGAAGAGGACGGTGAAGCGGGGCGCCCCGGCGAAGAGGATGGCGGTGTCGACCGGGCCGAACCGCCCGGCGATCTCCTTCACCAGATCGAGCGAGGCGTTGTCGCCGCTGACGTAGACCGTGGGCAGGCCGTCCCCGGTCAGGACGAAACCCACGACCTGGCCGGTGATCGGCTCGACCTCCTCCCGTGCGCCCGGCCCGTGCAGGGCGGGCACGCCGGTCACGGTGAGCGTGCCGCCGCCGGGACGGTCCAGCTCGATCGGCTCCCAGTCGGCGAGCCCCTTGGCCCCCTCCCCCAGGCGCTGCCCGCCGCCGGGCGTGGTGAGGGTGAGCGGGACGTCGGCCAGGAGGGCGCGGCCGGCGTTGTCGAGGTTGTCGGGGTGCTCGTCGTGGGAGAGCAGGACCACGTCGACGCGGCCGAGGCTCTCCGCCGCCGCGGCGGCGGGCGCCGTCTTGGTGAGCTTGCCGCCCGGCACGTGGTAGTCGCCGGGGGCGTCGAAGGTCGGATCGGTGAGGAACCGCAGCCCGCCGTAGTCGAAGAGGGCGGTCGGCCCCCCGAAGACGCGGACGGGGAACTGCTCGCCGGTCGTACTGGCCATGACGACACCTCACGGATGAGTAGGAGATTATCCGTGATGTGACGCTAGCCGTTTCTCACGGACCAGCGCAACCCGTACCATGACAGTCATGAGGGAGACCGCGACCGCCGAGTCCGCGCCGCCGCCCGCGCCGGGGGCGGCGGACTATCCGGCCCTCGACTTCGTCAACACCGCCATCGCGCTGCCCGGGGGCCAGTTCATCGACCTCCTCGGCACACCCCAAGGGGCCAACCGGTGGCTGACGGAACACGGCCTCGCGCCGGCCGATGCCGGGGTCCAGGAGATGTGCGCCGCGCAATTGCGTTCGCTGCGCGAACACCTCAGATCGCTGTTCGCCGCCCGCGTCGCCGGAGTGCCCGCCCTGCCCGCCGCCCTGTCCGCCGTCAACGACGCGCTGAGCAGGGCGCCGACGGCCCTCCTGCTGTACTGGGACGAGAAGAACGGGCCCTACCGCGCGGCGCCCTGCCCCACCAACGAGATCCTCGACCACGCGCTGGCGACCCTCTCGGCCAACTCGGCCGACCTCCTCACCGGCCCCGACGCCGAGCGCCTCACGGCCTGCGGCTCTCCGCCCTGCAGCCGCTACCTGCTGCGCCACGGCCGCCGCCACTGGTGTTCCGTCCGCTGCGGCGACCGCGCCCGTGCCGCCCGCGCCTATGCCCGCCGCACCCAGGCGAAGGCGGACTGACCAGCGTCCCGCGCCCCTGGCCCGCCTTGGCTCAGATCAGCTGGAAGGCGTCAGCCGGTCACGGCCGAGCAGCGCGTCGAACTCCGTGCGGACGATGTGATAGCACTCGCAGGTGTTCCCTTCCAGCCCCCGCCGATCGGTGATCGTCATCGCGCCACGGCTGTAGGTGATCAGGCCTTGCCTCTGCAGGTTGGCGGCGTGCTCGGAGACCGTGGCGCGGCGTACGCCCAGCATCTGGGCCAGGAACTCGTGCGTCAGGGTGAACCGGTCGGTGTCCATGCGGTCGTGCGTGGTGAGGATCCAGCGGCTCATGCGCTGGGCGTTGTCGTGGAGCCGGTTGCACGCCACGCTCTGGGCCAGCTGCACCAAAGTGGCCTGGGTGTAGTGGTGCAGCGCCGTGTGCAGCACTCCGTTGTCTTGGAGCAGCCGCCGCAGCTGGGCGGCGGTCATGCGGAGAGTGGGGCCGGGGATCTGGCAGAACGCGCGGTTGGGGCTGGTGGCGGCCCCGAGGAACACCGGCAGGCCCACCATCCCCTCATGACCGATGGTGGCGACCTCCACCGCCTTGCCGTCCGCCTCGGCCACGAGCGAGAACACCGAGTACAGCGGGAAGTAGACGTGCTCGATGGGCTGGCCCGGCCCGTACACCTCATGGCGCATGCCGGCATGGAACTGCTCCAGGTCCGGCACGACGCGCTGGTAGACCTTCGCCGGGAGGCCGGCCAGCAGGCGGTTGCGGCGCGGATCAGGACCGGTTCCGGTGGATCCGTCCGGACCCGTGGCGGTCGGCATGGCGACGTCCCGAAAGCCGAGGAATGATCGTCTGACTATCCCTCGTGTCCTTCCCCGGTGGGCCGGGCCCATGCCGGGATCGGCACCTGCAGCAGTTCGGCGGCGCCGGGCGCCATGATGAACGCGGTCAGCGCCGTCGCCATCCGCGCCGCCGGCAGGACCAGATCCACGCATCCGGTGGCCAGCGCCGCCGTCGGCATGGCCGCCGCCGCGGCGTCGTGCGGGTCCTGGACGAGGACCCGGCCGCCGGCCGCCTTGACCGCCCGGACTCCGGCCGCGCCGTCGTCCAGCAGCCCGGTCAGCACCACGCCGATCAGCCGCGGCCCGAACCTGCCCGCCAGCGCCGCCAGCGTGGTGTCGGCCATCCGCCGTGACCCGGCCGGCTCCAGCACCACCGTGTCGGCGGCGTCCAGCCGCAGCGCGGTCCGCAGCGGAACCACCAGCACCGTGCCCGCGGTGAGCCGCTCACCCGCCGCTGCCACCCGCACCGGCAGGGCACTGCGCCGGCCCAGCAGCGTCGCCAGTGGATCATCATGGTGGCCGGCGGCCGGCTCCAATGCCGTGCCGGACAGCGGCCCGCGATGCTGGACCACCAGCACCGCGGCGGGGAAGTCGGGCGGCAGCGCGGCCAGTACCCGCATCAGCACGCCCAGCCCGCCCGCGGAGGCCGCCAGCACCACCACCTCGAACGCGGCCCGCACCCGGCCGGAGTGGTCACCGTCACCGCCGGAGCGCACGTGATCGCGCGGAACCGCCGGGTGAGCGGCGGATCCCCTAGCGGGCCAGGCACTGGGCACGTCTTCACGGTAAGCCTTGCGTACGGCACCGTACAAACACATCCGCGAAACCGGTGACAAGACGGGCATCGCCACACCGCCCGAGCGGCGGGCCGCCGGCCGGACCGGGTCGCCGAGATCGGGCTCGCGGCGCTCGACGCCCTCAGGCATGGGCATGAGCAAGGCCTCCTGCACCGTGCGATCACGCCCGCGAACGTGCTGATCACCCCGGCCGGCGACGTGCGGCTGAGCGGCTTCGGCGCAGGGGGCCTCAGCGGCCGTGCGCCGTGGCTCGTTCGGTGTGCTGTTCTCTGAACTGGCGTGGGGAGAGGCCGTAGGTTCTGCGAAAGGCCTGGCTGAAGTGTGCCGGGCTGGTGAATCCCCATCGCGCCGCGACCGCTCCGATCGGGCGGGTGGCCAGCAGCGGGTCGGCCAGGTCGTGCCGGCACTGCTCCAGGCGGCGTTCGCGGATGCAGCCGGCGACCGTGCGGTCCTGGTCGTGGAACAGCTTGTGCAGATAGCGCAGCGAGACGTTGTGCGCCGCCGCGATCGCACCCGGTGTCAGCTGTGGATCACCGAGATTCCGCTGGATGAAGGCGTCGATCCGCGCGAGCAGCGCCCGGTGCCGGGTCCGCTCCGGCATCGATCCCTCGGCGTCCAGCTCGTGGGCTAACGCCGCGGCCAGCAGGTCCAGCGAGAGGGTCGACAGCCTGGCCGCGTCGGCGGCGCTGTACTCGTCGATGTGCCGGGCGAGCCGCAGCAGGAACTGCGAGGTCAGCGCGCCGACGCCGTGGGTGCCGGGGATGCGCGTCGCGGTCAGCTCCGCGAGGGCCCGGGGCGGCAGCGGCAGCAGGGCGGGCGCGAAGCGCAGGACGAGCAGCCGGCTCGTCCTGGTGCCGGCCGCCAGCGCGGCGGAGTACGGGCGGGACGTGTCGTAGAGCATCAGGTCGCCGACCGCGAACTCGGTGTGCCGGTCGTCCTGCGCCGCGGTGCCCGCGCCGCTCACGGCGACGCCCAGTTTCCACAGCCCCGGGTCGGACCGCCGGATGAGCTCGCCGGTGCGGTGGATCTCGTACGGTGTGGTCGTCATCAGCGTCACCTGCACCGAGCCGAGCTCCCGCACGCTGAGGTGGGCCTGGAAACCGTCTCTCAGCGGTGGCGCGCAGCGCAGCTCGTAGGGCACCCACGTTCGCGCGCTCACGTCGTTCCAGAAGTCGAATCGCTCGCCGGCCGGTACTCCGTCGGTGCTCACCTGCACGAGCACTCTCCTCAGCTCGTCGCCCCGAGGAACCGGAACTTACCAGCGGGCTCCCGGCGTCTCGCCGCCGAGAATCGGAGCATGACCCGAATCGTGGGAAGTGTGTCTCGAAGGCAGGGACGCCTCACTCGGTGAACGCCAGATCGGTGATGCCGATCGAACCCTTCGTGGTCGTCCCGAAGTCGAGGGAGACACCGCGTACGTTGCGCAGGTCCACGCCCCGGAAGGCCGACAAGGGCACTCTCACCTGGTTGAGGAGGAAGGGTGTTTCCTCATCGGCGCCGACCGGTGGTGGAAAGCCGAGCGCGGCGGAGTGGCGGACGGTCGCGGCGGACGCGGTGCGGCCCCGGGCGTCGGTCAGCTTGATCCGCACGTTCTGGGGGCGCCCGCGTGGATTGCCCGGGTCGGTGAAGTCCAGCGCGCCGCGGAGGACGATCGCCCGGAAGCGGCGGACGTTCCCGTGCCGGGCGGGAATCGCGTTCGTGTACGAGGCCTTGCCCGACCACGAGATCTTCAGCACGCTCAGCCCGGGGCCCGGCGCGTCCGCGGTCCCCTGGTGCGGCTCGGTCGCCGAGGCGCCGGGCCGGCGCAGGCAGGTGAGACGCCGCGGCCCCCCGCACAGCTTCACCGAGGCCGCCCCGATCGTGGTGACCTTGCCGCCGAGGGCGTTGCGACGCAGGTCGGCGGCGCCTCGCAGGCGGTTGACGTCACGTCGGCTCGGCGCCAGCCGGCTCACGAGGACCTTGGCGGGCGCGATCGACCGCGGGACGGTCTCGCCTCGCCACATCGGCGCCAGGGCCCGCTCGCCGCCGAGATGGCTGCGGAAGAACCCGGCGACGTAGGCGATGCCCACGTTGCGCTGCTGCGCCGCGGTGAGCCGCGTCGGCCGGCTCGGGTGGCATGCCGACCGCCGGTCCCCTCGCCAGTCGTCCTGGGTCCAGACGGTGTTGAAGTAGTTGTGGTTGGCGCCCATGACGGTGACCGTGTGCTTGGCGCCGCGGTCACCGGCGAGCCGGTACCGCGCGTCGTCGTAGTACTCGACGCCGATGCCCTTGCCGCCGCAGCGCGCCAGCACCACCGCCATCGCGGTCCCCGTGGCGACCGGCCGGAAGAAGTCGCTCGGGTCCAGCGGCAGGACCGCCCGCACCCCGTACGGCCTGCCGCGCGCGGCGTTGATCTCGTAGTGGCGGACGACGCCCTCGCCACCGCGCGAATGGCCCATGGTCCCGACCCGCATGAAGTCGATCGCCCCGAGGAACCGCTTGCCGAACGGCTTCCCGCCCTTGGCCGACCACTGCTTCCACAGATCGAGGTGCTTCTGGACGAGAAGCCCTCGCGCGTTCATGCCCTCCCGCGAAGGACCGCCATGGTCGGGGGCGTTGATGCCGTTGGCGCTGATCGACACCACCACGTAACCGTGACTGGCGAGGCGGCGCCCGATGTAATCGAAGCCCCGATAGCTGGGGATCGCACGGCTCCCCCGCGGGCACGGCCAGCTCGTTCCCGCATCGCCGCCGCCTGTGCACGTGTCGTAGAGCCCGTGCAAGAAGACGACCATCGGAAACCTCTTGCCCCGCGGGCCGCGCGGATGATGAACGACACCCGCCAGCTCGGCGCGCCCGAGACCGCCCGGAAGCTTGAACGCCCGGTCACCCAGGTCGTAGGTCTCGCTCACGACCTTGTGGCGGCCCCACACCAGCGGATCCGCGCCACCGGCCGCGCCCTCCGCCGTCCGCACCGCGCTGACGCCGAAAAGGCACATCGAGAAGACCACGACGAGCAAAGAGAAACGACGCACGACTCAGCCCCCTGGAACGCGACGCGCCCGACGCCGCGTCCCAGCGATCATAGATCTACGCCGTTCTTCGAGAGTCCGGAACGGCCAGAGCCCGCCCTTCCCGCCGAAAGGCGCGAACGCCGACTCGACGCGTCGGCGTTCGCGCCTGTCATCAGTTCCTGACGCTTTGAGGTGCGGCGCCGACCGGTTGCGGTGCGACCATCGCGGGCCGTCTGGCGGGCATGCCCAGGGCGGCGAGCACGCCGATGAACGCGAGTGCGGTGACCGCCTTCATCGCGGCCGTGAAGCCGTCGCTGAACTCCGCGGGCGAGGAGTAGCCCCCGGCGGCGGCGAAGACGGCGACCGTGACCGCGGTGCCGAACACCCCGCCGAAGATCCGCAGCATCATGAAGGCGCCGGACGCCTGGCCGATCTCCCGCGGCTGCACCGCTCCGACCACCGACTTCTGCGCCGCGGGCATGGCCATGGTCAGCCCGACCCCGCTGACGATCATCGGGGGGAGCAGCTCGACGTAGCCCGTGCCGGTCCCGGCGACCAGGGCGATCCAGCCCATTCCGAGGGTCTGGAGCAGTAGCCCGCCGACCACGAACGTCCGGTCGCCGTACCTGTCGGCCAGCGCGCCGGCGATCGGCGCGCACACCATCAGCGTCGCGGTCCACGGCATCAGCCGCAGGCCGGCGCCGAGCGGCCCCTCGCCCAGCACGGTCTGGAAGTACTGCGCGATGAAGAACAGCGTCCCGTAGAGGGAGGCGAAGACGAAGAAGTTCGCCGGGTTGGCCGTGGCGAACGCCCTCAGCCGGAAGAACCGCATCGGCAGCATCGGCGCCTTCGCGCGCCGTTCCCAGAGCACGAACGCGATCACGAGCACGGCGCCGAGCACCAGCGCGCCCACCACTTCGGCGCTGCTCCAGCCGGCCGGATTTCCACGCACCAAGCCCCAGACGATGCCGAACGCGCCCAGGGTCACCAGCACCACCCCGCCCAGGTCGAACCGGGTGTTCGGGCCGGCGCTCTCGGCCACGCGCCGCGTCGTGAGCACGATCGCGATCAGGCCGAGCGGCAGGTTGATCCAGAAGATCCACTGCCAGGCCAGCCCCTCGGCGATGGCGCCGCCGACGAACGGCCCGCTGAACGTCGCCAGCCCGGTGAGGCCCAGGTACAGCCCCATCGCCTTGCCGCGCTGCCGGGGCGGGAACATCGCGCTGATCAGGGTGAGCGACAGCGGGAGCACCATCGCGGCGCCGGCGCCCTGCAACGCCCGGGACGCGATCAGCGTGCCGATGTTCGGGGACAGGGCGCAAGCCACCGACGCGAGGGTGAAGATTGCCAGCCCGCCGACGAACATTCGCCGGCGTCCGAACCGGTCGCCCAATGCCGCACCGGTCAGCAGCAATACCGCGAACGTCAGATTGTAGGAATTGACCGTCCATTCAAGTGATTCGAGCGATGCCGTCAGGTCCTGCCGGATCGTGCTCAGTGCCGTCGTCACGACCAGGCTGTCCAGAGCCATCATGAACGACGCCAACGAGGCGAGGCCCAACACCCATGCCTGCTTGGACGTCATTCGCCCATCGTCAGTACTCACGTTTCCCCTTCGACTCAAAATTGGTGGAAACCGGCTGGCTCGATCGCGGAGTTCAGTCGCGGAGTTCAGTCGCGGAGCGAGCGCGGCAGGCCGAACACCGCCAGCAGCGAGTTGTCCAGGAACCGCGTCACCGCGGTGACCCGGTCGCCGGCCAGGGTCAGCACGATCACGCCGTGCGCGTGCAGGAGGGAACTCCGCGGATCGCGCACATAGCAGCCGAACGCCGGCTGGCCGTTCGCCCGCGTCGGAATCAGCACATACCGGCGGCCGCCGCGGAGCGCGACCGTCACCAGGAAATGCCGGATGGCCTCCGGGCCCTGGTATTCCAGCGGCAGCGGCGGCATCGTCAGCCACGCGTCGTCCGTCAGCAGCGCCACGACCGCGTCGACGTCCCCCGCCTGGAACGCGCGGGCGAAATCGTCCACGATCCGGCGTTCTCGCGGCGAGTCCGGCAGCGGGGCGCCGTCCCGCTCCGGCAGCTCGTCCGCCAGCGTGCCCCGCGCCCGTTTCAGCGCGCTGGTCACCGCGTTCTCGGTCGTGTCGAGAATGGCCGCGACCTCGGCGGCCCGGAATCCCAGCACGTCCCTCAATACCAAGACGGCCCGTTGCCTCGGCGGCAATTGTTGCAACGCCGCCAAGAACGCAAGCGACACCGACTCCCTGGCCTCGTACCGCGCCTCCGGTCCGGGCATCTCGTCGACGATGTCGTCGAGCAGCACGTCGGGGTACGGCTCCAGCCAGCTCGGTTCCGCTCTGCGATGCGATGGCTCGGGCAACGGGACCTCCGGCCGGTACCCCGCGTACTCGTGCGGACGGCGTGCGCCGGCCCGGAGCGCGTTCAGGCAGCGATTGGTCGCGATCCGGTAGAGCCATGTCCGTACCGCCGCGCGTTCCTCGAAGTCGCCGATCCCGCGCCATGCCGCCAGCAGCGTCTCCTGCACCAGGTCCTCGGCGTCCTGCACCGAGCCGAGAATGCGGTAGCAGTGCACCTGGAGCTCACGCCGGTACGGCTCCACCAGCCCGCGGAACGCCTCGCCGTCGCCGGCCCGCGCCAGCGCCAGCAGTTCTTCGGCCGGACGCCGAGCGTTGCCGCGGGCATCGGTCTCCCTTGCCGGCGGGATTCCTCGCATGCCGGCTCCTTCCTCCTGGTGGCGTCTCTCACTTGGATAGACACCGCCGGCACTGGAAAGTGGTCGCCCGGCGCGGCGCGAGGCTCAGTCGTCGACGATGCCGTCGCGCAGGGCCTCGCGGTAGAGGGCGATCCGGGTCGGCGCCTCGCGTCCCGCCTTGGCGTACTTGTCCCGGGCCCGGTCGAGGTACTGCTTGACGGTGTGCTCGCTGATCCCCATCTGGCGGGCCACCGCGGCGCGGGTGAGGCCGCCCAGCCACAGCCGCATGCTGCGCAGTTCCTGCTCGGAGAAGCTCGGCCGGTCGTGACCGGTGGCGGCGAGCATCGCCCCGGCCTGCGAGGGGGTGGTGTAGGTCTCGCCGCCGGCCACCGCCAGGATGGCCTCGATCAGGTGCCGTCGCCCCTCGCCGGCCTCCTTGGAGATGTAGGCGCGGGCCCCGGCCGTCACGGCGCGGTGGACGACGTGGTGCTCGGCGTACTGGGAGAACACGACGATCCGGCGACCGGCCCGCGCGAGCGCCGCGATGCGGTCGAAGACCATCTCGCCCTCGATGCGCAGGTCGATGACCAGCACGTCGGCCGTCGCCGCCGGCCCGGTGCCGAGCTCGTCGAGATCCGTGCCGACATGCACGATCTCGACCCGGCGGCCGGGATCCTCGGCGATCCAGTTCTGGACGCCGGAGAGCACGACGTCCTGGTCGTCGATGACGGCGATGGTCACGGTCCGTCCCATGCGGCCTCCACCCACAGCAGGTCTCCATCGCGGTCGCTGGTGACGTTGACGCCCGCCGCCCGCCCGCTCGAACGGGCCGCCGCGGGCACGAGGGCGTCGCCGTCGACGAGCACCGAGACGCTGACCTGGCCCGTCGTGCCGGACACCACGGTGACGCGCGCGTTCTCGCGGACGCCGGTCAGCACGGCCAGCGGGACCTCGGCGATCGCCGCGGCGACCTCCTCGCTCATCGGTGGCACCTCGCCGACCTGGGCGAGGTCGACGACGGCGCCGCGGCGCATGGCCTCGTCGATGCTGGTCCGCAGGAGGCGCAGTAGCGGGTCGGGGACGTCGTCGCGTTCGGTCAGCAGCTGCCGCAGCATGGCCTCCGCCGTGGCGCACCGGTGCCGGACGGCCGGGTCGGCGGGATCGGCGGTGCCGTCGGACAGGCCTCGCAGCACCCCGGCGATCAGCATGCGCACCTCCAGGTAGCGGTCCTGCCGGGCCGCCGCGACCTCGGCGATGACGGTCTCGCGCGTCGCCATCTCCCAGCGTTCGGCCGCCGCCTCGGCGGCCATGCCGCCGCTGAACCGGAACACCCGCGCGCCGGCGATGAGGGCCAGCTGAATGCTGGCCGACGCGTACAGCAGGGTGATGAAGCCGGCGACGGCCTGCCGGTCCAGCTCTCCCTCGGCCGTCAGCGCCACGACGATGATTCCCGCGTTGAGGGCCAGCAGCGACACTACTTCGCGGACCGGCCGGTGCAGCAGGAGCAGGACGCCGATCAGCCCGACCGACGTCCACGCCCAGTTGATCCTCAGCTGCTCGGGGCCGGGGCAGTTGACGGCCATCGCGACCCCGGTGGCGAGGTCCAGCGCGGCCAGCGACCAGGTCAGCGCGGGACTCCACCTCCTGCGCAGGAGGAGCACCGCGCCGCACACGATGATCAGCAGTTCGGCGGCCCAGACGGCCACCGCCGCCGCCGGGGACCGGTACCGGTCGTAGTAGGCCAGGACCGCCGTGCCGACGGAGACGACCTGCCACAGGGCGACCGCGGTCACCGTGGCGATGTCGAAGGCCCGGTTGAAGCGCACGGCGAACGGGCCGGCGGGCGCGCTGCCGGCCACCGGGCCGGCCACGCGGTCAGCCACGGGTCCACCGCAGGGTGACCACGGTCCCCTCGTCCGGGCGGGACCGGACGGTGGCGATCCCACCGGCCATCGCCATGCGTTCCACGATCGAGTTTCTGATGCCGCGCCGCGCGGCGGGGACGCGGGAAGGGTCGAACCCGCGGCCGCGGTCGGCCACCTCCACCCGGACGGTGTCGCCGCACGGCTCCACGCCCACCGACGCGTCCGGCACACCGGCGTGCGCCGCGACGTTGCGCAGGGCCTCCCGGACCGCGTCGCCGATCGCCGAGGCGACGGGTTCGGGGACCTCGATGCGCGGCTCACCGGATCCGCGTTCCCCGGCGACGCGTTCCCCGGCGACGGTGAGATCGCACGACAGCGCCGGCCGCAGCTGGGCGATCAGTCCCTCCAGTCGTTCGACCAGGTCGGCCACCGGTGCGCCGGCGGCCGGCGGCGACGGGGAGAACTCCTCCATGACCTGGAGCGCCTGGCGCGCGCCCTCGCGCAGGCCCGGCGAGCCGGCCTGAAGGGCCCCCGACGCGATCATCGTGAGCGGCGCGAGCACCGAGTCGTGCATCTGCAACCGGTGGTGGCGCTCGTCCACCCGGCGGGCCGCCTCCAGCATGGCCCGCCGCCGCTCGCGGTCGCGGGCCGCGACGATGGCGTCGGCGCGCCGCCCGCCGCGGCGCATCAGCCACATCATCGCGCTCACCACCGCGGCCTGGACGAACAGGACGCGGACCTGGCTGGTCGACTCCTGGACACCGGTCAGGTAGGCGGCGATGACGACCGCCGCGTACGGCAGCGCCACGACCGGGCGCAGCGCGAGCTGCGCCACGTAGATGGCGGTGCTGGCCAGCATGATCGCCCAGGTGGTCTCGTCGACGACCATCGAGCCGGGAACGATGCGGTCCTGGACGAGCATCGCCAGCGCCACCAGCGCGGTGTCGGCGGTGATCAGCGGCAGCCCCAGCCCGCGGCGGACGGCGACCACGCTGAAGAACGCCGCCCACGCCGCCAGCCCGCCCAGCACGGCCACCTGCCAGCCGCGGGAGATCCCGGTGCCGTCACCGACGGCGGCGGCGACGCAGGCCGCCGCGACCCCGCCGCAGCGCAGCGCGATCGCGAATCGGAGCACGGTGCGCGCCAGCGCGTAGCCGGAAGGGCCGGCCGGGTCCGTCGAGGTCCAGCGGCGGCTCGCTTCGGTCATCGATCACGTCGGAGGTCGTGCGCGCGAATGCGGCATGGCACGGCGATACCGGTTCTCCGTCCTCGCTAATCCGGGGGCCGGATGTCAAGACCCCCGTACGGCTGACACTCAATTGTGGGTCATGACAGGCCCGATCACCAGTTGCAAAACTCGGACTTGATTCGCGATGGAGGTGCGCATTGCAGGTGATGGAGGTCATGTTCCGTACCCCGGCTGAAGTGCTGAACCTCGGAACCGTAGTTGTTTCCTCGATGGCCGGCCCGTCGATTGAGGCGGATCGCGCAAAGCGGCTGATCAGACGGTGCGATCCGGAAGTCGTGCTCCTCCATCTGTCTTGCGGCGGCTCGGGAAGGGCCTCTCAAGGCAGGTACGACAACTCCTTCGGCGCCGGTGACTTCGTTCTCTGCGACAGCGGCCGGCCACCGCGGATGCGGCACGTCGCGGCCACCGAGGTCTCCCGGCTCATCCTCGTGAAAATCCCCAGAGCGCCGTTGCAGGCCCTCGTTCCGTCGATATCGGGACTGCTCGCGGTCCCGTTCAACGGGCGGCAGGGCATGGGCGCGGTGCTGTCGCGCTACCTCGACGAACTCGTCCGCAACGCGCACGCCTATCGCCCGTCGGAGGCGGCCAGCCTGGGCCGGGTCACGCTCGATCTGATCGCGACGACGTGCGCGCACCAGCTGGCCGACGACGCCCGGCCACTGGTCGCCCATCAGGAGGAACTCCTGGCCGGCATCCGGGAGTTCATCGAGCGGCATCTCGCCGATCCGGCGCTGACTCCCGGCGCCATCGCCGCCGCGCACCACATTTCCACCCGGCATCTGCACAAACTCTTTCAGGCAAAGGGCGAACTCAGCGTCGCCGCGTGGATTCGCCATCATCGCCTCGAACGCTGCCGCCGCGACCTCGCCGACCCCCGGCTGGCCGAACTCTCCGTTTGCGCCATCGCGTCGCGCTGGGGATTCACCGACGCGGCGCACTTCGGGCGGCTGTTCCGCAAGGTAATGGGCCGCTGCCCCACTGACTATCGGAAGCTGCATCTTGACGCCGAGTAGCGCGCGATGTCATGGGCCCGGTACGCCGATCCCGAAATCTCATCACTGGTCGAGTGCGGGATTCGGCGCGATGCCACCCCGGCGAAGACTCCGGAGAGGACAACTCTTCGAGAAAGGCTTCGCCATGTCGTCCAACGGAAACCCGGCCGTGCCGCCGGCCGACGCCGGGCCGGACCGCCGCCGCTGGGTGGCGCTGGTGTTCATCTGCCTGGCCCAGCTGATGATCGTCCTCGACATCACCATCGTGAACATCGCGCTGCCCTCGGCCCAGCAGGATCTGGACATCTCCGACGGTGACCGGCAGTGGGTCGTCACCGCCTACACCCTGGCGTTCGGCAGCCTGCTGCTGCTCGGCGGGCGGATCGCCGACTACACGGGGCGGCGCCGGTCGTTCGCGATCGGGCTGGCGGGGTTCGCGCTCGCCTCGGCGCTCGGCGGGGCGGCGCCCGGCTTCGGCACGCTGCTGGCGGCCCGCGCGCTGCAGGGCGTCTTCGCCGCGCTGCTCGCGCCGGCGGCGCTGTCGCTGCTCACGGTCAACTTCAGCCGCACCGACGAGCGCGCGAAGGCGTTCGGCATCTTCGGCGCCATCGCGGCGGGCGGCGGGGCGATCGGCCTGATCCTCGGCGGCCTGCTCACCGAGTACCTCGACTGGCGCTGGTGCATGTACGTCAACGTGGCCATCGCGGGCGTCGCGGCGCTCGGCCTGCCCCTCATGCCCGCCGGCGAGCGCACGAAGGAGCGCGCCCGGTTCGACCTGCCCGGCGTGGTCGTCGCCGTCCTCGGCCTGCTCGCCGTGGTCTACGGGTGCAGCATCGCGGAGGAGGACGGCTGGGACTCCGGCACCGTCCTCGGCCTGCTCTCGGCGGGGGTCGTGCTGCTCGCCGTCTTCGCCGTGGTGGAGACGCGGGTCTCGCGTCCGTTGCTGCCGCCCGGGGTGGTGCTCAGCCGGACGCGGGGCGGCGCGTTCCTCGCCGTCGGCCTCGGGATCATCGGCATGTTCGCGACGTTCCTGTTCCTGACGTACCACATGCAGATCGTGATGGGGTACTCGGCGTTGAAGGCCGGGTGCGCGTTCCTGCCGATGACGGCGGCGGTCCTCGTCGGCGCGGGCGGCGTGGCCACGCGCCTGCTGCCGAAGGCGCCGCCGCGCGCGCTCATGGGTCCCGGCCTGCTCATCGCGTCCGGCGCGCTGGGCTGGCTGACGGTGCTCGACGCCGGCAGCTCGTACGCCGGGACGCTGCTGCCCGCGATGTGCCTGCTCGGCTTCGGCATGGGGCTGGTGATGCCGCCGGCGATGAGCTACGCCACGCACGGGGTCGGCGAGGCGGAGGCCGGCGCGGCGTCGGCCACCGTGAACACCATGCAGCAGATCGGCGGCTCGATCGGCACGGCGCTGCTCAACACCGTGGCGACCAGCGCGACCGCCGACCACCTGGCGGGCCGCCCCCAGAGCCCGGCCGTCCTGCGCGAGGGCCTGGCGGACGGCTTCGCGACCGGCTTCGGCTGGGCCGCCGCGATCGTCTGCACGGCCGGTGTGATCATTCTTCTGGTGATGAACACCCCGCGTCCGGCGCCCGGAGCGGCCGACGAGATGCACCTCCCCGTCCACGCGGGCTGACCGCGGCCGTCCGCTCGCGCCGCGTCGAGGCGGCGCGAGCGGAGGCCTGCGGTCAGCGCAGAACCGTGCGGATGAAGAACTCGGCGTGACGCAGCGCCCGGTCCACGGCGGCCCGGCGCTGCTCAGGCGTGGCGTCGTTGTGCAGCCAGAGGAAGCGCGACTGGCCGACGGGGGCGAGCAGCGCGTAGGCGAGCTCGTCCGCGGTGCCGAGCCCCGCACGGACGTGCCCGCCGGCCTCCCAGCCCTCGATCACCTCGGCGAGCCGGTGGACCGAGCCCTCGATGGCGCCGGTCACGGACGGGTCGTGCGCCATGCCGTCCCGGGCCATGAGGCTCATGAACAGGCGCGCGTCGGCGGTGTCCCACAGCTCCATCAGCTGCGTGATCAGGGCGCGGACATAACCGGCGGGATCGTTCGCGACGGGCGCCGGGGACAGGTCGTCCATGACGATCGCGGCGCCGTGCGGTCCCAGCCGGGCGAGCGCGGCCTCGAACAAGGCCCGCTTGCTGGGGAAGTGCGCGTACAGCACGCTCTCGCTGAGCCCGACGGCACGCGCGACCGCCCGGATGGACGTTCCCGCGTAGCCGTGCTTGGCGAACAGGTCGAGCGCTGCGCGTTCCAGAGCGGCCTTGGTGTCGCCCGCCTCGCTCTTCGGCGGCCGTCCACGGCGCCGCGGCGGGTCGGTGTTCGGCTCAGCCATCGGCACTCCAGGTCTCCGGCAGGTCGAGGCGCCGCAGCTGGATCCGTGACGTGACGCCGAGCTTGGGGAACGCCTTGTACAGGTGGTAGCCGACGGTGTGGGGGCTCAAGGACAGCCGGACGGCGATCTCCCGGTTGGACGCGCCGGTCGCGGCGAGCCGCACGACCTGGAGCTCCTGCGAGGTGAGCCGCCCGGACGGGCCGCCGGGGCCTGACCGGGCCGTCCGCTCGCCCGTCGCGTCCAGCTCGCCGCGCGCTCGCCCGGCCCACGGCAGAGCGCCCCTCTCCGCGAAGACGGCCGCGGCCGCCCGCAGGTGGGACCGGGCCTCGCCGCGGCGTCGCCGCCTGCGCAGCCACTCGCCGTACAGCAGCTCTGTCCTGGCCCGCTCGAACGGACGGCGGTCCGAGGGGTGCGTGCTCACCGCGGTTTCATAGGCACGGCCCGCGTCCTCGCCTGTGGCGAGCAGGGCGCGGCATCGCAACGCCACGGCCTGCGCCCAGGGCTGCCCGGTGTGCTCCGCGAACTCGGTGAACCTCTCGGCCGCCGGAACGGCCAGCTCCCGGTGGCCCGCGCGAACGGCGGCCTCCACATGGTCGGGCAACGCGAACACGGCGGGCAGGACGTGCGAGGCAGGTCCCTCCTGGAGTGCCCTGAGCCGGTCGAGGGCGGCCTGGGGCCGGCCGCGGCCGAGCTCCAGCAACGCCCACGCGGCCGTCACCCATCCCTCCACGGGCCGGCTGCCGCTCGTCGTGGCCCAGCCGATCTTCTCCGCGAGCGCGGCGACGCGGTCCCCATCACCCTCGGCGGCGGCCAGCCAGGCGAGCAACCCGGTCAGATACCCGGCACGGTGGGCCGCACGAGAGCCACCGGCCGCCTCCAGCGCCTCGCCGGCGAGCCTGCGGGCGCCCGTGTGGTCGCCTTGGACGAGCCGGGACAGCACCACCATCTGCATCGCGTCGGGCAGGAGGACGGCGGAGTCATGTCCCCGGCAGTCCTCCAGGAGCCGCGCCGCGAGCCGGGCCCCGACCGCGTCGTCGCCGATCGCGTGCGCGGCGAACACCATCGTCACCTTGATCGCGGGCGGTTCGTCCATCGCGCCGGGGGCGGCCAGCCCGGCGCGCAGCTCCGGGACGGCCGTGCCAGAGTCGGCGGCGTAGAACCCGGCGAGGGCGCGGACCCATCGGGCGCGTCCGGCGAACGCCGCGTCGAGATGGCGCTCTTCGTCCAGCACGGCGGCCGCGGCGAGCAGCGCGTCGTGGTCGGCGCCGTAGCCGGCTCCGAGGACGGCGTCACCGAGCAGCCGGGAGACGAGCACGGCGTCCCCGGCGCGGCGCGCGCCGTCCAGCAGGATCGTCCCGGCGAGCCGCGGTGACCCGCGCTCGCGTTCGACGGCGGCCCGCACCTCGGCGACGGCCGCCAGGTCACGGGGATCGCCGGTGCGGCCCGCGGCCCGGGTGGCGGCGGCCTCGGCCCGGTCGAGCCGGCCGAGCCCCGCCCAGGCGCGCGCCGCCGCCACGAGCCGCCGCCCTTCCCCGTTTGCTTGGGGAGGCGTGAGCCGCGCGGCCCGCTCGTAAGCGTTCGCTGCGGCCTCCAGGTCACCGTGCCGCCGGGCCTCGTCGCCGGTATTCTCGAGCGACTGCGCAGTGGCCTCGTCGGGGCCGAGAACGCCGGCCGCCAGATGCCGGGATCTCTGCTCGAACCCGCCCGCGGTCTCGGCGAGCGCCCGGTGGGCCGCGAGCCGGGACGCCAGCGGAGCCGCGCCGTAGGCTGCGGAACGGGCGAGGGGATGCCGGAAGCCGATGGACGCGCCGGTGATCGCCAGCAACCCGTCCCGCTCGGCGGATGCGAGAACCGGCCGACGATGCCCGAGGGCCTCCAGGGCACGCAGCACCGTGCCGAGATCGCCGGTGTCGTCCGCGGCGACGACCGTCAGAGCCTCGCGCGCGGGCTCGGGGAGCCGCTGGAGACGATCCTGGAAGGCCCATCGGAAAGGCACGTCTCGTTCCTGGCCGGGCGTGACCGTGTGTGCGCCGAGTCGTTCGAAAGCGGCGGCCAGTTCGAGCAGCGCGAGGGGGTTGCCGGCCGCCTGGCCGAGAACGCGGGCGCGGACGTCAGGCGGCAACCCGCCGGCTCGCTCGTCCAGCAGAGCCTCGGCGTCGGCCCTTCCAAGCGGGGCCAGGCGCCACTCGGCGGACGGGAACGGAGAAGCGTCCCCGTCAGCCGCCAGCACCAGCGCGATCCGTTCGCCGCCGAGTCGCCGCGCGGCGTCCGCCAGCGCGTCCGTGGAGGCCTGGTCCAGCCACTGCGCGTCGTCGACCAGGCAGAGCAACGGCCCGGCTTCGGGCAGACCGGCGAGCAACGACGCCACACCAACAGAAGGGCGGTCGTCCGGCGGAGGGTCCGTCTCGGACGCGACGCCCCGCACGCGCAATACGCGGCCATCCGCAGCGAAGCGGGCGGCGCGCTCAAGCAGGACGGACTTGCCGATCCCCGCCTCGCCGCGGACGACCAGCGTCCCGCCGAGGCCGAGGCGGGCCCGGTCGACCAGCGTACGGATCTCCGCCAGGCACCCGTTCCGCCCGTACAAGACCGGAGCCGTCATGACGCCCTGCCTTCCGGCATCCGGGCCGCGGGCTCGTCGAGGACGAACCGTGCCAGTTCCAGCCGGGACGCGACGCCCAGCTTCGGGAACGCCTTGTTCAGGTGGTAGCCGACCGTGCGGTGGCTCACCGAGAGCCGGGCGCCGATCTCCCGGTTGGAGGCGCCGGCCGCGGCCAGCCGGACGACCTGGAGCTCGTGCGGGGAGAGCCGGCCGAGCCGGTCCCCGCCGGACGCGGCCGCGGGCTCGCCGGAACCGGCGGCCCGCAACTCTGCGCGGGCCCGCTCGGCCCACGGCTCGGCGTCCAGGTGCTCGAACAGTTCCACCGCGCTGCGCAGCCGAACCTGCGCCTCGTCCCGGCGCCGCTCGCCGCGCAGCCACCGGCCGTAGAGCAGGTCGGTCCGGGCTCGTTCGAAGGGCCGGCCGCCCTTTCGATGCAGCCGGACGGCGCGTTCGAAATGCTCGCCCGCCTCCCCGTCCGGGGCCAGCAGCGCCCGGCAACGGGACGCCACGGCCTGCGCCCAGGGCTTCCCGCACGCCTCCGCGAACTCAGCGAACGCGTCGGCAGGCCCCTGCCCCTCACCAGGCGTCCCCGCGGCGACGGCCGCCGCCACCACGTCGGGCAGGCTCTCGACGGGCAGGTCGCGCCGCCCGAAGACCCGCTCAGGCGTGCCACTGATCAGATCGAGGAGCACAAGCGCCTCAACGGCCCACGAACGCGCCGGCACGTCGTCCCCGACCGCCGGAACGGCCAGGGCGCGGGCTCGATCGAAGTCGCCCCGGGTGGCGGCGAGGCGGGCGTCGAGGGCGTCCAAGCGCGCGAGCAGGCGGCGCGAGCCCGCCCGGCGCGCGAGGTGACGTCCCTCGCCGATCAGGGCACGCGCCTCCCTGTGCGCGCCCCGCATGAGCTGCGCCCGCGCGAGCAGCGGCAGCACGCGGGCCAGCAGACCCGTCAAGCCCCGCCCGCGCAGTTCCAGGACGTGCAGCGCCGCCACGTCCACCGCCGCCTCGTCGTCTCCGACGAGCAAAGCCGCGTCTGCGACGTACGGACGCAATCGCGGCGGACAGCGGTCGGGACGCCACCCCGCAACGTCACACAGCAGCCGCAGGCCAGTCGCGGTGTCGCCTTCGGCAGCCGCCGTCCACGCCCGGACAACGACGAGATCACCACTTTCCAGAGCCCCGTCGGCAAGCGCCCGGCCCGCCTCACGCAGCGCCTTGAGATCACCGCAAGTGCGAGCGGCGTCAGCCGCGTCCACCGGCATACCGGCGGCCGTCAAAAGGCGTGCCGCGAGGCTCGCGGACCCGACCTCGTACTCCGCGCGGCCGCGCACGGCGGCGGCCCGGAGCCGCACGGCGGCATCGGCCGTCACCGCCCGCGCTGCGAGCAAGCGTGCGCTGCGGGGCTTCCCTGCGGCCAACGCGGCCTCCGCAGCCGCCACAAGCCGCCCGCCGGTATCACCGAACGACGCCGCGCGCTCGCAGGCCTCCGCAGCGGCAGCGTGACGGCCCAGGTCGCGGAGGCGCGCGGCGGTCGCCTCCAGTTCGGCGGCCATCTCCGCATCCGTGGCGTGCGACGCCGCCAGGTGCGCCGCCTGCCGCCGGACGTCACTCTCGCGCGCGAACACCCTGGCCAGCGCACGATGCGCGGCCTTCCGCACCTCCGGCGGCGCACCCCGATAGGCGGCGGCGCGAAGCAGCGGCTGACGGAAACGAACGGCCGCGCCGACGTCGAGGACACCCGTCCGTTCGGCAAGGTCCAAAGCATCGCCGGGAAGGCCCATGGCTCTCGCCGCGTCCGCGATGACGGACGTCCTGCCGGTGTCATCAGCGGCCGCCACCACGGCAAGGGTCCGGACCGGGCGTGGCAACGACGCGACATCCGCCGCTCGCCCCTGCGCCTTCCCGCCCACACCCAAATACTAATCGATCGATTATTTTTTGGGGCACGCCGCTCACACGGGTTGCTCGTCGGCCGGTCAGATCTCTCGCATGATCCGGTGGAGGAACGCCGTCGTGTCGTCGGGCTGCGCGGCCAGGACGCAGAGGCGGTACATGACCTGCTGGTAGTGCTCGACGTCGGCCGGCCTGTCGAGGTAGAGCCCGCGTGAGAGCGTCTCGAGATACACGGCGTCCGCTGTCTCGGGCGCGGGAAAGCGCAGGAGGGTGAGAGCGCCCCCCGCGGCGACGCCCGCGCTCAACGGCATGATCTGGATGGTGATGTGCCGCAGCCGGCTCATCTCGATGAGATATGCGAGTTGCTGCCGCATGACGGCACTGCTGCACCGTCGCCTCAGCGCCCCTTCGTCGATCACGACCCACAGCCGGCAGGGTTCGGATCCGTGCAGGATCCGCTGCCGTCGCATCAGGAGATCGACTCGCCTGGTGATGCCGTCACGGGAAACGCCCGGGTATTCGAACCGCAAGGTGGCACGGGCATAGTCCGCGGTCTGCAGAAGCTCCGGGACGGCATGGAGCTCATAGCCGCGAATGAGCCGGGCGGCCCCCTCCAGCTCCAGGCACAGCTTCGCTTTGGCGGACAGAAGATCGTTCCAGGCGGCGCCGGGGAGCTCGTCCCGAGAGTCTCCATGATCGATGAGACGCATCCACGCGTCGGTCCGGGTCTCCTTCACCAGCACCTGAACCGGGTGGTAGCGCTCGGCCCCGGCCGCCGGGGTGTGCTGGATGACCTCTTCGAAGAACCATCGTGAACTGATCAACGCCACGGCCGTGGGGGAATCGGCCAGGCCGGCCTTGAGCTGAGGGGTCTCCAGCAGCCGGAAGGTCAAGTTGATCGCATTGCCGACCACACCGTACCGGTCGTAGTGCACCTCGCCGGCGTGCACCGCCAGCCGCAGCCGGATCCGGGTCTGCGGGGTGCACTTCCGGTTGTGCGCGGCCAAGGCCATGGCCAGCTTCTGGGGGAACGAGGTCACTAAGTAGCTCTTGGGCACTTCGGGCGAGACCAGGACCAGGACGCCATCGCCGCGATCTTCGTGATAGCACTCCCGCCAGGACACTCCCGACCCGGCGCAGGCATCCGTCAGCGCCTGATACATGGCGGCCCTCACCGCGCCCTGGTCGAAGTTCCTCCGGCGCCGGTCTCCGAAGCCCTCCACGTCGATACACACGATCGTGCGATGCATGGCGGGCGACATGTCCATGTCCCGGCTCCCCTGGCGGGTGGCGAAGCAGGCGGCCTCTGCAGACTCGGGTTGTATCATCCAGCAAGCGACCGTGCAAATGCAAGGCCGAATGCACGTCCAAATGCATGTGCACGCCGTCTGGCGGACGAATCGCCCAGGCCGGTATGAGCGGCCCGGGCGAGATGATCAGCTTCGGCCGGAGAGCGTGTTCAGAGCCGCTCTCCGCCGTGGAGTGTCAGGGGTTCAGGGCTTGTTCGATGGCCTTGATGATGCGGGGGCGCAGTTCGGCGGCGCTGATGATGGCGTCCACCGAGCCGACCTCGACCGCGCGCTGGATGCTGTGGACGCGGTCGAACTCGGTGGCGACCTCGCCCAGCTTCTCGGCGCGGACGGACGACTGCACTTCGGCGAGCTGAGCGTTCAGTGCGGCTCGTTCGGCGCCGCTCGTGCCCGACACCTGGGCCTGCAGTTCGGTCACCCGCGGGTCGGTCGCGGTGCGGTTGTTCACCTCGCCGGAGAACACCACCGCGGCCGCCGGGGCGCCGCCGAGCACCGAGGCGAACGAGCCTTCGAGGGCCAGCACGGTCATGTTCGGGTTGAGCGCCTTGGAGAAGACCACGAACGCGCCGCCGTGGTAGCGGGAGATGACGCAGAACACGATCGGGCCCTCGAAGTTGACGATCGCCCGGCCGATCTCGGCGCCGTACTCCAGCTGCAGCTTGCGCATCGACTCCGGTGAGCCGTCGAAGCCGGAGAGGTTCGCGAGGACGACGAGGGGACGGTTGCCGGACGCGGCGTTGATCGCGCGGGCCGTCTTCTTGGAGGAGCGCGGGAAGAGCGTGCCGGCGGTGTAGGTGTCCGGGCCGTCGGTGGGCGGGAAGCCGCGCCGCGGGACCGAGCGCGACTCGATGCCGATCAGGCAGACCGGCCATCCGCCGATGTGCACGTCCTGCACGGCGGAGGTCTCGGCGTCGGCCATGCCCGCCCAGCGTTCGAGGACGGGGTGGTCCTGGTCGGACAGGGCGCGCATCACCGTGCGGATGTCGAACGGCTTCTTGCGGTCCGGGTTGTGCTCCGCGGAGAAGATCTCGCCGACGGTACTGAAGTCGCTGCCGGCGATCGCGTGCGGGAAGTCCGAGACGTCGCGGTCGGCCGGGTCGGCCGTGGCGGCCTTCCGCGGGGCCGTTTCCCCGGGGACGACGTAGGTGTGGTCGTAGTGCGCCATGAGGACGTCGCGGGCGGCGGGCAGGCTGGGCGCCCAGTACTGCGCCTGGCCGTTCGGCCCCATGACGCGGTCGTAGCCGCCGATGCCGAAGTTGTCCTCGGCCGACACGCCGCCGGAGAAGTCGAGCGACTGCTTGCCGGTGAGCACCATCGCCGAGTCGGGCGTCATCACGAGGATGCCCTTGGTGTGCATGAGCATCGTCGCCTCGGCGTTCCAGTACGGCTGGGCGCCGACGTTGATCCCGGCGACGACGATGTTGATCTCGCCGCCGTTCTGGGTGAACGTGACGATCCGCTTGAGGGCGGCCGCGACCCAGTCCATGTTCTCGGTGCCCGAGCTCATCGAGATCCGGGCGCCCGCGGAGAGGGCGAACCATTCGAGGGGGACCCTCATCCGCTCGGCCAGGTCGAGCGCGGCGATCACCCTGGAGCACTCCGGCTCGGACAGCGCGCCCAGCGCCTTGGTCGGGTCGCCCAGCAGCACGACGCGGGTGACGCCTTCGGGATGCCGCTCGGTCAGGGTCGTGACGACGCCCGCCACGATCGCCGCGGAGTTCTTCCCCCTCGGCCGGTCCACCGGGACGAGGACGCCGTCATCGTCGAGGTCGTGCTCGACGAAGCCGCCGCCCGGCCCGGCGAGCAGGCCCGTCAGCTCGTACGGGTAGATGTTGCCGCGCCGGGCGGCGCGCAGCACCTTCTGCCGGTAGTCGTCCAGGGGCCGCACCGGCTCGGTCGACGGCCCGGCGATGTGCATGCGCGGGCCGTGGCCCGGCTCCTGGGTGATCCGTACCGCGATCTCGGTCAGCGCGCCGGCGGGGGTGCGCCGGCGGGCGACGAACTGGACCTCCTCCAGGCCCGCGCCGGCGATGGTCGGCAGCAGGCGCTGGATCAGGGCCTTGAGCTCGTCGACGGTGAGGTCGGTCGGCGGCCAGACGTACATCATGATCCGGTTGGTGTCGAACCGCTTGTTCTGCGGCCGCTGCGCCTGGATGTTGCGGATCGCGTCCAGGCACCCGGTGAACACGTCCTCGGCCACGGGCAGCGCGACCAGCCTGCCGTCGGCCTCGCGCACCGGCGTCAGGTCGCGGACCTGGCCGAGCGCGATGAGCCGCTCGTCGGCCGGGTTGCTCTTCGCGACGGCCTTGAACAGGTAGATCTCCTCGTCCGCGGACGGCAGCCGGGTGAGGTCGAAGTCGCGCAGCCGCTGCAGCTGGAGGCGCTGCGCGATCTGCGGGTGCAGGCCGCGGATCAGCCGGTCCTCGGCGAAGCCTTCGCCGTCGGGCCGGAAGGTGAAGTGGTGGTGCATCACGGCGCCGCTGGCGGCGGTGACGGTGGCGGTGATCCGGCGGACGCCCGCGGGCAGCGGCTGCTCGGCGAGGAGCCGCCCGAGCCGTACCGCCATCTCGTCGGCGTCAGGCTGGTCTTCCCACGTGATGTAGAGGTCGGCGACGAGCCCGCGGTCGGGGACGCCGTCGGCGAACGCGACGACGGCGCCGATGGCGTCGGGCAGCGCGGCGATGTCGACGCCGGTCGTGACGACGCGTCTCACCTCGCCCGAGCCGGTGTGCTCGGCGGTGACGAACGGGCAGCCCGCGGTCTCCCGCGCGGTGACGTCCGTCAGCCAGCGGTTGCCGTAGTAGCGCCGGGTCAGCACTTCCAGGAGCGGCGCGTGGTCGCGGCCGAGCCGGCCGATCCGCTGGCCGATGAGCCGGACCAGCGGCTCGGAGCTGGCCACCATGGCCTGGATGCGCTCGGCGCGGTCGGGCGCGTCCGGGTTGCGGTCGAGGTAGCGCAGGTCTTCGCGCACCGACAGGTAGACCTTGGCGCGGTTGCGGCGCATCACGGGCTGGGTGAACCAGCGGAACACGACACCTCGGGCCAGGTCGGCCACCGAGGGGAACCGCACCTGCGTGGCCTCGATCAGGTGCTCGAGGGCGGGCCCGGCGCGCTCACCGAACTCCTCGAACGGCGGCACCCCGACCAGCCACTGGCGCAGCACCTCCGACACGATCGCGACGCCGGCGCCCATCTGCTGCTGGGCCAGGAAGATCCGGAAGACCGCGGCCTCCAGCTCCGGCGTGCGGTCGAGGCCGTCGACGCCGTAGTGGGCGAAGACCTTGGTGAGGCCGGCCTGGAATGCCTCGGTGACTCCGGCGCGCTCGACGTCGAGGCTCTGCAGATAGCTGTGGAAGAACTCGCGCGGGCTGTGCACCGGGCTGCCCGGCTCGGCGTCGAGCTCGCCGCCCGGCTTGTTGCGGCTGAGCTCGGACAGGTCGGCGAACACGTCGAGCAGGTCGAGCTCGCCTTGGAGCGGCCGTCCGGCCAGCTCGGCGCGCGCGGTCACGTAGTCCGCCAGGACCCGCCGGCGGTGGTCCGGGTCGGCGTCGAAGCCGAGCAGCAGGCCGCGCAGGTCACGCAGGCAGCGTTCGGCGCGTTCGGCCGCGGACGCCGCCGCGGGCGCCTCGGGCAGGTCGATCGGGACGGCCTCGGCGGCGGACTCTGCCTCCGCCTCGTCCTCGTCGGCCAGCGGCTCCAGCCGCATCAGCGGCGCGCCGGTCTCGACCTGGCCGCCCACCGACACCGGGCACTCCCGGACGCGGGCGCGGAACGGCGCGCGCAGCACCGTCTCCATCTTCATGCTCTCCAGCACCAGGATCGGGGCGCCGGCCTCGACCTCGTCGCCGGGCGCCACCGGCGTCGCGACCACCAGCGCGGGCGCGGGCGAGCGGACGACCCCGCCCTCGTCGCGGCTGATCCGGTGCGTGACGCCGTCGACCTCGACCAGGTGGACCGGTCCGTGCGTGGCCGACACCAGCCGGAACCGGCGGCCGTTGACCACGATCTGGCCGCTGTGCGCGTCGAACCGTTCCACCTCGACGTCCGCCGGGTGCGCGTCGCCGCCACCGGAGACGCCGACGCGGAAGCGGCTCGGCCCGACCCGGGCCACGCTCACCCGGTAGCCGACGCCGCGCAGCTTGAGGTCGAGCGGGCGGCCCGGGTCGTGCTGCACCTGCGGACGCCCGCCGTGCGCGGTGGCCAGCAGCCGCTGCCGGCTGATCTCCTCCTCGTCCTGGTACGCCTCGATCGCGGCCGCGGCCAGGGCGACGGCGGAGTGCCGGTGGGCGACCAGGCGGCCCTCGGCGCGGACGCGGTCGATCCAGCCGGTGTCGGCGCTCGCGTCGATCACCTCGGGCTGGTCGAGCAGGTCGAGCACGAAGCTCTTGTTGGTCGCGCCGCCCTCGATGATCACCGTGGTGTCGGCCATCGCGCGGCGCAGCCGGCCCAGCGCCTGCTCGCGGTCGCGGCCATAGGCGATGATCTTCGCGATCATCGAGTCGAAGTCGGCCGGGATGGTGTCGCCCTCGCTGACGCCGGTGTCGACGCGGATGCCGGGCCCGGCGGGCAGCACCAGGCGCGCGATGCGGCCGGGAGCGGGCGCGAAGTCGCGGTCGGGGTCCTCGGCGTTGAGCCGGGCCTCGATGGCGTGGCCGGCCTCCGCGGGCTGGAGCCCTTCGAGCCGGCCGCCGTTCGCCACGTGCAACTGCAGCCGGACCAGGTCGGTGCCGGTGGTGATCTCGGTGATCGGGTGCTCGACCTGCAGCCGCGTGTTGACCTCGAGGAACGCGAACAGCTTCTCGCCGGGGTGGTAGAGGAACTCGACGGTGCAGGCGCCGCGGTAGCCGACGGCCACGGCGAGGCGCTCGGCCGACGTCTTCAGCTCGGCGGCCTGCTCGGGCCCCAGGACCGGGGACGCGGACTCCTCGATGATCTTCTGGTTGCGGCGCTGCACCGAGCAGTCGCGGACGCCCAGCGCCCACGCGGCCTCCCCGTCGGAGATGACCTGGACCTCGACGTGCCGGGCGCCGGTGACCAGGCGCTCCAGGAAGACCACGCCGGAGCCGAACGCGCGCAGCGCCTCCTGGCTGGTGCGCTCGTAGGCGTCGGTCAGGTCCTCGTGCGAGGCGACCATGCGGATGCCGCGCCCGCCGCCGCCCGCGGTCGCCTTGAGCATCAGCGGGTAGCCGATCTCCGCACCGGCGCGCAGCGCGTCGTCCAGGGTGGCGACCTCGCCGCGGCTCCACGGCGCGACCGGAACGCCGACCTCCTCGGCGATCAGCTTGGCGCCGATCTTGTCGCCGAGCCGGCGCATCGCCTCGGCGCTCGGCCCGACGAAGGTGACGCCGATCTTGTCGCACAGCTCGGCGAACGCCGGGTCCTCGGCGACGAAGCCCCAGCCGACCCAGGCGGCGTCGGCGCCGGTCTCGGTCAGCGCGCGCTCCAGCACGGCGTGGTCGAGGTAGGGGCGGGCCGACGCGGGGCCCAGCGAGTAGGCGACGTCGGCCTCCCGGACGAACGTCGCGCCGCGGTCGGCGTCGGTGTAGAGGGCGACCGTCTCGATCCGCGCCCCGGTCTCCGCCGAGAGATCACGGACGGCGTGGATGAGCCGCATGGCGGCCTCACCACGATTGACGATGGCGACACGACTGAACACCGGCTGAGCCTCCCGACTACCCCGTGCGGACCGCGACGCCCGGCTCCCGGGCCGTCGCCTGCACCTTGATCTACACCCTGCTCGGTTACTGGCGGGTATACCAATGTCCCGCACCTTGCAGAGTGGAGCCGCTGGGTTGTGGGGGTCCTACAAACGGCACCGCACGCCGCTGGTCAGGAGGCAAGACCCTGCCGGCGGACCACGACGTCCGCCGGCAGGGATTTCGGGGTGTCAGCCGATGCTGATGTTGCAGTTGGCCTCGCCACGGTTGCGGATCTCGCCGAAGAACTCCTGGATGTCGGCGTCGTAGGCACCGGCGTGGCGGTTCTTGGTGTCGCCGCCGCCGACGCGGTGGCTGCCGATGGTGTAGCGGATGGTGCTGTGCGCCGGGCCGAACAGCAGATCGCAGGTCCAGGTGACGTTCCGCCACGCGATGAGCGAGTTGCTGGTCCTGCTGTCCATCGTCCAATTGCCATTAGAGCGGACGGTAAAGGTGACGTTGCCCTTGACCTTGTTCTTGCGGGCGCCGCTGTCGCTGCCGGTGAACTGAACGGTCTCGCCATTGTCGAGCACCGCCTTGACGGTGGCGTTCGCGAAGGCGGGCATGGGGCTGACCAGCACGGCGCTCGCGACCGCGGCCGACGCGACGATGGAAATCTGGCCGATCGTCTTTCGCATTTTCATCCCTTTCGGTCTGCCTTGGGAATTTCACCCTCGCAGCGGGACGGCGTGCCGGCATCGGGGCTGGCCCTCCGACACGGGAGGGATTTCCCTACGGGACGGTCAGATCGGCAGTACGGCGATGAGCCTGGTGCCCGAGCCGGGAGCGTCGCCGACGCTCAGAGATCCGCCCAGTGCGGAGACCCGGTCCTGGAGCCCCCGCAGTCCTGTTCCCTTGCCGGGCTCCGCCCCGCCGACCCCGTCGTCACTGACCGTGACGATCAGCCGGCGGGGCTCGTCGGCGACGTGGACGGTGGCCTTCCCCGCACGCGCGTGCTTGTAGACGTTGGCCAGCGCCTCGGCGATGACGAAGTACGCCGCGCGTTCGACATGGCCGGGCCACCGGCGGACCGGGACGTCGGCGACGACGGGGAGCGGGGCCCGCTCGGCGACGGTCTCCATCGCGACCGCGAGGCCCTGCTCGGTCAGCGCGGGAGGGCAGATGTCCTCGGCGACGTCCCTGAGGTCCCGGATGACCTCGCGCATCATGCCGGAGATGGTCTCCAGGTCGCGCGCCGTCGAGTGGCCCGCGTCGGCGAGATGGTCGCGGGCCTGGCCGAAGCAGAGCGCGATGGTCAGCAGCTTGTGCTGGACGCCGTCGTGCAGGTCCCGCTGGATGCGGGCCCGTTCCGCGTCGGCGGCGACCACGACCCGGGCCCGCGAGTCGCGGATCTGTTCGAGCTGGGCGTGCTGGGCGGCGTACAGGCGCGCGTTGTCCAGCGACAGGCCGGCCGCGGCCACGACGGAGTCGACCAGCGTGCGCTGCCGGTGCAGTTCCGGATCGTGGAGGAGCACCGCGAGGACCCTGCCCTGGCGGGCCACCGCGGTGCGCGCGCGGCCGGCGTCGGCCGGCAGCGGTGCCGGCCTGCCGTCGACCCCGACGTAGCCGGTGCCGTCCGGGAGCGGGAACCGCAGGTCCAGACCGGGATCGCCGAGCGCGCGGGCGATGGCGGACCGCACCTCGGCGGGCTCGACCGCCTTGTCCAGCCGTACGACCAGGTCGGCGACCTCGAGACGGGCCAGGCGGGTGCGCAGCAGGCCCGCCGCGACCGCGACGGGCAGGACGAGGACGCTCAGGATGAACGCGAGCCCGAGGCGCTGCCGGTCCAGCCAGCCGACCCCGATCAGGTAGAGGGCGGCGGAGGCTGCGATCACCAGTCCCACGCCGAGGACCGAGGCCCAGACCAGGGCGTACTCCCGGCGCCCGGGCCGGCCCGCCCGCCGCCACTTGCGCACGACCTGCGCGATCGAGACGACGGCGAACAGGATCATCATGGTGTTGCCCAGCCGTCCCCAGGCCGAGACCGGCTGCGGGTTGTCGCCCCACATCTCGGGCTGCGGCGAGCCCGCATACAGCAGCTGGATCACCTGGAGCCCCACGGCGGTGACGTACTGGGCGGCCACGTTCACCCGCTCGTCGCGGGCCAGCCGGCCGTCGGGCAGGGCGAGCACCATGTGGACGAAGGTCACGAGCGGGACGAAGAACAGCACGTACCCCAGCCGGAACACGATCGGATCGTGACTGGCCTGCAACGTCCCCGCGTACCAGACGCACCCGACGACGGCCATGCGCGGCCCGATGCCGTTCCCGCGCCGCCGCAGGCTCAGCACCAGGCCGCAGACCGTGAACGAGACGCCGGGCAACTCGACCAGGAGCCAGGCCGACATCCCGTACGGCGCGTCACCCCAGGTGAGGGCATTGACGACGAGCGCGACGAGGACCCCGGCCACCGCGAGCGAGATCGCCCGTGCCCGGCCGCCCCGCGGGCCGGCGCTTAGGGTGTCATCCGATGACACACCGATATTCTCCGTCGGACGATCACGCCGCCCGGGCCCCTGACCGCTGTCGGCCAGCCAGGGGCGCGCCGTGCGGCTGGTGATCGCGGACGACTCCGGGCTGCTCCGGCAGATCCTCGCCGAGACCCTGACCCGCCGGGGCTTCGAGGTGATCGGCCAGGCGGGATCGCTGCCCGAACTCCTGCGCGTGGTCGCCGCCGACCCGCCCGACCTCGTGATCCTGGACATCCGCATGCCGCCGGATCAGCGCGACGAGGGCCTCCAGGCGGCCGCCCGGATCCGGGCCGGCCATCCCCGGACCGGTCTCCTGGTCCTCTCCCACTACGCCGAGACGTCCTACGCGGTACGGCTGCTGGAGATCGCGACGGAGGCGGTCGGGTACCTGGTCAAGGACCGGGTGCAGGACACCGATCGTCTGGTCGACGCCGTGGTGCGCGTGGCGAGGGGCGAGGTGGTCATCGACACCGAGGTCATTCACCGCGTCATCAGCCGCCACCGCGCGGTCGACCCCCTCCGCGACCTGACCGCCAGCGAGAAACGCGTCCTGGAGCTCATGGCCGAGGGCCGTTCCAACAACGCGATCGCCGGCGAGATGAACTACAGCCACAAGACCGTCGAGAAACGCATCACCGCGGTCTCCCGGAAGCTGGGCCTGCCCCAGGACGACGAACGGTCCGGCGTCAACATCCGCGTCCTGGCCGTCCTGACCTACCTGCGCAACTCCTGAACCATCAGGCCATCCCGGCGTCCTGTCGGTCAACGGGGCCCGGTTCGCCCGCGGCGACCCCTCGGCCCTCAACCGGCTACTGCTGCCGTACGGAGGTTGAGGGTTCCGGTGGATGCTTGGACGAGGGCGGTGAAGAGGGACTGCTGGGCCGGGTCGGTGGCGGCCGTGTCCTCCGGGTGCCATTGGACGCCGAGGAACCAGCCGGTCGCCTCCGGAAGCCCGGCGGCCTCGATCGTTCCGTCGGCTGCCCGTGCGGTGACGGTCAGGCCGGACCCTAGGCGTTCGATGGTCTGGTGGTGGTAGCAGGACGCGGTCAGCTCGGACGCGGTCTTCGCGAGCAGTGAGCCGGGCTCGGCTACGACTCTGTGGACGACATGGCGGTGGTCGGCTTCCATGTGCTGCCGCAGCGTTCCGCCAAGGACGACGTTCACGACCTGCAGGCCGCGGCAGATCGCCAGCATCGGGAGCCCGGCGGCCAGGGCGTGTTCGGCGACGGCCAGGTCGAAGGCGTCCTGCTCGTCGTCCACGTCGTACAGGGCGTCGTGCTCATTGGCGTCGCCGTAGTGGCGGGGGTGCAGGTCGCCGCCGCCCGGCAGCAGCACCCCGTCGCAGCGGGCCAGGCGTTCGGCGACCTCGGCGGCCGGATGCATGATGAACGGTTCGCCGCCGCCTCGCCAGACCGCCTCGACCAGAGCGCGGGCGGCGACCTCGGCGGCGTAGCGCAGTGCCGAGGCGCCGGCGGAGAAGCGGGCCGGGACGGCGATCAGCGGCCTCACAGCTTGATCCAGGTGGTCTTGAGGTCGAGGTACTTGCCGAGGGCGTGCAGTGACTTGTCCCGGCCGTGGCCTGACTGCTTGACGCCCCCGAACGGGACGCTCATGTCGCCTTCCTCGTAGCAGTTGACCCAGACGGTTCCGGCGCGGAGCGCGCGCGAGACCGTGTGCGCGGTCGACAGATCGGAGGTCCAGACGGCGGCGGCCAGGCCGTAGTCGGTGTCGTTGGCCAGCCGCACGGCCTCGTCGAGGTCGTCGAAGGCGAGGACCGACAGCACAGGGCCGAAGATCTCCTCCTTGGCGATCCGCATGGCAGGTTCTACCTGGTCGAAGACGGTCGGGCGGAGGTAGTAGCCGTCACCTGAGATCGGGGTGCCTCCGGCGCGCAGGCGGGCACCTTCGGCTTGACCGGCCTGAACGTACGACAGGACGCGGTCGCGGTGGCGGGCCGAGACCAGCGGGCCCATCGTGGTGGCCGGGTCGAGGGGGTCGCCGACCGCGAGCTTCTCGGCGCGGGCGACGATCCGGTCCAGCACCCGGTCGGCGACGGAGCGGTGGACGAGCAGCCGGGACGGGGCCGTGCACATCTCACCGGCGTTGAAGAAGACGCCCCAGGCGGCGGTGTCGGCGGCGGCGTCGAGATCGGGCGCGTCCGGCAGGATGATGTTGGGCGACTTCCCGCCCAGCTCCAGCCACACCCGTTTGAGGTTGGAGCCGGCCGCGTAGCGCAGGAAGTGGCGGCCGACCTCGGTGGAGCCGGTGAAGGCCAGCGTGTCGACGCCGGGATGCTCGCCGAGCGCCCGTCCGGCGATCTCGCCACGGCCGTTGACGACGTTGAAGACCCCGTCCGGCAGGCCCGCCTCGGCGGCCAGCGCGGCCAGGTGCAGGGCCGACAGCGGGGACTCCTCGGCCGGTTTCAGGATCACCGTGCATCCGGCGGCCAGTGCCGGGGCGAGCTTCCAGGCCGCCATGGTGAGCGGGAAGTTCCACGGGACGACCGCCGCGACGACCCCGACCGGCTCGCGGGTGACCAGAGCCAGGGAGCCGGCGTCCGTCCGTGGCGACTCGTCGACGAGCTTGTCGGCGGCCTCGGCGTACCAGCGCAGGCAGCCGATGACCGCGCGCAGCTCGATGCCGTCCGCCTCGGAGATCGGTTTGCCCATCTCCAGCGAGATCAGCAGGGCGAGCGTCCGGCGGTCGCGTTCGACGAGCTCGGCCAGGCGGAGGAGGGCGGCCTTGCGGCCGGCGGGGGCGAGCCGGGGCCAGGGCCCTTCGTCGAACGCCTTCCGCGCCGCGGCCACCGCGTCGTTGACGTCCGCCGGGCCTGCGGCGGCCACGTCGGCGATCGTGCGGCCGTCCCGGGGCGAGACGACCGGCGAGGTGGCGCCGTCGCGGCTCGGCACGAAGGCGCCGCCGATGTGGTGGCCGGTGCGCGGTGTCAGCCGGGCCGCCCGCTCGCGCCAGTCCTCGGTCACGGCCGCTCCATCCGGTAGAGTTCATTTGAGGCCAAACAATACCGAACGGAGTGCCGCCATGGCAGAGGTCGCGGGCGTCACCGTCGACACCGACCACTGGATCGGCGGTGAACGGGTCGGCTCGGGCACCGCGTTCACCGACGTCTCCCCCATCGACGAGCAGCCGATCGCCGAGATCGCGCGGGGCGGGGCCGCCGAGGCGGAGGCCGCCGTGACCGCCGCCGCCCGGGCGTTCCCCGGCTGGGCCCGCACGAGCCGGGAGGAACGGGCCCGGGTGCTGCACGCGATCGCCGACGGCGTCGACAAGCGCGTCGAGGAGCTGGCCCAGGTCGAGACGGCCGACAACGGAGCACTGATCCGATCTCACCGGCGCGGGGTCATGCCGCGTGTGGCGCACAACTTCCGTTTCTTCGCCGACTGGCTGCTGCGCCTAGGCCATGACGACTTCGAGACCCGCGGCCACCGCAACCACGTCAGCTGGGATCCCGCAGGCGTCTGCGCCCTGATCACTCCGTGGAACGCGCCGCTCATGCTGGCCACCTGGAAGGTCGCGCCCGCGCTGGCCGCCGGGAACACCGTCGTGCTCAAGCCCGCCGAATGGTCCCCGCTGACGGCCTCGCTGATGGCCGAGATCGCCGCCGAGGCCGGGTTGCGCGACGGCGTGCTCAACGTCGTCCAGGGGTTCGGCGCGGAGGCCGGCGCGGCGCTGGTCGCGCATCCGGACGTGCGGCGGATCAGCTTCACGGGCTCGGTGCCGACGGCGCGCGCCATCGCCGCGGCGGCGGCGCCGAACCTGACCCCGCTGTCGCTGGAGCTCGGCGGCAAGTCGCCGCTGCTGGTGTTCGCCGACGCCGACCTGGACCTCGCAGTCGACCTGGCCGTGGAGCAGTACGACAACGCCGGGCAGGTGTGCCTGGCCGCGACGCGGCTGCTGGTGGAGGCGTCCGTCGCCGGCGAGTTCACCGAGCGCTTCCTCGCCCGGACGGGACGCCTCGTCCAAGGCGATCCACGCGACACGAGCACCGACCTCGGCCCGCAGATTCATCGCCGGCATTTCGAGCGCGTCGACGGATTCGTGCGGCGCGCCGTCGAGGACGGAGCGCGGGCACTGATCGGCGGCGGTCCCAACACCGAGCTCGGCGGGCTCTACTACCGGCCCACGCTCTTCACGGGTGCCCGCGAGGGCAGCGAGATCCTCAACGAGGAGGTCTTCGGGCCCGTCCTGACCCTCCAGACCTTCGACACCGAGGAGCAGGCCGCCGCGATGGCCAACGGCACGCGGTTCGGCCTCGCCGCCACCCTCGCCACCGGCGACCCCGAGCGCGCCGCCCGTGTCTCCGGGCGGCTCGTCGCCGGAACGGTGTGGGTCAACTGCTTCTTCGTCCGCGACCTGCAGGCCCCGTTCGGAGGGTCCCGGCAGTCGGGCGTAGGGCGCGAGGGCGGCGACTGGAGCTTCGATTTCTACTGCGACGTGAAGAACACGGTGATGGCCCCATGGGAGAAGTAACCGGCGCCGGGCTCCTGGCGCACGTTCCCACGATCGTCCTCCCGGAGGTCACCCGCCGCGAGCTGAACCACGGCGAGGACTCCACCCTGGTCGACGGCTTGGAGCGGCTGCGCGCCGACGTCTTCGACCGGGTGGACGACTATGACACCGTCGTCGTCCTCGACTCGCACTGGGCCACCACGGTCGAGTTCGTGACCACCGCCCATGACCGCCGGGCCGGGCTGTACACCTCCGAGGAACTGCCGCGCGGCATGTGCCGGATGCCCTACGACTTCCCCGGCGACCCGGAGCTGGCCCGCGCCGTCGCGCGCCACGCCGACGAGCACGGGACGTGGATCACGCCGGTCGACGACCCCTACCTGCCGATCTACTACGCCACCGTCAACCTGTGGACGTACCTCGGGGTGCGCGGCAACCCCTACCTCGACCTGGAGGGCAAGCGCTGGATGTCGATCGGCGTGTGCCAGACCGCCGACACCGAGGACTTCCTGCGCCTCGGCCGCGCACTGGGGGACGCGATCGCGGCCACCGACCGGCGCGTCCTCCTCATCGCCTCGGGCGCGCTGTCGCACACGTTCTGGCCGCTGCGCCAGATCCGTGACCACGAGGCGGCCGATCCGTCGCACATCTTCACCCCCGAGGCCCGCGCCGCCGACGAGGAGCGCATCGGCTGGCTGACGCGCGGCGACCATGCCCGCGTTCTGGCCACGATGCCGGAGTTCCTGCGCTTCAAGCCGGAGGCGCGGTTCGGCCACTACCTGATGATGATCGGCGCTCTGGGCGAGGGCGCCTGCACGGCTCCCGGCCGCCTGTACAGCGCGTACGAGAACTCCGTCGGAACGGGCCAGGTGCACATCTGGTTCGACCGGCCCGACCACGGATGGACGGCGTGATGCCCGAGTACCGCAGGATCCTGCTGGACGGCGCGGACGTTCAGGTCGTCCGCGAGGGCGACGACCTGGTCGCCGCCGACGGCCGCCGGGTACGCGCCGAGGAGGCCGTGCACCTGCCGCCGTGCAGGCCGACCAAGGTGGTCGCGGTGCACCTCAACCACCGCAGCCGCGTGGAAGAGTTCCAGGCCCGGCTGCCCGCCGCGCCCACGTTCTTCCACAAGCCGGTCTCCGCCCTGAACGCCCACGGCGGCGCGGTCGTCCGGCCGGAGCGGTGCAAGTACCTCAACTACGAGGGCGAGATCGCGATCGTCATCGGCCGGACATGCCGCAACGTCTCCCCCGAGGAGGCCGGCGCGTACATCGCCGGATACACGGTGGCCAACGACTACGGGCTGCACGACTTCCGCGACACCGACGCCGGCTCGATGCTGCGGGTCAAGGGCTCGGACACGCTGTGCCCGCTGGGCCCCGGCCTGGTCACCGGCTGGGACTTCCGCGGGAAGTACCTGCGCACCTACGTCAACGGCGAGCTGGTGCAGGACGGGGGCACCGACGAGATGGAATGGGACATGCACTACCTCGTCGCCGACATCGCCCGCACCATCACCCTCTACCCGGGGGACGTCCTGCTGTCGGGCACCCCGGCCAACTCGCGCCCCGTGCAGCCGGGCGACGTGGTCGAAGTCGAGGCCGAGGGGCTCGGGCGGCTGCGCAACCACATCGTGGCCGGTCCCGTGCCGGTCCGCGACGACTGCGGCGCCCAGCCCACCGAGTCGGAAGAGGTCATCTCCACCGCGTTCGGCGGCGACTGGGAGTTCCGCGGCAAGCGCGCCCCGCAAAGGCAGGTGACCGCAAGGGGCGGGGCGTGACGGTCAGGCTCGCGCGCGGCGTCCGGAGCGCCGAGGGGGCAGGGGCGCCCCGTCCCGCAGGGAGGTGCGGCGCTCCTCCCCCTCGCTCTCCAGGTGCTCGACGATGGTCGCGAGCGACTGCGCCAGCGCCTTGTTCTGGCCCTGGTCCAGGCGCTCGACGACGAACGCCTCTTCGGCGTTGAACTCGGGGAAGAGCCGTTCCATCAGCTCGCGCCCCTTGCCGGTCAGCCGGAGGACGACCCGGCGGCCGTCGCTCTCGTGCGGACCGCGTTCCATCAGCCCGCGGCCCTCCAGCGTCTTGACCACCCCGGTGAGGGTGCCCTTGGAGATGCCGGCCTCCTCGGCGGCGTGCCGGGTCTCGATCTCGTCCCAGATCCACACCACCCACAGCACGACGAACGCCGTCCAGGTGAGATCCGCCGAGCGCAGCACCGAGCTCTCGAAGTGCTGGCGGATCGCGGCGGCGGCCCGGTAGATGTTGGAGACCGACATCATCGCGTCGGGGCGGAGGACGACGTCTCCGAGCCGCCGCTGGATGGCCTGCTCGGTCTCGCGCAGTGTGTGGTGGCCGGTCACTGATGTCCTCTCGACGACCGACGGGCTTCGGCTACGTCGAATCTACCCGCCCCACAGCCGCCTGCCTCCGTTCCAGACGACCCCGACCTGGCGGAAGTACGCCCCGATGACTTCGGCGACTTCGAGACGGGCCAGCTCCTCGGTCGGCGCCTCGAACAGCCTCAGCTCGGCGTCGCCCGCCCAGGCGGGACCGGCCTCGAAGCCGGCGCCGCCGGACTCGATCAGCTCGTCGAGCGCCGGGGGGCCGGCCGGCTCGATCGACGGCAGGAAGCGGTGGTGGGCCATCGGGTGGCCGTTGACGAACCCGTTGGTCTCGGACGGCTCGCGCAAGGTGACCACGGCCTCGGCCAGCCTCCGGTCCGCGGCGGCGAGGGTCGCGCCGAACCGTCCGCCCGCGCCGATGCGCGGGGCGGCCTGCCCGTACGGGTGGGGGCGCGTCTGGTGGATCGAGCCGAGCTTCTTCGGGTAGCCCTGGTAGATCCCTCGTGCGATGGCGAAGTCCTTGTCGACCCAGATGTAGACACAGCGGCTGTAGGTACGTCCCTGGAACGAGCAGCGCACCACGACGAAGCACTCCTTGTACTGGGCCCGCACGGGATCGAGGAGTTCTTCGGCGGTCTCCGAGCAGGACTGCCAGTCCGCCCAGATGATCGCGACCGCCCCGGGATCCTCGGGCGCGGGTTCGAGGGGGCCGGGAAGCAGCTCCGCGACCCGCGCCGGGTCGGTCCGGTACTCCACGGTGAGCAGATCACCGGAGTAGTGCCAGGGCGGACTGGGGATCAGCGACGAACGTCCCGTCGCCGTCTTGGGATACAGGAACCCTCGCACCGGCACCACGCCGCCTCCTCCGACCATTTCATTTGGACCCGTACGGTATGCGCGGGCGGCCGGTCTTGTCACCTGACGAGCGCGAATGTTCACCTAAGTCGAGCCGCACCCTTGTCAGGCTCCAGCGGCGCACATATTGTTTGATCCCAAACGAGTGACCCGCCCGCCCGAGGGGAGCCCCCGTGCCCGGACCGCACTCCCTGGACGTCCACGACGTCGTGGAACGGCTGACGGCCGACGGCATCGACGTGGTCCGGGTCTCCTTCCCCGACCTGATCGGCGTCGATCGCGGCCGGGACGTCCTCGTCGGCCGGCTGCCCGCGGTGATGGAGCACGGCCTGGCCTTCTGCCGCGCGGTCTACCACACCAGCCCCCAGGGTGACGTCGTCGATATCGCCGGCGGCCTCGACGCGGGCCTGCCCGACATCTGCGTCCGGCCCGATCTGTCCACGCTGGCCGCGATCCCGTGGGAGCCGGGCGTGGCGCAGTGCCTCGGCGACGCGTACGAACCGGGCGGCACCGAACCGTGCGCCGAAGGGCCCCGCGAGGTCCTGCGGCACGCCATCGGCCGGCTCTCCGAACTCGGCCTCGTCCCCGTCGCCGGGCCGGAGCTGGAGTACTACCTGTGCGAGCCCGACCCCGGCGCCCCGAACGGCTGGCGCCGCTACGGCGAGGGCCCCGGCAACGTCTACACCGTCGGCCGCAGAACCGACCCCGACGGCCACCTGCTGCGCACCCTGCGGCACCTGCGCGACCTCGGGCTCGGCGCGACCATGGCCAACCACGAGTTCTCCTGCGGCCAGTTCGAGATCAACCTCGACCACTCCGGCGCGCTCGACGCCGCCGACCGGGCGTTCCGGCTGAGGTCGGCCGTCAAGGAGCTCGCCCGCACCGAGGGACGGCTGGCGACGTTCATGGCCAAGCCGTTCAACGACGACGGCGGCTCGGGCTTCCACGTCCATCTGTCGTGCACGGACGAGAACGGCCGCAACGTCTTCGACGGGCCGGACGCCGGTCCGGACGGGCTGTCGGAGACCGCGCAGCAGGCGATCGCGGGCGTCCTCGCGCACGCGCCCGCGCTCGCCGCGATCTTCAACCCGTCGATCAACTCCTACAAGCGGTTCGGCCCCGACACCCTGGCGCCCTGGCTGATCGACTGGGGCCTGGACAACCGCAGCGCGATGATCCGCGTCCCGCCGGAGCGCGGCGGCGCCACCCGGCTGGAACTGCGGCTCGGCGACGCCGGAGCCAACCCCTACCTCGGCATCGCCGCCCTGCTGGCCGCCGCCTACCTGGGCATCCGCGGCAAGCTCACCGCGCCGCCGCCGTTGGAGGGCTACGGCTACGACGTCAGCAAGGCCGCCCGGCTCCCAGGTGACCTGACGGCCGCGCTCGACGCCCTGGCCGATGACGAGGAACTGACCGGCGTGCTCGGTGAACGGTTCGTCGGCTCCTACCTGGCCTACAAGCGGGACGAGATCGCCCGATTCCAGCGGCACGTGACCGACTGGGAGTTCCGCGAGTACGCCCACCATCTGTAAGGAGACAGCCTTGGCAGCCGACACCCTTCCGGTGGACCTCGCCGACGTCGACAACTTCCTGGACGACCGGACGCCGTGGCGGATGTTCGAGGAGCTGCGCCGTAACGAGCCGGTGCACTGGAATCCCGAGAGCGACGGCGGCGGGGGCTTCTGGTCGCTCACCCGGCACGCCGACATCATCGCCGCCGACCGGGACACGGCGACCTTCACCTCCACCCGGTTCGTCAACCTGGAGGAGGTGGACGAACGCCAGGCGGCCATCCGCCGGTCCATGCTGGAGACCGACGGCCCCCGGCATCTGGCGCTGCGGCGGCTGCTCCACCGCGAGTTCACGCCCCGGGCGGTCGCGGGCTACGCCACGTTCCTGCGCGGGCTGACCGCCCGCACGCTGGACGCCGCGCTCGCCAAGGGCACCTTCGACTTCGTGAAGGAGGTCGCGGCGGACTTCCCGATCAACGTGCTGGCCCGGATGCTCGACGTCCCGGACGACGACACCGTGCGGCTCATCGACTGGGGCAACCGGATCATCGCCAACACCGATCCCGAGTACGCCGACGTCCTGCTGCACAGCGAGGAGAGCGAGCGGTACCGCGACCTGCCCTTCCGCAGCCCCGCCTCACTGGAGGTGTTCGAGTACGGCCGGGAGCTGGCGGCGCGGCGGCGCGGCGGGACCGGCACCGACCTGATCAGCAAGCTGGTCAACCAGGCCCCCCGCGACGGCGAACCCCTCTCCGACCGCGACTTCGACAACTACTTCCTGCTCCTCGTGGTCGCCGGCAACGAGACCACCAGGCACGCCATCACGCACTCCATGCGGGCGCTCATCGAGCACCCCGCCGCGGCCGAGCGCCTGCGCGGCGACCTCGACCTCATGCCGACCGCCGTGGAGGAGTTCCTGCGCTGGGCGTCGCCCGTCTACCACTTCCGCCGGACCGCCACCCGCGACGTCGAAATGCGCGGCAAGAAGATCAAAGAGGGCGACAAGGTCGTGCTGTGGTTCGCCTCCGGCAACCGCGACGAGGACGTCTTCGCCGACCCCGGCCGCTTCGACATCACTCGTTCGCCGAACGAGCACATCACCTTCGGCAAGGGCAGCCCCCACTTCTGCCTAGGCAGCGCCCTGGCCCGCCTGGAGATGCGCATCATGTTCGAGGAGCTCCTGCCGAGACTGGCCGACATCCGCCTGGCCGGAGACATCCGCCGAGTCCGCTCCAACTTCGTCAACGGCATCAAACAAATGCCGGTCACCGTCACCCTCAGCTGAGCAGGGCGTCGGTGCGTTCGATGACCTCCCGGCAGAACGCGCCGACGCCCTTCGGGTCGTCGATGAACTGCGAAGGCTTGATGCAGAACGTCGTGAATCCCTGAGCGACCTGTTCCGGGATGCTTTCCAGGGCGGGCGGGAGGGGGGCACAGGACCGGTCGTCCGGGAACTTCGGGCGGGTTCCTCCGATCATCTCCAGATCCGCCATGTCGCGGCCCGCGGCAGCGAAGGCCGTCTCCAGCCGGGCGAGCTCCTCCGGGGTTGGCCTGCCCAGCGGGTGGAAGCCGTGGCCGTACTGGACGAGGCGGTTCAGGAGTCTGTCGTGGAGTCGGCGGCCCCCGAACCACATCCGGGGGCCGTCGGGACGGTGGGCGCGCGGCTCGAAGTACACGTCCTCGAAGGCGTAGTGCTGTCCTTCGAACGAGGTTGGGGAGCCCTGCCAGAGTCGGCTCCAGATCTCCAGTTGCTCGTCGAGGATGCGGCCCCGGCGCTCGAAGGGCACGCCGAGGGCGGCGTACTCGTCCCTGCTCCAGCTCACGGTGGGCTGCACCACCAGGCGTCCCTCGGACAGCAGGTCGAGCGTGCCGAGGTCGCGCGCGAGCGCGAGCGGGTGCCGGAGCGGGGCGATCACCGCGGCCGCGGCGAGCCGCAGCCGCGAGGTGACCGCGGCGATCGACGCGAGCAGCACGAGCGACGACGGCCAGGGCGTGCGGGGGTCCTGGTTGCCGGGCAGCGCGTACTCGCGCGGGTTGCGCATGACGCCCTCGGCACCGGCGTCCGGGCCGAGGACGATGTGCTCGCTGACCATGGCGGCGTCGAAGCCCGCGTCCTCGGCCTCCCGTGCCCAGCGGACCAGGGCCGGCAGATCGCGGCCGCCGGTCATCGTCCAGTTCTCGCTCAGCACGAGCACGAAGCGCGGAGCCGTCATTTCTCATCTCCTCAGCGGCTGTCAGGTCACCAGATCGGCCATGGCCTGCGAGTTCTCCCTCTTGCGCCGCACGGCGCCGACGGCCATCCCGATCGCGAGGACGAGGAACGGCAGCATCGCCAGGAACCATCCCAGCGGCGACAGGCTCCACGACTCCTTGGCGGGGTCGGCGCCCTTGGCGGCGGTCCCGGCCATCAGGCCGAAGCGTGACATGAGCAGGTACATCCCGAGCGCCAGGCCGACGATGGCGACGGCGGGCGCGACCAGCGTGCTCCACACGCGCTCGCTCCGGTCCTCCCTGCGGAAGTACACGATCACGGCGGCGGAGACGAGGATCTCGACCAGCACGATGCCGAGGACCGCCACGGCGCTGAACCAGGTGAACAGGTGCACCACCGGATCGCGGCCGGTGACCCGGAACAGGACGATGACGACCAGGGACACGACCGCGACCGCGGCGGTGCCGAGCACCGGCGCGCCGCGTCCGTTGACCCGGCCGAGGGCGGCGGGCAGTACCCCTGCTCTCGCCATCGAGAAGACGTAGCGTGCCGCGCTGTTCTGGAACGCGAGCAGTCCCGCGAAGAGGCTGGAGAGCACGAGCCAGCTCATCAGCGTCGCCAGCCAGCCGCCGACGTACTCCTTGGCGACGGCGAAGAGGACCGCTGCGGGGTCGGCGAGCGGCGTCCCGTCCACGGTCGAGATCTCGGCGACGCGGTCGGCGACCGTGTCGCTGCCGAGACCGCTGACCACCGCCCACGAGGTGAACGCGAACAGCAGCGCGATCAGCGAGACGGCGATGTACGTCGCGCGCGGGACGCTGCGCTTGGGATCCCTGGTCTCCTCGCCGTAGATGGCGGTCGCCTCGAAGCCGATGTAGGAGGCGAAGGCGAAGGCCAGCGCGATGCCCGCCGAGCCGGTGAACCCGCCGGCGAAGATGTTGCCGGGCGAGAACGAGGACGCCGGCGACATGCCGTCCGGCCCGCCGCCGTCGAGCAGGACCGCCACGGCCACGAGCGCCAGGGACAGCACTTCGAGCACCATCAGCAGGCCCAGCACCTTGGCCCCGATGTCGACGCTCAGCGCGGACAGGGCCAGCACCAGCGCCCAGGCGATCAGGGCCCACGCCCACCAGGCCAGATCGATGCCGAGCTCGGTGTCCATCTGCCGTGCCATGACGGCCCCGAAGAACCCGAAGACCGCGAGCTGGATCACCATGTAGGCGAACAGGGAGACGAACGCCGACCCCACGCCCGGGGCCACGCCGAGCCCCCGGCCGACGTAGGCGAAGAACGCCCCGGTGTTCGTCACCCGATGGCTCATCGCCGAGTAGCCGACGCTGAAGATCAGCAGGACGAGGCCCACGGCGAGATAGGCGCCGGGCGCGCCGGCCCCGTCGCCGAGGACGATGGCGATGGGGACGGCGCCGGTCATGCCGACCAGGGGCGCGGCCGCGGCGACGACGAAGAAGACGATGCCCGTGACGCCGAGCCTGTTCCTCGCGAGACGGCCCGCGCCTCCGTCGGCCGGGTCGGCTTGGCGCAGGCCTGATCCGCCTTGGCCGGTCATGCCCTCGCGGCCTCTCGTCCGGCCAGCGCGCAGCAGCAGCCACCGCTCTGCAGGCACGCGGCTCCGCGGGCGTGGCGCCAGTTGGCGGCAGGTGCGACGGCACCGACGGTCGCCGCCGGCACGGCTTTGCCGTCGTAGACCACCCGGCCGCCGAGGATCGTCGCGGCGATGCGCATCTGGACCAGCGTCTCGGGATCCGCGCCCAGCACGTCACCGTCGACGATGCACACGTCACCGGCCATGCCTGGCTCCAGCGTGCCCTTCCAGCGTTCGGCACGGTCCTGCCAGGCGCTCGTCCTGGTGTAGGTCACCAGCGCCTCCTTGACGGTGATGCGTTCGGCCTCTCCCGCGACGCCGCCGTACAGGCCCTTGCGCAGCACCGCCGACTGCACGCCTTGCAGCCAGCTCGGCGTGGTCACCGGGGCGTCCGAGGCGCTGGTCACCCGAACGCCCAGGTCGAGGGCGGTGCGGTAGGGCCACTGGTAGTCGGTGCGCTCGGGGCCGAGGTTGGCGTCGAGCGTCCGGCCCAGCACGTACTTGATCGTCGCGTTCATGTTGACGCCGATGTCGTGGCGGGCCATCGTGCGCAGCGTGCCGGGCGGCGTCAGGTCGCCGTGGATGACGTAGTGGCGCGGATCGCGGTGGCGCCGGTCGCCGCGCATGGCGGCGAGGTAGCCCGCCACGACGGCGTCGATCCCGGCGTCCCCGGTGGCGTGCGTCCCCACCTGCATTCCGGCGCCGTGAACGAGCGCGATCATGGCGTGCAGGTTCGCGACCGCCTCCTCGATCGTGTCGCCATGGATGACCGGTTTGCCGTTGGTGCCGTCCACATAGGGCTTGTGGAGCCAGGCCGTCTGCGCCGCGGTCGGCACGCCGTCGATGATGAGCTTGACCCCGGCGGCCCGCAGCATCCGCGGGTCGACGCCGCGCAACGGTTCGTAGGCGGCGAGCGTGGCGCGCACCTGGTCCGGGGACCTGCCGCCGGTGAGCAGCGCGGTGATGCGCAGCGGCAGCGTGCCCGCGCGGGCCTTGCGCCCGTACAGCGCCAACTGCGTCAGGGGGATCCCGGGATCGGTGATGCTGGTGATGCCCTGGGCGTGGAGCATCGTGATCGCCTTGTCGATGGCGTTCTCCAGCTCGGCCTCGGTGAACGGAGGCACGACGGGGTTGACCAGGTCCTGGGCGCTCTCGCGCAGGACGCCGGTGGGCTCGCCGCCGGCGTCCTTCTCGATCACCCCGCCGGGCGGCGCGGGGGTGTCGCGGGTGATGCCCGCCAGCCGCAGGACCTTGGAGTTCACCGCCATCATGTGCCCGGAGAAGTCCCTGAGGACGACCGGATGGTCCCCGGAGACAGGGTCGAGATCGGTCCGGCGCGGCGGGTGCGGCAGCCGGTTCTCGTTCCAGCCCTGCCCGCGGATCCAGGAGCCGGGAGCCCCGGCCGCCGCCACGGCCGCGGCCACCGCGTCGGCCAGCTCCTTGATCGTGGCGACGTCCACCTCGATGGTGTACGGCGGGAAGTCGAGCCCGTAGCCGCCCAGATGTACGTGCGAGTCGTTGACGCCGGGGAGCACGGTGCCGCCCCGGGCGTCGATCGACTCCGTGCTCCGCCCGGCCAGGCGGCGGACGTCCCGCTCGCGCCCGACCGCGATCACGACGCCGGCGCGGATGGCCACCGCCTCGGCGCGGCGCAGGCGCCTGTCCATGATCTGGACGCGCCCGTTGTAGACGATCAGGTCCGCGGCGCCGCGGCCACGGCCTCCGGCGGACGCGGGACCCGCGGACAGGACCGGTGCGGCCGCCGCGCCCGCGGCCACCCCGGCCGCCTGGCCGAGGAACCGTCGGCGATTGATTCCAGCGTTCATCGTGAATTCCCTTCGGCAGGGGAAACAGAGCGTCAGGACGTCGCTGAGGGTGGTGAACGCCGGGCGTGCCCTAAAGAATGTTCGGGCTCAAACGATCTGTCAAGGGGTCGGCGGTGCGGCTTGCGGCCGGCGTCAGTTCTTGCGGGCCACGCCCGCCACCAGCCAGCCGGAGGGCGGCGGGTAGGCGCGGTTGGGGCGCCAGTCCGGGGCGTCGACCATGCCCGGCTCGACGAGGTCGAGGCCGTCGAAGAAGGTGCGGATCCGCGCACGCGGGCGCATGACCATCGGCTCGCGCGCACTCTGGAACATCTCGACGAACTGGGCGACGTGCACCGGATCCTGGCCCTCCCCCGTCAGATGGGAAAGCGCCAGGTAGCTGCCGGGAACGACAGCGTCCCTGAACCGGGCCACGGCCTCGGCCGGCTCGTCCTCGTCGGCTATCAGGTGCAGCAGGCCGACCATGAGCACTCCGAGCGGACGCTGGAGGTCGACGAGGGGGGCCGCACGGAGCCTGTCCAAAATCTCGTCCGGACGCCGCGCGTCCGCCTTGATCACCGTCGCCGTCGACGAGCTCGACAGCAGCGCCCGGTAGTGGTTGACCACGACGTGATCGTGGTCGACGTACACGACGCGGGCGGCGGGGTCGGCTTCGTGGGCGAGGTCGTGGACGTTCGTGCGGGTGGGCAGGCCGCAGCCGATGTCGACGAACTGCCTGATCCCCGCGTCCAGCAGGAAGCGCACGGCGCGGCGCAGGAACCGCCGGTTCTCCACGGCCGGACGGCGCTCGGGGTCGTCGCCCCAGGGGCCCTCCTGGAGCCCCTCGGCCACCCCGCGGTCGGGCCCGTAGTGGTCCTTGCCCCCGATGATGTAGTCGTAGATGCGGGCGTCGGCTGGAGTCGTCGGGTCGAACGTCTCATCAAACGAACTCATCCGGCATATCCCCCGCGCAGCGTGAAACCATCCCAATTTTCACACACGCACAACCAGAATCGGCCTCTTTTCTGGAAAGATCGGCTGCCGGATTCGCGCAGACCAGAGCCTGGAACGACGGAGAACATTCGTACTGGACAGTACGTATAATTGACAGGAATTCCGTCGGCGCTGCCATTACCCGGCCCGTGACGCAATGGGTATGGGCGCGCCGGAGTCAGCGGTGCTTGAAAGTCAGGTGCCCGTCTTGCGCGAGCACGGCCAGGTCGTTCATCACCGAGAAGATGCCGCGGCCAAGAACGAAGGCGATGTCGCGGACAGTGCGGCGCCCGTTGACCTTGGCCAGCACCTCGGCGCGGGACGCGTTGACGGGCGCGTCCGCGGGCTCACCGGCCGGCTGCGGCCGGGTCTGCATCTCAAGCCCGAGCGGGCGCCATTCCACCGCCGTGGCGAGCCGGCGGCTGGTCTCGCGCAGCAGCCGGTCGACCTCGATGCCGGGATCGGAGGGCAGCAGCGGTGCCAGGTCGTCCTCCCCTGCGGGCCGGGCCGTGCAGGTCTGTATCCCGCACAGCGCCATGGCGAAGACCGCGTCCATGACCGCCACCTGTGTCAGCACCTCCAGGCCCGCGGCGCCGACGAGGTCCCGCTCGACCAGCTCGGCGGGCATCCGGCCCGCCGGGGCGGCCGCGGCGAACGCCTCGGTCCACTCGTCCTCGGAGATCCGTCCCGACCGCAGCAGGATCGACTCCGGCCCCGGCGACGCGGGCGTGGCGGCGGCGATGACGAGCCCGTCCCGCATCGTCACCGTTCCGTCCTGTCCCCCGTCGATGCGCAGCGTCCCGGAGAAGCGCTCGTGGGCCCGGCGGCTGAGGGCCGAGCTGAGGACCCCCACCGGCTCGGGCAGGACCTGCCCGGAGGGGTCGGCTGGGATGGATGACGCGGTCACGGTGTCGGTCCCCCATGAGTGTCGGTGGTGTCGCATGACGCTGAGCGCATTTTGCCAGGCCCGCCCCCGGCGGAGGCTCGGATGGCCGCAGTCGGAGGCGCCACCCGGGGCCGCCGGGCGCCACATTCGTTTCGATGAGTGAATTGGATCACTTCACCTGACTTGTCCCGGTATATTGCCGAAGATCACCCGGAACGCGCGGTGGCCAGGGGTGGGCGCCGACGCATCCGTCACCAGTCCGGGGCTGATCGGACTCGGCTGGCCGGGCTCAGACTAAGGGGACACGAGTGAACATCGAATCCGCGCTCAAGGAAGCCATGGCCACCGACGGTGCCATCGGCGCGGCCCTCGTCGACTACGAGAGCGGCATGTCGCTCGGCTCGCTCGGGGGCGGCCAGGCCCTCGACCTGGAGGTCGCCTCGGCGGGCAACACCGAGGTCATCAGGGCCAAGGTCCGCACGCTGGAGGCGCTGCGGATCAACGACTCCATCGAGGACATCCTCATCACGCTGGACAAGCAGTACCACCTGATCCGGCTGCTCGAGCGCGGCGGCAGCCGGCTGTTCCTGTACCTCGCGCTCGACCGCTCCCGCGCCAACCTCGCCCTCGCGCGCCACAACCTCCGCAACATCGACAACTCCCTGAGCCTGTAGGACGCCTGGGACACCCCGGCCTCGCGGACGCGAGCGCCGCGCCATCTCACTCCGGCCACCTCCTGCTCCCGCCGCGGCGGCGGGAGGCGGGCCGTTTCACGCCGTTGACCACACGGGGGCCCGACACGATGCCCAGTACAGGGGCGAGCACCGAGACCGTGCTCGCAGAGCTTCACACGTTGCGCGACAAGGTGACCGGGCTGACCGACAGCGCCGTCGCCTCCGTCGACGGAATCCTGATCGCCTCCGACACCGACGAGGTGCGTCCGGACGTCCTCGCCGCGCTCGCCGCCGCCGCGCTGGGCCTGGGCAAGAGCACCGGCAAGGAGGTCGGCATGGGGGAACTGCGCGAGGTGGTCACCCGATGCCAGAGCGGCCACATCGTCGTCTACGCGATCGGCGACTCCGGGCTGCTGGTCATCCTGGGGGACGAGGGCCTCGACATCACGCGCCTCCACCTGGAGTCGCGCCCCGCCGTGGTCCGCCTGAGAGAAGCCCTGCGCGCCTGACGCCTCCCGGAGGTCCCCGGCCACTTCTTCTACACAACGTAGAAAAAGTGGGGTTCCCGTCGAACGAACGAGCCGGCGAGATCCGTACCCGTGTGTAGATCGACACCCGGGGACTGGGAGGCACGCAGTGATTCGCTGTCGGCTGCGAGGAACGGTGAAGGCGCCGGCGGTCGGGCTCGGAGCCATCACGGTGGCGTCGCTCATGACGGGCTGCTCCGGCGACGAGCCCCGTCCGGCGTCCGCACGCTCAAGCACGTCCGCCGGGCCGGTGATGAGCATCGAACAGCTGGGCGCCGCCATGGGATGCACGCCCCAACTGCGCGGCAGGCCCGCCGACTACCGCCAGGCCGTGTGCGTGACGCCCACGGGCAAGTACATGCTCAACACGTTCGACACCGCCAAGGGCCAGCAGGACTGGCTGCGGCACTCCCAGATGTACGGCGGCGCCTACCTGGTCGGCACCCGCTGGATCGTCGTCTCCACTCCGGAACTGCTCCAGCCCCTCCGCAGCCGCCTGGGCGGCCACGTGCAGACCGCCGGCCCCTCCCCCAACTGAGCGGGTCAGCGGACGATCGCGCCCACCGCCCGCCACAGCTGCTCCTCCAGGTCGAAGCCTTCCGGCGAGAGCGTCCAGTGCATGACGAGCCCGCCGACCATCGCCGCGAGCGCGAGCGCGGTCGAGTCGATCGACACCGCGTCGCCCTCGCCCTTCGCCTGCCGCAGCAGCGCTCGCAGCTGACCGGCGAAGCGTTCGTGGTGGCGGGCGAAGCATTCCTTGATCTCGGGGATGTGCGGGGCCAGCGACAGCAGTTCCAGCGACAACGTCGCCAGTGGAGGAGTTTTGACCAGGTCCTGCGCGAAGCCGCGGGCCAGCCGTTCGAGGCGCTCCATGGGGGGCGCCTCGCTCTCCATCAGCGCCCGCGCCGCCTGCTCCTGGCCTTCGAGCATCTGGTGGACGAGCGCGACGGCCAGCTCTTCCTTGCTCTTGAAGTACCAGTAGAGCGCGCCCTTACTGGAGCCTGCCTCGGCCACGACGTCGTCCATGCGCGCGCCGTGGTAACCCTTGCGCGCGAACACCGTGGCGGCGGCTTGCAGGAACTGTGCCCGCCGCGCCGCTCACCAAGCAGATGGGCTTCGCCCTGGCCGCCGCCGTCCTCATCGACGCGACCCTGATCCGCGTGATCGTGGTCCCGGCCCTCATGCGCCTGGCAGGCCCAGCCAACTGGTGGCTGCCGGCATGGCTCGACCGCGCACTCCCCGCCGTCCGCCTGACCGAGGCATCTCCCCCGGCCGGCGGATCATCGGGCCTCCAGCAAACTACTAAGGGAGATAGTACTAAGCTGTATAGTTAACCGATCTCGGCGGCAGGCCGACGTTCTCCGGAAGGGCGAGAGGTTCATGCGAGGGGCATCCGCGCGCGAGCGCATCGGGATGGTCTTCCTCAGGCTCGCCCTGGTCTGTTGCGTGATGGCCATGCACGGCCTCCAGGCGTCCAGCAGTCCCGCCGACGCGTCAGGTCTGCCCGGTGTCGGAGTCGAGCATTCGATCGTCGGCCACGGGGAGGCGCAGAGCGGCGGTGCCCATGAACCTGGGCGTCACTCGGGCGGCGAGATCTGCCTGGCGCTGCTGACGCTTGTCTCCTTCGGCGCTCTCCTCCTGGCCGTCTGGCGAACATGGCGGCCCGCGATCCTCGTTCCCTGGAGCAACGTGCGCCCGTGTCCTCTGGACGCGGGCCGTTCGCCCCCTCCACTGGCCTTCAGATCGGCCGTGTTGCGGCTGTGACGGTGACCTCGTCCCCGTCATCTCTCAACACGGAAGGTCTCACCATGAAGCGCACGATCCCGCTCATCATCGCTCCCGTCCTCGCCTTCGCGCTCACCGCCTGCGGGGACGACAAGAAGGAGGCGGGCGGCGGCTCGACGCCGGGCCACTCGGCGTCCACCGCCGGGCAGCAGCCGGGGCAGCACAACCAGCAGGACGTCATGTTCGCCCAGATGATGATCCCGCATCACCAGCAGGCGCTGGAGATGGCCGAGCCGGCCAAGACCAGGGCCGCCATGCCGGAGGTCAAGAAGCTGGCCGCCGGCATCGAGAAGGCCCAGGATCCGGAGATCAAGCAGATGACCGAGTGGCTCACCGGCTGGGGCGCCCCCGCGCCGTCGCCGGGGATGAGCATGGACCACGGCGGGATGAACCACGGCGGGGCGGACGGGATGATGTCCACCAAGGAGATGGAGAGGCTCGGCAAGCTGTCGGGCATGGCCTACGACAAGGCGTTCCTGAACATGATGATCAAGCATCACCAGGGAGCGGTGGCCATGGCCAGGACCGAGCAGGCCTCGGGACGGTTCCCGGCCGCCAAGACCATGGCGGGCTCCATCATCAGCTCGCAGACCGCCGAGATCGCCACGATGCGGCAGTTGCTGAAGAAGATGTGACACATGGAGGCCCGGCGTCGTGATCGGCGCCGGGCCTCCGCGTCCCCGTCAGGCGGCGAGGGCCGTGTCCTCTTGAGTGAGGTGGGAGGTTGATTCGGCCAAGGGGGCGGGGGTCGCCGTCGTCTTGGCCGGCCACAGGGCCCAGGCCGCCGCCGCGGCGACGAAGGCGATCGCGGTGAGGGCTCCGGCGGCCGCGGTCATGCCCGCCTCAGCGGCCAGCCACCCGGCGAGCGGGTAGGTGAGCAGCCAGGCCGCGTGGGAGAGGGAGAACTGGGCGGCGAACGCGGCGGGCAGGTCGGCCGAGCGCACCGAACGGCGGATGAGGCTGCCCGTCGGAGTGAGGACGGCGGACGAGGCCGCGCCCAGCACCGCCCACGCGATCAGCAGTGACGCCCAGGTCATGGCGCCCAGAGCGAGCCCGAGAGTGAGAGCGGCGAGGACCGCCAGGAGGACGAGGGCGCCGAACAGCATCACGGTGCGGTCGCTGATCCTCTCCAGCACGCGGGGCAGCAGCAGGGCCACGGCCATCGACCCGGCCCCGAACGCGCCGAACGCCAGCGAGACGTCCCCCGCGGCCCGGTCCAGGTGATCGCGGACGAGGACGACGGTGTTGACGATGACCATGGCACCGGCGGCGGCGATCACCATGTTCAGCGCAAGGAGGCTCCGCAGTTGCGGTGTGGTCCCGAAGAGCCGCGTTCCGTAGGTCGCCTTGGCGAAAGCGCCGCCGCTGCGCTGTCCGGGTGCGGGCTTGGGCAGGACGACAGAGACGACGAGGGCCGCCGACGCGAGGAAGCCGAGCACGGTGCCGAAGAACAGCCAGTTGTAGGTGATGAGGGCGAGCAATCCGGCCGCGAGGACGGGGCTGAACAGGCTCTCCAGGTCGTAGGCCAGCCGCGACAGCGACAGCGCCCGGGTGTAGTCCCGCTCGGCCGGGAGCACCTCGGGGATGGTCGCCTGGAACGTCGGAGTGAACGCCGCGGAGGCCGACTGCAGCAGGAAGATCAGAACGTAGACCTGCCACACCTCGGTCACGAACGGCAGGGCCAGGGCTACACCGCCGCGGATGAGGTCGGTCGCCACCAGCAGGGTCCGGCGCGGGAGCCGGTCGGCGTAGGCGCCGATCACCGGGGCGATGCCGACGTAGGCGATCATCTTGATGGCCAGCGCGGTGCCGAGCACCGCGGAGGCACCGGCCCCCGCCATGTCGTAGGCGAGCAGGCTCAGCGCCACGGTGGCCAGCCCGGTGCCCACCAGGGCGATGGCCTGCGCGGCGAACAGGTGCCGGTAGGTCCGGTCGCGTAGCACGAGGAACATGACTCCGCCTCTCGTCGAAACTCCTGTGCATATGTGCGCAGTTGCGCACATGACAACCATGGAAGCGTCGAGAGGTATTCCCGTGCTGAGGAATCGTGTGGTTCAGGAGTGCCAGGGCTCGCCGGTCATCCGGTGATCGGCGTGGTTCAGGGCCTCCATCACCAGGCCCCGCAGGTGGCCATCGCGCAGCGAATACACGACGCGCCGCCCTTCCCGGCGGGACTGGACCAGGTGCGCGAGGCGGAGCTTGGCCAGATGCTGGCTGACGGCGGGCCGGGCCGCGCCGCTGGCCGTGGTCAGCTCGGTCACGTCGGCCTCCCCCTCGGCCAGCAGCCACAGCAGATGCAGCCGCGTCGGGTCGGACAGCAGGGCGAACACCGAACTCGCCGCCTCCAGCTGATCCCGGCCCGGGGTCCACTCGTGCCGGTGGACGACGGGAGGCGAGGGGCGGTCGCGCTCTGACATGCGGCCATCGTAGTGCGGGCGCCGCCGGTGCGATCAAACGCCGAGGGCGGTGTCCCCGTTGAGGTAGCGCCCGGGCGAGGTGCCGACGGTCCGGCGGAACGCGGCGAGGAAGGCGCTCGGGGTCGCGTACCCGACGGCGCGCGCGGCGTGCGACACCGACCGGCCTTCGGCGAGGAGCGGCAGGGCCGCCCGCAGCCGCATGTGGGTGCGCCACCGGTCGAAGCTCATGCCCGTGTCACTGACGAACAGCCGGGTCAGCGTACGCCGGCTCACTCCGATCGCCCGTGCGTGGGCTTCAAGGCCGCGCGGGTCGGCGGGGTCGGCGAGCAGGGCGTCCGCCACGGCGCGGACACGTTCGTCCACGGGCACCGGAACCTCGATCGGCAGGGCCGGCAACGGATGCAGCAGATCCAGCACCACCGCCTCCGCCCGCAGCCGCGCGTCGTCGGCGAGGTCGTCGCGGGCGAGGTGGGCGATCAGATGGGCCAGCAGCCCGCCGACGCCGACCGCGGTGGGCTCCGCCCAGTCGAGGGCGCATCGCTCCGGATCGAAGTAGAGCCCGCACAGCACCGCGTCGCGCGTCGCGCCGGTCCGGTGCACGACTCCCGCCGGCAGCCACAGGGCTCGGGCGGGCGGCAGAACCCAGTACGAGTCATCGACGGCGACGCCGAGCACACCGCTCCGCGTCCACGCCAGCTGGTGGTGCGTATGGCTGTGCGGGGCGATCCAGTCGCCGGACGCCAGCGGGAAGTGCCCCACGACGATGACGCCCACCCCTGCCGGGACGGCGGTGTCGACGACCTCGATCATGTCCGCCAGGATATGTCCTCAACGCGATATGAGCTGGCCCCATCGCGGATTGTGGCCAAACCGACCGCTGCATAGCGTCGTCCGGGTGATGATCGATTCCATCTCCGACCGCCGCGGAGCGGCGCTGGTCGTGTTGTGCTTCGTGCAGTTCATGCTGGTCCTGGACGACACCGTGGTGAGCGTCGCCCTCCCCAGCCTCCGCGACGACCTGGGCTTCGGCGGTCCGAGGCTGGCCTGGGTCGTCAACGCCTACTTCCTGGCCTTCGGCGGGCTGCTGTTGCTGGTCGGCCGCATGGCCGACCTGCTGGGCAGACGCCGGGTCTTCATGACCGGGGTGGCGCTGTTCGGGGCGGCGAGCCTGGCCTGCGGGCTCGCCCAGCAGCCCTGGCAACTCGTCGCCGGGCGCTTCGTCCAGGGCGCGGGGGCGGCCATGGCCAGCCCCGCCGCGCTGGCGCTGATCACGCTGTTGTTCCCCGAAGCCCGGGAACGCGCCAGAGCGCTGGGTGTCTGGGGCGGCATCGCGGCTCTGGGCGGCACGGCGGGCCTGGTGATCTCCGGGGCGCTCACCGACCTCACGTCGTGGCGCTGGATCTTCCTGATCAACCTGCCCGTGGCCGCGGCCGCCCTCGTCCTCATGCCCCGTCTGGTCACCGAGAGCCGGGCCGGCCGCCGGGCGCGCCTGGACGTGCCCGGCGCCGTCCTGGGCACCGCCGCCGTGGTGTCCCTGGTCTACGGCCTGCTCCAGGCCGGCGAATCAGGCTGGACGGACACGGCCGTCCTCGCCCCGCTGCTTCTCTCCGCCGTCTTGGCCGCTGGATTCGCCGTGGCGCAGTCTCGGGCGGCCGAGCCTCTGGTGCCGATGTCGTTCCTGTCCGATCGAACGCGCGCCGTCGCCAACGCCGCGACCCTGCTGTTCTCCGCGGCCTTCTACGCGATGGCCTTCCTGCTGATGGTCCACCTGCAGACGGTGCTCGGATACGGTCCGCTCCAGGCCGGTGTCGCCTACCTGCCCTTCGGCGCCGGAATCCTCACCGGCATGTGGCTCGCGACACGGACGATGACGCGGATGGGCCCGCGCTGGGCCCTCACCCTGTCCTTTCTGATCAGCTCGGCCGGGCTGCTCCTGCTGTCCGGCGTGGCGCCGGGCGATCCGTACCCGGCGGGCGTGCTGCCGGGCCTGCTCGTCACGAGCCTGGGATGCGGGCTGAGCCTGCCGGTCCTGACGGCGGCCGCGGTCACGGGCACCACCGGGGAGAACGCCGGTCTCGGGTCGGCCCTGTTCACCTCCGTCCAGCAGCTCGGCGGCGCGGTGGGGGTCGCGGTGCTGGTCACCGTCGCCGAACGTCGCAGCGACGCCCTGCCCGGTTCCGGTCGTCCGGCGGGGGAAGGCTTCTCGTTCGCGCTCACCATCGCCGCCGGCCTCCTGGTCGTCGGCGGCCTCGTCATGGCCACGCTGCTCAGGGCACATCGCCCGGAGTCAGAATCCCCTGCCGATGCCCGGACTCCGGCGCGGCACCGATGAGGCGGGGTCAGGCTATGCGGACGCCGCCTGCGAAGGGGCGGCCGGAGATGGTACTGATCTTGACGACATCGCCGGTCTGCGGGGCGTGGACCATCTTGCCGCCGCCGATGTACATGCCCATGTGGTGCAGGTCGCTGTAGAAGAAGACGAGGTCGCCCGGCTGGAGCTGGCTCTGGGAGACGCGGGTGCCCGCGTTGAACTGGCTCCCGGTGTAGTGCGGCAGGCCGACCCCCACCTGGGCGTACGCGTACAGGGTCAGCCCCGAGCAGTCGAAGCCCTTGATGTCGCGTCCCTGCGCGGTGCCGTAGGTCGGCCCGGACGCGCTGCCGCCGCCCCACGAGTAGGGGACGCCGAGCTGGTTCAGCGCCGCGCGGACAGCCCCCATTGCCTTGGCCGACGCCTTGCCGGGGGCGACGTCCGGAGCCGAGCCCCGCTTGGACGGCGAGGAGGACGAGATCTTGCCGAGCGCCTTCTGGACCTTCTTGAGCCGGGTCTGCAACTCGCGCCGCTTGCGTTCGGCCTCGGCGGTGAGGTCCCGCACCTCCTTGGCGCGGGCGTCCGCCGACCTGCGGGCGCGTTCGGACGACTGGACGGCCTGCAGGAGGGCCCCGACCTGGGTGCCGTGCTGCTGGGCGAAGAAGTTCAGGGTTGCGGAGCGGTCCAGGACCGCCTGCGGGTCGCCCGAGGAGACCATCGCCGCCGCCGGGTCGACGTCGCCGTTCTTGTAGGCGTCCGCGGCCACCTGCGCGACCTGGGCCCGGACCTTCGCCAGGGCGTCGCTCTGGCGCCGGGCGTTCTCCTTGGCCACCGTGGCGGCGCGCTGCGCCTGCTTCAGCCGCACGCGCAGCCCGTTGTACTGCTCGCTGAGCTGCTCGGCCTGGTCGGCGAGCTTCTTCTCCTGCGCGGTCAGCTCCCGGCGGGAGGGCTCGGGCGCGGCCACGGCCGGATTCACCGGCAGGAACGCCAGCGTCACGGTGATGGTGGCCGTCCCGGCCGCCGCCGCGGTGAGGCGGGTGAACGCCTGGCCCGGGCCAGTGGCGCCTCGTCGCAGCATCTACGCACCTTTCGGATCGGAGTCCTCGGCCCGGCGCGGCACCCGCGCGCAGGCTCCTACAGGGCATAGGAGCCCTGACTCCGACAGAGCGTAGGAGGTTAAGGGCGGCATCGCCACCCAAGTCGGGAAATTGCCCCATACGCCGCAGCCGGGTCAGCAGACTACGGCGAGCGAGGAGAGCGCGGCGGCGGCGGTGACGACCGGCACGACGGCCGTGACCGCGGCCACCGTCCAGGCGAGGACCCGCCGGGTGTGGTGCGCCGGACCGGCGGGGACGGCGGTCTCGAGCCGGGTGAGCCGGAGCGACAGCGGGCCGTCTCCGGGACCGGCCGCGGCGAGCGCTCCGGCGAGCCCCGGCGTGGCCGCGACCTGGCGCAGCGCGCCGGCGAGCGTCCGCCTCCCCCACCTGCGCGCCGCCGCGTCGTCGGCGGACATCTCCAGGAGCGTCGGCAGGACCGCCTTGGCGCGGCGAACGGTGGGCAGCCACGACAGCAGCGTGTGGGTCAGATCGAGGAACAGCAGCAGCGCGTGATGGCGTTGCCGGAGGTGGGCGCGCTCGTGCGCCAGGACGGCCTGGAGCTGGAGATCGGTGAGCCGGGCCTGGGCGCCGGTGCTGAGCACGATCGGCCGCCAGCGGGACGGCAGGCAGTACGCGACCGGCAGCGGGTGGTCGAGCAGGAGGACGTCGGCGTTCCGGTGGTCTTCCCGCGCGACGAGATGCAGCATCGAGCGGTGATCACGTCGCTGGCGGAGGGAACGCCACAGCCGCGGGAGCCCCTGGGCCAGCCGCGCGCCGCACGCGCCCAGGATCGCGAGGCTGGCCAGCCCGCCCAGGACGAAGGCCACGGGCGAATGGTGGGGCAGGCAGTCCTGCAGCCACTCCAGGACGCCGTGCCCCGGCGTGGGGGGCGCGAACAGCGCGATCGTGATCAGGGCGGTGGTCGCCGCGACCGTGCCCAGCAGCAGCCCCGCCCAGCAGGCGACTTGGGCACCGGGATGATCGGCGAACGGGCGGAACCGGGCCAGGGCCGGCCCGGCCGGGTAGCCCAGCAGGACGGTGGCGGCGACCAGGCCGATCAGGAGCGCGGGCATGGAGTCACGTTACCTAGTGCCCGCCGGTGCGCCGGCGCAGCGCTTCCAGCAGCTCACGGGCGTCCTCGGGGGCGACGCTCTCGGCGAACCGCGTGAGGATCGCGCCATGGTCGGCGCTCTCGGTCAGCGCCCCCAGCATCAGCTCGACGGCGTAGTCCTCGCGGGCGCGTTTCGGGGCGTACCGGAAGGCCTGGCCGTCGGGGCTGCGCACGACCATCCCCTTGGCGACGAGTCGTTCGGCCACCGTCTGCACGGTGTTGTAGGCCAGCGGTTTGGATGCTCCCTCGTTCAGCGCCTCCAGGAGCCGGCGAACCCGCAGCGGCCCGGACGCCGACCACAGCACGTCCATCACAGCGCGCTCGAGCGAGCCGCTCAATCCAGCCACAGCGCCACCTCCATCCCTCATTGTGCCGTGAAGGCGTCGAGCACCGGACCGGCGACGAGCCCGAGGACGACGGTGCCCACGGCGCATCCGTACGCGACGCCCCGGCTCCACCGGCCGGCGGGCTCCAGGACAGCCCGCCCGGCCGGCAAGGTCGTTTCCCGGGCGAACAACGGCACCACCCAGCGCAAGTAGTAGAAGAGGCTCACGACCGTGTTGATCGCCGCGACGACCATGAGCCAGCCGAAGCCCGCGTCCGCGGCCGCCGTGAAAACGCCGACCTTACCGACGAACACGGCCGTGGGCGGGGTGCCGACGAGACCCAGCAGACAGACGATCAATGCCAGGGCGAGGCCGCGATGGCTCCGGAACAGCCCGGTGTAGCCGTCCAGCGTGCGGGCCTTCGGAAACTCGGCGACGACGGCGAAGGCGCCGAGGTTGGTGACGGCGTATCCGGCGAGGTAGAACAGCAGCGCCGCGAGCCCGAACGCGTCGTCGCGCCCGGCGGCGACCACCGCGAGCAGCGCGTACCCGACCTGGCTGATGGTCGAGTAGCCGAGCAGGCGTCGCGGGTCGTCCTGGAAGAACGCGGCGAGGTTGCCCAGCGTCATGCTCGCCGTGGCCAGCAACGCGATCAGCAGCCGCCAGCGGACGTCGGCGGGCTCCAGCGCCTGGTCGAACAGCCGGTAGACCGCGACCAGCCCGCCGATCTTGGGGACGGTGGTGACGAACGCGGCGACCGGGGCGGACGCGCCCTCGGCGACGTCGGGCACCCAGAAGTGCCCGGGGACCGCGCCGGTCTTGAAGACCAGCCCGGCCATCAGCGCGACGACGCCCACGGCCATCGCGCCGGAGGGCGCTCCCCCGGCCGTCTCGCGAAGCGCGGCATATCCGGTGCTTCCGGTCGCGCCGTACAGGACGGTGACGCCCGCGAGCATCGCGACGCCCAGGAACGCGCCCATCAGGTAGTACTTCAGCGCCGCCTCAGTGCCGAGGGCGTCCTTGCCGAAGCCGGTCAGCGCGTACGCGGGGATGCCGGCCAGGAGATACGCGGCGACCAGCAGGAGCAGATCGCTCACCCCGCCCAGCAGCACCGTGCCGAGAGCCGCGAGCAGGAGGAGCGTGACGAATTCGGTCTCGCGGGCGTGGCCGCGCACCGTGTCACGGGAGATCCCGAGCACCAGGAGCATCGCGGCCATCACCGTGATCCGCGTGGCGTGCGTTCCGATGTCGATGGCGTACGTCTCGAAGGCCATCTCGTCGGGCCCGGTGGCCGCGATGAGGGCCGCGACGATCCCTGCCACGAGCGCCGTGGCGGCGATGACCGAGACCACCCACTGCCGTGCCCGGGGCAGGAACAGACCCGTGAGCAGGCCGAGCACCGCTCCCCCGAGCAGGATCAGCTCGGGCAGCAGCGCGACCGGGTCCTCGTTCACCGCGCGACCAGTTCCACGACCGTGCGCGACGCGGGCTCGATCACGTCCAGCAGGAACCGCGGGAAGATCCCGATGACGAGCGCCACGAGAAGCAGCGGCACGATCGCGGCCGTCTCGGCCATGGTGAGATCGGCGAACGCCGAGTCGCCCGGCCCCAGGAACATGCGCTGGTAGGCGCGCAGGAACAACCCGGCCGTGACGAGGATGCCGAGCACGGCGAGCGCGGTCGCCACCGTGGCGGTCGCCAGCCCGCCCGTGAAGATCTGGAACTCGGCGATGAAGCCGGAGAACCCCGGCAGCCCCAGTGAGGCGAACGCGGCCACGGCGGCCAGCCCGCCGAGCAGGGGGGCCTGCCCGGCGAGCCCTCCGTACTCGCCCATCTCGTAGGTGCGGCGCCGGTCGTACAGGACCCCCGCGATCAGGAAGAGCCCGCCGGTGATGAGCCCGTGACTGACCATCTGCGTGACCGCGCCGGTGACCGCCAGCTCCCGTGCCTGCGCGTCGCCGTGCGCCAGCACTCCGGCAGCCCCGACCGCGAGGACGATGTAGCCCATGTGGTTGACGGAGGTGTAGGCGACCATGCGTTTGAAGTTCTCCTGGGCCAGCGCCACCAGTGCCCCGTACAGGACGCTGACGAGCCCGACGATGACGGTGACCCAGGCGTAGCGTCGCCAGGTGTCGGGCAGCATCGGCATGGCGATGCGCACGAAGCCGTACGTCCCCATCTTCAGCAGCACCCCGGCGAGGATCGCCGACCCGGCGGCGGGCGCGTCGGTGTGCGCGGGCGGCAGCCAGGTGTGGAACGGGACGGTCGGGGTCTTGACGGCCAGCCCGGCGCCGAGCGCGAGCAGTACCAGCCCGGCGGTCGTCCCGCCTCTGGCGAGGGGGTTCTGCCGGGCGAGCTCGACCATGTCGAAGGTGTGCGGGTCGGCGGCGAGGAAGAGCCCGATGAACGCCACGAGGAGGGCGAGCGAGCCGAGGAAGGTGTAGAGGAAGAACTTCAGCGCCGCCCGGCCGCGCTCGCCGTGGCCCCACACGGCGATGACGAAGTACATGCCGACGATCGACAGGTCGAAGAAGACGAAGAAGAGGATCAGGTCGAGCGCCGCGAACAACCCCAGGGAGACCGACTCCAGGAAGAGGAAGAGCGCGGCGTACGCACGGAGGCGGCCGCCCTCGGGCGCCGGATAGACGGCGCAGGCGAGGAAGAGCACCGCCGTGAGCGCCAGGAGCGGGAGCGAGAGCCCGTCGACGCCCACGTGGTAGCCCGAGTCCACCGATGGGATCCACCGCAGCTCGGTCTCGTAACCAATACCGTCGTCCGCTTCGTAGCCGGCCCACAGCCAGGCCACCAGAGCGAGGTCGGCCACGGAGACCGTCACCCACGCGATCCGGACGGCCGTGCCGGTCATGCGCGGCAGCGCGCCCAGGATCAGCGCGGCGGCCAGCGGCAAGAAGATCACCAGACTGAGCACGGTCACCTCACCAGCACCAGGATCACGGCGAGGGCGACGAAGAGCACCGCCGCCTGCGCGTAGTAAGCGTGCAGCTGTCCCGTCTGCGGACGTCGGGCCACCTGGCCCAGCCAGCGGAAGGCAGCTGCGACGCCGTTGACGAGGGCGTCGATCGGGTGTTCCAGGCGCAGGTCCGCGAGCCGTGCCGCGTGGTGGACGGCCTTGGCCGCGACGCGTACTCCCCCGTCCACCACCCGGTCGTCGAAGCGGGCGAGGGCGTTGGCGAGCGTGAAGGTCGGACGGACGAAGAGCAGATGCGCGGCCTGTTCCAGCCCCAGCCATCCCGCGAACGGAACCTGGACGGGGCGGGGCAGGCGGACGCCGTGACGGACGCCGACGACCGTGCCGATGACCACCACCAGGGCGAGCACAGCGGAGAGGACGAGCTGCCACGGCTCGGGCTCGACCACCGGGAGATCCACCAGGTCGGCGAACGCTTCGGCGACCGCCGGGACGGCATAGACACCGACCCCGGCGGCGATCACGGCCAGCACCGGCAACGGAGCGGCTCGCCACCTGCCCACGGTTCCCGTGGTCTCCGCGGCGCCGCCGGAACGCTGCCACACCAGCGTGATCGCCTTGGCCGAGTAGACGGCACCGAGCAACGCGGCCACGAGCGCCACCGCGTACAGCCCCGGGTTCTCCTTCCACGCCGCCGCCAGGACGGCGTCCTTGGTCGCCCAGAGAGAAAGCGGCGCCAGCCCGGCGAGGGCCAGACCGCCCACCGTGAAGGCAGTCCCGACGCGCGGCCATCGGCGGGTGGCGCCTCGCAGAGCGAGCAGGTCCTTGGTCCCGAGCGTGCCCAGCCAGATCCCCGCGACGAGGAACAGCAGGCTCTTGGTCGCCGCATGACCGACGAGATGCGCCACTCCTCCGCTGACCCCGGCCGCTCCGGCCGCGAGCACCATGAATCCGATCTGGGCGCAGGTCGACGCGGCCAGCAGTTGCTTGAGGTCGCGCTGCGCGACGGCGACCGCGCCCAGCGCCAGGGCGGTCACGGCGCCGGTCCAGGCGACCAGCGGCCCCGCCCAGCCGGTGGCGGCGAGCAGCGGCTGGAGCCGCAGGAGGAGGTACGCGCCCGCCGCGACCATGGTCGCCGAGTGCAGGAGCGCCGATACCGGGCTGGGGCCCTCCATCGCCCGCGACAACCAGAAGGAGAACGGAAGCTGCGCCGACTTCCCCAGCGCGGCGGCGACGACTCCGGCCGCGACCACGTGGAGCCAGCCGCCGCTCGCCTGCGGGAGCCGGTCGAGCGCCAGCGTGCCCGCACCGGCCAGCCCGGCTCCCGCGGCGATGTAGAGCCCGAGGTCGCCCGTCCGGGTCGTGAGGAAGACGGTGGTCGCGGCGTCCGCCCGCCGCGGTTCGCGCCACCAGAACCCGATCAGCGCGTACGAGGTGGCTCCCATGACCTCCCAGGCCATCAGCAGCAGCGGCAGGGTCGTGGCCGTGACGGTCACGAGCATCGATCCCGCGAAGAGCGACATCAGCCCGAAGAAGCGCGCTCGCGCCTCGTCCGGCCCGAACTCCCCGACCGAGTACACCAGCACCGCGAGGGTCACCGCCGTGACGGTCACGACCAGGACGGCGGAGAGCCCGTCCACGGCCACGCCCACCGGGGCGCCCGCGATGAACGGCGCGGTCGCCGACGGCCGGACGGCCGCCGCCGCGATCGCCAGCCCCAGCGACGCGAGCGCGGCGGCCACTCCCACGGCGGGTGCCCACGGGTCGGCGCGCCGTCCGGCGGTCACCAGCGCACCGCCCGTGACCAGCGGCACGGCGGGCAGCAGCCAGGCCGGCGCGCTCATCCCTTGAGGTCCTCGGCGTCGTCGGTGACGTCGACGTCGCGGGCGCGGAAGATGGCGGTCGTGACGGCGAAGCCCATCGCCATCTCCAGCGCCATGACGGTGACGGCGACCAGGACGACCAGTTGCCCGTCGGCGGTGGCCGGGGCGACGAAGTACCAGAACGCGCCGCCCGCCACGAGCAGCCCGTTCACCATCAGCTCCAGGCCCATCATGATCATGACGATGGACTGCTGGGTGAGCGCCCCGTACAGGCCGACCGCGAAGAGCGCCGCGGCGAGGATCAGGAACGCGTCGAGCGTCACCGGCGGCCTCCCGGAATCGGGTCCTCGGGCCGCCGGCGGTCGAGGCGGTCGCCGTACCGGTCGTACCGGCCCCGGTGCGTCGCCAGCGCCACGCTCGCGATCATCGTGGCCAGGATGGCGACGCCGATCACGATCATCAGCAGCATCTGCGGCCCCATGATCGCCTCACCGAGCTGCCTGGTCGAATCCGCCGGCCGCGCGCCCCGCCGTTCCGGCCAGGGGGTGAGCAGGATCCCGGCGGTGAGCAGGACGAAGGTGACCACCGCGATCACCGCCGCCGCCCGCCGGTTGTGGACCATCGTCATGGGCATCAGCCCGGCCGGGTTCATCATGTACATGACCATGAAGACCGCCATGACGACCATCTCCATGGTCATCATCAGCACGATGACCAGCCCGAGGTAGCCCAGCCCCAGCAGGAGCAGCTCGCCCGCCGCGCACAGGAAGGACGCCAGCAGCAGGAACGTCGCGCGCGCCATCGAGTCGACCCGGAAGACGCCCGCGCCGGTCGCCACCGCGCCCGCCGCCAGGATCCAGAAGCCCGCGTCGCCCATGTCAGCCCCGCACCACCACGACGATACCGACGACGAGGGCCTGGAGCAGGACGGCCGGGATCAGCACCATCCAGGCGATCTCCAAGAACCGGTCCATCCGCACGGCGGGCAGCCGCCAGCGCGCCCACACCAGCACACCGAGAACGGCGGCCGTCTTGAGCGGCGTCCAGACCCAGTCCGGCAGCCACGGCCCCGCCCCGCCGCCAAGGAACAGCGGCACCGCGAACGCCGCCGTGACCGCGAGCAACGCGTACCGGCCCGCCAGGAACACGAGCCGGTCGGGCCCCGCCAGCTCGCTCACCGCGCCGCCCGCCAGGTCGTCGTCGACCGGCTGCGCGAGTGGCCCCCAGAACGCCATGGCCAGCGCCGACAGGAGGTAGACGGCGAAAGCGACCGGCATCCACACCACGAACCACAGTCCGGCCTGAGCGTCGACCACGTCACCGACGCGCAGCGAACCCGCTCCCAGCGCGGCGGTGATGAGCGCGAACATGTGCGGCAACTCGTACGCCAAGCCCTGGGCGATGAAGCGGTAGCCGCCCACGAGAGCGAACGGCGCGTTGGAGCCCCAGCCGATCAGCCACAGCGCCGCCCAGACCAGCACCTCCATCGCGTTGAACCAGATCACGCCGATGTCGAGGTCCGCGACGGGCCGCGCGCCGATCGGGACCACGAGAGCGGCGAGCGCGGCGGCCACGACGATCCCGCCTGTGCCGATCAGCCGCAGGACGGAGTCCGAGGCAGGCACGACGGCGCGCTGCTGGACCAGGAGCCGGGCGGTCTCGCGAACGGGATCGAGCATCGCGCCCGCCGGACGCGCGCGGCCCATCGCGGCGGCGCCCATGACCGAGTCCAGCATCGCCGCGGCGAACGCCAGCACGCCCACCGCCACCAGGAGTCCCGCGACCGCCCAGAATCCGATGTCGTCACTCATGGGCGGCCGCCTCGGCGGCGGCCCGATCGGAGAGCCCGTCGAGATCGGGATCGAGACTCGCCACGATGAGCCGCGCTGCCGCCAGCTCCGCGCCGTTCACCATCGAGGGCAACGCCGAAAGCAGGCTCTCGCTCGGCGCTCTTCGCTCGGCCACCGAACCACGCGGGCCTTCGGCGGGCGTACCCGGCTCGCTCGACTCCAGGTCATCGAGCGCCTCGGCTGTCTCCGCCAGCCAGACCCGCCAGCGCGCCGTGACATCACCGCCGGAAGCGGCCGCGCGCGACGCCGGGCCGGTGATGCCGTGCGCCGTGGCCGCCTCGGCATCGATCACGCCCAGGCCGTCGGTCATCGCCCGCAACAGCCGCGAACGGCCGGCCCGGCGAGCGAACCGCGCGAACCTCGGGACGATCGCCGCGCGCCCGGCCCCGGTCAGGAGATCGTCTCGCAGGCCGCGAGCGGCCCACGCGGGGCCCTCCCACCCCGCGACGCCCAGCAGGCGGCCGAGGCTGTCGAGATGGGCCGCCGCCCTGCGCCGCGCCAGCTCTCCGCGGGAGACCCGGTCGCCTTCGCGAAGGCGATGCCACGGCTCGTCCCAGAACGCGGTGCCATCGGCGGGCCGCATGGAAACGTCCGCTCGCGCCTCTTGGATGACGTCGCCCTGCAAGGCGACCCGCAGGACCAGCCCCGCCGGCCAATCGTTCAGCACCGGTCCGAGCGTGACGTGCAGGCGATCCAGCTTGAGCCCGTCGCGGTCCGGAGCACGATCGGCCATCGCCAGCCCGCCGGGCAAGGCCATCTCCCCGTGATGGCCGTGGTGATGGTCATGCCCGCCGCCGCCCTCAGCAGCCTCGGCCTCCACCGTCGGCTGCGCACGCCGACGGACAGCGGCCTGAGCACGTTGGTCATCGCGGTGGGCCAGCGATTCCGCCGCTTCGTCCAGCAGCCTCGCCATGTCGCCCGGAAGGCGCACCTCGACGCGCGCTCGCGGCGCTGGGATCTGCTCCCATACGCGCTGTGCGGCGGCTTCGAGAGCCCCGGCCGGCTCTCCGCAGAGGACGAGGAGATTCGCCTGGGCCGGCGCGAGCGCCGGACGCCGTCCACGGAGCCTGAGCTCCCGCTCCGCCGCCAGCCGTACCGCGGTGCCTCCCGGCACCGCCACCACCAGCGGGCGCGGCGCCGTCGCCGCGAACCTGAACAGCGCCTCGCTCAGACCCACCGCAGGGCTCCCTCACGCCAGGCGTAGAGGACGCCCACCAGCAGGAGCCCGAGGAAGAGGAACATCTCCACCACGGCCTTGGCGCCCATGTCCGCCACGACGACCGTCCATGGGTACATGAAGATCATCTCCATGTCGAAGGCCAGGAAGATCATGGTGATCGGGTACCAGCGCACATGGAAGCGGCTGACGGCGTGCTCGGCCGGAAGCTCGCCCGCCGCGAACGGGCCGCCCTCCAGAGGAGACCGGGTCACGGCGGCGAGCGCGCCCAGCGCGTAGACCGCCGCGACCATCGCCACGGCGAGCAGCACCAGGACCAGCGCGGCCTGATAGCCGTTCATGGCCGCCCACGTTCCGGACGAGGCTCCGACACGCCGTAGGTACTACCCGGATTCGGCGGAGTGATCCACCTCCGCCTCGGCCTACTATGACCTGTAGTATCCGCGTGGCCGCGGGGGCGAGGGGATCGACAGGGTGGTGGGCATGGCCGGGCAGCGCTTCGGCGATCTGGAGGCCGTGGTCATGGACCGGCTGTGGTCCTACGGCCGTCCCGCCACCGTCCGCGAGGTCCTGGAGGACCTCCAGCGGGAGCGGACGATCGCCTACACGACGGTGATGACCGTCATGGACAACCTGCACAAGAAGGGCTGGCTGCGCCGCGGGCGCGAGGGCCGCGCGTTCCTCTACGAGCCGGTCAGCTCCCGCGAGGGCTACACCGCCAGGCTCATGCGCGAGGCGCTCGCCACCAGCGACAACCAGGCCGCCGCGCTCGTGCACTTCCTCTCCGACCTGTCTCCTGAAGAGGCCGAGGCGCTGCGGACGGCACTCAAAGTGGTGCCACCCGAGGGCAGAACGTAAGCCTCCGACGCCTACTCGGCCCTGAGCAGGCCAAGCAGGGTCTTCACGAGGATCTCCCCGACGTCCTCGCCCGCGAGCCGCCCGTCGGCGACGTCGTCGGAGGCCGCGTGAAGCAGCGTGTACACCGACGTCACCAGCCATTCGAGCGGCAAGTCACCTCGGAAGGCACCTTCCGCCCGGCCGCGGTCGATGAGCCGTTCCACCTGGGCCAGCGGCTCATCGTGGAAGCCGCGCACCTCCTCGGGCGGTAGCGCGCGTCGCGCGGCGGCATGCAGGCTGCCGTAGCGGCTCAGGAACGGCCAGCAGGAACGGATGACCCGCGCGAACGCCTCGGCGGGCGGACCGTCCTCGGGCAGGGCCGCCGTGATGACCTCCGTCCCCTCGGCGATGGCCTCGGCGAGCACGGCCCGCAGCAGGTCCTCCCGCGAGGCGAAGTGCGCGTAGAGGGTGACCCGTCCCAGCCCCGCGGCCTTGGCGATGTCGCTCATGGAGGCGTTGCGGTCGCGGGCGAGGCACTCGGCCGCGACCGCGCGGATCAGGGCGATGTTGCGTTCGGCGTCGGCCCTCTTGCGCCCGCCGCCGCGGCGCGCCACGGCCTGCCCGCTGCTCTCTGCCATGCGGCCGATCCTACCCGAATCCCGAACAGCACCGTTTGACTTAATACCGGGCAGGGGTTTATATAACCCGAACATGCTTGTTCGGGTTAGGAGTCTCGATGTCGCATCCCTCGCACGTCCCGGCCGCACCTCCAGAGGCGGGCGCGCCACGGCGCTGGACGGCGCTCACGCTGATCAGCGTCGCCCAGTTCATGCTGATCCTCGACGTCACGGTGGTGAACGTCGCGCTGCCCGACATCGGCGCCGACCTGCGGCTCGGGCGCACGACGCTCACCTGGGCCGTCACCGCCTACACGCTGTTCTTCGGCGGCCTGATGCTGCTCGGCGGACGGCTCGCGGATCTCTTCGGAGCCAGGCGGACGGCGCTCACCGGCCTCGCGGCCTTCACGCTCGCCTCGCTGGCCACCGGCCTCGCGCAGAACGAGACGCTGCTGATCGGCGGACGGATCGCCCAGGGCGTCGGCGCGGCACTCCTGTCCCCCGCCGCCCTGGCGATCATCACCACGACGTTCCACGGCGAGGAGCGCAACAAGGCCCTCGGCGTGTGGGCGGGCCTCGGCGGAATCGGTTTCGCGGCGGGGGTGCTGGTCGGCGGCGTCCTGACCGCCGGGCCCGGCTGGCGATGGGTCTTCTTCGTGAACGTGCCGGTCGGCGTCGCCGTGCTCGCCGCGCTCCCCTCGGCCGTGCCCGCCGTTCGCCACGCTCGCCGAGACCGGCCGCGCATCGACCTTCTCGGCGCGCTGACCGTGACCGCCGCCACCGCCGCGCTCATCTACGGCCTGGTCACCGCAGGCGACGAGGGGTGGAGCGACGCCGGGACGCTCATCCCGCTGGCCGCCGCCGTCGTCCTGTACGCGGCGTTCGCGGTCATCGAACGGGCCACGCGCACACCGCTGATGCACGTCGGGATGCTGGCGCGGCGCCCTGTCGCCGTCGGCGCGTTCCTGATGCTCGCGGGGTCGGGCCTGCTGATCTCTCTGTTCTTCCTCGGCTCGCTCTACCTCCAGCACCTGCGCCACATCAGCGCGCTGGAAACGGGCCTGCTGTTCCTGCCCGCCGCGTTGGCCACCGGCGCCGGGGCGCATCTGGCCGGGCGGCTCGTCAGCGTCATCGGCACCCGGGCCGTCGCGGCGACAGGTCTCGCGCTGGTCGCCATCGGCACCGGTCTCCTGACCCAACTCTCGGCGGACGGCAGCGTCTACACCGGGCTGCTGCCCGGCCTCGTCATCGCCGCCGCCGGAGTCGGTCCCGTCTTCGTCACCGCCACCACCTCGGCGCTCGCCCACATCGAACACGGCCAGGAGGGCCTCGCCTCAGGCGTCATCAACACCTTCCACGAACTCGGCGGGGCCATCGGCGTCGCGACCGCGTCCACGCTCGCCGCGGCCGGGCTGAGCGCGGCGCCGTCGATCGACGGATTCACCGACGCCTACACCGCGACGGCGATCACCGCCGCCGTCGCGGCCCTCCTCGCGGCCGTTCTCGTCCCGGCTGGCAAACCCCAGATGAGCGCCATGCCGCACGCGCACTGAACGACCTGGCCGGCCGCTCCAGCGCGGAAAGCGGCCGGCCGGTCCGGCCGTCACGCGACGGCCTGCTTGGGCATGCCCGGGGTCAGGACGGCGGCCACGAGGGCCCCGGCCGCGGCGGCCACCGCGGCCAGGACGAAGCCGTCGGTGAATCCCGAGAGCGTGTCGCTGACGAGGCTGGCCGCCGCCACGCTGGAGATGACGGCGGCTCCGGCGGAGGCGCCGAACTCATGGAACGTGCTGACGATGCCGGAGGCGATCCCGGCCTCGTGCGGGGCGACCTGGCCGAGTGCGGTCGCCGACGCGACGACGAACAGCGCGCCGGTCCCGGCACCCGCGATCGCCGTGCCGACGGCGACGGTCGCCGGCTCCATCACCAGTGCGGGCAGGGCCAGGCCGATCGCGGCGACGAGCAGCCCGGCCACCGCGAGCGGGCGCGCCCCCAGCCTGCCGATGGCCCGGCCGGTGAGGTCGGCCCCGAGCATGGTGGCGACGGCGACCGGGAGGAACAGCAGACCGGTGCGAAGAGCCCCGTAGTCCCGCGCGTGCTGGAAGTAGAACGTGCCGAGGAAGAACACCGCGATCATCAGGGCGGTGGCCATCAGGATGAGAAACGTGCCGGTGGCCACGGGACGCCGGGCCAGCAGCCCGACGTCCATCATCGGCGACCTGGCGGTCTTCTGCCGCACCACGAAGGCGAGATAGCCGAGCCCGGCCGCCAGGACGAGCCAGCCGCCGGCCGCGGTGAGCCATCCGTCGTCTCCGGCGCGGATGAGCGCATAGATCAACGCGACGGACGAGGCGGCGGCCAGTACGGCGCCGAGGATGTCCAGCCTGGGCCGGGGCGTGGGCGGGGCCTGGTGCGGCAACATCCGCGCGAGCGCGACGATGATGACCAGCCCGATGGGCACGTTGACGAAGAAGACCCAGGGCCAGCCGGGACCGGCGGTCAGCAGCCCGCCCACGAGGACGCCGAGGGCCGCGCCGCCACCGCCGAGGGCGGACCACACCCCGAGCGCCTTGTTCCGCTCGTCGCCGTCGAACAGCCCGACGACGAGCGAGAGCGCCGACGGCGACAGCAGCGCCGCGCCGACTCCCTGGGCGATGCGGCCGCCCAGCAGCAGGCCGGCGTCGTCGGCGAACCCGGTCGCCAGCGACGCGGCCGTGAAGATCAGCAGGCCGGCGAGCACCACGCGTTTGGCGCCGAAGAGGTCGGCGGCCCGTCCGCCCAGCAGCATCAGGCCGCCGAACGCGAGGGTGTAGGCGCTGACGGTCCAGGTCACGGCCTGCCGGCCGAGGCCCAGATCGGTCTCGATGTGCGGCAGCGCGATGGCCACGACGGTGACGTCGAGGATCAGCATCAGCTGGGCCACGCCGAGAAAGCCGAGGATGCGCCACCGCAACGGATGCGGCCGTGTGGTCGGTTCATGTGTCATCGAGGGGCTCCCGCCATAACTCGTATGTACATATACGACTTCTAGCGCGAAGCGTAACACGTATATTCCCGTACGAGTTAAGCTGTCCTCATGAGCAGCCCGCGACGGCGCGCCGACGCCGAACGCAACATCGCCCGCATCGTCTCCGCCGCCCGCAGGAGCCTGAGCAGCGATCCGAACGCGAGCACCGACGACATCGCCAAGGCCGCGGGCGTGGGGCGGATGACGCTCTACGGCCACTTCCGGACACGGCCGGAGCTGATCGAGGCCGCCCTGGTCGACGCCCTGAACGAGGGCGAGAAGGCCCTGGCCGGCGTCGACCTCGGCGGGAACGCGTTCGAGGCCCTCAGCCGGTTGCTCGCCTCCAGCTGGTCACTCGTGGCCGAGTCGACGGCGTTGCTGACCGCGGCCCAGGGCACGCTGCCGCCCGGGCGCATCCGCGAGCTCCACGCCGCCCCCGCCGAGCGCGTCGAGGCCCTCATCCGCCGGGGCCAGGACGACGGAACCTTCCGCACCGACCTGCCGATCGCCTGGTTGGTCAACGTCATCCACGCGGTCCTGATCACCGCCGCGGAGCAGACGCGCAACGACGACCTGAAGGAGAACGAGACCGCGGACATCGTCATCGCGACCGTCCGGTCGCTGATGGCGCCCCCCTGATCAGGTGCGTGCTGGTGCTCCGGCCCGTGCGGCGAGGAGGGCGCTGCGCGCGGCGCCGAGCAGGCCGCCGTGCCGGCCGAGGGTGGACGGGTGGACGGTCACCCGCTGCGTGTAGTCGAGGGTGACCAGGCGTTCGAGGTGCCGGCGCAGTGGCGCGAACAGCACCTCGCCGGCGGCCGACACCCCGCCGCCGATCACGACGCGGTCGAGATCGCACAGTGCCGACGTGGCGGCGATGCCGCGCGCCAGCGCCTGGGTGCCCTGGTCGAAGGCCTCCAGGGCGACGGTGTCACCGTCGGCGGCGTCGGCGGCCAGCGCGCGGGCGTCGGGGCCGGTCCAGCCGTGTTCCCTGGCCCAGCGGACCATGGACGGGCCGCTGGCGTAGGCCTCGACGCAGCCGGTCCCGCCGCAGGAGCACGCCGGGCCGGCGGGGTCGACGACCGTGTGGCCGAGGTGGCCGGCGTTGCCGCTCGGTCCGGCGTACGGGGCGCCGTCGAGCACGAGGCCGCCGCCGACGCCGGTGGACACGACGATCCCGAGCATGGACGTCGCGCCGCGTCCGGCGCCGCGCCAGTGCTCGCCCACCGCCGCGGCGATGCCGTCGAGGACGAGGGTGACCGGCACGCCGGGCACGACGTCGCGGGCGAGATTGACCACCGGGAAGTCGCGCCAGGCCGGGATGTTCACGGGACTGATCGTGCCGTTCGGCAGATCGACCGGCCCGGCCGAGGCCAGGCCGACGGCGGTCGGCCGCACGCCGTCGATCGTCGAGGCGAGCAACCCGCGCAGCGCCTCGGTGAGCCGGGGCTCGGCCGCGGGGGTGGCGACCTCGGCGTGCCGGTGCACGTCCCCGGCCGCGCTGACCAGGCCGGCGCTGATCTTGGTGCCGCCGATGTCCACCGCGAGCACGACGTCGTCCATGTGCGTCCTTCCGGTCAATCCGTGAGCAGCGCCGACAGTTGCGGCGAGTAGGTGGCGTGCAGGACGAGCGAGGCGCCGCCCACGACGGCGGCGTCCGCGCCGAGGGGCGAGGGCGCGACGTCCACCACGCGGATGTGCCGCGACAGCGGGCGGCTGGCGACGGCCGCGGTGACGGCGTCGACGTACCGCGTCTCGACGTGCCGGATGCCGTGGCCGCCGAGCACGATGAGGTCGACGTCGGTGATGTTCACGACGCTGACGGCGATGGAGGCGACGTGCCGCGCGGCCGCGTCGATGATCTCGCCCGCGAGGGGGTCGCCGGACGCGGCGGCGAGCCGGATCGCGGCATGGTCGACCGTGGCCGGATCACGGCGGAACGGCTCCGACAGCACGCTGCCCACCTGCTCGCCGAGCCGGCGGTGCGTCTCGGCGATGATCGCGGCGGGGCTGACGAGGATCTCCAGGCAGCCCCGGTTGCCGCAGTAGCACTCCGGTCCGTCCGGCAGCACGGTCGTATGGCCGAACTCAGCGGCGTTGAGCGAGCCGCCCCGGTGGACCTGGTGGTTGAGGACGAGACCGCCGCCGATGCCGGTGCCGAAGAAGAAGTAGGCGAAGTTGGCCACGCCCTTCCCCGCGCCCGACCACCGCTCGCCGATCGCGGCGGCGGTGGCGTCGTTGTCGAGCGTCACCGGCAGGCCGGTGGCCTCGCTCAGCTGCTGCTTCACCGGCACGCGCGTCCAGTGCGCGAGCTTGGGCGGCGTGACCACCATGCCGGAGTACTGGTCGATCGGGCCGGGGCTGGCGAGGCCGAGGCCGAGCACCCGGTCGCGCGGCACCTTCGCCTCGGCGAGCACATCGCCGACGAGATCCGCCATGGCCTCGACGACGGCCGCCGGGTCGGCGCCCGGCGGTGTCGGGCGCCGCTTCAGCACCAGCGGCTTGCCGAGCAGGTCGACCACCACGCAGGCGAGCTCGACCGGGTCGAAGTGGAGCCCGACCGCGCTGCCCGCGTCGGGGTTGATCCGGAGCGTGGTGCGCGGCTTCCCCGTGCCGGCGACGCGGCTGGAGCCGTCCTCGCGCACGATGCCCTCGTCGAGCAGCCGGCGCACGATGCCGGAGACTGTCTGCGGGGTGAGACCGGTGTGCTGGGCGATCTCCGTCCGGCTGACGCCGTCGGCGAGCTGGATCTGGTCCAGCACCACCGCTCGGTTGTACCGGCCCACCTTGGGGAGATTCGTACCTGCTTGCCGCACCCTGGGTCCTCTCTGCTCGACGCCTGCGACATTCTGTCCCTTGGCGTTGACTTTGTAAATCAATTGGATTTAAGGTGCCGCAACGTAACGCACCTCACATGAAGGCACCACAGCGGTGAACCGGCGCCTCGCCCCGGTCTCACCGGACAAGATCATCGGAGACTGTCGATGTCGAAAGCCAGCCGGGTGGACCGCGCCCCGGTCCTGCTCGAGATGCGCTCGATCACCAAGACGTTCCCCGGCGTGACCGCTCTGGCCGATGTCAACCTCGTCGTCCGCACCGGCGAGATCCACGCGATCTGCGGGGAGAACGGCGCGGGCAAGTCGACGCTCATGAAGGTCCTGAGCGGCGTGCACCCCCACGGCACCTACAGCGGTGACATCACCTACCAGGGCCAGGAGGTCCGGTTCGGCGACATCCGCGCCAGCGAGCACGCCGGCATCGTGATCATCCACCAGGAGCTCGCGCTGGTGCCCGGCATGTCGATCACCGAGAACGTCTTCCTCGGCAACGAGCCGCGGCGGCGCGGCGCGATCGACTGGAAGGCCGCCCGGCGCCGCGTCCTGGAACTGCTGGAGCAGGTCGGCCTCAAGGAGGAGCCCGACACCCTCATCAAAGACATCGGCGTCGGCAAGCAGCAGCTCGTCGAGATCGCCAAGGCGTTCGCCAAAGAGGTGAAGCTGCTCATCCTGGACGAGCCGACCGCGGCCCTCAACGAGGCCGACTCGCGGCACCTGCTCGACCTGCTGCGCGAGTTCAAGCGGCAGGGCATCACCTCGATCATCATCTCGCACAAGCTCAACGAGATCGAGGCGATCGCCGACTCCATCACGATCCTGCGCGACGGACGGAGCATCGAGACGCTCGACGTGAGCGCCGGCGGCGTCGACGAGGACCGCATCGTGCGCGGCATGGTGGGCCGCGAGCTCAGCCGCCGGTTCCCCGACCGCACGCCCGCGATCGGCGAGGTGTTCTTCGAGGTCAAGAACTGGACGGTGCGCCACCCGATCTCCACCGAGCGGCTGGTGTGCAAGAACTCCAGCTTCAACGTCCGCCGCGGTGAGATCGTCGGCTTCGCCGGCCTCATGGGCGCCGGCCGCACCGAACTCGCGATGAGCCTGTTCGGCCGCTCGTACGGGGTCTGGCTCGGCGGGCGGGTCTACAAGGACGGCAAGGAGATCCAGCTCAGATCGGTCGACGAGGCGATCAAGCACGGCCTGGCGTACGTGAGCGAGGACCGCAAGGCGATCGGGCTCAACCTGCTCGACGACATCAAGACCTCGATCGTGGCCGCCAAGCTGCCGAAGGTCGCCCGGCACGGCGTCATCGACCAGGTGCGCGAGTACCGGGCCGCCGACGAGTACCGCCACAGCCTGCGGGTCAAGGCGCCGACGGTCGACGAGGGCGTCACCAAGCTCTCCGGCGGCAACCAGCAGAAGGTCGTCCTGGCGAAGTGGATGTTCACCGATCCGGACCTGCTGATCCTCGACGAGCCGACGCGCGGCATCGACGTGGGCGCCAAGTACGAGATCTACGGGATCATCCAGCGGCTCGCCGACCAGGGCAAGGGCGTCATCGTCATCTCCTCGGAGCTGCCCGAGCTCATCGGCCTGTGCGACCGCGTCTACACCGTGTTCGAGGGGACCATCACCGGCAACGTGCGGCAGAGCGACGCCGACCCGGAACTCCTCATGAAGCAGATGACCTCTACCAAGAAGATGGCGACGCCATGAGCCGTTACCAAGACCTCAAGAAGAACCTCTTCGGGGGCAGCACCTCCAACGCCCGCCAGTTCGGCATGATCTTCACGCTGGTGGCGATCATCCTGCTGTTCCAGGTGCTGACCGACGGCCTCACGCTGACCTCGGGCAACCTCATCGCGGTCGTCAGCCAGTACTCCTACATCCTCATCCTCGCCATCGGCATGCTGATGGTGATCGTCGCCGGGCACATCGACCTGTCGGTCGGCTCGGTCGCCGCGTTCACCGGCATCGTGGTCGCCAAGGCGATGAAGGACTACGACCTGCCGTGGCCCGCGGCGATCGTGTTCGGCCTGCTGGTCGGCGCGCTCATCGGCGCCTGGCAGGGCTTCTGGGTCGCCTACGTGGGGGTGCCGGCGTTCATCGTCACGCTGGGCGGCATGCTGCTGTTCCGCGGCGGCAACCAGTTCATCGGCAACGCCGACACGGTGCCGGTGCCCGAGGGCTTCCGGAACATCGGCGCCGGCTTCCTGCCCGAGGTGGGCCCCAACACCGGCTACAACAACCTGACCCTGCTCCTGGGCCTGGCCGCGTGCGCCGGGGTGGTCTGGAGGGAGTGGCGCGCCCGGCAGATCCGGCAGCAGATGGGCACCGAGCCGACGCCGATGTGGGTCTCCGGGGTGCGCCTCGCGGTCATGGTCGGCGTCATCATCTTCGCGACGCTGCGCTTCGCCGGCGGCCGGGTCGGCACCAGCCTGCCCGTGTCCGGCATCATCCTGGCCGTCCTCGTGATCGCCTACTCGTTCTACACGCGCAACACCGCCGGCGGCCGGCACATCTACGCGGTCGGCGGCAACTCCCGCGCCGCCGAGCTGTCCGGCGTGAAGCTCCAGCGGGTCAACTTCCTCGTGATGATGAACATGTCGGTGCTCGCCTCGCTGGCCGGCATGATCTTCGTGGCCCGGTCGGCCGCGTCCGGCCCGCAGGACGGGCTCAGCTGGGAGCTCGACGCGATCGCGGCCGTGTTCATCGGCGGCGCCGCCGTCTCCGGCGGCCTCGGCACCATCAGCGGCTCGATCGTCGGCGGCCTGGTCATGGCCCTGCTCAACAACGGCCTGCAGCTGGAGGGCGTCGGCTCGGACCTGGTCCAGATCATCAAGGGCCTGGTGCTGCTGCTCGCCGCCGCGCTCGACGTCTACAACAACAGCCAGGGCCGCTTCTCGGTCATCGGCTCGATCATGAGGCCGTTCCGGCGCGACGATCCGCCCGCCGCCGCGGAACCGGCCGACTCGCTTCCCGACGCCGACAAGGCCCCGGCGACCGGCTGACGCAGCACGACCGGCCGTCGCGGCGGTCCCCGATCCCGCCGTGACGGTCGGCACCCCGCTCGACCCACCACCCCGCAGTACTCCGAGAAAGGTTCACCCCCCATGCGCACACTCGCGACCAAGGCCTTCGCCGTCGGCGCGGCGGCCATGCTGGCGCTCGGCGCCGCCGCCTGCTCCAACGAACGTGAGGGCGGGGACGGCAAGTCGGCGGACAAGGGCTTCGCGGCGGACTCCGTCATCGGCGTCGCGCTGCCGTCCAAGACGTCGGAGAACTGGGTCCTCGCCGGCGACCTGTTCGTCAACGGGCTCAAGGAGGCCGGCTTCAAGCCCGACGTGCAGTACGCGGGCGCCTCCACCACCGTCGCCGACCAGCAGGCGCAGATCTCCGCCATGGTCACCAAGAAGGCGAAGGTCATCGTCATCGGCGCGACCGACGCCGCGCAGCTGTCGACCCAGGTGAAGCAGGCCAAGGAGTCCGGCGCGATCGTCATCGCCTACGACCGGCTCATCACCAACACCAAGGACGTCGACTACTACATCGCGTTCGACAACTTCAAGGTCGGCCAGCTCCAGGGCCAGGCGCTGCTGGACGGCATGAAGGCCAAGAAGGCCAAGGGGCCGTGGACCATCGAGCTGTTCTCGGGCTCGCCGGACGACAACAACTCCGCCGTGTTCTTCAACGGCGCCATGGACGTGCTCAAGCCGCTCATCGACAAGGGCGAGGTCAAGGTCGGCTCCGGCCAGAAGGACGTCAAGCAGACCGCCGTCCAGGGCTGGAAGGCCGAGGTCGCGCAGCAGCGCATGGACTCGCTGCTGACCTCGACCTACAGCGGCAACAAGAGCCCCGACGGCGTGCTGTCGCCGAACGACACCCTCGCCCGCGCCATCATCACCTCGGTCAAGGGCGCCGGCAAGCCGGTGCCGGTCGTCACCGGCCAGGACTCCGAGGTCGAGTCGGTCAAGTCCATCATGGCGGGCGTGCAGTACTCCACGATCAACAAGGACACCCGCAAGCTCGTCGCGGACACCGTGAAGATGGTCAAGTCGCTGCAGGGCGGCGGCCAGCCGGAGATCAACGACACCAAGTCGTACAACAACGGCGTCAAGGTCGTCCCGGCGTTCCTGCTGCCGCCGGTCATCGTCACCAAGGAGAACGCCAAGGACGCCTACGCCAACGACCCCAAGCTGTCCCCGCTCACCAAGTAGGCATCGACGTGGAGGCGGGCATGAGCGAACTGCTGCGGCTGGACAATCCGGTCCGGGCGTACGACTGGGGCTCGCACACCGTGCTCGCCGGGCTGCTCGGCCGTACCGCGCCGAGCGCCGGGCCCGAGGCGGAGCTGTGGATCGGCGCGCACCCGAGCGCCCCGTCCCGGCTCCCCGACGGCCGCACCCTCCACGCCGCCATCGCCGCCGCGCCGGAGCCGATGATCGGCTCCGGCGCGGACCGGCTGCCCTTCCTGCTGAAGGTCCTCGCGGTCGAACGGCCGCTGTCCATCCAGGTGCACCCCGACGCCGGCCAGGCCCGCGACGGCTACGCCCGCGAACAGCGCGGCGGGCTCGCACCCGGTGACCCCAAGCGCAGCTACCACGACGACTGGCCCAAACCCGAGCTCCTCTACGCCCTCACCGGCTTCGAGGCGCTGTGCGGATTCCGCGAGCCGGACGAGGCGGCGGAACTGCTGACGGCGGCCGGCGGCGACCGCCTCGGCCGGGTGGCGCGGTCGCTCCTGACCGGCGGGCCGAAGGCGGCGATGACCCTGCTGGCCGGCTGGCCGGCCGCCGACCGTCCCGCGCTGGTGGCCGAGGTGATGGACGCGGACGGTCCAGAGCTCGCGTGGGCGCGACGGCTGGGCGACCAGTATCCGGCCGACCCCGGAGTGGTCGCCTCGCTCCTGATGAACCTCGTCACCCTGGTACCGGGCCAGGCGCTGTTCGCACGCCCCCGCACGATCCACGCCTACCTGCGCGGCACCGGCGTGGAAATCATGGCCAGCTCCGACAACGTCCTCCGCGGCGGCCTCACGTCCAAGCTCGTCGACCTCGCCGAACTCCAGGCCGTCACCCGCTTCGAGCCCTCGGCGCCCGAGCTGGTGGACGCGGTCAGGCTGCCGAACGGGGAGGACGTGTTCCCGACCCCGGCGGCCCAGTTCCAGCTCACCCGCCTCCGCCCCGACGGCGACACCATCGAGATCACCGCGCCGGGCCCGAGCGCGCTTCTCTGCCTCGACGGCCGGCTCACGGTAGGGCGCGGTTCGTCCCGCGAAGTCCTGCACCGCGGCGAGGCGCTCTTCGTCCCCGCGCTCGGCGGCCCGCTGCGCGTCCACGGCAACGGACTCGCCTTCCGGGCAGCAGTCCCCTAGGGCAGGCGCAGGGCGGCGAACACCGCGCGATGGTCGGTGCCGGGCAGGGAGTGCACACTGAACTCCTCCACCGCCATCCGGCGGTCGGCGAGCACGTGGTCGAGCGTCACCTCCGGGACGTTCCACCAACGCTGCGGCCAGGTCGGTATCAGCGCCTTGCCCCTGACGTCGGCGGCGTCTCGATAGCCGCTGCCGAGCAGATCACGCAGCGGGCGGTGGTCCAGCGTGGAGTTGAAGTCGCCGGCGAGCACCTTGGGCCCGCCGTCCGCGCTGGGGAGGGCTTTCAGGCCATCGGCCCAGCACGGCGTATCGTGCGCGTCGCTGGGAGAGCAGGGGTGCACGGAGACGACCTCGACGCGCTGCCCACCCGGCTGCTCAAGGATGGCGCGGGCCTGCCGGAACCCGCCGATCTCGATCATCGGCAGTTCGGTGAGGGGGAAGCGCGCGTAGATGCCGGAGCCCGGCGTCTCAAGGAACGACCGGTCGACGACGTACGGCATGAGGGCGCGCAACCCGGCTCTGTCGAGGTTCTCGATCGCCTTCGGGGTCGGCTCTTGCAGCATCAGGGCATCTGGCCGGACCTCGCGTACCAGCTTCGTCGTGGCGGCCGCGTCGGCCTGACCCACCGCCATGTTGACGCTGAGCACCCTCAGCCGCGCTCCATGCGCGGAGGGGTTGCCGTCCGGGAAGACCCTGGGCAGGACGACCACGGCGAACGCGATGGCCGTGACCACCGCCGTCGACGCGACCACCCGACGACGCAGCACCAGCGCGAGGATCACGGGAAATATCGAGGCAGCGGCCACGTACGGGGTGAAGGCGACGAGCGACACCCAATGCCAGGTGGGCGTCCAGCCCGAGATCCGCAGTGCCGCCCAGACGGTGAACGGAAGCACCAGGAGCCAGAGCAGCGCGTCCACCCACCGTGATCGGATCATGGCCACCACGGTAACCGCGAAGACGGCGTGGGCCCTTTCCCTAGATGAACGGTGACATCGGGTCGCCGCCCAGCCGCAGCTCGCCGACGCCCTCCAGGATCCGCTGGCCGACCGCGGCGTGCTGGCAGGCCGTGGTGAGGTCGCGGAGGTGCCGGTCGAGCGGGGTGCGCTCGCTGTAGACCGCGGCGGACCCGACGGTGTCGTACAGGAGCTGGACGGCCTCGCGGCACGACCGGTGGGCGAACTGGCGGGCCAGGGCGGCGTCGCCTCGTCGCCCGCCGGGCTGGAGCGACCGGTGCACGTACGCCCGCGACGCCTCGATCAGCGACTCGGCCCGTGCCACGTTCGCCCGGACGCCCGGGTGCGCGGCGGCGGGCTGACGGGTCATCATGTCCTTCTTGCCGCTCAGGATCCGGATGGCGGCTTGGAGCGCCGCCGTGCCGATGCCCAGCGGCAGGCCCGCCATCTTGGCGTTGACCCGGTCGGCCGGGAGGCTGAATCCGTCCGCGCGGTCCGTGCCCGTGCCCAGGAACGGCCAGGTGTGCCTTTCGGGCACCAGGAGCTCGCGGATCTCGATGTCGTGCGAGCCCGTGCCGCGCAGGCCGGTGGTGTTCCAGGTGTCGTGGATCCGCACGTCGCCGGGGTTCACGACGGCGATCCGCCAGACGGGCGTGGCGCCATCGGCCAGGAAACCGCACAGGACGCGGTCGGCGTGCCCGATGCCGCTGGCGAACGACCAGCGTCCGGTCAGCTCGAATCCGTCCGCCACACGCACGCCCTTGCCGAGGGGCGGGAGCACCGCGGCGGTGATCAGGTCCGGGCTGGGGAAGACCTCGCGCACCTGCTCGTCGGGCCAGCTCTGCGCGCTCAGCGCCGCGTCCAGCCCGATGGCCGCGCACCAGGCCACCGAGGCGTCGCCCGCGGCGAGGATCTCGATCGCCTCGACCAGCTGCGGGTCCGACAGGCCCGGCCCGCCGAGCGAGGCCGGGTAGAGGGCCCGGAAGATGCCGGTGTCCCGCAGGTCCTCGATGATGTCGCGAGGGATGGCGCGGGCACTCTCGATCTCCGCCGAACGTTCGGGAAGCCTGCGCGCCAGGGTCCGAAGGTTCGCCAGGACCTTTTCGGCGGCGCCTTGGTGGTCGTCGTCGGTCTTGGGTGAGGCGGTGACGGCCGGTTCGGTGGCGGGACGGGACGGCGCGGACAGCCCGGAGAGCTCCCGGATCCGGTCGGCGGCGGCGGGGCCGTCCGCCAGAACCGTGACCATGCCCAGCGTCCCGGCGGTCGCGAGGTTGCGCGCCGAGTCGTCCACGAAGACCGTCTCCGCAGGCGTGGTTCCGAGGCGCTCCAGCACGGTCGCGTACGGGAGAGGATCGGGCTTGCGGGCGCCCAGCTCGTACGAGCGGACGATGATGGTGAACAGGTCGGGCCAGGGATACAGGTCCCACCACAGCGGTTCCAGTTCGCGCACCAGGTTGGCGCACAGGGCGAGCTTGAGACCGGCGGCGGACAGATCCTCGGCCAGGGAGACGAAGGCGGGCTCCAGCTTGAACGGGGGCGGCAGCGGCAGCCCGAACGGGCCCGGCCCCGGCGCGCCCTGCGGCTGAACCGGTGGCGGCATGCCCGGAGGCGGCACGTCCGGAGATGGCATGCCCGGGGGCATCATGCCGGGAGGAAGCGGTGCACCCGAGGAGGGCATCGGGACGCCCATGTCCTCGAACAGCAACGTGAGGGCCTCTTCCAGCGTGAGGTCGCCTCGTTCGAGCCGGTGCCACGGGTGGTCGTCGGCCTGGTCCGTCCCGCCGGCGTCGCCCGCCGGGCCGAAGAAGTCCTTCGGCGGGGCCATCGGCCCCTTCGGAGGGTGGGCGAGGACGCCACCCAGGTCGAAGACCACAGCCGTTGTCTCGCCCATCGTCGATCTCCCGTCTCCAAACTCAGACAATGCTCTGACCGCCGTCGACCACCAGTACCTGGCCGGTCATGAAAGAGGACGCCGGCGAAGCCAGAAAGACGGCCGGTCCAGCCATTTCACCGGCCTCCGCATAACGCTGCATCGGCACCTGTGAAGATGTCTGGCGGCGGATTTCCGGGTCCTCCCACCACATCCGATTGATATCGGTCATCGTCATCCCTGGACACAGCGCGTTGACGCGCACGCCCTGGGACGCCCATTCGGCGGCGAGCGTCCGGGTGAAGGCGGCGACCGCGCCCTTGGCCGCGCTGTAGGCGGCCAGAAACGGGGCGCCCACGACCGCCGCGACCGAGGTCACATTGATCACCGAGCCGCTGCCGCGTCCCAGCATGTGCTCGGCGAAGACCTGGCAGCCCCACACCGCGGCGTCCAGGTTGACGCGCAGCGAGGCCTCCCAGCCGGCCGGTTCCAGATGGGTCAGCGGCCCGGCCGTCGCGACCGCCCCGGCGTTGTTGACCAGCACGTCGACCTGGCCAAACTCCCGCAGCGACCGGGCCGCGGCCGCCTGCAGCGCGGCCCGGTCGGTGACGTCGCAGGCGATCGCGACGGCGGCCCGGCCCAGCGCCGCCACCTCGTCGGCGACCGCCTTGAGCCCCTCACCGGAACGGGCGACCACCGCCACGTCGGCCCCGGCCCGGGCCAGCCCCAGCGTGATCTGGCGGCCGATGCCCCGGGAGGCACCGGTCACGAACGCCACCCGCCCCGTCAGATCGAAATCATTCACCGGCCATTCCCTTCCGGCCATCTCCGACTTATGCTCGCCCCATGAAGTTCGGAATAACGATGTTTCCCACGGATCTGACGGCGACAGTTTCCGACGCCGCGAAAGAGGCCGAGGATCGCGGATTCTCCTCCCTTTTCCTGGCCGAGCACACACATGTCCCGGTCGATCGCAGCACGCCCTTTCCCGGAACGCCGGACGGCTCGCTGCCGCAGGAATACCACCGGTTGCTCGACCCGTTCGTCGCGCTCGCCGCCGCGGCGGCGGTGACCTCGCGGATCCGGCTGGGGACGGCGGTGAGCCTGGTCGCCCAGCGCGAGCCGATCGTCACCGCCAAGGCGGCGGCCACGCTCGACCTGATCTCCGGCGGCCGGTTCGACTTCGGCGTGGGGTTCGGCTGGATGACCGAGGAGACCCGCAACCACGGCGTCGACCCCGGGCTGCGGCGCGCGGTGGTGCGCGAGCACGTGCTCGCCATGCGTGCCCTGTGGACGCAGGACGAGGCCGCGTTCACCGGCGAGCACGTGTCGTTCGAGCCGAGCTTCTGCTGGCCCAAGCCGGTCCAGCCGGGCGGCCCGCCGATCCTGCTGGGCGGCTTCGGCGGGCCGGTGCTGTGCGAGCACATCGCCGAGTACGCCGACGGCTGGCTCCCGGTGGGCAGTTGGAGCCTGGCGGCGGGCCTGCCCAACCTGCGCAAGGCCATGGCGGAACGGGACCGCGACCTGTCCGATCTGCGGATCGTCCCGTGCGGAGGGTTCCCGCCCAACCCCCAGGAGGTGGAGTACTTCGCGTCCGCCGGAGTCGAGGAGATCGTCCTGACGGTTCCCGACGGCCCGCCAGAGCGGCTGCCCGCTGTTCTCGACCACTACGCCGCCACCTACCTCAGCACCACGTGAAGTTCGGCCAGCCCGCGGATCGGGAAGCCGGGCCGGTACACCGGCGCACTCGCGCTCGTACCGGCGAGCTGGACGGGCCCGCGGCACAACGCCGACATCACGGCGGCGGCCTGCGCCCTGGCCAGTGCCGCGCCCAGGCAGAAGTGACCGCCGCCGCCGAAGGCCAGCTGGCCGGCCAGCTCCGCCTCCGATCGGCCGACGTCCAGCACGTCGGGGGCCGGCAGCCATTCGGGATCCCGGTTGGCCGCGGCGAGGACGAGCAGCACCGTCTCCCCCGCCGCCACCCGCGCCCCGCCGATGTCGAGGGCCTCGGCGGCGACCCGGCCGACGATCTGCACCGGCGGGTCGTACCGCAGCACCTCCTGCACCGCCGCCGGGATCCGATCTGGGTGACCCCCCAGGAACTTCCGCCCGCCCGGGTGCCGTCCGAGCGCCAGCACGAGATTGCCGACGGCGTGCGCGGTCGCGTCGTACCCCGCGCGCAGCAGCACATGGCATCCCCGGGCCAGCGACTCTGCCCACGGCCGGTGGTCCCCGCCGACGTACCGGATCATGTGGCTCACCAGGTCGTCGGCGGGCTCGGCACGACGGGCCTCGAACAGCTCGCCGAACAGGCCGGCCAGCTCCAGCGCCGCCGGGTCGATCCGGTCCGGGTCGATCGCGCCCGACAGCACCGACGGGGCGGCGGCGAGCCGGTGCCGGTCGGCCTCCGGCAGCCCCAGCAGGTCTCCGATCACCGCGAGGGTGAGGGGCCGGGCGAGCCCTTCGACCACCTCGAACGCCGCCGGGCCGCGCGGCGCCCCGGCCAGCAGGCGTGCCACCTCGTCGTCGATCCGGCGGCGGCGCGCGGCCACCGCGGCGGGGGTGAACATCGGGTGGACCATCCGGCGGAACTGGTCGCCGCCGACGTTCACGCGCTCCAGCGGGTGCCGCAGTCGCCGGTCGCGCAGCGCCGCCGCGCACTCGCGGTGGCCGAGCACCAGCAGCCGCCCGCCGGAGTGCGCGCGCTGCACCGAACCGCCTGCCGTCCGCAGCAGGCGGTAGTGGGCGTACGGGTCGGCGACGAACTCCTCGTGGCTTCCCGGGTGCTCCGGGACGCCGAGGTCGTCCATCTCCTCCGGACGCGGCCCGGCTGTCACGCCCACCGGGTCAGGCGACTTCCGGGTAATGCCGTTCCCGGATGGAGTCGACCATCTTGAGATAGCGGACGCGGATGGCCTCGGCGATGTCCTCGACCAGTGCGGCGGCGCGTGCCGCGGTGGCGGCGTCGATCTCTTGCTCCTCGAACCGGACGGCGTCGGCCACGGGATCGGGTTCCAGGACGACCTTGTCCGGGTTCTGCTTGAGGGTGAGGTAGGGCAGGTCCAGGCCGGTGGCCGCCTCGACGCGGCGGGCCAGGTCACCGGTGCCGTCGGCGTAGGTGGCGGTCATCTTCTTGAGCCCGACCATCGTCCAGTACCGCAGGATCGGGTCGGTCGTGGCGTCGATGTGATGGGTGACCACGGCCCGCAGATCGCGGTGCGACTCGGTGGCGGCGTCGAGGTAGACGAACTCCAGCGTCCGGCTGACCGGCCAGCCCAGCCGCTCGTTGATGCCCAGCGACTCCCAGTCGGCGTAGAGCATGTGCGCGCGCCGGCCGAACTGTCGCGCGATCCGGTTGACGGCCCGTTCCTCCGGAGTGTTCGGATAGGCGTACGGGACCATGTACCGGTAGACGGTGGGCGTCCCGCAGGTGTCGGCGGCGATGAACATCAGCGCCAGCCGCAGCAGCCCCAGCCCCTCCTCGACGTCCTGCGTCTGGAGCAGATCCAGGATGCCCGACTTGCGCACGGCGCGGTCGCTGCGGCGCAGCGCCTCGACGACGGGCTGCTGGCTGGGATGCGCGTTCACCGGCCAGAAGTGGAACTCGTACGGCTCCGGCCAGAACTGCGATCGGTCCCAGCCGGCCATGTCGCGTTCCTTGGCGGGCACCGTGGTCACCGGCGCGGCGTGCAGGCGGCGGCGCTCGGCGAAGCCGCCCTGCGAGATCGTCTCCTGGGCCAGTTGCAGCATGTGGCTGTTCTGCTCGTCGATCAGCTCGAACGCGCGGACCGCCAGGCCGATGGCGGTCTCGCGCTGCTCGGGGGTCAGTTCCAGCCCCTCGAACTCGCCCTCGTCGTACTCCTCGACGGCGTGGCCGGTCTCGCGCGCCAGGTGGAACTGCCCCCAGTAGATGAGCTCCTTGCCGGTCCGCTCGGTGTACCGGTCGGCGAGCCGGCACGTGTGCCGGAAGAGACCGTGCCCGCAGGCCTCGACCGCCTCGACCACCGCGTACTTGACGGCCGGGTCGGCGGCCTCGACGTAGAGCTTGGTGATCGCGGTCGTCCGCCGCCGCAGCTGCTCGTTGACCTCGCTGGAGAACAGCCAGTGCAGCACCTCCGAGGGCCGCCAGCCGAGCAGCTCGTCCCAGCCGAGCGTCCGGAAGTCGCGCATGAAGAGGCGCGAGTGTGTCATGTCCTCCCCGGCGTGCGCCGAGATGGCCTTCTTCCGCAGGCCGTCGGCGTCGCCGTGGCCGCCGGTCCCGGAGATGAGGCCGGGCCGGGCCTCGTAGGAAATGTGATAGATGTTCAGCTCGCGAAAATACATGATGAAGTTGGTGAAGTAAAGGGCGAACCACAACTTCTGTTCGGGCTCGACCCCGTCGTCCTCGTCGACCAGCCACTTGTGCAGTGGATGATCATCGATCCGCCGTCGCCATTCCTCGATGACACCCATGACCTTCTCCATGGTGGAGATGGAAGTCGATCAGCAGAAAACCAGCAAGTACTGGCAAGGCGCGGGAATGGACACAACGAGTGACGGACTGCTTGATCGTCCTATAATCCTTCGACCACACCTGCTATGAGCTGTGGAAATATACATCACAAGATCATCTTGATACGTTTTACAGAGAAAGCTGTCAAGCGGCCTCACTGGCGTGAACCGGCCAAAATTTCGTTTTGCCGGTCGACTCAGTCGGCCTACGCGGACGCGGTGCCGAAATATTTCTTGTAAGTAGCGAAACGCTCACACATCTCCGCCGCGTCCACTCCCGTGCCGGACGAATCCATTTCGTTTATGGTTCCGTTCTCGCGGCGGCGATACCGGCCCGGTCCACGCGACCACAAGAGGTCATACCTCTGGCCGTACTTGACAAACCAGGGCAATACTCCAGTGGATCAGATCTTCGGGGGGTCACAGGCGACGCCAAAGGAGAGAACGTGGCCTCAAGTCTCCAACAGAGATCGACCAGGCGAGCGGTGCTGGGAACGCTGACCGGCCTCATCATGGTCGTGTCGGCCCTGCTGGGCGCGCCGGCCGGGGCGGCGGACATCCCCCCGGTCGACGAGGTCGTGACCAGTTCCAATGTCAAGCACCTCGCCAACGTCCCCAAACAGGGGCCGTTCGCCGGGCCGACCGCTTTCGGCACCGACATCACGTTCACCGGGAAGTACGCGATCTCGGGCAACTACCTGGGCTTCACCATCTATGACATCAGCAAGCCCAGCGCGCCCACGATCGTCAGCATGGTGAGCTGTCCTGGGTCGCAGAACGACGTGTCCGTGGCGGCCGACGGGAAGCTGCTGTTCCTGTCCACCGACTCGTCGCGCAGCGACGACTCGTGCCAGAGCGTGGCCAAGCCGGTGTCGGACCCGACCGCCTGGGAGGGCATCAAGATCTTCGACATCAGTGACAAGGCCAACCCGCGCTACATCAAGTCCGTCAAGACCCAGTGCGGCTCGCACACGCACACGCTGGTCCCGGGCAAGCACGGCTCGGTCTACATCTACGTGTCGTCGTACATCCTGCCCACCTGGCTCGTCGGAACGCCCAACGCCGGCCCGAACTGCGAGGCCCCGTTCGACAAGATCTCGATCGTCAAGGTCCCGCTGCGGGCGCCCACCACGGCCTCGGTCGTGGCCACCCCGGTGCTGTTCCCCGACGGCGGCAACCCGGGCAACCCCGGCCGGCCGGACAATCCCGTTCCGGGCGACGACACCTGGGTCCCGACCACCGGCTGCCACGACATCACCGCCTACCCCGACAAGGACATCGCGGCGGGCGCCTGCATGGGCGACGGCGCGCTCTTCGACATCTCCAACCCGGAGAAGCCCAAGGTGATCACCACCATCCGCGACACGACCAACTTCGCCTTCTGGCACTCGGCCACGTTCAACCAGCGCGCCAGCAAGGTCGTCTTCACCGACGAGCTCGGCGGCGGCTCGGCCGCGACCTGCAACCCGGCCGTCGGCCCGACCAAGGGCGCCAACGCGATCTACGACATCGTCGGCAAGGGCAAGAAGCGCAAGCTGCGCTTCCGCAGCTACTACAAGATCCCGCGCGAGAACGCGAGCACCGAGAACTGCGTCGCGCACAACGGCTCGCTGATCCCCGTGAAGGGCCGCGACATCATGGTGCAGTCCTGGTACCAGGGCGGCATCTCGGTGTGGGACTTCACCAACTCGCGCAAGCCGAAGGAGCTCGGCTTCTTCGAGCGCGGCCCGCTCCCGCCCGGATTCGCCCTCGGCGGCACCTGGTCGGCGTACTACTACAACGGCTACATCTACTCCAGCGACATCCAGAAGGGCCTTGACGTCGTCGACATCAGGGACCGCCGCACCGACGGCGGCAAGAGGATCCGCCTGCGCGAGCTGAACACCCAGACACAACCGAACTACTTCGCTCGCCACTGACAACCCGACCGTGCAGGGGCCTCCCCAGGAGGCCCCTGCACACACACTGGCCGTCAGGCGTAGTCGTCGATGTAGATGGAGTTCATGTGGGTGTCGGACGGCCGGGCGGGGATTCTGAGCCGGTCGGTCTGGCCGTCTGCGGCGCGTTGACGCGTTTCCAGCGTCACCGTTCCCGTCGCGGAGGCGGGCATGTAGTGGTCGGCGCCGGAGATGAAGGGCAGCACCGGGAACAGGCCCACGGTGGTGTTCAGGTCGGTCCGGCGATCGGAGTGCCAGTCGTACATGAAGATGCCGCAGGCCCGCTTGGTGCGCGGCGCGATGGTGGCGTTGAGGACGCCGGTGCCGTCGAGGGTCAGCGTGTCGCTGTTCGCGCCCTGGTCGCCCCACCACTCCTTGTTGCGGTAGATCAGCGTCGCGACGTGGTTCCTGTTGCGCTCGATGAGCCAGTCGAGGGGGCCGCCGGGGTCGCCGCTGAGCACGCGGATCCCGAGGTCGGTGCGGCGGAACGGCTGGTAGTAGTGGTGATGGACCTGGTTGGTGCCGTCCTTCGACATCGCGAACTCGTAGTGGACGTCCCCCGGCCTTTGAAGGGGCCGAACGACCCGTCACCGGAGCCACCGAATTGATAGGTCGCGACGGGCTGCGCGCTGGTCCGGTGGCCGGTGGCCGGGTCGAACGGGTAGATGTCGAGCCGGGCGTCCCGCTGATGTTCGTCCAGCACCGGGTCCACAAGATCACCGTGCGGACGGACGGGGACGAGGTGGCCCTGCCGGCCGCGTTGTGCGGCTGGCACGAGCCGCGGCCCGCCGAGCTTCCCTATGAACGTGTGGTGGCCGCGCTGAGCACCGCGGGGCTCGGCTGGGAACTAGCGCCCGAGCTGGTGCTGGACGACGACGCCATCGGCGTGCGCGTCGTGCGTTCGGGCGTCGAGATGCTCTTCGCGTCCGACAGGGAGGACGGCGACCAGCCGCGACTGTGGCGGATCTGGACGGACGCTCAGAACACGGAGATGTGATTGTGGTCGAAGTGGTTCTGCGTGATGCTCCCCCGATCCGACATCGCCCGCCAGCCGGGGTTGCGCATGTCGTAGATCCGCTGGCGCCAGATGATGTACTTGATCCCGAGCCGTCCGGCGTGCTTGATCGCGTACGCCGCGACCTGGTCGCCGTGGGCGACGCGGTCGGCGGACGGCATCTTGCCGCCGGTGCTCTCCATGAAGTCGCAGGCCCGGCCGGTGCCGTGGTCCTGCGGGTCGCCGGGGCGAGTGCAGCCGATGGTCAGGAACGGCCCGAGCTCCGACTCGATCTCGTTGCGCACCGCGACCATCCGCGGGGTCATTCCGCCGCTGCCGACCATCGGTGACTCCGGCTTGAACTTCTTGAGCAGGGCCCGCACCCGCTCCTTCTGGCCGGCGATCTCCCGGACGTCGGCCTCCAGCTTCTTGATCTTGGTTTCGGCCTCGCGGCGCGTCCGTTCCTGCTGCGCGCGCAGGGTCTCGATCTGCCTGACCCTGGCCGCCCGCTGCTCGCTCAGCTGCGCCGCGATCGTCGCGCCGTCGAGCATCTGCCGCGGGTCCCCGCCGCCCAGCACCTGGACGGACGGGTCCATGCCGTTGTTGATGTACTGCGAGGCCGCCAGCGTGGCCACCTCGCTCCGCGCCCGCTCGAGGTCCGCGCCGAGGGACTGGACCTGCCGCAGCGAGGTGCCGGCGTCCAGGCGGGCGTCGCGCAGCTGCTCCAGCCGTCCGCCGGACGCCGCTTCCAGCGCCTTGATCTGGCGGGTCAGCCGTGTGACCTTGTCCGCGTCCCCGGGCGCGGCGGCCGGCGCCCCGGCGGACGCGGACGTCCCCATGGACAGGACGAGGGTTCCGGCGATCGCCACCGGCACCAAGAGACCCATTGTCGAAGCTCCTTCCGTTCCCCGGCCGCACTCGGCGGACGAAGATCCCACCTCGGTTCTACGACCGGTGAGCCGGCAAAGGTTCATCGCCCGGTACGATCGCCCACGATGATCGTTGACGCGCACGTCCATCTGCTGCCGGGCCGGCTCGGTGCGAAGGTGCGCGATTTCTTCCTCCGGCATCTCCCCCTCGAGCTGGCCTATCCCAACGACCACGCGACCGTCCTGGCCGCCCACGCGGAGGCCGGGATCGGCGAGGTGTGGAATCTGCCGTACGCCCACAAGCCCGGTGTCGCGGAGGGCCTGAACGAGGCCAGCGCGGCGCTGGCGCAGGCGTCGCCCCATCCCGGCGTCCGCATCGTGGGCGGCGCCACCGCGCATCCGGGCGACGACGATCCCGAACGCGTCGTCGGCACGGCACTCGACGTTCTCGGGCTGCGCGTGCTCAAGCTGCACTGTTCGGTGGGCGGCTTCAGCGCCGACGACGCGCGCCTCGACGCCCTGTGGCGGCTGGTCGAGCGCCGATGCCTCCCCACCGTCGTCCATGTAGGCCACGACGTCACCGGCCGGACGCACGCCACCGAACTGGCGTCCCTGGCGCGGATCGCCCGGCGGCATCCCGGCGCCCCGCTGATCATCGCGCACACCGCGCACCCGTCCACCGCCGCGGCGCTCGCGCTCGTCGCCGCGCACCCGAACGTCCACGCCGACCTGACACCGGTCATCGACGACCCGGTCGCGCTGCCGGACGCCGAACTGGAGGCCCGCCCGGACCGCTTCCTCTTCGGCTCGGACGCCCCCAACGTGGCGATCCGCGCCGAGACGGGCCTCGCACGGCTGCGAACCCTGTCACCCGGCACGCGCACGGCCATCGAACACGGCAACGCCCAGCGTCTCCAGTCGGAACTCCGCTGAGCGAAACCGCCGATCTCACGGCGGAGACCGGCACCCGATCAGGGCCGAAGGTCCCGTTCGATCGGGCCGCTCGGCACTACGGCGGGACGTGCCCGGAGCCCCAGAGTGGAGGGTGAACGAAGGAGGCGTCCATGCACGTCAGGCCGGACAGGCGGAGCGTGATCGTCGGGGTCGACGGGTCACCGAATTCGATCGCCGCCCTGCGCAGGGCGGCCGCGGAGGCCGAGCGGCGGCACGCGCAGCTCAAGGTCGTGCGGGTGCTCGCGCCGCCGGCCGGCCGCGGCCGGCCGGCGTGGCGCGTCGCGGCGGAGTGGCTGCGGCTGCGAGAACTCGTCGCGCACACGATTCCGGTGTCGCAGCACCGGACGACCCGTTTGCGCGTCCTCGAAGGTGAGCCCGCCATGACGCTGGTGGGGGCCTCCGCACACTCCGAACTGCTCGTCATCGGAGCACGTGTGCGTTCCGACGGCGGCAGCCCGCTGGGCGGTGGCACCGTGCCGGGCGTCCTGCGCGACTCGCCCTGCGAGGTCATCGTCTGCGCCGACCATGGCGTGAGCGCACAGGAACCACTCGCCGCCGAGCTATGACGCGGCCGAGTTCTTCAATGCGACGGCGATGGAGTCGGCGATCGGCGTAGTGGGCCGCCCGGCCAGCCGGGAGAGGTCGCCGCTGGTGCCGGCCAGCTCGCCCTTCTCGATGGCGACCTCCACGCCGGCCAGGATCGCCGCGAGCGGCTCCGGGACCCCGGCGCCGGACAGCATGGCGGTGTAGTCCTCGGCGGAGATGGCGTTGTAGCCGATCTCCCGGCCGGTCTGCCTGCTCAGCTCGGCCGCGTACTCGGCGAAGCTCCAGGCGGTGTCGCCGCTCAGCTCGTAGATCTTGTTCTGGTGCCCCTCGCCCGTGAGCACGGCGACCGCGGCGGCGGCGTAGTCGGCACGGGCGGCGGAGGCGATGCGGCCCTGGCCCGCGGCCTGGGTGACGGCGCCGTACTGGAGCACTGGGGCCAGCTGCCCGGTGTAGTTCTCGCTGTACCAGCCGTTGCGCAGCAGGACGTAGGGCAGGCCGGACTCCAGGATCGCCGCCTCGGTGTCCCTGTGATCGTCGGCGAGGGAGGAGGTCAGAGAGCCGAGGGCGCTGGTGTAGGCGAGCAGGGCGACCCCGGCCTGCCTCGCGGCGGCCAGGACGACCTTGTGCTGGCCGACTCGGCCCTTGTCGAACTCGTTGCCCGAGATCAGCAGCACTTTGTCGCCGGCGGAGAACAGGCCGACGAAGGTCTCGGGGGCGTTGTAGTCGGCGATCGCGATCTTCACGCCGCGGGCCGCGAGGCCGGCGGCCTTCTCCTCGCCGCGGACGACGGCGGTGATCTGATCGGCCGGGACCTTCTCCACCAGGCCCTCGATGACGAGTCGGCCGAGGTTCCCGGTGGCGCCGGTGACGACAATGCTCATGGTGTGGCATCTCCTTTATGGGGTCGCTCTACGTCACTCAACCTAGGAGGCGGCTAACTCTTCTGAAAGTACCCACTTCAAAGTAAGGTACTGGTGTGAAGGTAAGTGAGACGACGACGCTCGCGGAACGCCTGCGGAACGCCGCCGACGGCGACGGGATCTGCCCCCACCGCCTCGTCCTGGAGCATGTCACGAGCCGCTGGGGCGCGCTGATCCTCATCGCGCTGCTCGACCGCTCGTACCGCTTCAGCGAGCTGCGCCGGGAGATCGGCAGGGTGAGCGAGAAAATGCTGGCCCAGACCCTGCAGACCCTCGAACGCGATGGCATGGTCCACCGCGACGCCAAGCCCGTGATCCCGCCCCGCGTGGACTATTCCCTCACCGGCCTCGGCCGCGAGGCCGCCGAGCAGATCCGCGATCTCTCCCAGTGGACCGAGCGGCGCATGGCGGCGGTCCAGAAGGCGCGCGAGGAGTACGACGCGGCGAAGACGTGACCGGGGCCGGCCCCAACCACCGTGAGGCGGCCGGCCCCGGGCCGCCTCACCGGTTCGCGGAGCCGGGTCAGCCTCGGTGGGAGGCGGCGGCGGGGCTGAACGTGACCGGCAGGGCGGCCAGGCGGCGGACCCAGAACGACGGGAGCCACAGGAGCTCGTCGGGCTTGACCGCGAGCTCGATGTCGGGCAGCCGGTCGAGCAGCACCTCGACCGCCGTCCTCGCGATGACCTCGGCGAGCTCCGGCGCGGGGAACGGGCAGCCGTGGTCGCCGTGCCCGAACGACAGGTGGGCGCGGTTGCCGGCGCCGGCACCGTGCGCCGTGGGCTGTACCTGCGGGTCGGCGTTGGCCGCGGCCCACCCCAGGATCAGCATGTCACCGGGACGGACCTTGCGTCCGGCCAGCTCGCAGGAGTGCACGGCGAAGCGGCCGATGTTGTTCTGGGACGGCGTGTCCTCCCACAGCACCTGGTTGAGCGCCTGCACGACGCTGCCGCGGCCGCCCTGGAGCGTCACGGCGAACTGCTCGTCGACCAGCATCAGCCGCAGCGCGTTGCCGATCCAGTGGCCGGTCGGCAGGTGCCCGGCGCTCATCATGATCAGCAGGTCGTTGACCAGGTCGTCCACGCTGTAGTTCGCGGGATGCTCCAGCAGCCGGGACGTGACGTCCGGCCCGGGCCGCGACCTGCGGGCCTCGGCCAGCCTGCGCGTCATCTCCTGGAGCCGCTGATGCGCCGGGATGGCGTTCTCGTCCGAGCCCGCCACGTACTGGATGTCCCGGATCATGTCGGGCACCTCGGCGTCGGGAACGCCGAAGAGCTTCGCCATCACCAGCGGTGGGAGCCGGTCCGCGAACTGGCTGATCAGATCGGCCTCACCGGCCCCGGCGAACCCGTCGATCAGCTCGTCGGCGATGCGCTCGCAGCCGTTGCCCAGTTCGGTGCGGTCCACGGCGTCCAGCGCGTCGCTGATCGCCGCGCTGCGCCGCTGGTGCTCCTCCCCCTCGGCGAGCAGCACCGACGGGTTCCAGCCGACGAACGGCAGCAGCGGCCAGTTCTCGGGGACCATGTCCCAGGCGTTCCAGCGGCGGGTGTCGCGGGCGAACATGCCGGGGTTGCCGGTGACGTGGTTGACCTCCCGGTACCCGATCACGTACCAGGCGGGGATGTCGCCTTCGAGGAGGACGGGCACGACGGGCCCGTGCTCGCTCCGCATCCGCTGGAAGAAGTCCTTCGGCCGCTGGTCGAACTCTTCCCCGTACAAGCGGACGGCGTCCTCGTCCACGGGCGGCCGGACGTTCTCGTCGGTCACTGCGCGGCCTCCTCGAGTGCGGCGGAGTCATGGAGTGCGGCGGGATCATGGAGCGTGGTGAGGTGCCGGACGAGCGTGATCAGCACGTTCTTGCAGGAGTCCTTGAGCCGGGCGTCGCAGTCGACCAGCGGGACGTCCGCGGGCAGCGACAGCGCGTCGCGGACCCGGTCCAGCGACGGCTGCGGCTCCGGGCCGTCGAACCGGTTGACCGCCACCACGAACGGCATCTTGTGGTGCTCCAGCCGGTCGAGCGGGTAGAACGAGTCGGCCAGGCGGCGCGTGTCGACCAGCACCACCGCGCCCAGGCTGCCGGAGAACAGCTGGTCCCAGATGAACCAGAACCGCTCCTGGCCGGGCGCGCCGAACAGGTACAGCACGCGGTGCTCGTCCAGCGAGATCCGGCCGAAGTCGAACGCGACCGTGGTGGTCCGCTTGTCGGCGACGCGGCTGGGGTCGTCGATGCCGACCCCTGCCTTCGTCATGACCTCCTCGGTGCTCAGCGGGCGGATCTCGGAGACCGAGCCGACCATGGTGGTCTTCCCGACGCCGAATCCGCCCACGACCACGATCTTCAGCGCGTCCCGGACGGTGGCGCGGAGCGGCACGCCGCCCGCGGCACCGGCCGGCGCGCCGGCGGCTCCGGGTGCCGCCGCCCGGTCAGAGGTCTTCGAGTCCAACGAGCACCTGCTTCAACGTTTCCAGGTCGGCCAGGTGGGTCGTCGCGGTGGCCGAGGTCGGATGGCGGACGGTGATGTGACCGGTGTCGCGCAGGTCGAGCAGCAGGATCTTCACCACGCTCACCGGCAGCCTCAGATGGGAGGACAGCTCGACCACCGCCACCGGCTCACGGCGGCACAGCCGCAGGATCGTGACGTGCTCGGACTGCATGCCGGGCGCCGGGTCGTTCTCGGCGATGACCAGCGTGACGAGGTCGAGGCCGGCGTCGTCGATCCGGCTGCGGCCACCGGTCACGGTGTAGAGCCGGTCGGGCTCCTCGTTGCCGAGGGCGCGCAGGTTCATGTCGGCGTGGCGGTGCGCGGCGCGGCGGTCAGATAGCCGCCGATCTGCTCCACCAGCTCGCTCATGCTGTGCCCGACCAGGCCGACGTCGGCGTCCTCGTGGGCCACGACCGCCAGGTGCGCCCCCTCGCCGGCCGGGATGATGAGCAGCAGCCCGCCCGCGAACTCCACCATCGACTGGCCGGCGCCGACGCCGCTGCCGAACTCGTGGGAGGCGGTCAGGGACAGGCTCTGGATTCCCGAGGCGATGGCCGCGAGCTGGTCGGCCTTGTCGTCGTCCAGCTGGGGGGTGTGGCAGATCTGCAGACCGTCCCGCGACAGCACGAGGACGTGCTGGATGCCGGGGGCCCGCTCCACGAGGGATGCCAGGAGCCAATCGAGTTGGCGCTCATCGGTGCTCATCGAGATCACGGGGCGGCGCCCGCCGCGGCTGCGCGCCCCTGCCTCCTATCTGTCGATCCTGCGGTCCGGACGAGGATGCCGGGACCGGTCGCGCCGCGGCCCGTCCGCCGGACGGGCCGCCAGGCCATGGGCCCTACTGATCGGGGTCTTTGGCGGACGTACTGGGTTCGGAACCGGCCGCGGGATCGGCCGGGGCACTGCTCGCGTCGTCGCCGGCCGGCTGCCGGCGCCCCGAGGCGGACTCGCGGAACGCCGCGAACCGCGCCCCCGGATCGCGGGGCTTGGGAGCGGGCGCCGCCTGCTGCCCGACCGTCCCGGTGAGCGTGGCGCCGCGGCGGCGTTTGGGCAGGTACGACTCGTCGGAGTCGCCCGCGTCCGGCGCCGCCGCCGCACCGGCCGTGGCGGGTTCGCGGGCGGGCAACGGGATGCCCCTGGGCGCGCTCTGGAGGGACTCCGACAGGGTCCCTCTGGCCGCGTCGTCGGAGGAGTGGCTGATGAGCGGGCGCGGGATCAGGACGACCACGCCGACGCCGCCGCGCGAGGACGGCCGGAAGTTGACGCTCAGGCCGTGCTTGCCCGCCAGCCGGCCGACCACTGCCAGCCCCAGCCGGGTCCCTGGAAGCGACGTCAGGTCGGCGGCCTCGGAGACCAGCCGCTCGGCGCGCTCGCGTTCGCGCTGCCGCATCCCCAGGCCGCTGTCCTCGATCGTGACGACGATCCCGGCGCCCTCTTCCTCGGCGTAGACGTGCACGGCGGTGCCGTGCGGGGAGAAGTTGGCGGCGTTGTCCATCAGCTCGGCGAGCACGTGCATGACGCCTTCTGCCGCGAACCCCGCGACGGCGGCGGTGCTGGTCGAGTGGTACTGGACGCGCTGGTAGGAGGCGATCCGGCCCATGGCGCCGCGGATGATGCTCTCCAGCCCGATGGGCTTGGTCCAGCGCCGTCCCGTGCGCCCGCCGCTGAGCAGCGCGATGCTGTCGGCCAGGCGGCCCATCTGGGAGACGTGGTGGTCGAGGTCGAGCAGGTCGCCGAAGACCTCGTCCTCGTTGTACTGGTCCTCCAGTTCCCGCAGCTGGGCGAGCATGCGGGTGGTCTGCGCCTGGATCCGCGCCGCCGCGCTCGCGCTGGCCGCCATGGCCGACGCCCGGGTGCGCTCGCCCGCGGCGAGGTCGTCGGCGAGGTCGCGCAGCAGCCGTTCCACCGCCGGGTGCGAGGGCGTCGCGACCTCGGCCAGCACGGCCGCCGCCGACGCGCGGTCGCCGCGGATGCGCTTGGTCATGGTGGGCAGCGTCGCGTCGGCAAGCCGCTCGATCTCGCCTTCCAGGACGTTCAGCTCGGCCCTGGTCTGGGCCGCGCGGCGCTCGCTCGCGGCGACGCCCTCCGCCACCACGTGCACCAGCCGGCCCAGCAGGTGGTCGGGCGCGGCCCTGGTGGCCAGGGACTCGACGTCCGGCGCCGCCCCGTCGTGGAGCCGTGCGATCAGCGCGGGGAGCGGGCCGTCGAGCAGCTCCTGAAGCCTGCGCTCCAGCCGGCCGCTCTCGTTCTCCACCCGGGACAGCCGGCTACGGAATCCCTTGGCGCACTGGGCGTAGTAGGCCGCGGCCCCGATGGCCAGGCTGACGGCCAGCACGGCCGCGCCACCGCCCACGGCGACCAGCGTGCGCGACCCCTCGTCCACCGCCAGGAGCGTTCCCAGCCAGGCGCCGCCGACGACGATCGCCACGGCCAGCCAGATCCAGAGCGCGCGTTCCAGCGCGCGGCGCTCGACGCCCGGCCGACCTGCTTGTGCTGCCATCCATCGTGTCCTTGTGAACGTTGGCTACCGGCGCGCAGGACCCCCCGATCCGTCGCACGGCGCCCATAACGGAATAAGGCGTGTTAAGGATGCACCATAACGCTCGTGCGCACAGGTAGTTACGCAAAAGTTCCGATCAATCACAGATCTACCCCTCAGTAGCGGACGAGGTAGCGGATGTGGGTGGCCTCCGGCGTGTCGATGACCCGGACGATCTCCAGCTCCAGCTCCGAGGGCAGAACGTCGAACAGCCGGTGGCCGCGGCCGAGCAGCACCGGGACCACGTGGATCTGGATCTCGTCCAGCACCCCCGCCTCGAGCGCCCGTCGTCCCGTGTAGGCGCCGCGCACCTGCACGTCCCGGCCTTGCGCGGCGTCCTTCGCCTGTGCCATCGCGCTCTCGATGCCGTCGCTCACGTACGTCACCAGCGGATAGCCCCAGCGGGCGGCCGGGCCGGGCGGCCGGTGACTGGGCACGAAGATCGGGAGACCGTCGTGATCGCCGCCCCAGTGGTCCATGAGCTCGGCGGTCCGCCGTCCCGCGACGACCGCGCCGGCCGCTGTCCATTCGGCGACGAAGTGCCTGACCGGCTCCTTGTCCGCGTCGGCCCACTTGTGCAGCCGCTCGCCGTCCTCGCCGCCGAGGTAGTCGTCGGGATCGGCGATGTACCCGTCGACCGACATGGACATGTCGAGCACCGTCTTAGCCACTGTGACCTCCTGTGATATCGATGTCCGCCAGCTTGGCGAACGGGCGGTGGCAGAGTTGTGTCAGTCCGGTGAAAGAAGGGGGCGTCCGCGTGCTGACCGTCGATCTGCTCGGGCCGCTGCGCGTCGCGGTGTCTGGGCGGCCGGTCGAGCTGCCGGCCGGACGGCTGCGCGCCCTGCTGGCCGTGCTCGCGATGTCGGCAGGTCATGCCGTCCTCACCGACAGGCTGGCGACGGCGGTGTGGGGCACGGACGCGGGCGGCGACCCGCGGGCGAACGTCCGGACGAACGTCAAACGGCTGCGCCGCGCCCTGGGAGCCGCCGGGGAGCGGCTGATCGTGGCCCGGCCCGGCGGCTACCTGCTGGCCGCCGAGCCGGACGGCGTGGACGCGCTCCGCTTCGGCCGCCTGCTCGATGAGGCCGCCGCGGCGTCGGACCGGGCGGCCGAGCGGTCCACGCTCGCCGCAGCGCTGGCGCTGTGGCGCGGCGACCCCTTCGACGGGATCCGTTCGGACTGGCTGGAGCGGTCCGTGGCCCCCGCGCTGCAGGAGCGGTACCTGACAGCGCTGGAGCGGCGGATCGACCTGGACCTTTCAGGACGAGCACGACCCGGTCCGGCCGAGTTGTCCACCCTGTCCGATCTGTCCGAGCGGCATCCGCTGCGGGAATCGCTCTGGCTGCGCCTGCTGCGGCTCCTGGAATCGGCCGGCCGGCCCGCCGAGGCGCTGGAGCGGTACGAGACGATCCGGCGCCGGCTCGCCGAGGAACTGGGCACCGATCCAGGTCCCGAACTCCGGCAGGTTCACGTCGAACTGCTCACCGGCGGCTCGCCGCCCGGCGAACGCGTCGTGCCAAGGCAGTTGCCCGCCGCCGCCAGCGGTTTCGCCGGGCGGGAGGCCGAGCTGGCGGCGCTGGAGGCGTTGCTCGGCCCATCTGACACGACGGAGTCCCGGTCGCCGATGATCGCGGTGATCGCGGGCACGGCCGGAGTCGGGAAGACCACGCTCGCCGTGCACTGGGCGCACGGGGCCGCCGACCGCTTCCCGGACGGCCAGCTCTGCATCGATCTGCGCGGATACGACCCGGCGGCGGCGCCCGTGACGCCGTCGGCCGCCATCCGCGAGTTCCTCGGCGCGCTGCGCGTCCCGCCGCACGAGATCCCGGACGGCCAGGCCGCGCAGGCCGGGCTCTACCGCACTCTGCTGGCCGGCCGGCGCATGCTGGTGGTGCTGGACAACGCCCGGGACGCCGGCCAGGTCGCTCCGCTGCTGCCGGGCGCCCCCGGCTGCCTGGTGGTCATCACCAGCCGCGATCACCTGGCCGGGCTGGTGATGACCTACGGCGCGCGGCCGCTGACGCTCGGCCTGCTGCCGCCGGCCGAGGCCATGGGGTTGCTGGCCGCGCGTCTCGGCCACGACCGGATCGCCGCCGCCCCCGCGGCCGCCGAGGAGATCGTCCGGCGCTGCGCCGGGCTGCCGCTGGCGCTGGCGATCGTCGCCGCCCGTGCCGCGATCCAGCCGGCACATCCGCTCGGCGCGCTCGCGGCCGAGCTCGGCGACGCCCTCGGCGCGCTGGAGGGCACCGCCGACGTGCGGGCGATCTTCTCGTGGTCCTACCGGACGCTCGGGGCGGCGGCGGCGCGGCTGTTCCGGCTGGTCGCCGGGCTGCACCCCGGTCCCGACGGCACGCTCGCCACCGCCGCCAGCCTGGCGGGCGTCCCGATCTCGCGGGTACGGGCACCGCTGGCCGAACTGACCCGCGCCAACCTGCTCACCGAGCATGCTCCGGGCCGCTATGCCTGCCACGACCTGCTGCGCGCCTACGCCGCCGAACTCTGCCAGGCCGACGACACCGACGCTGACGCCGCGAGGCACCGCATCGTGGACCACTACGTCCACACCGCCTATGCGGCGCAACAGCGGCTCGGCGGAGAAGCGGACGGCGACATCGAATCGGCCGCCCCCGCCCCGCCAAGCCCCGGCGTCCATGTCGACGACTTCGCCGGACGCGACGAGGCCATGGCCTGGTTCACGGCCGAGCGCCCCTCCCTGCTCGCCGCCCTGGTGCTCGCCGCGGACCTGGGCCTTGACCGGCAGGTCTGCCGCTTGGCACGGGCGCTGTTCGTGTTCCTGCATGGGCGGGGCCACTGGCACGACCGGGCCGAGACCCAGCGTGCGGCAGTGGCAGCCGCCGAACGGCTGGGCGACGCGATGGAACAGTCCCGCGCGTACCGCAATCTGGCCTTCGCTCTTGCCGACCTGGGCCATTTCGACGAGGCCCACCGCAACCTCGGCCTCGCCCTGGAACGATCACGCGACGACCTCGCCGGCCAGGCGTGGACGCACTACCGCCGCGACATCGTGTACGCCCTCCAGGGCCGGGAGGCCGACGCGCTCGACGCCGCCCGCCAGGCCCACGACCTGTTCGAGCGGCTGGGCGACGAGGCCGGGCAGGCCATCGCGCTCACGGACGTGGGCTGGTATCACGGCCGTCTGGGAGACCACGGCCGGGCACTGGAGTTGTGCGAGCGGGCGCTGGTCCTGCACCAGAAGCTCGGCAACCGCGCCCACGAGGCGCACGCCTGGTCATGCTTGGCCGACACCCGCCTCCAGATGGGCGACCACTCGGGGGCGGCCCCCTGCTACCGCCAGGCCCTGGACCTGTTCCGGGAGTTCGACGACCCGTACGCCGAGGCCAGCACGCTCGCCCACCTCGGCGCCTGCCACCATCTCGCGGGAGACCACGCGGCCGCCCGTGAGCAGTGGGACGACGCCCATGTCCTGTTCGACGATCTCGGTTCTTCCGCCGTCGACCAGACCCACGCCCAGCTGGCGACCATCGACGAGTCCACCGCCGACGCCTTCCGTCTCAAGGGCGGAACGCTCTGAGGGTGATGTCGACGAGAGAGTCGGCGTACTCGGCGGTGAGAGGACCGGTGCGGTGCAGCCACCGCTGGAACAGCGGTGCGTAGAGCACTTCGAGGACCAGATCGAGGTCGGCGTCCGCGGCGAGCTGGCCCGCCCGCTGCGCGCTGCGCAGGCGCTCCTTCTTCGCCTCGTCCACGGGCCGGGCCAGCCGCTCGCGGTACTGGGCGGCGAGGTCGGGATCGTCGACGATCTCGGCGTTGAGCGCGCGGATCGGCTTCTCGAAGGCCGGATCGGCGAACTCGGCGGCCGTCGCGCGCATGACGTGCTTGAGGTCGGCCTCGACGTCACCGGTGTCGGGCAGCGTGATGCCCGCTCCCCCGGCGTTCTCGCTGAGCGCCAGAAAGGAATCGAAGATCACCGCCCCCTTGGACGGCCACCACCGGTAGATCGTCTGCTTGCCGACGCCGGCCCTGGCGGCGATGGCCTCGATCGCGACCTTCCGGTATCCGACCTCGGAGATCAGCGCGCGGGTCGCCTCGAGGATCGCCTGCCGGGACCGCTCGCTGCGCCGGGAACGGTCCGGCGCCCTCTCATCGGACATACGCCGAGCATAGCCCCAACGAGACGGACCGTCTCAGTTGACGGGATCGCGATGCAGCACGACCTTGGTCGTGCGGGCGGCGTAGGCGGTGGGGGCGTCGTTCCAGTCGGCGGCCAGGGTGGTGACCCGTTCGGCGGGGAAACCGGTGCGTTCGACAAAGGCCAGCAGGTCGGGCAGGACCGCGCGGACGTGGGAGACGCCCAGGCGGAGGGTGGCGCCGGTGGCGTACATGCGCATCAGCGGAACACCGGTGCAGGAGCCCACGTAGTAGCCGACCGCGGTGCACAGCCCGCCTGGCGCCAGCGCGCTCACGGCGCGACGCAACCCCCGGGCGCGGGACGTGGCCTCCACGGCGATGTCGTACCTGCGGCCCGGCGCCGAGAGGGGACGAGCACGGGCACCGAGGGACGCGGCGATCTCCCTGCGTCCGGGGTCGTCGTCCAGGTAATCGACGACGCTCGCCCCGTGCTCGACGGCCAGGCCGGCGGCGTACAGGCCGATGCTCTTGGCGCCGCCGCCCAGAATCAGCACCGATCCGCCCTCCCTCTCGCGGAGCGGCGGCACGACACTGCGCCAGGCGTCGGCGAGGTTGTCGGCGGCCGCCGCGACCCGCAGCGGCGGGACACCGGACGGGACGGGCACGAGCATGTGGTCGGCGAACGGCACGCGGAGCCGATCGGCGATCATGCCGCCCCACGGGCCGCTCGCCGTCCCGAACCCGAACGCCGCCAGCGTTCGCCCGCCGCTGAGGGCCGTCGTGGTGGCGCAGGTGGAGGTCAGCCCGCGTTCGCAACGATGGCACGAGCCGCAGGAGACCGCCCATGGCACGACGACCGTCTGCCCGACGCGCACGCCACTGACCTGCGAGCCGACGGCGACGACCTGGGCGACGCATTCATGCCCGATGGCGAAGGGGCCCTTGAACGGGACGTTGCCGCAGATGCCCGCCACGACGGGATCGATCGCTCCGAGCATCATCCCGGCCTGCATCGCCCGCGACACGGGCCGGTGGATCGGCAGGGAGTCACCGTCGCAGCGACCGGCGACGAAGGGCCGCACGATCGCGTCCCCGGGGTCGGCCAGCACCGCGTCTTGGCGTTCCCGCCACGCCAGCCGTCCGCTGCGCACGAACACCAGCTCACGCATCGGTACCGCCGTCCCTCCGTGTCGCGTTCTCGATGATGTGCTCCAGCCGGGTGGCGACGTGGTCGAGAGGTGCGATGTCGCGTTTGGCCCGGCACATCGCGACCGTTCCTTCGACCGAGGCCACGATCAACGTCGCCAGTTCGGCGGCGGCAGGGGCGTCCACGCCGTGCTCACATAGCGAGCCCGCCAGAAGCCTTTCCCAGGCTGTGAAGACGTCGGCGGCGGCGTCGACGGCCTCGGCGGCGCCCTCGGCGGGCGGCTCCTCCACCGCGACCGCCAGTACCGGGCAGCCCGCCTGGAAGTCGCTGTCGATGACCGTCCGCCGCCAGAGCGCCAGGAACGCGCGCAACCCGGCGACCGGCCCTGCCGCCAGCTCGCGTTCCAGCGTCGTCGACACCAGATCGCCCGCGAAGCGCACCGCCTCGGCGGCCAGCTGCTGCTTCCCCCGCGGGAAGTAGTGGTAGGTCGACCCCAGCGGCGCCCCCGAATGCGCGGCGAGCTCGCGGACCGTGCTGCCCGCCAGCCCTCGCCGCCTGATCAGATCGGCGGCACCGACGACGATCCGCTGCCGGGACGTGCCCGCGCTCTGCGCCACCCTTATCCCCCCTGGTTATGACGTGCGTTATACCCTCTCGTGGCCTGCGATTATAACGAGCGTTATAGACGGAAGGAGTGCGCGTCCATATTCCCGACGCCCTGGAGCTGGCCGACTCCAGTTCGCGCGGGGGCTGACGCACGGCCGCACCGGCAACCTCAGCGTCCGCGTGGACGAGGGGTTCCTCTGCACGCCGACCGGCAGGTCGCTGGGGTCGCTGACTTCAGACAGGCTGTCCCTGGTCGGCCTGGACGGGCCCCGGCTGTCCGGGCCGCGCCCGTCCAAGGAGGCGTCCCTGCACGCCGCCGTCTACCGTGCCCGGCCTGGCGCGGGTGCCGTGATCCACCTGCACGGCACCCACTCGGTCGCCGTCTCGTGCCACGCCGAGGTCGACGCCCATGACGCGCTGCCCCCGCTGACGGCCTACTACGCGATGCGGGTCGGCCGGTTGCCCGTCCTGCCGTACCACGCTCCGGGTGATCCGGCGCTGGAGCCGCTCGCCGAACGGACGGCCGCCACCTCCCACGCCTTCCTGCTGGCCAATCACGGCCCGGTGGTGGCCGGTGCCGACCTGGCGGGCGCCGCCGACATCATCGAGGAATTGGAGGAGACCGCCCGCCTGTGGCTGCTGCTGCGCGGCCACCTCGACGAGGTCTTCTATCCGGGTGAGATCGAGGACCGCAACGCCCGTTCCGCCGAGCACACCGGCGTCGCCCTTCCGGCCAGGACCCGGCGTGATCTGGGCCGTCTGGCCCGCGAGTGCGGGATCGACGACGCGGCCGAGACGCTCGGCCTCAGCGAGGCGGATTCATGAGCGCCTCACCGGTCGCCTCCGGCCATGACGCTTTCGGCACCCGCACGACACTGCGCGTCGGCGACAGGCGGCTGCACATCCATCGCCTCGCCGGCATCGCCCCGGCCCACCTGCCGTACAGCCTGAAGATCGTGCTGGAGAACCTGCTGCGCCACCAGGACGGCGACGCCTCCACCGACCGCGTCCGGGCGCTCCTGGACTGGCGCCCGGAACGGCCCGCTCGGCAGGTGGTGCAACTGCGTCCCGCCCGGATCTTCCTGCATGACACCAACGGCGTGCCGGTCCTGCGGATCTGGCCGCCATGCGGGACGCCATGGCCGCCCTGGGCGGTGACCCGGCCGCGGTGAACCCGCTCCTGCCGTCCGAGCTGGTGGCGGACCACTCGGTGATCGCCGACGTGTTCGGCCGGCCGGACGCGCCGGCGCTCAACACCGAGCTGGAGTACAAGCGCAACCGGGAGCGCTACCGGTTCCTGAAGTGGGGGCAGAAAGCCCTGCGGAACTTCGCCGTCGTCTCGCCCGGCACGGGCATCATGCACCAGGTCAACGTCGAGTATCTCGCGCGGGTGGTGATGGTCCGCGACGGCTGGGCGTTCCCCGACGTCTGCCTGGGCACCGACTCCCACACCACGATGGTCAACGGGCTGGGCGTCCTCGGATGGGGCATCGGCGGCATCGAGGCCGAAGCCGCGATGCTCGGGCAGTCGATCGCCATGCCCTTGCCGGACGTGGTCGGCGTGCACCTGGACGGGGCACTGCCGCCGGGCGCCACCGCGACCGACCTGGTGCTGACCATCACCGAGCTGCTGCGCGGGCACGGGGTGGTCGCCAAGTTCGTGGAGTTCCACGGCCCGGGCGTCACCGCGCTGCCCCTCGCCGACCGCGTCACCATCGCCAACATGAGCCCCGAGTACGGCTCCACCTGCGCCTGTTCCCCATCGACGCGGAGACCCTCCGGTACCTGCGCTTCACCGGCCGCGACAACGACCAGATCGCGCTCGTCGAGGCCTACGCCAAGGAACAGGGACTCTGGCACGACCCCGTCGGTGATGATCGCCGCCGCGCTGCTGGCCAGGAACGCGGTCGCCAAGGGGCTGACCCGGAAGCCCTGGTCAAGACGACCCTCTCCCCCGGCTCCCGGGTCGTCATGGACTACTACGCCAAGGCCGATCTCACCCGCCATCTGGAGGCGCTCGGCTTCCACCTGACCGGCTTCGGCTGCATGACCTGCATCGGCGCGTCCGGGCCCCTGGTGGAGGAGGTCTCCCGGGCGGTCCGCGAACACGGCCTGCACGTGGCCGCCGTCCTGTCGGGCAACCGCAACTTCGAGGGACGCATCCAGCCCGAGGTCGCGCTGAACCACCTCGCCTCGCCGCCGCTCGTGGCCGCCTACGCGATGGCCGGGACCATGGACATCGACCTGCTGGCCGAACCGCTCGGCACCGGTTCCGGCGGCGAGCCGGTCTACCTGCGCGACGTCTGGCCCGGCGATGACGAAATACGCGACGTCGTCGCCGCGTCCCTGGAGCCGGACATGTTCCGGCGCGCCTACGCCGACGTGTTCCGGGGCGACGACCGGTGGCGGCTCCTGGACGCGCCCGGAGGCGACACCTTCGCCTGGGACGAGTCGTCCACCTATCTGCGCCGCCCGCCCTACCTGGACGGCGTGGAACTCCGGCCGCCGCCCGTCGCCGACGTCATCGGCGCCCGGGTGCTGGTCAAGCTCGGTGACATGGTGACCACCGACCACATGTCACCCCCGGGGGCCATCCCGCCGGACAGCCCCGCCGGGCGTTACCTCGCCGATCGCGGCGTGCCCCGGAACCGCTTCAACACCTACGCCTCCCGCCGCGGCGATCACGAGGTCATGATGCGCGGCGCGTTCGCCAACGTCCGGATCGCTCCCGGGACGGAGGGCGGCTTCACCCGCGACTTCCTCGACGGCGGCAGAATCACCTCGATCTATGAGGCCGCCACCGCCTGCCGGCGCGCGGGCGTGCCCACGGTGGTCATCGCCGGGGCCGCCTACGGCACCGCCTCCTCCCGGGACTGGGCGGCCAAAGGCCCGGCCCTCCTCGGCGTCAAGGCCGTCATCGCCGAGTCCTACGAGCGCATCCACCGCTCCAACCTCGTCGGCATGGGCGTGCTGCCACTGGAGTTCACGGACGGCCAGAGCGCCGACGCCCTCGGCCTCACCGGTGAGGAGGTCGTCTCCATCACCGGGCTGGAACCCCTCAACGAGGGCGTCGTCCCCGCGTGCGATGGCGCCCAGAAAGTAAAGCCTCCAAGGGAACTCCATTAACAGCCACCACGTTGTCACTATCCGTAGTGGTGGCAATATTGTTCCCACCTGTCTCCGGAGGAACAGTGGACGTATCCCTAGGCATGTGGGCGCTGACGGTCGCCGCGTTGTGCGTCCTCATCGGCATTGATTTCGCCATCGGCCGCAAGCCGCACGAGGTGTCGATCAAAGAGGCCGGCATCTGGTCGGCCGTCTGGGTCGCCCTGGCCGTCGCGTTCGGGCTCGGCCTGCTGGCCTTCGAGGGAGGGCAGCCGGCCGGCGAGTTCTTCGCGGGGTTCATCACCGAGAAGTCCCTCAGCGTCGACAACCTGTTCGTGTTCGTGCTGATCATGGCGAAGTTCGCGGTGCCGTCCCACTACCAGGCGCGGGTCCTGATGATCGGCGTCCTCATGGCGCTCGTCATGCGCGCGGGCTTCATCGCCGCGGGCGCCGCGATCATCTCGACGTTCTCGTGGGTCTTCTACATCTTCGGCGCCTTCCTGATCTGGACGGCGTGGAAGCTCGTCCAGGACGCCCGCAACGAGGGGCACCACGACGACTACGAGGAGAACAAGCTGCTCAAGGCGGTCGAGCGCCGCTTCGGCGTGGCGGACCGCTACCACGGCACCAACCTGTTCGTGCGGGAGAACGGCAAGCGCGTGATGACGCCGATGATGGTCGTCATGCTGGCGATCGGCTCCACCGACGTGCTGTTCGCCCTGGACTCCATCCCGGCGATCTACGGCCTGACCGAGGACCCGTACATCGTCTTCACCGCCAACGCCTTCGCGCTGATGGGCCTGCGCCAGCTGTACTTCCTCATCGGCGGCCTGCTGAGCCGGCTGGTGCACCTGTCCTACGGGCTGTCGATCATCCTGGGCTTCATCGGCGTCAAGCTCGTGCTGCACGCCCTGCACGAGTCGGGGGTGCACGTTCCGGAGATCAGCGTCCCCTTCTCCCTCGCCTTCATCGTCCTCGTCCTCGCGATCACCACCACCACGAGCCTGATGGTCTCCAAAAAGCAGGCGGAACGAACGTAGGGTCGCCACATGGGATCCGACGTGTGGGCCGTCGGCGACGCCTACGAGGCGTACATCGGCCGTTGGAGCCGCCGTGTCGCGGACGCTTTCCTGCACTGGCTGAACGTGCCGGCCGGTCTCCGATGGCTGGACGTGGGGTGCGGCACCGGGGCGCTGACGGCGACCGTCCTGGCCAAGGCGGAGCCCGCTCAGATCACCGGTGTCGACACCTCCGGAGCCTTCCTGGCGCAGGCCGGTGCCCAGATCACCGACACACGCGCCACCTTCGCCGTCGCGGACGCACAGTCGCTGCCCTTCTCCGACCAGTCCTTCGACGCGGTCGTCAGCGGCCTTGCGCTCAACTTCGTCCCCGATCCGTACCGTGCCGTGGCAGAGCTCACCCGAGTCACCGCACCGGGCGGCCTGGCCTCCGCATATCTCTGGGACTACGCCGAGGGCATGGCCATGCTGCGCTACTTCTGGGACGCCGCAGCCACCCTCGACCCTGCCGCAGCCGAACTGGACGAAGGCCGCCGCTTCCCCCTGTGTCGCCCAGAACCCCTGGCCCGGCTATGGACCGACGCCGGAATGGGCGAGGTGACAGTAAAGGCGATCGAGGTACCAACCGTATTCGCCGATTTCGGCGACTACTGGAACCCGTTCCTAGGCGGCCAGGGCCCGGCCCCTGGATACGTCATGTCACTGACTCGAGAGAAACGCGACGCGCTACAAGACCTCCTCCGCACACGCCTCTCCCGCAACCCCGGCGGTTCCATCGCGCTCACCGCGAAAGCCTGGGCAGTGAGAGGGATCGCGCACCCGAGAGCAGTGAAGCAATAGGACCCCGGAGGTCACTCGCTCTCATGCATCCAGGGCTGGTAGGAGATGCCCACGATCACGCCCTCGGGGCTCAGCACCCGGACCACCGTCTGGCCCCAGGGCTCGGTGCGCGCGGGGTGCAGCAGCGTGTAGCCGCCGGCCTCGAGTTCCGCGCCGCCTTCGGCGACCGCGGCCTCGCTCGCGACCTCGAATTCGAAGCACGCCTGCGGGACCACCCGGTCCGCCGGCCATTCCTTGGTGCCGAAGCACGCCTCGGCGGCCTGCGACAATGGCCAGACACCGAAATGCTTGGTGCCCGGAACCGCCTCGCTGAAGTAGTACTCGTCGTCGGCGTGCTTGGTGAGCGGCAGGCCGATCGCGTCCACGAACAACTTCCGGCTTAACGGCGGGTGCGGCGTCACGACGGCGACGCTGGCCACGAATTCGATCTTCATTTCTGATCCTCCGCGATGGGCTCGATGGCCGACAGATCGTCTCGCCGCCGATCCGATCAGTCAATCCACGATCGCGAGAATGACCGCTCCGGCTCCCAGTGGCACGTCCAGCAATACGCAGAACTCCGCCAAAGACCGGGGCACGACCTGATCGCGCCGGTAATGGACGATGTCCCATCCGGCATGGGACGCCAGCGCCACTCCGGCCAGGCCGGCGCACCCCGAGCTGCGCGCTGATCTGCGGGAATCCACCCGGCCGCTGGACGAACATGACCAGCTCGCGGGCCACGGTCAGGGCCAGCTCGGAACCGTGATCGGCCTCGACGAGGGCCAGCGCGAGGTCCACGCGCCACGCCGGCTCGGTGCCGATGGCCAGCCCGGACGAGGCGGGGATCGTTCCCCCGGCCATCGAGACGACCGACGTCGCGTACGCGGGAGCGGCGCCGAAACGGTTGGCGAGCGAGAAGACCTCGAGGGGCCGGTGAAGTCCAGGGCCAGGACTCCCGGGAACACGAGGATGACCACGGCCCGGGGATCGGCGTCTGTCACTGAGAGCACGCTGCCATGCTTGGCGATCCGTCCCGGCCGGGCAAGGACACCGGCCTGACGGATCCGGCCATGATCACAACCCCGGAGAGGCCTCCGCCGCGGTCAGGATGGTGATTCGTCGTCGAGGGGGACCTGCCACCGCAGGAGGGTGCCACCGCCCGCGCGTGGTCGTGTCCGGAACGAGCCGCCGAGATCGTTCGCCCGGTCGGCCATGTTGCGCAGGCCGCTGCGGCGGCCGACGTTCTCGGGGATGCCGACGCCGTCGTCCTCCACGCGCAGGAAGACCTCGTCGTCGCCGACCTCGATCGACACCGTGACGCGGGTGGCCTTGGCGTGCCGGGCGACGTTGGACAACGCCTCGGTCACCACGGCCAGCAGGTGCTCGCCGAGGGCGTCGCCGACGGAGGTGTCGAGCAGCCCGTCCAGGCGCACCGAGGGGGCGAACCCCAGGTTCTGCGTGGCGGTGTCGATGACGGCGTGCAGCCGGTGCCGCAGGCTCTGCTCGCCCGGCACCGCCTGCAACGCGAAGATGGTGGAGCGGATCTGCCGGATGGTGTCGTCCAGATCGTCCACCGACCGCTGCAGCCGGACCGCCACGTCCCGCTTCTCCGCGATCTTGATGGCGCTCATCAGCGTCATCGCGGTGGCGAACAGCCGCTGGATCACCGTGTCATGCAGATCCTTGGCGATCCGGTCGCGGTCCTCCAGCATCGCCAGCCGTTCGGTGTCACGGCGCCGCTCGGCCAGCTCCAGCGCGATCGCGGCCTGACCGGCATAGGCCTCCAGCAGCTTCTGGACCGACGCCCCGAACGGCGGCGCGTCCGGGGGGCTCCCCACCGCCAGCACACCGCGAGCTCCCTCGCCGACGCCGAGCGGCACCAGCAGCGCCGGCCCGATCGGCACATGATCGGCGATACCGGCGCGGGCCGCCCGCCGGGCATCGGGCACCGACAGCGGGCTCCCGCTGCGCGCCACCCGTTCGAGCAGCTCGTCGTCCAGGCGCAGCCCGCGCACATCGCCGGCGAACTCGCCGTCGGCGGCGGTGAGCACGAACTCGCCGGCGCCCTCGTCGATCAGCGTGACCACGGCGTGCGACGCCCCGGAGATCTCACGCGCCCGCCGGGCCACCAGTTCCAGCACCTGGTCCTGGCCGGCTCCCGACAGCAGCGCCGTGGAGATCTCCGCCGACGCCTCCGTCCACTGCTCCCGGCGCCGCGTCTCCTCGTACAGGCGCGCGTTCTCGATCGCCACACCGGCGGCGGTCGCCAGCGCGGTCACGACGATCTCGTCGTCCTCGTCGAACTCCGCGCCGCCGCGCTTCTCGGTGAGGTACAGGTTGCCGAACACCTCGTCGCGCACCCGGATCGGCACCCCCAGGAACCGCCGCATCGGCGGATGGTTCGCGGGAAAGCCATACGACTCGGGATGCGCCGACAGGTCCGGCAACCGCAGCGGCTGCGGCTCCTTGATCAGCAGGCCGAGGATGCCATGGCCGTGCGGCCAGTGCCCGATCGCCTCGATCTCCTCCGCCGAGACCCCGACGGTGATGAACTCCACCAGGTGCTCGCCCTCTTCGCTGATCACGCCCAGCGCGCCGTACTGGGCGTCGACCAGCGTGGTGGCCGCCTCGATGATCCGCCGCAGCACCGTCGCGAGATTCAGCTCGCTGCCGATCGACACGACCGCTTCCAGCAACGCGTGCACACGATCACGCGTACCGCGCACCGCCTCCAGCCGGGCCTGCAACTCGGTCAGCAGATCATCCAGCCGCAACTGCGGAAGCATCAGCCTCGCGCGATCCTCGCCCGCTCCAGATCCCGGCGCCATGCCGCCAGTATGCGCCCGCCCGGCACCGGCCGCCAGGAAAAGGACCTTGGTCCCTGATCACGGGTTCCTCGGTCCCTTTCCGAAACCGGACGGCGTGGCCTACGTTCGAGGGGAACACGTTCCCTACGAGGATTCAAGGTCATGACCAGCGAGAACACGCAAGAACGCGCCGCGATCCGGGTGTTCCTCGTGGACGATCACGAGGTCGTCCGCCGTGGCGTGGCCGCCCTGCTCTCCGCCGAGGACGACATCGAGATCGCCGGCGAGGCGGGCTCGGCCGACCACGCGCTCGCCCGCATCCCCGCCGCCCGGCCCGACGTCGCCGTCCTGGACGTCCGGCTCCCCGACGGCGACGGCGTCACCGTCTGCCGCGAGATCCGCTCCACCATGCCCGAAGTGGCGTGTCTCATGCTGACGTCCTTCGACGACGAGGACGCCCTGTTCGACGCCGTCATGGCGGGCGCGTCCGGCTACGTCCTCAAACAGATCCACGGATCCGACCTGGTCGGCGCCGTCCGCACCGTCGCCTCCGGGCAGTCGCTGCTCGACCCGCGCAGCACGGCCAAGATGCTCCAGCGGCTGCGCGACCGCCAGGAACGCAAAGACCCCCTCGCGGGCCTGTCCGACCAAGAACGGCAGGTCCTGGAGCTCATCGGCGAAGGCCTGACCAACCGGCAGATCGGCGAACGCATGTACCTCGCCGAGAAGACCGTCAAGAACTACGTCTCCAGCCTGTTCTCCAAGCTCAACATGAGCCGCCGGACTCAGGCCGCCGCCTACGCGGCCCGGCTGAAGGCGTCGGCGCCCAAGACCGGGCACGACCCCGCCGGCTGAGAAGACGAGGGACCTTGGTCCCTAATGATCTCCGCCGCTCGTCGGCATCATGACCTCATGCCTCTCGACCAAGGCGGCCTGGAGATCCTCGAAGCGGAGGAGTGCCGGTCGCTCCTCCGCTCGGCGGTCCTCGGCCGCGTCGTCTTCACCGACCGGGCGCTGCCGGCCGTCCAGCCGGTCAACTTCGTGCTCTCCGATGGAGACGTGATCATCCGCACCGGCGCTGGCTCGAAGCTGGCCGCCGCCGCACGCGGCGCCATCGTCGCGTTCGAGGTCGACGACTTCGACACCATCGCCCGGACCGGCTGGTCGGTGGTCGCCATCGGTCCGGCCAGGACCGTCACCGACCCGCGGGAGCTCGCCGCGCTCCGGCGGCTGCCGCTGCGCTCCTGGGTTCCGAACGCGCGCGATCACTTCATCCGGATCCGTCCCGAACTGCTCTCCGGTCGCCGCGTTCCTTCCCCGCTCCCCCGCTGAACCCGCGCCGGGATTCGCATCAGGACCCGGCTCCTTTATCTAGTAAGGCCAGGTCCAGTCGCGGACTTCGGCCGCGTCTTCGCCGTGCTCGCGGGTGTGGGCGCGCAGCGCGAGGCGCTGATCGACCATGCGCTGCCGCAGGTGGGCGACCCGTCCGCCCAGATGCGGAACGCGGTCGATGACGTCCATGACCAGGTGATAACGGTCGAGGTCGTTGAGCATGACCATGTCGAACGGGGTCGTGGTGGTGCCCTCCTCCTTGTAGCCCCGGACGTGGAGGTTCTGGTGGCCGGTGCGCCGGTAGGTGAGGCGGTGGATGAGGTAGGGGTAGCCGTGGAAGGCGAATATGACGGGCTTGTCGGTGGTGAACAGCGCGTCGTACTCGGCGTCGGTCAGCCCGTTCGGGTGCTCGCCCGACGGCTGCAACCTCATCAGGTCGACCACGTTCACCACCCGGACGCGCAGGTCGGGCACGTTCCGGCGGAGCAGGTCGACGGCCGCGAGGGTCTCCAGCGTGGGGATGTCACCGGCGCAGGCCAGCACGACGTCCGGATCGGCGCCGCTGTCGGTGCTCGCCCACTCCCAGATCCCGATGCCGCGCGTGCAGTGCAGGACGGCGGCGTCCATCGGCAGCCAGTTGAGCGCGGGCTGCTTGCCCGCGACGACGACGTTGATGTGGTCGCGTGAGCGCAGGCAATGATCGCCGACCGACAGCAGCGTGTTGGCGTCCGGCGGCAGGTAGACCCGGACGATCTCGGCCTTCTTGTTCATGACCACGTCCAGGAACCCTGGATCCTGGTGCGTGAAGCCGTTGTGGTCCTGCCGCCACACGTGCGAGGACAGCAGATAGTTGAGCGAGGCGATCGGGCGCCGCCATGGCAGGTGCCGGGTGACCTTCAGCCATTTGGCGTGCTGGTTGAACATCGAGTCGACGATGTGGATAAACGCCTCGTAGCTGTTGAACAGACCGTGCCGCCCCGTCAGCAGGTACCCCTCCAGCCAGCCCTGGCACAGATGCTCCGACAGGACCTCCATGACACGACCGCTGGAGGCCAGATGCTCGTCGGTGTCGTAACGTTCGCCGGTGAAGACGCGGTCGGTGACCTCGAAGACGTCGCCGAGCCGGTTGGAGGCCGTCTCGTCCGGCCCCATGATCCGGAAGTTGTCGGGATTGGCGGTGATGACGTCGCGCAGGAACGCCCCCAGCCGCCTGGTCGGTTCGGTGGAGGTCGTGCCGGGCTTGTCGACCGGCACCGCGTAACCGCGGAAGTCGGGCAGGACGAGGGGACGCAACAGCAGACCACCGTTGGCGTGCGGGTTGGCGCTCATCCGGCGGTCGCCCGCCGGGGCCAGCGCGCGCAGCTCGGCCGGCGGCCGGCCCTCGTCGTCGAAGAGCCGCTCGGGCCGGTAGGACCGCAGCCAGCTCTCCAACTGCGCGAGATGCTCGGGGTTCTCGCGCACGCCCGGCAACGGCACCTGATGCGAACGCCACGTGCCCTCCACCGGGACGCCGTCCACCTCTTTCGGCCCCGTCCAGCCCTTGGGCGTGCGCAGGATGATCATCGGCCAGCGGCGGCGCTCGTGACTCTTGCCGCCGCGAGCGCCCTGCTGGATCGCGGCGATCTCATCGAACGCACGGTCCAGCGCGGCGGCCATGCCCTGGTGCGTCTTGGCAGGGTCGTCGCCGGTGACCAGATAGGGGGTGTAGCCGTATCCGTCGAAGAGCTGGACCAGCTCCTCCTCGGGGATCCGCGCCAGCACCGCCGGGTTGGCGATCTTGTACCCGTTGAGGTGCAGGATGGGCAGCACCGCGCCGTCCCGCACCGGGTCGAGGAACTTGTTGGCGTGCCAGGACGCGGCCAGCGGACCGGTCTCGGCCTCGCCGTCCCCGACGATGCACGCCACCGTCAGATCCGGGTTGTCGAACGCCGCACCGTAGGCATGCGCCAGCGAATAACCGAGCTCACCGCCCTCATGGATCGACCCCGGCGTCTCCGGCGCGACATGGCTGGGCACGCCTCCCGGGAACGAGAACTGCCGGAACAACCGCGCCATTCCGGCCTCGTCCTGCGGCACCTCCGGATAGACCTCGCTGTAGGTGCCCTCCAGCCACGCGTTCGCCACCGCCGCCGGCCCACCATGGCCGGGCCCCATGACGTAGATCATGTTCAGGTCGCGGGCCCGGATGAGCCTGTTGAGATGGGCGTAGCAGAAGTTCAGGCCGGGCGTCGTCCCCCAGTGCCCGAGCAACCGCGGCTTGATGTGCTCAGGCCGCAGCGGCTCCCGCAACATCGGATTGGCCAGCAGATAGATCTGCGCCGCCGACAGATAGTTGGCGGCCCTCCAGTAGGCATCGATCAGCCGAAGCTCGGTAGAGCCCAACGTGGCTCGGGTCATGACACTCGTCCTCGCATCGCCGTCATCGGACGGTCCCAGCCCACCACCCCCCGCCCCCGGCCGTTAGGACCGAAGGTCCGTCATGTGCGGGACGTCCGCCCGCGAAACGCACCCCCATCGAGGACCTTCGCCTCTGCCGTCCGCGCCCCTCCTCCACCGATCCTGGAGGAATGAAGATCGATCGGAACGGGCTGGAGGTGCTCGGCGACGCCGAGTGCCTCGCCCTGATGCGCTCGGCGCCGATCGGACGCGTGGTGTTCACCGAGCAGGCGCTGCCCGCCGTCCAGCCGGTCGGCTTCGTCCTCGACGGCGACGCCGTCGTCATCCGCACCCCGCCCGGCACGAAGTTCGCCGCGGCCACCCGCGGCGCCGTCGTCGCCTTCGAGACCGACGACTTCGACGCCACGGCCGGCACCGGCTGGTCCGTCACCGTGATCGGCCAGGCCCAGGCCGTCCGCGACCCCGCGGAACTCGCCCGGCTGTCCCGCCTGCCACTGCGCCCCTGGCTGCCCGGCCCGCGAGACCACTTCATCCGCATCTCCTGCCACCGGATCTCAGGCCGCCGAATCGTCCCTTCCCCAGGCCCGGCTTCAGCCGGCCATCGCTGATCGCGTTTCCCGCCGCGGCCACTGACGCGCTCGGCCTTATGCCTACGCTGCGGTCATGACCGAAGACGAGAGCCGGCCCGCCACGGTCGAGGATGTGCACGAGCTCGCCCTGGCGATGCCGCATGTCACCGTTTACCCCGGAACCGACGACAATCCGATCTACCAGGTGGGCGGAAAGTCGTTCGTCTTCTTCCGCAATCCGCGGCCGGACGCGGTCGATCCCGAAACCGGTGAACGCTATCAAGACGTCATCGTTTTCTGGGTGGCGTCCGAAGAGGACAAGCAGGCGCTGGTCCAGGACGATGCGTCGCCATTTTTCACCACCGCGCATTTCAACGGCCACCTGTCGGTGCTGCTGCGGGCGAGTCGTGTCGGGGAGCTCACCCGCGACGAACTCGCGGAGGTCGTTCAGGACGCCTGGCTGTCACGCGCGTCGGCCCGCCGGGCCACGGCCTGGCTCAACGCCCATCCCCCGGCGTGACCGTCCGGTTCAGGCAGGATCGGCGAGGGCCCTCTGGAGGGTGTCGAGAACGGTGTGGTGCAGGAGCCGGGTCTTGTAGCCGGTCTGCGGGAGGGGCGTGCAGGCGTCGGTCGCATGGGCGGCGGCGTCGGCTGTGTCGGTGGTGGCCGGGTGGCCGATCAGGGCGGCCTCGACGGCGGTGAGGCGTCGCGGTGTGCGGGCGATGCCGCCGACCGCGACGACGGCGGCTTCGATGGTGCCGCCGGTGATGAGCAGGCGGGCGGTGGCTTCTACGAGCGGCCAGTCTGTGCTGCCGTGGGAAGTGGTGCGTTGGTGGACGGCGCGTTCGCCTTCGAGTGGGGCCGGGATGTGAACGGCGGTCAGGAGCTGTTCGGCGGTGAGCAGGTGGTCGCGGGTGGGGTCGCTGCCGTAGAGGTCCGTCAGCGGGACGGTGCCGCCCGGGTGAAGTTCGGCGCGGGCGTCGTAGGCGAGCAGCGGGACCGCCAGCGATGAGGGGTGCGGCGCGATGCAGGCGCTGTCGTCGATGGCCACCGCCCAGGAGTGCCAGCCGTCGCGGGCCGGGCAGCCGTCGCCGCCCGTCTGATGGCAGGTGAAGGCGGAGTTGCGCAGGTACGGGCAGCGATTGCGTTGCAGCAGGTTCCCGCCGACGGTGGCGGTCGCCCGGATCTGCGGGGTGGCGAGGGCACGGGCGGCCGCGACGAGCGCCGGGTGCCTGGTCGACAGCCGCTCATCGCCTGCGAGGCGAGCGATCGTGGTCGTGGCGCCGATCCGGGCCGAGCCGTCGGGGAGGTGGTCGATGCCCGCCAGTTCGGCCACGTCGCGCAGGTCGGCGAACGTCCGCGCGGTGTGCGGGCGGGCGAGGAGGTCGGTGCCGCCCGCGCGCGGCAGGGCGCCCGCGCGGAGGGCCTCCAGGGTCTGGTCGAGGCCGGCGGGGATCATTCGGCGAGTCCTTGCAGGAGGCGGTCGGGACGGATGGGCAGATCGAGCGGGCGCCAGCCGGTCGCATCGCGGACGGCGTTGCCGATCGAGGCGGCGACGCCCATGGTGGACACCTCGCCCAGGCCGGTGCCGCGGCCGCTGACGTGGTCCCAGCCGTCCTCGTGGAAGTGCACGGTGATCTCCGGGGTGTCGGCGATGCCGGGAATGCGGTAGTCGCCCAGGCTGTCGGTCATCACCACGCCCGTGGCCGGATCGGTCTGGCGCTGCTCGTGCAGGGCGTACCCGATGCCCTGGATGACGCCGCCGTGGCACTGGCTGCGGGCCAGCCGGGGCGAATAGACGCGACCGGCGGCGATGCCGCACCACGCCCGGGTGACGCGGACGCCTCCGAAGTGGGTGTCGACCTCCACCTCGGTCACGTAGACGGCGCCGGTGAAGCCGCGTCCGATCGCGAAGTCGCCGATCGGGAAGGGCGTGACGTAGCCCCAGCGGTCGCGGGGGCGGCGGCCTGTCACCCGCAGCCCGTCCGCGTCGTCCAGGGAACGGCCGCCGAGCGCCTTGTGCAACCGGCGGGCGGCGTCGTGGGCGGCGGGGCCGATCGACGGCGTCGAGCAGCTGCTGGCCGCCGCCGGGCCGTGCACCGTTCCGGTGCGGCCGATCTCGACCCGGACGCGGTCCGCCGTGACGCCGAGGGTCTCCCGGACGACCTCGCTGATCACCGAACGGCTGCCGGTGCCCACGTCCTGGGTGGCGGTACGGGCCACGACGACGCCCCGCTCGACGGTCAGCTCGACCTTGGTGCCGGGATCGAGGAAGTACAGGTAGTTGGCCACGGCGACGCCGACACCGCGGCGGTGTCTCCCTTGCTCGCCGCCGCCGGGAGGCCGGTCACGCCAGGCGGTGAGGTCCGCCGCCCAGTCGTAGAGGGCCTGGCGCTTGGGATTGCCGTCCCATCGGCGCCGCAGCTCGATGGGATCGGTGCCCAGCCGGAGAGCCATCTCGTCGACCGCCTGCTCCAGCGCCCACAACATCGGCGGATGGCCCGGACCGCGGAACGGGGCGGCGGGCGGACGGTTGGTGACGACGTCGAAGTCCCGCAGCCGCCGGGGCGCGTTGCCGTAGATGTAACGGGCAAGGGAGGCGGCGTTGTTCGCCACCGCGATTCCGCCGTCGCCGTGGACGTCCATGGTCAAGGCGGCCAGCTCGCCCTCGGCGTCGGCGACCATGGCCAGCTCGGTCCGGGTGCCCGGGCGGCAGCCGCCGTCGACGAGTTCCTCGCCCCGGTCGAGGATCACCCTGACCGGCGTGCCGGTCAGCCTGGCCAGCTCGACCGCGGCGACGACCTCGCTGGTCAGGTTCACCTTGGCACCGAAGCCGCCGCCCACGTGCTCGGCGACCAGGTGAACCTGCTCGGGCCGCAGCTTCCACCGCTTGGCCACCTGCCCGGCGAGCCTGTCGACCGCCTGCGTGGACACATGAAGGTGCAGGTCGCCGTCCGCGTCCCAGCGGGCCAGGCAGGCGTGCGGCTCCAGGGCGGTGTGCGCCTGCACGGCGGTGGTGAAGGTCGCCGAGAACAACCGCTCGTCGTTGCGTTCCCGGGCCTGCTCGATGCGCCGGACCGCGGTGCGGGGCCGCTTGCCGAGCCCGGAGGGGCCCCGCAGGTTGCCGCGCCAGCCCGCCGGGCTGGGCGGGCCCTCGCTGGACCGCGGCGCGCCTCGCCTGCCGTCCTTGGACGGGTAGACGGCCGGGGCGCCGGGCGCCCCCTCCGGATCGAACGACAGGGCGGCGGGCAGCGGCCGGTAGTCCACCTGGACCCGCGCGGCGGCGGCGAGCGCCTCGGCCCGGGTCGGTGCGGCGACCGCCGCGATGGGCTGCCCGGCATAGCGCGCGACCCGGTCCGCGCCGAGCAGCTCGACGAGCCGAGCTCCCTGGCCGCTGATCGAGGTCACCTCGGCGTGCGCGTGCCCGGATCGGATGAGCACGCCTTCCGACTGCCCGGCCAGCCGTACATCGGTGGTGTAGCGGGCCGCACCGGTGATCTTCTCCAGAGCCTCCACCCGCGCGGGCGGTTCCCCGGGACGTTCGTCGTCGTGCTCGCCGGCGCAGGCGGCCTCGACCGCCGCGTAGATGCCCGGGTAGGCGCCGCACCGGCACAGATTCCCGGCCAGTGCCTCGGCGATCCGCTCCCGGTCCGGCGCGACGTCACCGTGCTCGGCCCGCCATCCGTCGACGAACGCGGCCGCCGCCACGACGAAGCCCGGCGTGCAGTAGCCGCACTGCAGCGCGTCGTGCGCCGCGAAGGCGCGCTGGACGGGATGCGTGCCGCCCAGCCCCTCCACCGTGGTGACCTCGCGTCCGTCGAGGTCGGAGCACAGCGTCAGGCAGCCGGCCACCGCCGTCCCGTCCAGCAGGATGGTGCACGCGCCGCACGCCCCGGTGCCGCAGGCGGGCTTCGCCCCCGTCAGTCCCGCGGTCTCGCGGATGAAACCGACCGCGGTCTCAGCGGTGGCGCCGTCCACCGTCACGGGGCGCCCGTTCATCGTGAACTTCACCGGCCAGCTCCTCTTTCGCCGATCCCGCATACGATCCCGGCGTTTACGGACATCATGGCACCGACAGTGATTACGCTGAGGAAATTCATCCGGATAAAGAACGACTTGATCAAATATTTCGCGTACTCCGCACTGATCCGCGCAGGTCGCCGCGGCGACACCAGGAGATGACGAAGTGACAGGCCCGGCCAACGACCAGTCCGCGGCGGACGCCGGCGGGCAGGCGCCTCTGGAGCTCGACACCTCCAAGCCCAACATCGCCCGCGTCTACGACTTCCTTCTCGGCGGCAAGGACAACTTCGCCGCCGACAGAGTGGTCGGCGACCAGATCAAGCTCGTGCTCCCCCAGGTCCACCTCGGGGTGCAGGCGCAGCGCGCGGTGCTGCGCCGCGCGATCCGCTACCTGGTCGTCGAGGCGGACGTCCGCCAGCTGGTCGACATCGGCTCCGGGCTTCCCACGGCGGGCAACGTCCACGAGGTCGCGCACGCGATCGACCCGGAGGTCCGCGTCGTCTACACCGACAACGACCCGGTCGTGCTGACCCACGCCCGGGCCCTCCTGGCGAGCAGCCTCACGACCACGGTGGTGGACGGCGACCTGCTCCGGCCCGAAGAGCTCCTCGAGCAGCCGGCGCTGCGCGCCATGGTCGATTTCGACCGGCCCGTCGGGCTGCTGCTGTGCGGCATCCTGCACTATCTGGACGACAAGGAGGACCCCGGCGGCATCATCGCCCGCCTGATGGCACAGCTGCCCTCCGGCAGCCACGTGTTCGTCCACCACCTGGTGAAGGCCGGCACCCCGGGTGAGGAGGACGCCGAAGCCGCCCTGCGCAAGGGCATCGGCCGCGGCACGTTCCGGACTCCCGATCAGGTCGCCGCCTTCCTCGCCGGCCTCGACCTCGTCCCGCCGGGCGTGGTGCGCGTCCCCGACTGGCATCCCGACCCGGACGACCGCCCGTCCGACGACCCCGTGCTCAACCTCGCCGTGGCCGCCCTCGCCCGCAAACCCTGATCGTCCGCAAACCCTGATCGCCCGGAGACCTTGACTGCCCGCAATCCTGACCAGGCTCGAAGGATGTCGCCGATGCCGGTTCCCGATGCCGTGGCCCGCTTCAACCGCATCGCCACCAACCGCGTGGCCAGGCCGTTCGCGGGGCGTCTTCCAGGCTTCGCGGTCGTTCGCCACAAGGGCCGCAGGTCCGGCCGCCCCTACCGCACTCCCGTCAACATCTTCCCGCGGCCCGGCGGGTACATCGTCGCGCTCCCCTATGGTCCCGACCGTGACTGGGTGAAGAACGTCATCGCGGCCGGCGGCTGCGAGCTGGAGCTGCGGGGAAAGATCCGTCCGGCCGGCGACCCGAAGATCGTCCACGACCCGGGCCGTGGCGGCATGCCGCCGGGGGTCCGGCACCTCCTCGGGCTCATCGGCGCCACCGACTTCCTCCACCTCACCAAGATCTGATCCCGGGGCCGGCCTGAGAAGTAGCCTTGGCCGATGTTCTCGTCTCAAGGTCCGTCTCTGCGTGAACTGGCGATCCAGGCGCTGTCGTCGGTCGAGGGCGGCTACGACCTGCTCGCCCCGAAGTTCGACCAGACGCCTTTCCGCACGCCCGACAGAGTTCTTGACGCGACCGCCGACGCGCTGCGTCCGCTCGGGCCGTTCGGGCGGGCATTGGACGTGTGCTGCGGCACCGGCGCGGGCATGCGCGTCCTCGACCCCCTGTGCGGCGGAAAGGTCACGGGCGTCGACTTCAGTACCGGAATGCTCGCGCAGGCACGCGAAGCACACCCGGATGCCGAATGGGTGCGGGCCGACGTCCGGGCCCTGCCCTTCGCCGGAGACTTCGACCTGGCGGTCAGTTTCGGAGCGCTCGGGCATTTCCTGCCCGCCGAACGGCCGGAGCTCTTCGCCGGGGTCCATCGCGCGCTGCGGCCCGGCGGCCTGTTCGCCTTCCCTGTCGCCGCGCCACAGCCCATCACTTCGGGCCTGTACTGGGCGCTGCTCGGATTCGACCTGGCCATGCGGGTCCGCAACGCCGTGTGGCGCCCGCCGTTCGTCATGTACTACCGCACCTGCCCGCTGTCCGCCCTCCGCGACGACCTGACGGCGGCGGGATTCACCGTGACGACGACCCCCTTGACGGCCCTGGGCCAGTGCGACGACGGCACTCCCCGAGGCCGGCTGGTCCTCGCACGCAAAGCCGGTACGTCCTGAGTAATACGCACCCCGCCGGAACTCAGAAGCGCTCACATCGGCGGTCGCTTCCCACCCGGCAAATCCGGTTGCGCGAGCGATCGGGCATTGGGAACCTGAATACGTCAGTGTTTCGAATATCCAGATGACCGGGAGGCGACCACGCTGATGATCTTGAATAAGATCTCAGCGGACGCTTTTCGACATTTCATGGCACTGACCGCGTCGCTCAACGGGCGGGGGCACGAGTAACTCCTGGGGAGGGTGCTCGATGGGGAACCGAGAGGAAACGACTCACGACGTCCTGGCACTCGGAGCACAGGTGGCGGAGGTCGAGGCTCTGTTCTCGTCCGCGCTGACCGCTCCGACCGAATCCGCCGAGCGGCAGCTGTTCGCTCAGCTCGCCTGGGCCGCCACCCGGCTGGGCAGGCTCGCCGAGAACGCCGCCGGTGATTTCGCGATCGCCGTACCTGAGCACCGGCCCCTCACTTCTCCGGGACGGGCCAGGATACGCCGCCGGATCGCCTCGACCGAGCACACCGCCGATCGGATCATCGCCAAATTCCAGGGCGAGCCGCCGGCTTGACCGTCCCGCCCGGCGGCCGACCACGATCAGTGGCCCGCCGGGCCCTCGGCCGCTGACCTGGCACGATCAACCGGCCACGCCGCATCAGATCTGGTCCACTCAGCCGCCTGACAAAAACCGGGCGCAACTTTGTTGAGCGTCCCGTTCTTTGCTTTTTCCGGGTGAATAGTCTCGCGCTTGCTTTCCATTCCTGCCCCCGCAAGCGAAGAGGTGAAAGCTCGATGGGCATTTCCTGGCCCAGAAATCATCACCAAGTGAGTACGCGGATTCTGACCGCGTCCGCGATGACGATCGGCGGATTCACGGTCGCCACGGCGACGCGCGCGCAGGCGGCCGAATGCACGACCGTCGAGGTCGTCTCCGCGCGCGGAACGTTCGAGCCCGGGACCGCCGGTCTCATCGTCGGCGACCAGGTGTTCAACACCATGAAGCGCAAGCTGCAGCCCCTCAGGTCCACGAGCCTGTACTCGGTCAAGTATCCGGCCGGCATCGACCTCAGCGGCCCCTCCAAGGGCACTATCGACCTGGTCGATCACGTCAAGCAGCAGGCCCAGAGCTGCCCCGGCCAGAAGTTCGTGCTCGTCGGCTACTCACAGGGCGCCTTCGTCGTCGACAACGCGATCGGACTGAAGAGCCTCGGTGACGCCAACACCACGATTCCGTCCGGGCTCCAATCCCGCATCGCCGCCGTCATGGTGTTCGGCGACCCGAGCCACCTCATCGGAAAGAAGATCACGACTCCCCTCAGCACCCCTTACTGGGACCGGGCCAAAGACTTCTGCGCGGCCGGTGACCCTGTTTGCGGAAACGGCGTCAACGTCCTAGCGCACCTGAGCTACGGCGGCAACGCGAACGAGGCCGCCGACTTCGCCATCGGCAAGCTCTGAGCACAAGCTCTGAGCACGGCAAAGAAGGGGAGCGGCGAAGAGGGCCGCTCCCCTTCCGCACGCGTCCCGCGCCGGTTGCCTCTTGCCAGTGAGCCGGTGTCGTGCCGTAATGCACCCAAAACGGTGTTTTCTGGCGGCAACCGAACGACATGCGTTCCACGATCGGCATCTGTCTCAACCGGCGAATCTGGGAGGCACGGACGCGATGACGCAACTCAACCGCAGGGGATTCCTGGCGACCGCAGGCGGAACCGTCGCCGCGGGCATGGCGATGCGGACCCTGGGCTCGCACGCCGCCTGGGCCGCGGCCGGACGTCCGGCCCAGGAAGGCGCCGGCTACGGGCCGCTGCGCCGGACCCGCGCCACGAACACCGGCGAGGAGCTGCTGGCCCTTCCCGCCGGGTTCTCCTACACGGTCTTCGGCTTCACCGGCACGCCCATGAGCGACGGCGTGGCCACGCCCATCGCGCACGACGGGATGGCCGCCTTCCCCAGCCCGCTGCCCGGAGCGGTCCGGCTGATCCGCAACCACGAGGTCCGCACGCCGCCGGGCAGCCCGATCGGCCGCGTCCACGTTCCCGGGTCGGCGCGCTACGACGAGCTCGGGGTCGGCGGAACGACCACGACCGACGTCGACCCGCGCACCGGCCGCGTGCTGCGGAGCTTCGTCAGCCTCAACGGCACCATCATCAACTGCGCCGGCGGCATGATGTACCGCCGCCGGGGATGGCTCACCTGCGAGGAGACCACCGCCGGGCCCGCCCAGGGCTGGCAGCGGAAACACGGCTACATCTTCGCGGTGCCGCTGCGCGGCCCGCGCCCCGGCCGGCCCGCCGCGTCCCAGCCGTTCAAGGCGATGGGCCGCTTCTCGCACGAGGCCGTCGCCGTCGACCCGCGGACCGGCTACGTCTACGAGACCGAGGACGACTCGGGCAAGCCCGACGGCTTCTACCGGTTCCGGCCCCGCGACCCGGACGATCTCTCGGCCGGCGGCGTGCTGGAGATGCTCAAGATCAAGGACCGTCCCGGATACGACACCCGCGAAGGCCAGCGCATGGGCGCCCGGCTGCCGGTCGAATGGGTCCGCATCGAGGACCCCGACCCCGACCTGGAGAACGGCGCGCTCACCTGCACCCAGCAGGGGCTGGCCGCCGGCGGCGCCAAGTTCAACCGTCTCGAAGGCTGCTGGTACGGCGCCGGCAGCATCTACTTCAACTCCACGAGCGGCGGCGACGCCAAGAACGGCGACGCGCCCGGTGCCGACGGCTACCGCGAGGGCTACGGCCAGGTCTGGCGCCACGTTCCCGGCCGCCGCGACGGCGGTGCCCTCGTCCTCGTCTACGAGTCGCCCGGCCGCAAAGTGCTCGACTCGCCCGACAACCTCACGTTCACTCCCCGCGGCGGCATCGTCCTGTGCGAGGACGACGCCTCGTCCGCCGACGCCGACACCCATCCGCTCGCGCCCGGCCTCACCAACGTGAACCGGCTGATCGGCCTGGACCCCGGCGGCGCCCCGTTCGAGTTCGCCGTCAATATCAGCGACGACAGCGAGTTCGCCGGCGCCTGCTTCAGCCCCGACGGGTCCACCCTCTTCGCCAACAACCTCGGCAACACCGTGGACGTCACTCCCCCGGGCCGCACGTACGCGATCCGCGGCCCCTGGCACCGCGGTCCCCTGTGACCCTGCGTCGATAGGGCAGGATCGATCCGTGCCGCCCACCGCATCGCAGGCTCTCGTCCACCAGACCGAACGCTGGTTCGTGCGGCGGGGTACGCCCACGATGATCGAGGGGTACGGCTTCGTCAGCCACGTCCTGCCCCGGATGGTGCCGTCGCTGGCGTTCGTCGCGCTGGCCAGCCTCGCCTGGCTCGTGCCGGTCGAGAACTCGGGTTCGGCCCGCTGGATCCTGCTCGGCGCGGTGGTGGCGGTGACGGTGGCCGCGCGGGTGACGATCCGCCTGCTCGTCCCACGGCTGCGCTTCTCGCGCGCGACCACCGCCGTGACCCTGGCGGGGTACGCGGCGATGCCGATCGCCGTGCCATTGATCCAGCTGGCCGTCGACGGGACCGTCACCCCGCCCGGAGGCGGCGTGGTCGGGCTGCTCGGCTTCGTCATCTTCTTCGCCGCCGCCTTCGCCGCGACGCTCCTGGCCACCACCTACGGCGTCGTGACGCTGGTACGCCGGGCGCTCCGCCGCTTCCTCGCCGACATGCGCAACAGCACGCAGCTGCTGGGCCGGGCACTGCCCACGCTGCTGTTCCTCACGCTCTTCCTGTTCTTCACCGGCGAGCTGTGGCAGGCCATGAACCGCCTGAGCTGGTTGCGCATCGGACTGGTCGTCGGGTTGTTCGCAGCGATCACCGTGCTCGCCGCGGCGGCCCGGCTGCGCGAGGAGATCGGCCGGGTCGAGCAGGACCTCAGCCCAGACCGGCTCACCTCAGCGTGCCGGCGCACGCCCTTGGCCGACGCGCCGATCGAGGACCTGACCCGCGACGGCCCCCTGCGCGCGGTCCCGCTGAACGGACGTCAGGTCCGCAACCTGCTCCTGATGCTCGCCACCCGCCAGCTCGTACAGGCGGCCGTGGTCGGCCTGGCGCTGTTCGCGTTCTTCCTCGTCCTGGGACTGCTCGTCGTCACCCCCGACACCGCCGAGCAGTGGATCGGCTCCGCCCCCGTGCACACCGTCCTGGTGCCCGAGGTGCCGGTCGCGATGCTGCGCACCGCCACGCTCTTCGCCGGGTTCGGCAGCATGTACTTCGCGGTGACCTCGATGAGCGACACCGACCACAGGAAGCGATTCTTCGCACCGATCATCGACAGGATCGAGCGCACCCTGGCGGTCCGCGCCGTCTACCTGGCCGTACGAGCCACCACCACACACGGCAAGCCCGAGCCGCAATAAGGCGCCGGTCCGGGAGCGGGTTGGCCTCAGGCGGCCATGGTGTACGCGATCGCGGAAGGAGGGCTTCCGCGATCGCTGGGACACTCGGGTCATGCTGGAGACTTCGGCGCGTCTGCTGCGCCTGCTGGGGTTGCTGCAGGCCCGTTCGGACTGGACGGGGCCGGCGCTCGCCGAGCGGCTCGGCGTCAGCACGCGCACGATCCGCAGCGACGTGGACAAGCTTCGCGGCCTCGGCTACCCGGTGCACGCCACCCCGGGTGTGGCCGGTGGATACCGGCTGGGCGCGGGCGCGGCGCTGCCACCGCTGCTGCTGGACGACGACGAGGCCGTGGCCGTCGCGGTGGGCCTGCGCACGGCGGCGGGCGGCACCGTGGCCGGGATCGAGGAGACCTCCGCGCGCACCCTGGCCAAGCTCGATCCGCTGCTGCCCTCCCGCGTGCGCGAACGCGTCGACGCCCTGCACGCCTACACGGTCGTGCCGCCGGCCGGCGGACCCGGCGTCGAGCCCGAGGCCCTCGCCGCCATCGCCGCCGCCTGCCGCGACCGGCGGCGGATCCGCTTCGACTACCGCACCCATGAGGGAACGGGCGGCGTGCGCTGTGCCGAACCCCACCGCCTGGTCCACACCCGGCGCCGCTGGTACCTCCTCGCTTGGGACAGCGACCGGGCGGACTGGCGAACGTTCCGCGTCGACCGGATGCGGCTGCGGTCCCCCACCGGCCCCCGTTTCACCCCTCGGAGACCGCCCCAGGACGTGGCGGCGTTCGTCGAACGCGGGTTGGACACCGCGCTCTTCCGGCACCGCGCCCGCGTGACCGTGCACGCCCCCGCGAGCCGGATCGTCCCAAGGCTGCCCGAAGCCGTCGTCGTCGAGCCGCTCGACGACCGGACCTGCCTGGTGCACGCCGGTGCGGACACCCCGCACCTGCTCGCCGCCCACATCGCGATGCTCGACGCGGACTACGAGGTCGGCGGGCCGCCAGAGCTGATCGAAGCGTTGCGGAGGCTGTCGGACCGGTGCCGGGCGGCCGTCCGCGACGCTTGACGGTCAGCCGCCGAAGTCGGCGGCGTGGTCGGCCGCCCATTGGGCGAGGGTCCGGGCGGGGCGGCCGGTGACGTCCTGGACGGTGTTCAGGGCGGTGTCGGGCCGGTCGACGGTGTCGGACCAGTGGTCGAGCAGCATCGTGATGATCGGCTCGGGCATGAACCGGCTCATGGCCGACCGGAATTCCCCGGGCGAGATCTCCTGGTAGGTCAGCGTGCGGCCGAGGGCGTTGCCGATGGTCCGCAGTTGCTCCGCGCGGGTCAGCGCTTCAGGCCCGGTCAGGTGCAGGGTGGCTCCGCGGTACGTGTCGGTGGTCAGCGCCTCGACGGCGACCGCCGCTATGTCGGCCTCGTGGATGGGAGCTTGCGCGGACTTGGCGTACGGGCCCTGAACGGTGTCGCCGGAACGGATCGCGTGGGACCAGGCGAGAAGGTTGTTGGCGAAGGGACCAGGCCGTAGGACCGTCGCGGGGATCCCGCTGGCGCTGACGGACTCTTCCACGGCCCGATGGTGCGCGTAACTGGGTGAGCGGAGATCACGGGCATGTTCGCCGGCGGCGGCCAACGAGGACAGCACGACCAGGTGGTCGGCTCCTGCCCGGGCGGCACGTTCGGCCAGCGCTTCGACGCCGGTCTCGGCGGGGAACACGAACACGCCGCTCACCTGGTCGAACAGCGGGCCGGTCAGCGAGCCGGGGTCGGCCAGGTCACCGGCCACGACGTCCACCGCCGCGGGCAGGGCCGCCTTGTGGGGCGAACGCGACAGAGCACGGACGGGCACCTGCCGGTCGACGAGCTGCTCGACGACGAGACGTCCGATGGCGCCGGTCGCTCCGGTCACGAGAATGGTCATGAGGTCCTCCGTAATGGCTGATGAAGACGCGACGAGCGCCCTGAGCCCCCACCGTGGCAGCGATCGCGGCAGGATCCCTTCCGCGATGGATCCGCGTCATGAAAGAAGGCGGGCGGCGCCACCGACTCGTTGACGCGCGGCGGGATGCGGGGAACCATCGGAGGCCCGCGACGCATATGGGAGCGCTCCCAACCCTCGGATCCGGAGAGCAGGAGTCCAGTGAGCAGACGACTGAGCGTGTTCGCGATCGCCCTCCTCGCAGGAACGATCGTCATCCCGGGGACGGCCCGGGCCGAGGGGCCGGAACAGATCGGCAACGGCACCTTCGACACCACCGCCGACCCGTGGTGGCACACCGGCAACCTGGGCTTCGACATCTCCAGTGGGCGGCTCTGCTCCGACGTGCCCGCCGGGACGGCCCAGCCCTGGGACGCCATCATCGGGCTCGACGGCATCCCGCTGAAGAAGGACGAGACCTACGCGTTCAGCTTCTTCGCGACCGCCTCCCCGGGGAAGGTGGCCAAAGCGCTGATCCAGCTCCCGGTGGACCCCTGGACCCAGTACCTGTCCGCCACCCCGGAGCTCAGCGTCTCGGGCAACACCTACCGCTACACGTTCACCTCGCCGGTGGACATCCCGAACGCGCAGGTCGCCTTCCAACTCGGCGGCAGTGCGACCGCGTGGCGGTTCTGCATGGACGACGTCTCCCTCAAGGGCGGCGCGAAGCCGGACGTCTACGAACCCGACACCGGCCCGCGCGTGCGCGTGAACCAGGTCGCCTACCTGCCGAAGGGTCCGAAGAACGCCACCCTGGTCACCGACTCGACGACCCCGCTGCCGTGGACGCTCAAGGACGGCGACTCCGTCGTCCGCGAAGGAACCACGACCCCGCGCGGCGTGGACGCCACGTCCGGGCAGAACGTGCACACCATCGACTTCGGCTCGTACCGCCGAGCCGGGAGCGGCCTGACGCTGACCGCCGACGGCGAGACCAGCCGCCCGTTCGACATCTCCGCCTCGGCGTACACGGCGCTGAAGGCCGACGCGCTGAAGTTCTTCTATCCCCAGCGGAGCGGCACGGCCATCGACGGCGCGCTGCGGCCCGGGTACGCCAGGCCCGCCGGCCATGTCGGGGTCGGCCCCAACCAGGGCGACACGAACGTGCCGTGCCAGCCCGGCGTCTGTGACTACTCCTTGGACGTCTCCGGCGGATGGTACGACGCCGGCGACCACGGCAAGTACGTCGTCAACGGCGGCATCTCCGTGGCCCAGCTGATGAGCGAGTTCGAGCGGACAAAGAACGCCGCCACCGCCAAGCCGGCACCCGCCCTGGCGATCCCCGAGAGCGCCGACCACGTTCCCGACATCCTGAACGAGGCGCGCTGGGAACAGGAGTTCCTGCTCAAGATGCAACGGCCGGACGGGATGGCCCATCACAAGATCCACGACGAGAACTGGACCGGCCTCCCGCTCCTGCCCCACCTCGACCCGCAGAAGCGCGAGCTGCATCCGGTCTCCACGGCCGCCACGCTGAACCTCGCGGCCACCGCCGCGCAGGCCGCCCGGGTGTTCGCCCCGTACGACGCGGCGTTCGCGGCCAAGAACCTCGCCGCGGCGCGCAAGGCCTGGAAGGCCGCGAAGGCCAACCCCGCCGTGTACGCCTCGCCCAACGACGGCACCGGCGGGGGCACCTACTCCGACGACAACGTCACCGACGAGTTCTACTGGGCCGCCGCCGAGCTCTACATCTCCACCGGAGAAACGGAGTTCAAGGAGAGTGTGCTCACCTCGTCCACGCACACCGACGACGTCTTCAACGAGCGCGGCTTCAACTGGGGTTCGGTGGCCGCCCTCGGCCGGCTCGACCTGGCGACCGTTCCCAACGCCCTGCCCGGTCGCGACGCGGTGCGACAGTCGGTGCTGGACGGCGCCGACAAGTACCTGGGCATCATCGCCGGCTTCGCCTACGGCTCGCCGTACAACCCCTCGACCTACGAATGGGGCTCCAACAGCCAGGTGGCCAACAACATGGTCGTGCTGGGCGCCGCCTATGACATCTCGGGTGCGGCGAAGTACCGCGACGGCGTGCTGCAAGGTGCCGACTACCTGTTCGGCCGCAACGCCCTCAACATGTCCTACGTGACGGGCTACGGCGAGGTGAACTCGCACAACCAGCACAGCCGCTGGTACGCCCACCAGCTCGACGCCGACCTGCCCAACCCACCGGCCGGGACCCTGTCCGGCGGCCCGAACTCCGGCATCCAGGATCCCATCGCCCAGGCGAAGCTCCGAGACTGCAAGCCGCAGTTCTGCTACATCGACGACATCGAGTCGTGGTCGACCAACGAGCTGACCATCAACTGGAACGCGCCGCTGGCCTGGGCGTCGGCGTTCATCGCCGACCAGGGTGACGGCACCGCCCCCACGGCGGGCCGCTGCGAGGTCGCCTACACCGTGCACGGCTCTTGGCGGGACGGATTCACCGCCCAGATCACGGTGAAGAACACCGGCACCAAGGCAGTCGACGGCTGGTCACTGCGCTGGTCCTTCCTCGGCGGTCAGAAAGCCGGCCACGGCTGGAACGCGGATCTGTCCCAGGTGGGTGCGACCGTGACGGCGAAGAACCTCTCGTGGAACAAGAAGATCGCTCCCGGAAAGACGGTGACCCTCGGGTTCAACGGGACGAGCGCCCCCGGCGCCAACCCGGTGCCCGACCTTTTCACCCTGAACGGCGCGGCCTGCACCTCCTGACACCATCGCCCGCCGGTGTGGGGCCTCTGCCGAAAACCCCACACCGGCGGGTTCCGGTATCAGCCGGTCATGTGCGGGCCTGGCCCGTGGTGGTGCGGGCGGGGACGCGATCGAGGTGCGCCAGCAGGAACGTCGTCTGGAGCGGGACGTTGTCACCGGCGTGCCTGAGCAGGTCGCTCTGGATGCCGTCCAGTATCGCCGCGGGCTCGTCCGCCTTCAGGGCGGAGATCCGTTCCGTGAGCGGATACCCCCGCTTGCCGCCCGCCTCGCTCGCGCCGTGAGTGCACAGCAGGAGCCGGTCGCCGGGATGGAATGGAACGGTGGTCGTCTCGCACCAGTGCCCGGTGAGGTCGAGCAGGCTCAGCGGCGGGTATTCCGGCAGGGACTCGACGGGGAACGCCCCGTTCTCACGCAGCAGAAGGGGTGGAGGGTTCCCGCAGCACACCACCTCGGCGCGCTCGTCCTCCTCGTGGAGCGCGATCAGGACGGCGGTGACGAACTCCTCGGCCTTCGCCTTCGGGGCGAGCGCCGCGTTCATCCGCTCGGCCACTCCCGACAGGGTCCGCTCGTGGACCGCCAGCTGCCGGAACGCCTCGAGCACGCCGGACGCCGTCTCTCCGTCCGGCCCCGCCGCCCCGAGGACGTCGCCGACCAGGATCCGGGTCCCGTAAGGCGTCGGCACGACCGCGTGAAAGTCGCCCTCGGCCTGGGCCGTCGGCAGGAGCCGGCGGACCTCGGTGCGGGCCGCCCGAGGGCCGGCCTCAGTGCCCCGGGGGTCGGGCGCCTCGGTTCGAGGGCCGGGCGCCGCCGCGACCGGCTTCGTGCCGTAGTCCTCGCGGAGGATCTCCAGGAGGGTGTCAGGGGTGGACTCCGGTGTCGTGCTCTGCACGCACAGCTGCTCCATCACCCTGAGGTAGCGGTCGACCTCGTCGGACCTGTCCAGATACAGCGCGCCGGTGAGGTTCTCCAGGTAGACCACGTCGGGCACGTCGCCTTCGGGAAAGCGCAGGATGGTGAACGCGCCGGCCTCCGCGCGGTGGCCTCCCGAGCGGAACGGCATCACCTGGATCGTGGTGCGGGGCCTGCGGCACAGGGCGATGAGGTGCTCGATCTGGCCGCGCATCACCTCGGGACCGCCGATCGGGCGGCGCAGCGCCGCCTCGTCGATGACGGCCCACAGCAGCGGCACCCCGGGACCGGCGAGCCGCTCCTGGCGCTGCAGCCGCAGCTCGACCCGGTGGTCCAGCTCCGCGGCGGTGGCGCCGGGCTTCCCGAGCTCGATGATCGCGCGGGCGTACTCGGGGGTCTGCAGCAGCCCGGGAATGAACTGGATCTCGTACGTCCGGATGAGGGACGCCGATTCCTCCAGGCCCAGGTAGTTCTGGAACCAGCTGGGCAGCACGTCGTTGTAGCTGTGCCACCAGCCGGGCGTGTTGGCCTCGCGCGCCCACCTCAGCAGCAGTTCCCGCTGTCCCTCGTCGGTGACGGCGTAGAGCGTGAGCAGGTCGGCCACGTCGCGCTCCTTGAAGCTGACGCGGCCCAGCTCCAGCCGGCTGATCTTCGACTCGGACGACCGGATGGTGTAGCCGGCCTGCTGGCGCGTCAGCCCGGCGGCCTCGCGCAGCCGGCGCAGCTGTGCCCCGAGGAGCATGCGGAGCACCGTCGAGCCCGAACCGGGCCGTTCAACGGTCATCTCCCACCTCCCCGGGCACGTGCGGCGGCATCACTTTCCCTCATCGGCCGGCACCCCCGCTCAAGGCGAGAGCGCGTCGGGGCCGGCGGGCTGCCGGGCGCGCATGGTGGCGGCGCGCCAGAGCACGTCCGGCATGAACAGTGACTGGGGTTGCGCGTGCAGCGACAGCACGCTGATGAGCCGGTCGCACACGCGCTGGTCGACGTTGGCGAGGGCCTGGACGCGGTCGACGTAACGGTTGAGGATCCGGGTCTGGAGCCCGGCCGACGCGCCCTGCGTGGTGTCGTAGCGGAGATCCTCGCCGGTGGCCACCAGCCAGGGGCCCGCGGCGTTCTTGACCACGCGCCGGTGGAAGCGCCGTGCCAGCCCGTCGAGGTCGCCCGCGTCGCGCAGGCACGCGTCCAGCGTCAGCGCGGACTTGGCCGCGACGCTCATCCCCTGGCCGTAGAGCGGGTTGAAGGCGCACAGCGAGTCGCCCATGGTCATGAAGCGCTCCGGCCAGCGCGACATCCGCTCGTAGTGATGGCGGACGTTGGAGGTGCGCCGGTAGCTGACGATCGGCGTGAGCGGCTCGGCCTCGCGGATCGCCTCGTAGAGCAGCGGGCTGCGCAGGCTCTTGGCGAACTCCAGGAAGCCGTCCTCGTCGGTGGGCGGGAAGTCGCGTCCGCACCCGAACAGGCTGACGATCCAGCGTCCCCCTTCCTGGGGGAACAGCGCCCCGGTGCGCGTGCCCGGGGCCCTGGCCTGGAGATAGAGCGCCTTCCAGCCGGGGTCGAACCCCGCCGGGATCGCATAGTTGCGGCTCGCGTACCCCAGCTGAGGATCGATCAGGGTTCGCCGGGGGGCGGGGTAGCCGAGATCCTCCAGCCATTCGGGAGTCTTCGAGCTCCGCCCGGTGGCGTCGATGATCAGATCGGCGGTCAGCGGCTCGCCCGGTTCGGTGGTCCCGCGCTCGCGCACCCTGAGCCCGGTGACGGTCCCGTTGTCGGCGACCAGGCCGATGGCCTCCTTGCCGTCGAGCACCTGGAGGTCGCCGTTCTTGGCCAGCCGGGACCGGATGGTCCAGTCGAGCAGGTCGCGGCTGAACGTCAGCAGGCGGGTCGACTCGAACCGGCGGCGCCATCCCGCCGGCGTCAGCCACAGCAGGTCGGCGGGGACCCGGATGTCGGGCACGCCGGCGGTGCGCAGCTCGTCCTCGAGGCCCGGGAACAGCTGCTCGGCGATCTCCAGGCCGCGGCTCCAGAGCACGTGCAGGTGCCGGGCCTGGCCGAGGCCCGGCCGGAAGGCGGCCGCGTCCGGGAACCTGTCCCGCTCGACCACCGTGACGCGGTCGAAGTGGTCGCCCAGAACCCTGGCCGCCAGCAGCCCGGCCATGCTTCCGCCGATGACGATGGCATGCTCGCGGGACTCGTTCACAGTGCTCCCTCGTTCACGGTGCTCCCTCACAGTCCGGGCGGGTGCGGAACGCTCGTTCCATGGGTGTCAACGGTGGTGGGAGCTGTCGGGGGACGGCACGTGACCGGTGCGGGCGCCCATGGCGAAGGCGACCGCCTGATCGAGATCGAGGTGCGTGCCGTCCTCGAAGAACTGGTCGTAGGCCGCGTCGCCCAGTGACCGGCGGGCGAGCGCCTCGCCCTGGATGTGCGGGGCGTTGAAGTACGCGGAGCCGAAGAGCGGGAGCCCGACGGTCCGCCAGATCCGCTTGGCCGCGCCCTGCAGCGCCGAGGCGTCCTCGGCACTGCCGCCGGCCGTCTGGAAGAGGGCGAGCAGCTCGATGGCCAGGACCGCGCACACCAGGTCGTGGAAGGTGCGGCTGAGCGTCAGGCTCTCCCGCGCGAGGGCGGTCGCCTCCTCGGTCCGGCCCTCGGTCCAGCGCGCGAAGGCCAGGACGTAGAGCGCGTAGGCCTTGACCCACCCCTCGCCGTGCTCCTCGCAGATGGCGCGGACGCTCTCGCACAGCTCGACGGCGAACGGCAGGTCGCCCTGGAACGCGTTCGTCATGGCGAACTCGACCCGGGCCATGATCACGGTGGTGTTCAGCTCGCCGAGGGACTCGTACCGGGCGAGCGCGTCCTTGAACAGCACGGCGGCCCGAGCGTGGTCGTCGGTCACCAGGGCGACGCAGCCCAGCCGGTGGATGGCGTTCGCCAGCGCCACCCGGTCGCCGGTCCGCTGCGCCTGGGCCTGGCTCGCCTCCAGTAGCGCGGAGGCCCTGTCGGTGTCGCCCTGCTTGATGGCGATGTAGCCGTTGATCCAGAGCGCCGCGGCCCGTGCCGGGGTGGGCTCGGGGTCGAGCGCGAGCGCCCGGTCCAGCCAGGTGCGTCCCTCGTCGAGGAAGCCGCAGCCCACCCAGTAGAAGAACATCGCGCCGGCCATGCGCAGCCCGGTCTGCGCCTGGCCCGGAGTGGTGAGGCAGTATTCGAGCGCGGCGCTCAGGTCGGCGTGGACGCTGCGCAGGTGCTGGAAGATCTCCGCCTGCCCGGGGCCGAACCATTCCCGCGCGCGCCGTTCGACCAGCTCCAGGCACCAGTCGCGGTGTCGGCGCCGCAGGTCGTCCTTCTCGCCCAGTTCGCGGAGCCATTCCGCGCCGTACTCGCGCAGGGTGTCCAGCAGCCGGTAGCGGGTGCCCGATTCGTCCTCGGTGCGCGTCAGGATCGACTTGTCGGCCAGCCTCGCCAGGGTCGTGGTCACGTCGCCCACCAGCAGCACGCTGTCGCTGCAGACGTGCGCGGCGGTCTCCGGGGTGAAGTCGCCGGCGAACACCGACAGCCGGGCCCACAGCAGCCGCTCCTGCCGCGTGCAGAGTTCGTGGCTCCAGCCGACGGTCGTACGCAGCGCGTCGTGGCGGGACGTGTCGGCGGGGGTGGTCGCCATGTCCTCGTCGACCAGCACCTGGAACCGGTCGTCCAGCCGTTCCAGCAGGTCGTCCAGGGGAAGATGCCGCAGTTGCCCGGCGGCGAGCTCCAACGCCAGCGGGAGCCCTTCCAAGCGCCGGCACAGGCGTGCCACGGTGTGCCAGTTTCGCGCGTCGAGCTCGAAGCCGCCCAGGACGGTCGCGGCGCGCTGCTCGAACAGGTCGAACGCCGGGGGCCGGGCGGCCGTGTCGAAGGGAGCCGTCCCGGGGTCCGCCGTGGCCAGCGGAGCGACCGGGAGCACCTGCTCGCGGCCGAGGCCGAGAGCCTGCCGGCTGGTGGCCAGAACGCACAGCCCGGGAGCGGCCGCGAGCAGCACCTCGGCCACCCCGGCGGCGGTCTCCCGGAGGTGCTCGCACGTGTCGAGCACCAGCAGCAGCCGCCGGCCGGCCAGATGATCGGCCAGGACGTCGAGCTGCGGGCGCGCGGTCTGGTCGACGACCCGCAGCGTGCGGGCGATCGCGTGGCCCACCAGCGCGGCGTCCCGCAGGGCGGACAGGTCGACCACCCAGACGCCGTCGGGGAAGTCGTCCTGGATCTCCCGCGCGGCCTCCAGGGCCAGCCGTGTCTTGCCGACGCCGCCGACGCCCGTCACCGTCACCATGCGCCCCGGCCGGCACAGCCGCCGGAGCTCGGTCAGCTCGGCCCGCCGGCCGACAAGAGCGGTCGGCCGGAGGGCCAGGTTGCCCCTCCGGCGCACAGCGAACTCGGCCACGATCGCCTCAACTCCCCGCCAGCGGCCATGACAGTGCGAGGCCTCCGGCGCCGCACTCGTATTCAACGATCTCGTGAACTTAGCGTATTCGGCGGCTTAGAGGAGTTCGGGCTAATTAAGTGTGGCCTTTCGGTATGTCCACATCTACATCCGGAATCGCCGGCGGGCCGCGCGGCGCGGGCCCAACCGCGAGCGCGACCATGTCCCCTTACGGGTGATCTAGGCCTATTTCGGGCAATTCTTCGGGGCAGGCCGGCGGGCGGCGCAGAATGCTACGGGGGCCTCGGGGAGGACGGTCGTCGGTGAACAACATCGGGGAGCAGATCAGGGCGCAACTGCCGTTCGAGAGACGCAACGCCGCGTCGCTGACCTTGCTCATCTTCGCGATGGCGCTGACCCTCGCGGGCTTCGCCGAGGTCGGGCTGGCGCGCGACGGGCGGCTCCCGCTCGGCCTGCCGCTCTACGGCGGCGGGCTGGTCGTGTTCGCCCTGATCGCCTACGTGGCGCAGGCCAGATTCGCCCCGTACGCCGACCCGTTGCTGCTGCCGCTGGCGGTGGCGCTGAACGGGGTCGGCCTGGCGATGATCTACCGGCTGGACCTGGACACCAGCAAGGACAAGCAGGCGGCGCTGAGCACCGGCGAGGCGGCCAAGGACGCCGCCGAGGCGTCCGACCAGCTGATGTGGACGTTCGTCGGGATTGCCCTCTTCGTCGCGGCCGTGTTCATCATGCGGGACACCGACGACGAGGACGCCCGGCTGTCGTTCACTCCCAAGATCGCGCAGCGCTACACCTACCTGTTCGGTCTCGGCGCGATCATCCTGCTGCTGCTGCCGATCGCGCCGGTCATCGGCAGATCGATCAACGGCGCCCGGGTGTGGATCCGGATCGGCAACGTCTCGGTGCAGCCGGGCGAGTTCGCCAAGCTGATGCTGGTCGTCTTCTTCGCCGGCTATCTGGTCAACAAGCGGCAGGCGATGTCGCTGATCGGCAGAAAGATCGGGCGCTTGAGCGTGCCGCGCGGCCGCGACCTCGGCCCGATCATGGTGATCTGGATCTTCGCGCTGGGCGTGCTGTTCGTCCAGAAGGACCTCGGCACCGCGCTGCTGTACTTCGGCCTGTTCGTGTCGATGCTCTACATCGCCACCCAGCGGGTCTCCTGGGTCATGATCGGCGTCGGCCTGCTGGCCGCGGGCATCTTCCTCGCCACGCTGCTGCCCGGCATGGAACACGTCAACCAGCGGATCGACATCTGGCGCGACCCCGGCCCGTACTTCGACGGCGGCTGCCTGGTCAACGGCAAGGTCGTGCCGGTCAACCCCGACACCGACCTCTTCAAGCAGGAGGCCGCCCGTTCCGGCAGGACGCTCGGCGCGGGGCCCCGCGCCTGCAAGCAACTGAAGGGCGAGTACTCCGACAGCGCGCAGCTGATGAAGGGCCTGTTCTCGCTCGGCCAGGGCGGGGTACTGGGCACGGGCCTCGGCCAGGGCGAACCCTGGCGCACTCCCCTGTCCTTCAGCGACTTCATCTTCGACTCGCTCGGGGAGGAACTCGGGCTCACCGGGTTGATGGCGGTGCTCCTGATATACGCGTTAATCACGCAACGCGGGATCAAGACCGCCATCACGGCACGAGATCCGTTCCTGAAACTGTTCGCGGGCGGCGTGTCGCTCGTCCTGGCGCTCCAGGTGTTCGTCATCGTCGGAGGCGTCACCAGGCTCATCCCGCTCACGGGCCTGACGACACCGTTCCTGTCGCAGGGCGGCTCCTCGCTGATGGCGAACTGGATCCTGATCGCCATCCTGGTCCGGATGAGCAATGACGCTCGCAAACCCGCCCCGCAGGCGATCCAGGACGAGGGCATGACCCAGATCGTGAGCACGAGGCAAACCCCCGATGCCTGACGGCGTGGGCGAGGGGCCTCAGTCTTCGTACGGGTCGGCCGGAGCCTGGACGGGTTTCGCCTGGGTGATGTCGATGAACGGGATGACGCCGCTGTTGATGGGGTCTCTCGTCTGCCGGCCGGTGTAGGTGCCCACGACTTCGAGCCAGGCGTCGGGCTGCAGGACGGGCGGGACCCGTCCGGCCATGCCGACCTTGATGGGCTGGGCGTCGGCCGCGCAGCAGTTGAGGGTCATGCGGGTGAGGTAGGACGCCCCGCCGCGGTCGAGGGTGACGAAGCCGGTGATTCTGACGCGCCGATCGCCGAGCGAACGTCCGTGGTCGTAGACCGCTCGGCCGGCGTAGTCGATGACGCTGAGCTGGAGGGGGTCACCGGCGGGGAGTTCGGTGAAACCCGGAGGCGATCGCAGGGCCGTGCCGGTGCGGTCGGCGCTGTAGGAGCCGAGCGCGGGAGGGGCGACCAGGATGAGCGCCATGAAGGGCAGCACCAGAAGCCAGGAGATTCGTGGCTCGTGGTGGTGATCAGGCCGGTCGTCACGGGGCTCGCGAGAGCGTCGCCATTCGTACCAGACGGTGGCGACGGCCGTGACGATCAGGGCGATGCCGGCCATGAGCAGCAGCGGGCGCAGCCCGGCCTTGACGTAACGCAGGTAGATGTCGGTGAAGCCCGCATGCAGCACCGCCACCCCGATGAGGAACAGGACGATCGCCTGCGCTTGCCGGTTCACAGCAGAACCTTCCCGGCCAGGGCCGACACCAGGACGGCCAGGATGAAGGTGGCGGGGGCGAACCGCAGCGCGAAGCCGCGGCCGAACGTGCCGGCCTGCATGGCGAACAGTTTCAGGTCGATCATCGGCCCGACGACGAGGAACGCCAGCCGGGCGGTGAGGGAGAACTCCGACAGCGACGCGGCCACGAACGCGTCGGCCTCGGAGCAGATCGACAGCAGCACCGCCAGGATCGCCAGGGTGAGGACCGACACCACCGGGTCGCCGGCCGCGGTGTGCAGCCAGCTCGCCGGCACCACGGCCCGCAGGGTGGCCGCGGCCATCGCGCCGACGGCGAGGAAACCGCCGGCGTGCATCACGTCATGCCGCACCGATCCCCAGAACGCCGCGCCCTTGCCCAGCCCGTCGAACGACGGGCGGGCCGATGGGCGCAGCCAATCGGCGCGTCCCAGCCGCTGCCACAGCCAGCCCATCACGCACGCCACCAGCAGGCTCGCCACGAACCGGGCGAGCACCATCCGCGGCTCCCCCGGGAACGCGACGGCGGTGGCGGTCAGCACGATCGGATTGATCGCCGGAGCGGACAGCAGGAACGCCAGCGCCGCCGCGGGGGTGACGCCCCGGCGCACCAGCGCCCCGGCCACCGGAACGGAGGCGCACTCACAACCAGGTAGCACCACCCCCGCCATCCCCGCCGCCGGCACCGCCAAGGCGGGCCGTCTCGGCAGCGCCTTTGCGAAGAACGAGGTCGGGACGAACACCGCGATGACCGCCGACAGCAGCACGCCGAGAACGAGGAAGGGCAGGGCCTGGACGACCACGGCGACGAACACGGTCATCCAGCTCTGCATCACCGGCGCCGACAACTCCCGGCGGATCGGCCCCTGCGCCGCGACCACCAGCAGCAGCACCATGGCCAGGCCGACGGGCGAGTCGAACCGGCGGCCCTTGGGATCGCCGCTCGCGTCGCCACCCCGGCGGCGATCGACCCGGGGCGGGCCCGCTTCAGCGGTGGTCACTCCACGACTCCTCAACCGTCAACGCGTTCAACGGGGTGTACGCACGAGGAGCCGCGCATGGATCACATGGCGGCACGACCGATCGCCTCCGGCTAGTCTCCCGTGCCTCTGGGAGCGACAAGGCCGGTCTCGTAGGCCACGACGACGGCCTGGGCCCGGTCCCGCAGGTTCAGCTTGGCGAAGATCCTGGCCACGTGGGTCTTCACGGTGGCCTCGCTGAGGTGCAGCTCTCTCGCCAGCTCGGTGTTGGACATCCCTCGTCCGAGGAGCCGCAGGACCTCGAGCTCGCGAGGGGTGAGCGCGGCGAGGTCGTGGTGGACCTCGGGGTTCGGGTCGGCGCGGGCGAAGCGTTCCACCAGCCGGCGGGTGATCGACGGGGCCAGCAGCGCGTCCCCGGTCGCGACCAGCCGCACCGAGGCGATGAGGTGCTCGGCCGTGACGTCCTTCAGCAGAAATCCGCTGGCCCCGGCGGACAGCGCCGCGTAGACGTACTTGTCCAGGTCGAACGTGGTCAGCATGAGCACCCGGCAGGACGGGTCGGCCGCCAGGATCCTGCGGGTGGCCTCCAGCCCGTCCATCTCCGGCATCCGGACGTCCATCAGCACGACGTCCGGGCCGAGCCGCCGGGCCAGCGCGACGGCCTCGGCCCCGTCCGCGGCCTCGCCGACGACCTCGATGCCGCCCCTGGTGAGGATCATCCGGAACCCGGACCGCACCAGCGTCTGGTCGTCGACGATCATCACCCGGGTCATGGCGCCGCCTGGTCTGGACTGAGGAGGGAGGAACGACCGACGAGGGAAGACCAGGCGACAAAGCGCCATGACCCACCGCGCCGAAGGCGCGGCAACGAACACGTCATGGCGCCGCCTGGTCTGGACTGAGGAGGGAGGAACGACCGACGAGGGAAGACCAGGCGACAAAGCGCCATGACCCACCGCGCCGAAGGCGCGGCGATGAACACGTCATGGGCGCTCCAGCGGGATCCGGACCCGGACCCGGTAGCCGCCGCCGAACCGGCGCCGCGCGTCCAGGTCGCCGCCGTACAGGGCGACGCGCTCGCGGAGGCCGACCAGGCCGCGGCCGTCCCGGGCCCGCGGCTGCGCACCGGACGGGGACGCGGTGTTGAGGATCTCCAGCCGCAGGTTCCGCGTGCCGTACCCGACCATGACCTCGGCCCGGGAGCCCGGGGCGTGCTTGAGCGCGTTGGTGAGCGCCTCCTGCACGACCCGGTACGCGGTGACGTCGATCCCGTTGGGCAGCGGCCTGGGCTCCCCGTGGATCGCGACGTCGACCGGGAGCCCGGCGAAGGCGATCCGGTCCACCAGCGTGCCGAGCCTGGACAGTCCGGGCTGCGGGGCCAGCGCGTCCTGGCCCTCGGCGTCGGGGGCGAGCACTCCCAGCAGATGCCTGAGCTCGGTCATCGCGTCCCGCCCGGTCTTCTCGACGGCGGCGAGCGCGTCGGCGGTCTCGCCCTCCTCCACGGCGTGGCGCGCGGCCCCGGCCTGGATGAGCATCACGCTGACGCTGTGGCTCACGATGTCGTGGAGCTCCCGCGCGACCCTGGTCCGCTCGCCTTCGACGGCGAGCCTGGCGGCCGTCTCGCGTTCCTTCTCCAGCAGCCAGGTACGTTCGCCCAGCTCCCGGTCGCGCGTCCGGCGGATCCTGGCCGCGAACCACGCCGGGGCGAGGATCGCCGCGAGGATCCAAGGGACCGTCCAGGCGGGCAGCGGCAGCGTGCCGCCCACGACGGCGAGGGACACCGAGGCGCCTGAGACCGCGAGAAGCCAGGCCAGGCGTATCAGCATCCGTCCATTCTGGCCGCAGGCGCGGGCGGAGTGCCTCCACCCAGCGGGCGACTCCCGTACATCCCGCGGATGACCGCCCGCCCGCATTACATCCGGAGCCCGATGTCCCGGCGGCGCGCGGAGAACTAGCGTCGCGGCATGGAACATCTGGTACAGCTCACAGACGTCCGCAAGGAGTACGGGGAGACGGCCGCGCTGGCCGGCGTCACCCTGGACATCGGGCAGGGCGAGGCCGTCGCGGTGATGGGGCCTTCCGGCAGCGGCAAGTCGACCCTGCTGAACATGGTGGCGGGCCTGGACCGGCCCACCTCGGGATCGATCGTCGTCCAGGGCGAGGACCTGTCCAGGCTGAACGAGGCGGCGCTGGCGAAGTTCCGCCGCCGCAGGATCGGCATGGTGTTCCAGTTCTTCTACCTGCTCGACGACCTGCCCGTCCTGGAGAACGTGCTCCTCTCCGCGCAGCTGATCGGAACCCCCCGCAAGCAGGCCCGGGCCAGGGCCATGGACCTGCTGGAGGAACTCGACATCGCCGATCGCCGCAACGCCTATCCCGCCGTGCTGAGCGGGGGTGAGCGGCAGCGGGTCGGCGTCGCCCGCGCGCTGATGAACCGTCCCGCGCTGCTGCTCGCCGACGAGCCCACCGGGGCCCTGGACCGCCGCTCCGGCGAGCAGGTGATGGATCTCCTGCAGGACCTCAACCAGATCGGCCAGACACTGCTGATGGTCACCCACGACCAGCGCCTGGCGGCCCGCTGCGCCGACCGCGTCATCGAGTTCGAGGACGGCCGCGTCACCGAGGCCGTGCGATGAGGGCGACCTGGCGGGTGGCCGCCGCGGCGGCCGGACGGCGCAAGCTCCAGACACTGATCATCGGCGTGGTCGTGCTGGTCTGCACGGCCACGGTCGTGCTCGCCACCGGCATCCTCGCGACCGTGGACAGACCGTTCGACCAGGCCTTCGACCGGGTGCGGGGAGCGCATCTGACCGTGTCGTACGACGCCGGGAAGGTCACGGCGGAGCAGCTGAGCGCCACCGCGCGCCGTCCCGGCGTCACCGCCGCGGCCGGCCCCTTCGCCACCGCGGTCCTGAACGACGCGCAGGTCAGGAGCCTGCCGCCCGGCCCGCTCACCGTGGTCGGCCGGGCCGGGCAGGACGGTCCCGTCGACCGGCTCGTCCTGACCGAGGGCCGCTGGCACGCCAGGCCCGGCGAGATCGTGATCAGGAAGGATCCCCGTGTGCACTGCCTCGGCGGCGACTGCGGCGCCGTCGGCTCCACCATCAAGGTCACGGGCGGCCTGACCCTCACCGTCGTCGGCATGGCCCGCTCGGTGACCGACACCGCGGACGCCTGGGTCGACCCGGCCCAGATCGCCGCCCTCCGGCCGGCGGGCTACCAGATGCTGTACCGGTTCGCCGACTCCTCGACCGGGGCCGCCGCCGTCACCTCGGGCCTGCCGCGGGACGCGGTGACGGGCAGCCGGTCCTACCAGGTGGCCCGGGCCGACGCGACGGACAACGCCAGGACGACGGTCCCCTTCCTGATGACCTTCGGCGTGCTCGGGCTGCTCGCCGCGATGCTGATCATCGGGAACGTGGTGAGCGGCGCGGTCGTCTCCGGCTTCCGTCACATCGGGGTGCTGAAGACCCTCGGGTTCACCCCGGCGCAGGTCACCGCGGCCTACGTCGTGATGATCGCGGCGCCCGGACTGGCCGGCTGCACGCTCGGGGTGGTCGCCGGGAACCTGCTCGCCAAGCTGATCATGACAAGCCTGGGCGAGTCGCTCGACCTGCCCGCACCCGACGGCTTCGCCCTCTGGGTGGACGTGACGGCCTTCCTCGGAGTGCTCGCCGTGGTCGCGATCACCGCCCTGGCGCCCGCCCTGCGCGCCGGCCGGCTGTCCGCCGCCCAGGCGATCAGCGCCGGGGCCGCGCCGCGCCGGGGCAGGGCCCTGCGGATCCAGCGCGTCCTGTCCAGGTCCGCGCTGCCGCGCCCGGTCAGCCTCGGCCTGGGCCTGCCGTTCGCGCGGCCCGGCCGGAGCGCGCTCACCCTGGCCGGGATCGCGTTCGGGGTCGCGGCGGTGACCTTCGCCTGCGGCCTGCTGTGGACGCTTCACGCCTACCAACTGGGTGAAGGCCGGGCGGACGTCATGTCGGTGGGCGTCAACACCACTCCGGAAGACGGACCCATCCCCCCCGGCGAAAGGGAGCCCGCGCTCACCGGTGATCGGGCCTTGGCCGCGATCAAGGCGCTCCCGGGCACCGGGAAGGTGGTCTCCGGCTCGCTCGTGGCCGTGCGGATGGCCGGCGTCAGCGGCCCCACGAACCTCAAGGCCTACCAGGACGGCCTGTCCCGGCACGGCTACGACCTGGTCAGCGGCCGATGGCTACGCGGGGGCGACGAGGCCGTGGTGCCCAGCGCGTTCCTCAGCAAGTCGGGAAAAAAGATCGGCGACACCGTGACGGCCGAGTCCGGCGACCGCAAGGCGACGCTGCGGATCGTCGGCGAGGCGGTCGGCGAGGACGATCAGATCATCACCGGCTGGGGAACGCTGGCGACACTCGAACCCGGCCTCCGGGTGAGCTACTTCGAGATCAAGGTGCGGGACGTGGATCTCGGCACCTACGTCGACGGTCTGACGCGGGCGCTCGGCGGCCGGCTCGCCATCGAGTCCGGCGACCAGGGCATCCCGCTGGTCGTGACGGGGCTCATCGCCCTGCTCACCGCCGGCCTGACGATCGTCGCGGCCCTGGGCGTCTTCAACACCGTGGTGCTCAACACCCGCGACCGCATCCGCGACTTCGGCATCATCAAGTCCCTGGGCTCGACCCCCAAGCAGATCGTGGCCATGGTGGTCACCTCGATGGTGGCCCTGGGCCTGCTCGGCGGCCTGATCGGCCTCCCCCTGGGCTGGCTGGCCCACCGCATCGTCATGCCGATCACCGCCGGAGGCGCGGGCGTCCACCTCCCCGACGCCTACCTCCAGGTATACGGCCCGCTCGCAACAGCGGTCCTGATCTCAGCCGGCGCGGCCATCGGCGCCTTCGGCGCCATGATCCCCGCAGGCTGGGCCGGCAGCCTCAAAACCGCCACCGCCCTCCGCAGCGAATGAGAGGTCAGGTGCTTCTCTCGTCGTATTTCTCGCGCGCTCTGTCCACCTCGGGCATGTGCGTTTCGGCCCACTCCTTGAGGTGGCGGATGGTGTCGAGCAGGGACAGGCCCAGCGGCGTGAGTTCGTAGTCGACGCGGACGGGGACCGATGGGGTGACCGTGCGGGTCAGCAGTCCGTCTCGTTCGAGGCCCCGCAACGTCTGGGTCAGCATCTTCTGGCTCACCCCGTCGATCCGCGCGGCGAGCTCGGAGTAGCGCATCGGACCCTCCAGGCCCAGCGCCACGACCACGAGGCTCACCCACTTGTTGCCGATCGTGTCGAGCAGCCGCCTGCTGGGGCAGGAGACGGCGAACGCGTCGAACCGCGCCGACCCGGTCACGTCCATGGCATACCTCGGGGTGCCGTCGCCACTTCAAAGTGCCTACTTCCGAAAGGAGAGTAAGTCACCGATGGTGGTGCAGTCCACATATCAGAAGGAATGCCATGCCGCTCGCGCTCGTATCCAAGGCCGACAATTCCGCTGTCACCCTCGAAGAGGTGGCGCCGCCCCCGCTGGGGCCCGGCGACCTCCGCGTCCGGGTGACGGCCGCCTCAGTCGATCTCATCGACACCCTCGTCGCCGGCGGACCGGCTCGGGCGATCTTCGGGCTCACCGGCACGGTCGGTCTCGGCCTGTCCCTCACCGGTGTGGTCGCTGAGGTCGGCGGCGCCCAGGTCACCGGCTTCTCGGTCGGGGACCCGGTCGCCGCCCTGCATGGCGACCTCACGGCACCGGTCCGCGCGCATGCCGAGGAGACCGTCGTGCCGGCTGCGGCCGCCGCGCTGCTGCCCCGCGGTCTCGACCCGGTCGACGCGGCGTCCCTCCCGCTCAACGCCTTGACCGCGGCACAGCTGCTGGACCGGCTCGGCCCGGCCGACGGGCGCACCCTGCTGGTCACCGGAGCCGCCGGCGCCGTCGGCGGCTACGCCGTCGCGCTGGCCGCCCACGCCGGCTGGAACGTGACCGGACTGGCACGCGAGTCCGACCGCGACTTCGTGCTGAGAGCCGGGGCTCGTGAGCTCGTCACGAAGCTGCCCGGACCGTCGTTCGACGCCGTCGTCGACGGAGCCGTGCTGCACGCGGCCGCCCTGGTCTCCATCCGCGACGGCGGCGCGTTCGCTGGAGTACCCGCGGAGTTTCCCGCCACGCCGGAGCGGGGCATCGAGATCGGCATCGTGAGTGTCGAGCCCGACGGTGCCAGGCTCGCCGAGTTGCTCGGCCTCGCCGCCTCCGGCGTCCTGGAGCTACGGGTGGCCGGCCGGGTACCGCTGACCGAGGCCGCGACGGCCTACGGCAAGGTCGCCGGCGGCGGCCAGCGCGGCCGGTGGCTGCTGGTGCCGTGAGCGGGTCAGGTACGGACGAGGAACCACGGGAGGCCCACGTAGTCGGCCCAGTGGGGGCCGTGCGGGAGTTCGCGGCGGGGACGGCCGTCGGGGCGGATGATCGAGCCCACGATGGTGGCGGGGGTGTTCGAGGCCAGGACGCGGCCCGTCGAGTTGATCAGGAGGGTGGCCGGGCCCTCGGTGTTGAGGAGGGGGAGCATCAGGCGTTCGAAGTCGGTCGCGCGGATGTCGGCCGCCGCGACGCCGAAGAAGCCCTCGTCGCACGTGATCGGGGCGGAGAACGTGAGGATGTACTCGTCGGTGCCCGCGTAGTCGACGTACGGGCCGACGACGGCGCGGCGGCCGGTGCGGTAGGGGACGTCGAACCATGGCGCCAGCGGGTACTCGTAGCTGCCGATGCTGTCCGGGTCGAGGTCGACCGCGAGGGGGCACAGGTCGCCGGCCGTGGTGGGCCGGCGCCACCATTCGAGCCATCTCGGCTGGTCGGCCAGCGTTCCGGGCGCCGCGATCACGCCGGTGCCCGCGCACAGGCGCCGGCTCGCCAGGTGCTCGAGCACCGTGGGGCGGATGGACGCCAGGTCCGAGGTGGTCGGGGCGCGGCCCTCGGTCACGGCCCGGCGGTGGACGTCGACGATCAGTGACCGGAGCGTGTCCAGGCCGTCGAACGTCTCCCGGACCAGGGCTTCCACCGGGGCATACGTGATCGCTTCCATGGCTGCTCCACGGTCGACGTCGGGCCTCACCGAACACCTTAAGCGTGGATGGCCCGTTCTTCCGGGCGAGGAGGAGACGCGGCGCGATGCTGCATGGTGGTCTCAGGGTTTTGTCGGTGGTGGCCGGGCTGGAGCACAAGGCACCTGGGCGGGTGGTCAAGGTACGGGCGGCGTACACGAGTCAGACGTGTTCGCGGTGTGGGGCCGGGGATCGGAGGGCGCGTGAGAGCCAAGCGGTCTTCCGGTGCCGGTCCTGCACTTTCAGCGGGCACGCTGATGTGAACGCCGCGATCAACATCCGCACGCTCGCGTGCGGAACGGCCGCCGGACGGGCGGTCGCTGCGCGGGGACGCCCCGGATCGCCGGGACGAACGAACCGCGAACCTCAACCTGCCCTCCTCTGCTGAGAGACGCGGGTTGGAATCCCCCTCGTCCACGAGGGGGAGGACGTCAATCTAATGCACCAGCTGCAGGTGGAACTCGATCAGCCTGGAGACGGCCAGTTCCACGTGCTCCTCGACCAGCAGGCGCGCGCGCCGGCCGTCCCTCGCCTCGATCGCGGCGACGACGGCCCGGTGCTGGGCCACCCGCTCGTCGCGCTCGACGGCCTCGCCCAGCGGGATCCACAGCAGCTCGCCCACCTCGCCCTGCAGGTCGATCGACTGGCGGGTCAGGCGGGTGGACTGGGCGGCGGCGGCGAGCTCGATGTGGAAGCGGCCGTCGGCGCGACGCCGTTCGCCCGCCGTCCCCGCGGTGGCCAGCTGGTCGACCAGCCCGGCGAGGACGGCGATCTGGTCGGCGGACGCGCGCGAGGCGGCCAGCTGGGCGGCGGTGGCGGACACCGCCAGCAGGTGGTCGCCGATCTCGCGCAGCTCGTGGACGCCGGTCTCCCGCAGCGTGGTGCGGAGGCGGGACACCGACGCGTCGACGGGCGCGCGGACGAACGAGCCGCCGCCGCGCCCGCGCCGTGTCTCGACCAGGCCGCGCTGGCGGAGCAGCATCAGCGCTTCGCGGAGGGTCACGGTCGAGACGTTCAGGGCGGCGGCCAGCTCCACCTCGCTCGGCAGCTGCTCGCCGTCGGCGATCAGGCCCAGGCCGATGGCCTCGCTGATCCGCCGGGCGACGACCTCCACCCGGCCGCCGTCCTGCAGCGGCGCGAAGACGACATGCCGAGCACCGACGTCCGTCACGCGTGTCTCCTCCTCAGGGGCTCACGCGGAGCCTAGCCCGCGGGCCGCCGGGTCTTGTCATTTGAAATATGAAGTCATAGGTTAAGTTTACCGTGACCAGGGTCACATGTGGAGGAAACACATGACGGAAACCGAGCCCCCCACCTCGGATCACGCGCCGGTGACCATGGAGTTCCTGTCCGGCTGGCGCGACGCGGCCTACAACTGCTTCTCGTCCGGCCACAAGTTCTGCCGCGAGGTCTGCCCGGTCATGCAGGTGACCCGCAACGAGTCGTGGACGCCGACCGCCTTCCACGCCAACGTCGTCGCGATGGAGCAGGGCGAGCTGACCGTCGAGGACGTGGCCGAGGACTACGTCAACTGCACCCAGTGCGGCGCCTGCGAGCTGCGCTGCCCCAACACCCTGTTCACCGGCGACTTCTACCGCTTCCGCACCCGCACCGTCGACCTCGTCAAGCAGATGCGCGCGCTGGCCGTCGACAACGACGTCCACCAGCCCGGTTACCGGAGCTGGAACGAGCGCACCGACGAGCGCTCCCACGAACCCGTGCTCGGCGAGGTCCCGGTCAGCCAGGACCGCGTCCGCGACTGGGCGGACGGCCTCGGCCTCCCGATCGGCGGGGAGACGATCCTGTTCGTCGACTGCGAGGCCGCGTTCCACCGGACCTCGGTGCCGCGCGCGGTCGCCCAGCTGCTCCAGCGCGCGGGCCACGACTTCGGCCTCATGCGCGAGCAGTGGTGCTGCGGCGGGCCCGCGGCCGAGATGGGCTACCGCGACCAGGCGCGGCGCTTCGCCGAGCACAACCTCGCCGACTGGCGCGCGAGCGGCGTCCGGCGGGTGCTGGTGCTCGACCCGCACGACTACATCACGTTCACCGAGGACTATCCGGGCTACTTCGGCGCCGGCTTCGACATCGAGATCGTGCTCGTCGTCGAGCTGCTCGCGCGGTTCCTCGACGAGGGCAGGCTGACGCCGACCGTGCCGATCGAGCGCACGATCACTTACCACGACCCGTGCCGGCTCAACAAGCGCAAGGGCGTCTGGCAGGAGCCGCGGCGGATCCTGCGCGCGATCCCCGGGCTGACCTTCCACGACGTCGACCGCGTCACCCAGTGGTCCTACTGCTCCGGCGGCGGGGGCGGGCTCCCGGTCGAGAAGCCGGAGCTCACCGCGAAGATCAGCGCCGCCCGGCTGGAGAAGGCCGCTGAGCTCGAGGTCGACACGCTCGTCTCGGCCTGCCCGTGGTCGGAGCGGCCGCTCGCCGAGGCGGGCGAGGCACGCGCCATCGACGTCGTCGACCTGCACGAGCTGCTCGCCGAGTCCTGCGGCATCGAGGTGGGCGGGAGCACGGGCCGAGCGGACGGGAGCACGGGCCGATGACCGGGCAGCAGACCGCGCAGCTGAGCGACCAGGTGCTCGGCGAGCTGGTCGACGCCCTGGGCGGCGAGTACGTGCTGACGTCCAAGACCGCGCGGATGAACCGGGCCCGCGTGCCCGCGCCGTTCCCCGTGCACCGGTGGCGCGAGCGGATCCCGGACCTGGTCGTCATGCCGGCCACCACCGCGGAGGTCGCCGAGGTGGTGCGCATCGCGAACGCGCACCGGATCCCCATCGTGCCGAGGGACGGCGGCACCGGGCTCACCGACGGGGCGGTGCCCGAGCGGCGCGGCATCGTCGTGGACGTCAAGCGGATGAACGAGATCAAGGAGATCGACCTCGACAACCGGACCTGCACGGTCGGGCCCGGCATCAACATGCTCAAGCTCAACGAGGTCCTGGCCCGGCACGGCCTGATCTACCCCGACGACCCGGCCTCCTACCCGTGCTCGCTCGTCGGCGGGCGGATCGGCACCAGCGGCTGGTCGCTCGTCGGCTCCCGGTACGGGCACACCCGGGACCTGGTGCTGAGCTTCGAGATGGTGCTCCCGACCGGGCGGGTGATCCGGGTCGGCGACGGCGGCGGGCGCAAGGTGTCCAAGAGCTCCAGCGGCTACCAGCTCAAGCACCTGTTCATGGGCCACCAGGGCACGCTGGGCATCGCGACCGAGGCGACGTTGAAGCTGTATCCCAAGCCGGAGGCGGAGTTCTCGCCGTTCTGGGCGTTCGCCGACTTCGACTCCGCCTACGCCTGCGTCGGGAAGCTCGCCCGCGCCGGGGTGGCGACGTTCGCGGGCGCCGTCCTGTTCGACGAGTGGAAGGTCGACTACCTGCGCCGCGACGACGAGGCGTACATCCCGCAGCCCGCCGACGTGCGGGCGCTCGTCTGCGCCGCCGCGTACGGCAACGAGGACGAGGTGCGCGCGGGCGGCAAGCGGCTGATGCGCGTCGCGCGCGACGCGGGCGCGCGCTACCTCGGCGACGAGATCTCCCAGGGCGACTGGGCCGCCAGGCACGACCGGTACGCGACGCCGCTGCACGGGCGGACCGTGGACGGGCAGGTCGCGCCGATGTCGTGGCACTGCGAGGACGCCGCGATCGCCTACACCGACCTGCCCGAGGTCCGGGTGCACTGGCACGGCATCATCACCCGGCTGCGCGAGCGACACCCGGTCTTCGACGACTGGGGGATGTTCTTCTACACCAGCGCGGACACCGGCGTCGACTACCTCACCGAGATCGACGTCGGCATCTGGGAGCAGGAGCTCGACGACGCCGCGTGGGCCGCGTGGGTGGAGGCCAAGCGGGACATCGCGGAGATCTCGCTGCGTTACGGCGGCTCGATCAGCGCGTGCCACGGCTCGTGCCGCGAGGGCGAGGTCGACCTCGTGCCGATGGAGCTGGACGGCGGCTACGACGTGATGCTCCAGGTGAAGAAGGCACTGGACCCCAACAACATCATGAATCCCGGCAAGTACGGGCTGCAGCGCGCCTACGAGGAAACGCCGAGCGCCTACAAGGAAACGCCATGAACGGGTACCGCTACGACGAGCAGCACACGCCGCCGCCGGCCAGGCAGGTCAGCGATGTCGCGGTGGAGCGCTTCGAGCACATCTTCGAGGTGGACCCGAGGCTCATGACCGTCCACGTCGCGCAGCAGCTCTTCCCCAACTGGGACACGCTGCGCATCGCGGCGAGCCGCGGCGACCATCTCGAGTGGATGCACCGGCACTGGGCGGCCACCGTCCTGTCCGGGCAGGAGCTGCTCGACGAGATCGAATCGGAGGACCGCCGGTGACCGGCGCCGCGGCCCGCCCGGGCCACTCCCCCAATCCCGATCCCGGCATCGACGTCAGCACCGACACCGACAGCAGGCAACTCGCCGATCTCGGCTACACCTCGGAGTTCCGGCGGGACATGAGCCTGTGGGCGAACTTCTCGCTCGGCTTCACCTACCTGTCGCCGGTCGTCGGCATCTACACGCTGTTCGCCATCTCGCTGGCCGAGGCGGGCCCGCCGATGATCTGGAGCCTCGTCATCGTCGGCCTCGGCCAGCTCCTCGTCGCGCTGGTGTTCGGCGAGATCGTGTCGCAGTACCCGATCGCGGGCGGGATCTACCCGTGGGCGCGGCGCTTGTGGGGCCAGAAGTGGGCCTGGATGACCGGGTGGGTGTACGCGGTCGCGCTGCTGGTCACTATCGCGTCGGTGGTCTACGGCGCCGGGCCCTACGTGGCCTCCCTCCTGGATCTCACGGCGTCGACGACCACGACGGTCGTCTGCGCGCTGGCCATGGTCGTGCTGGCCACGGTGATCAACCTCGGCGGCACTCGCGTCCTCGCCATCGCGGCGATGATCGGGTTCGGCACGGAGATCCTCGGCGCGCTGGTGGTCGGCGGCTGGTTGCTGATCTCCGAGCGGAAGCACGACCTCGGCGTGCTGTTCGACGGTTTCGGCTCCGCACCGGAGGGCTCCTACCTGGGCGCGTTCCTCGCGGCCGGCCTGATCGGGATCTTCCAGTACTACGGCTTCGAGGCGTGCGGGGACGTCGCCGAGGAGGTGCCGGACGCCAGCCGGCGCATCCCGAGGGCGATGCGGATGACCATCTACGTCGGCGGGGCGGCGGCGACGTTCGTGTGCCTCGCGCTGGTGCTCGCGGTGCCGGACTTCGGCGCGGTGATCTCCGGCGCGGACGCCGACCCGGTCGACGGCGTGCTCACCTCGGCGTTCGGTTCGTTCGGCGCCAAGGTGGTGCTGGTCGTCGTGCTGGTGTCGTTCCTGTCGTGCGCGCTGAGCCTCCAGGCGGCGGCGTCGCGGCTGATCTACTCCTACGCCCGCGACCGGATGCTGCCCGGCAGCGGCCTGCTCGCCCGGTTCTCCCATCGGCGGGGAGTGCCGCCGTACACGCTCGTGGTCGCGGCCGTCGTGCCCGCGGTGGTGGTCCTGGTGTCCGGGTTCTCCGCGGACGCGGTCACGAAGATCGTCTCGTTCGCGGTGCTCGGCATCTACCTCGGCTTCCAGATGGTCGTGCTGGCCGCGCTGCGCGCGCGGGTCAAGGGCTGGCGGCCCGCCGGGCCGTTCACGCTGGGGCGCTGGGGGTTCGCGGTGAACGCCGGCGCGCTGGTGTACGGGGTCGCGGCGATCGTCAACATGGTGTGGCCGCGCACCCCGGACGCGCCCTGGTACGACGACTACCTCGTGCTCCTGTCCGGCGTCGTCGTCGCGGGAGCGGGACTGCTGCTGATGACGACGTTGCGGCCGTACCGGCACAGCACGGCGGCCGCAGGCGACGCGGCGAGCACAGGCGGTGCGATGACCACGGGCGGCGCGATCTCCCGGGAGGGTGGATGAAGAAGGTACAGAACTTCGTCGGCGGGTCCTACGTGGACGCGGCCGACGGCCGCACGGCCGACCTGGTCGATCCGGCCGCGGGCACGGTGTTCGCGTCCGCGCCGGTGTCCTCCAAGGCGGACGTCGACCGGGCGCTGACCGTCGCGCGGGACGCGTTCGCCTCGTGGCGGGACGCGACGCCCGCCGAACGGCAGCAGGCGCTGCTGCGGTTCGCCGGCCGGATCGAGGAGCGCGCGGACGAGCTGCTGGCGCTGGAGTGCGAGAACACCGGCAAGCCGCTGGAGCTGACCCGGCAGGAGGAGCTGCCGATGCTGCTCGACCAGCTGCGGTTCTTCGCGGGCGCCGCGCGGGTGCTGGAGGGCAGGTCGGCGGGAGAGTACATGCGCGGGCACACCTCGTGGGTCCGGCGCGAGCCCGTCGGGGTGTGCGCGCAGGTGACGCCGTGGAACTACCCGGCGCTGATGGCGCTGTGGAAGTTCGGGCCCGCGCTCGCGGCCGGGAACACGGTGGTGCTCAAGCCGTCCGACACGACGCCGGTGTCGACGGTGTTCCTGGCGGAACTGGCCGCGGAGTTCCTCCCGCCGGGAGTGTTCAACGTGATCTGCGGTGACCGGGACACCGGAGCCGCCCTGGTGTCGCACGACATCCCGGCGATGGCGTCGATCACCGGCTCGGTACGGGCCGGGCGCGAGGTGGCCGCCGCCGCGGCCGCCGACCTGAAGCGGGTCCACCTCGAACTGGGCGGCAAGGCGCCGGTGATCGTGTTCGACGACGCCGACATCGCCGCCACCGCGGAGGCCATCGCCGGGGCGGGGTACTTCAACGCCGGCCAGGACTGCACGGCCGCGAGCCGGGTGCTGGCCGCGCCGGGCGTCCACGACGACCTCGTCGCCGCGCTCGCCGAGCAGGCCGCCGGCACGTCGACCGGTACCGACGGCGACTACGGCCCGCTGAACAACGCCGACCAGCTGGCCAGGGTCAGCGGCTTCCTCGACCGGCTGCCCGGCCACGCGTCGGTGGCCGCGGGCGGCGAACGCGTCGGCTCGCAAGGCTTCTTCTACGCCCCGACCGTGGTGTCCGGCCTGCGCCAGGACGACGAGATGGTGCAGCAGGAGGTGTTCGGGCCGGTGATCAGCGTGCAGCGGTTCACCGACGAGGCCGAGGCGCTGCGGTGGGCGAACGGCGTGGAGTACGGCCTCGCGTCGTCGGTGTGGACGCGCGACCACGGCCGGGCCATGCGGATGTCGCGGGAGCTCGACTTCGGCTGCGTGTGGATCAACACGCACATCCCGCTGGTGGCGGAGATGCCGCACGGCGGCTTCAAGCACTCCGGCTACGGCAAGGACCTGTCCATGTACGGCCTCGAGGACTACACGCGGATCAAGCACGTCATGTCCAACATCGACGTCTAGTCGCTTCGAAAGGTGCGAACCCATGCGGTACAGCTTCGTGATGTTGCCCGACTACCCGCTCGACGACACCATCGAATCCATCAAGCTCGCCGACGAGCTCGGCTTCTACGGCTGCTACGCGGCGGACGAGACGTGGCACAAGGACCTGTGGCTGCTGTTCGCCGCGGCGGCCGACAAGACGACGAACATCCGCTTCGGCCCGAGCCTGTCGGCGATCACCCTGCGCGAGCCGACCCTGATCGCCCAGGCGACGGCGACGCTCGACGAGCTGACCGGCGGACGCGCCGAGTGCGTCCTCGGCTCGGGCAACTTCGGCCTGCTGGCGCAATACGGCATCGACTGGGCGAAGACGAAGCCGCTGTCCCGCCTAAAGGAGGCGCATCACGTCGTGCGCACGGTCCTGGACGAAGGCGCGATCAGCTACGACGGCGAGTTCTTCTCCTACAACGGCCTGTTCACGTTCGCGCGGCCAGTGCAGGAACACGTCCCTGTGAAGCTGGGTGCGATGCGCGGCCCGAAATCGTTCCAGGCGGCCGGAGAGCTGACCGACGGCGTGCACCACGCGCTGAGCTACACCAAGCAGGCCTACGAGTACATGGTGGAGAACGTCCGCATCGGCGCCGAACGCGCGGGCCGTGACGCCGATTCGCTCGACCTGGGTGCCTGGATCGTCTTCGCGACGGGCCCCGACTCACGCGCCGCCAAGGACGCCGCCCGCGCGATGGTGGGCCTGTACGCGTCGTCGATGCCCGCCGAGCAGCTGGCCCGCAACGACGTGGACCCGGCCGACCTGACCGACATCATCGCCGCCGTCGGCGCGGGCCGGGTGGACCGCGCGTTCGAGCTGACCTCCCCGGAGCTGGCCGACAAGCTCTCGGTGGCGGGCACCCCGGAGGAGTGCGCCGAGAAGATCAGGACCGAGATCACGTCGACCGGCGTGAACCACCTCGTCCTGGCCATCACGGACGCGGCGCTGGTCAAGGCCTTCTCCGGGATGGAGCTCCCCGGCGTCGCCACCATGCGCGACCAGCTGCGACTGGTCCACGACGAGGTGATGCCCGCCCTCAAGAACTAGGGCGTGCCATGCGGATGCCCCGCTCGTGGAGCCAGGCCGGCTCTACCCGGATCTCAGGGTGGGTCGGTCTCGGCTGTCTCGGCTGCCTTGGCTGCGCGTTGACGCCACCACGCGGCCCCACCCCTGCGCGCTCTGTCCTCCAGCAGGTCGCCGAGGTTGAGCATGGCGTTGACGTCACCGGCATCGGCGGCGCGTCTCCACCACCGCTCGGCCTCGTCCACGATCCCGGCTCTCGCCATGGCGTTGCCGAGTCTGAGCATGGCATTGACCTGACCGGCTTCAGCGGCTCGCCGGTACCACTGCTCGGCTTCCCTGGTCCTGCCTGTCCTTTTCAGCAGGACGCCCAGGTTCACCATGGCGGAGAGGTTTCCGGCCTCAGCGGCCTGCCGCAGCCACGGCTCGGCGATTTCCAGCCGCCCTGCGATCATGGCCTCGCCGCCGAGGTTGCCCATCGCCTTGGAATCACCGGCTCCGGCGGCGCGTGTCCACCATTGTTCTGCCTCTTCGGCCCGTCCCGACTCGAGGAGCAGAACACCGAGATTGGTCATGGCCTCATGCGAACCGGAGATCTCGATGGCGCGGCGATACCGCTCCTCGGCCTCCGCAGGTCGTCCGTTCTCTTCGGCGGCCACAGCAAGGTTGTATTCCGCTGTCCCGTTCACGTCGTCGACCGAAGAGCGCCATCGGCTCCGCAAACGTCTGGCCAGTCTCCACACCTCGAACTCCCCCCGATACCGGCGGCGGTGCAGAACCTTTTCCAGCTTGCTTCACCTCTTCGACGCCCCCGAGCACAGTTCAGAGCACCCGGCCTATGACCCAAGCAGGCCAGCGCCGCCAGGTTTACCGGTGCGACCGGCTCGTGGCGGCCTGAGCGTCCGGACGGCGGCGGCCAGGGCCTGGACGCCTTCGACGATCCGCGCTTCGTTCAGGTCGGAGTAGCCGAGGATCAGGCCCTGGCGTCCCTCGCCGGCGATCCGGTACGGCGCCACGCCCGCGACCTTCACGCCCTGGCCTGCGGCGGCCGCGATGAGGTCGTCCTCCCGCAGCCCCTCGGGAAGCCACGCGACCAGGTGCAGCCCGGCGGCGATCCCCGTGGGCACGAAGCCGGGCAGGTGCTCGTCCAGCGCGCCGAGCAGCGCGTCCCGCCGGCGCCGGTAGAGCGGGCGCATCCGCCGCAGATGCCGGTCGAACTCGCCGCGCAGCAGGAAGTCGGCGAAGGCGAGCTGGTCGATCGCGGGCGACCCGCGGTCGGCCAGGACCTTCGCCTCGGCGACCGCCTCGGTGAGGTGCGGCGGCGGCGCCAGCCACCCGAGGCGCAGCCCCGGCGCGAGGGTCTTGCTCACCGAGCCCGCGTGCGCGACCACGTCGGGCGCGAGACCCTGGATCGCGCCGACCGGCGCCCGGTCGTAGCGGTATTCGGCGTCGTAGTCGTCCTCCAGGACCACCGCCCCCCGGCTCCGCGCCCACCGGACCACCGACGCGCGGGCCTCGGCGGGCAGCACCCCGCCCAGCGGCCACTGGTGGGACGGCGTCAGGACGACGAGGTCGGCCCCGCTGCGTTCCAGGGCGTCCACGCGGATACCGTCCTCGGAGACCGGCAGGCCCACGACGTCCAGGCCCCGCAGCTCGGCGAGCGGACGGATGTCGTCGTCGGCCGAGGGATCCTCCACGGCGATCCGCCGCGCGCCCCGCCGCGCCAGGACGTCGAGCATGAGGCCCACCGCCTGGCCGAACCCGCTGGTGATCACGACATGCGACGCGGACACCGAGGCTCCGCGAGCCCGGTTGAGATAGTCGGCCAGTGCCTCCCTCAACTCCGGCACGCCGTATCCGTCGAGGTAGTTGAGCCTGTCGTGCGGCGCGTGGGTCACCACCCGCTTGAGGGAGCGCAGCCATGCCGAACGCGGGAAGGCGGCCGCGTCCATGCGTCCGTACCCGAAATCGATGCGCGGCAGGGCAACGTTCACCGGCGCGCTGCGCGAAACCGACTGCCCAGGACCCGCGGCCACACGCGTGTACGAGCCGGGCGTGCTGGTGAGGTACCCCTCGGCGACCAACTGGTCGTAGGCCTCGACCACGACGCCCCGCGAGACCGCCAGCTCCGCGGCGAGCCGCCGGGACGGCGGAACGGACGTGCCGAGCGGAAGCCGCCCCGCGCGGATTCCCTCGCGCAGGGCGGCCTCGATCTGCCGATGGAGCGGAACCTGGCTGGTGCGGTCGAGCTCCACGAGCAGTTCGTGCACCACCCGGGAGTTGACCGTCGTCCTCGCCACAGCCGCAGGCTAGCGCTCATCCCATGACGAACGCCCCGACCGACACCCCGCACAGCGCCAGCCCGGCGCCGTGCGTCAGGCTCGTCCGCTCCCGCAGCATCAATGCCGCCAGGGCGACGGTGAACGCGGGGTAGAGCGAGGTGATGACCGCGGCGATCGCCAGCGCCCCCTCGCGGGCGGCGAAGAAGTAGAGGATCGTCGCCGAGGCGCCGAGGATGCCGGGCCAGACCGCCGTCCAGGTGGCCGCCTGCCGCGCCGCGCGACGGCCACTGAGCGCGAAGACGCCGAGCACCACGGCGGCGGTCACCTGCCCGGCGGCGACCGGCCACAGCCCCGCGCCGTCCCCGGCCCGGTCAAGGCAGACGAACAACACCGCGAAGCCGAGCCCGGCCAACAGCCCTTCGCCCACTCCCCCACCGGCGAGGCCGCGGCGCCCCGACTCAGACGAAACAAGCCAGATACCTGGAATCGCCAGCGCGACCCCGAGCAAAGCAGCGGCGGTGAGCCGTTGCCCGAACGCGATGTCCACCAGCACCGGAACGCCCGCCGCCCCCACGGCCGAGAGCGGCCCGGCGACGTTCATCCGTCCCCGCGACAGCCCCCGGTAAAGGGCGAGCGTCCCCACCGCTCCCCCGACACCAGCAGCGAGGCCCCACAGGGTAGCCACACCACTGGGCGCAGCCGACCCGATGACAAGCGCCGCCAGAACAGCCGCAGTCGCAGCGGCCGTCTGCCCGACCAGCCCGACGAACGCGTAGTGAGCGCGCCGCGACAGCAGCCCGCCATAGAAGTCAGAAGCGCCATAGAGCGTGGCGGCGGCCAGAGCGAGAAGCAACATCGTCTTCACCCTTCCTCGGTTCTGACAACGATCCTCGCCCCAAATCGGACGCCACAGCAGGGCCGATCCCACCCCGCAATACAGGTCCAATTCACCACCCCCGACCCGCCCCCCTGCCCGACTGCCCCTCCATCAGCAGCCCTTACTGCACGCCGAGAACACCGCCGGCAACGACAACAAGACCGTCGCCGGCGGCTGACCAGAAGGGAACGGCCTCTCTACATGTGAGCTGGATCGATCCTTCCGGTGAAGGTGAAGCCGATGTCTCGGTGCTGTTGGTCAACGCCGACGGCAAGGTCGGCAGTGACGGTCATCCGGTGATCACCGACGGCGGCCGCTGCGGCCAAGCCCAAGCGGGATCGTGTGTCATGGTTCCGGTCAGGGTCTGGGGAGTTGGCAGGTTGCGTTGGTGAGGTCGATGTCGCTGCCGCGCACCAGGCAGCGGGTCATCAGGTAGGTCTGCTGGGCGTAGTTGATGCCCTGGCGGACGGTGATGGTGCCGTTCTGGTCGACCTCGCACGGGTTGTTGAGGGTGCACCTGGCGCCGTCTTCGTTGCCGGTGTTGTTGACGCCCACGACCTGGCCGGACGCCTGGTCGACGACCGGCGAGCCGGAGGTGCCGCCGATCGTGTCGCACTCGGGGGTGTAGCGGATCGAGTCCTTCCAGGTCCAGCTCGACTCACGCAGCCGGTACGCGAAGCCGTCGATCTTGCAGTTGTAGATCCTCTTCCAGTAGCCGGACACGACGCTGATCTGCGCGGCCTCGAGCGGGCGCTCGGACGACAGGCGCAGCGCCTCGACGCCGTACTGGCTCCGCAGCTGCTGGTAGGTCGTGCTGAGCTTGTAGAGCGTGATGTCGGTGTCGGTCATGGTGCTGTACTCGATCTGGGTCGCGCGCAGCCGCGCGATGGTCTGCTGGCCCGTGCTGTTGAGCAGCGAGAACGTGCGAGTGGACCGCCGGTCGGCCACCACCTGGCCCGGCTGGGGAAAGCCGAGTTCGCTGCAGTGGCCGTTGGTGAGCACCATCGCCGGATCCGCGTCGGCCGACAGCGGGCCGCGCACCACCGAGCCGGAGCAGTTGCTCAGCGCGACGATGGCGTGGAAGTCCACCGCGGCGGCGTGCGCGCTGGGAGCGGAGACGATCGTCAGCGCGGCTCCGGCCAGTGCCGCGGCGGCGGCACCGATGAGTCGTCGGATCATGGCGGGTCCTCCTCGGGCGGGGGTGTGCGCACTGTGAGGCTAGATCGGGCGGCCCGGGCCCGATAGCCGGAGAGCTCCACAAGATGTACGCCCCCGTCCCGGCGAGGTTTGCCCACCGTCGGCGGGCCGCCCGGCCGGGCGGCCCGCGCGCGCCGGGTCAGAACTTGCCGGCGCTCACATCGGCGAGTGTCACCCGGGAGGTGTGATAGTAGGTCGTGCGGGACGGCATGTCCGAGCCGCTGCTGGTCAGGGCGACGGGATGACCTGTACGGGCGTTGATGACCAGCTTCTCGACGATCTTCCCGGCGGTGGGCCAGCTGTCCACCAGCGTCAGCGTGGGCCGTCCGGCGGTGGTGGTCTTGGTGACCTTGACGTTCGGCATCGTCGCCATGATACGGAGCACACCGGCCCGGACCTGGGGATTCTCCGGCGCCGCGATCAGCGCGTCGACGGCGTTCGTCCAGATGTGGTTGTCGGTGATCTCCTTCTGCTGCTGCGGGGTCGGCGGCTTGGGCGGGACGTACTTCTCCCCGCGCGCCTTGGCCAGGCCCTTGAGCTTTTCGATCTTCGCCCGTTCCGGATCCGGATTCGTGCCCGGGGCGAGGTTGGAGACCGCCATCCGCGCGCGAGCGGTATTGATGTCGCCCTTCACGGCGTAGAGCGCCACCGCGATGTCGCGCTTGAACATGTCGTCGCCCCCGTCCCTCCGGATGATGGCGCGCCGCAGGGCCTTCTTGTCGACCCCCCAGTAATAGGTGCCGTCGTCGGTGAACAGGCCGATGCCGTTGTCGCCCAGCCTGTCACTGGCCGGCGACTGGTTGCGGATCTCCAGCGTCGCGTCGCCCGGCGCGTTGGCCCGCAAGGGCGTGATGTCCGCGACCAGCTTGGCCAGGATCGGGTTCGCCGTTGACGGCGCCGCCTTCACGGGAGCCTTGTCCGGCGTCGATGTGGACGTGGCGACCAGCACTCCCGCTGCGGACGCGGCGACCAAGGCGGCGGCGCTGAAGGCCATGATGCGGCGCTTGCCCCACCGGGTCTGCGGCTTCGGCCGCGGTGCCGCTCGCTCGGCCATCGCCGTCCGCAGCACCGCCCTGGCGTCCTCGAAAGCGCGCGGCCGCAACGGCTCGGCTTCCTTCAGGTCCCTCAGCAGGTCCATCTCGTCAACCATCAGTTGGCCTCCTTCACCGTGTTGTGATCGGTCAGCAGCGCGAGCATCCCCGGCGCGTTCCGCAGCGCCATGCGCGCCTCGTGCAGGTGGCGGCGCGCCGTCCCCGGCGAGACGCCGATCGCCCGCCCCGCGTCGGCGACGGTCAGGTCCTCCCAGGCGACCAAGGTCAAGATCTCTCGCTGCTGCGGCTTGAGCAGCGCCAGGGCCTGCCGCAGCACCCGGTCGACGTCGACACGGTCGTCCACGGCGGCCCACGGGTCCCAGGCGGACGCCATGTCGACCACGTTCGCCCGCGGCACCTCGTCCCGCCGGGACCGCCAGTGCCGCCGCAGCGTGTTGTGCGCGACACCGAACAACCACGGGCCTGCGTCGGGAAACGAGCGGTCGTACTTCGCCCGCGACGAGAACGCCGCCACCCACACCTCGCCGAGCAGGTCCTCGGCCCGTTCCCGGCCGACCCGCCGCGCGAGGTAGGCCCCCACCGCCGCCTCGTGACGCCGGACCACCTCGACGAAGGCGTCCGCGTCGCCGTCGAGCGACCGAACGATCAACTCCGCATCCTCCGGATCAGATGTCATGACCCTCCTCGTAGCCGGATCGCCTTACATCCAGCTATTGCCATCTGATGGGTCAAAGCGTTCAGTGCAGGTCAGCGCCCTGTTCCGTGAATCCGATTCCGACGCCGCCGATTCGGCTCCACGCGCGCTCCTGCGCCGCGGTCATGGCCGGCCAGGCTACGCGGCCTGGCCGGGGCCGGATTCGTGTGTAGTACGAGGACGGACGATATCCGGGGTCGTAGAAGCACCCGCCGCCGTAAGTGCGGTCGAACGTTCTGCAGGAACCCGCGATCGAACGCGGGGTCGGCTTCCGCCCTGTACGCACCCATCTGTCGAGGGCGGCGAGGGAATTGGCGTACTCGGCGACGCTCAGCTCGTCATGCTCGGACTCTCTGGTGAAGGTTTGGACGAGACCGGCGCCGCGGAGAGTGGCGCGATAGGCGGACTCATGTTCCACGAAGACCGACGGGTCGTCGATCGCATGCAGGGTGAGCACCGGGAGGGAGACGCGACCGGTGAGGTCGCTGTCGTAGGAGAGGTCGCGGCGTGCGGTGGGGTCGGCCGAGAAGCGCGCCACACCCGCGTTGAGGGCCTTGTCGTCGTGCGATCCCGTGTACCGCACGCCCTGGTTACTGAACGGGTTACGGCCGCCGAGCCGGTTCCACACGATGTCTTGGAACAGGAACGTCGCATACTGCAGGTGCGTCGGCAGCGAGCGCTCCGGGATGGTCGTGACGGCGGTGATGTCGTCCAGGTTGCGCTGTTGCTGGGCAGTGCGGGCGGCCGGGTCGGACGCGATGCCGGTGCACTCCTGGAGGCGGGCGAGGACCTCGTCGGGGGTGATGCTGGAGTCCGCGGGCAGCCCTTGCCACAACGGGTACTGCGGCTCGGTCGGGCGAGGGAGGTTGCGGCAGAGGTACTGGTAGACCACGCGCAGATCAACGCGGTGGTCGTAGCCTCGGGAGCCACCGGCCAGCAGCCCGCTGGTCAGCAGCACTCCGTCGTAGGCACCAGGCTTTCTGCCGTAGGTCTCGGCTACCTTGGCGGCGACGTTTCCACCGAAGGACTGGCCGTGGAGGTAGGTACGGCTTGGCCTGCCGAAATGGCCGGCGAACAGGCGACGCACGTTCTCGGTGTCGGCGGCGGCCATCCTGACCCCGTAGCCGCCGCGCCGGTACGAGGAGCCGGCCCAGGCATATCCCTCCTCGACCATCACCGCCCACTCCGCCAGGTCGTGTGTGGTGGTGGACGAATCGTAGGACGCGGCAGGTCCGCCATGGGCATGGACGACGAGCGAGCGGTTCCAGCGCTTCGGGACGGCGATCGTGTAATACGCGCCGTTGGCGTCTTGGCCGGTGAAGCAGGTGGCCTTCCCGACAAGGCTGGGCGGGCAGGCGGTGGTCTGTGGTCGACCTGTGCTCGCACGGCCGGGGGCCACGCCGCCGAGCGTGCCGAGGAGGGCGGTGGCGAGCGACGCACCGACCACCACCTGACGGCGTCGGCGGGAATCGGGGAGCGATTGGGCGGTTTCGTTCAAGGACTTCACCTTTCACGGCGTGCTTGTCCGGAAGGTCTCGCGGCGGACGTGCCCGGCGGCTCTCGCGGCGGACGTGCCCGGCGGCTCTCGCGGCGGACGTGCCCGGCAGGCGCGGGTCAGGCGTTGCCGGTCAGCAGGCCCGCGAAGAAGTCGACGATCGGCGGTCGCGTCGCCGCCGCGTCGTGGCCCGCTCCAGGCACCACGACCTTCCGGATCACCGTTCCTTGCTGGGCCAGGTTCTCGGCCAGCCGGTCGAGTTGTTCCGGTCGACTCTGGCCGGGGTAGCCCATGGCGGCCAGGTCGGCCCGTCCGTCGTCATCGCCGCCCACGACGAGCAGCACCGGTACCCGGGCCACCGCGCCGGGGTTCGCGGTGGCTCCGAACCGCTGCCGAGTGTCGCCGACGCCTTCCGGCCAGGCGAGCGAGTGGTCGAGCAGGGTGACGGTGCCCGGTGCGCTGACCGCGACCGCGGCGACCCGGTCCGGGTGGAGGTAGAGGAAGCGGTGGGCGAACTGGCCGCCCCCGGAGTGCCCGCACAGCAGCACGGTGTCGACGCGGGCGCTCCACCTGAACCGCACCTGCTCCAGGATGTCGAGCAACACCAGGTCAAATCGGATGCCGTGGGCACCGACGAGCGTGTAGTCGTGCACCTCGTCCGGGTCGTCGATACCGGCCGGGAACAGCGGTGTCACGACGATGACGTTGTGGCGTTCCGCGAAGGCGATGAACCCCTCCCGCAGTTCTCCGACGCTGCGGCCGGTGCCGTGCACGGCCACCATGACGGGCAGCTCGGTCTCAGGCGTCCACCCCGTCGGAACGTAGAGGCAGTAGCTGCAGCGCGGCTCGTTCGGCGCGACGAAGAAGGGTGTGCGCTTGGTCAGGAGCCGGCGGCCGGGATGCGTGGCGGGCAGGTCCGCGACGCGGATCACGAGTTCTCTCCGCGAGGCTCTTCCGGCCGGGGGGCCGTCATGCGTGCGAGGGGGACGTGGTGCTGTCCCGCATGGATGTCGCGGTCCCGGAGCGAACCCTGGCTGACCGGACGCGGGAAGGAGATCTTCACGACGTTGAGCGACGGGATCCGGAACAGCCGGATCGTGCTCTCGTCGACGCGGTAGAGCTCCGCGATCACGCGTTCGTTCAGGAACGACTCGTCCGCGGCGATCCGGTAGCCGGCGGCGTCGCGCATGAAGAGCTCCATGGTGACCCAGAACGGACCGGCGTTCTTGGAGCGGACCTCGTGGGCGAGATCCGCGAGGGTGAGGCCCCCGAGGGCGGCCGCGGTCTCAGGCATGGGTCTTCTCCCCCATCTCGATCCGGAACAGGCTCGTCGGAGCGTCACAGTCCACGACGTGGTTCAGCACGAACTCGTACGCCGCGCCGCGTTCGACCTCGGCGGGCGAGGACGCGAACGCCAGGCTCGGCAGGTAGCTCATCCCCTGGGCCGGCAGGTGCAGCATGAGCGGATTGACGACCTTGGCGACCGCCGTGGCCGTCGCCTGGTCGGGCGCATTGACGAGCAGCATGACGCCGACCTCGCGCGGCGGCCCGTTCTCCGGTTCGAGCTCGTCCAGCACCGCGTTGTGCCCGTAGAGGCGCAGGTCGAACGCGTATTCGTCGTCCGCGAGCCCCAGCGTCTGGCCCACCCGATGGCTGATCATCGTGCGCATCAGCTCCGCCCAGGCGTCGATGTCCGCGAGGATCACCGGGTCGCGGACCGCCGAGAACGACATCGTCTCGTAGCCGGTGATCCGGGCGCCCTCCAGCTTGATCGTGTACTGATCGGCGACATGGAACCTCGCCCCCTCGACGCGGACGATCCGGTCGTCGACCGCGGTGTACCGCGCGTCGCGGACGTCCAGGGTGCCGGCGGGCTCCCGCATCTCGAACGGGTCCGCGGTCTCGTAGAGCATGTGGGCGGCCACCGAGATCGGCGTGCACGACACCGCGGGATCGAGCGGCTCGATGGTGAAGCCGCCGGCGTCGATGGTGGCGAGGACCCCGCCCGCGCGCGGGTCACCGGTGCACTGGCCGCCGCATTCGACGATCTTGGCGGCGTGCCAGGCAGGCCCGGCGGGCATCCCCCTCATGAGCGGGTAGGCGGCCGCCACCGCGGTGTCGGTGGCGCGTCCGGCGAGCACGACCTGGGCACCGGCGCGCAGCGCCTCGACGATCGGTTCGTGCCCCATCGCCCCGACGATGTGGGTGCAGCTTTCAAGCGTCTCGGCCCGCAGCTCCCCCAGCGGCGGCAGCGGGTGGATGCGGCCGGCGTCGAGATGCTCCTTGAGGTCGGCGGCGCCCTGCTCGCTGTAGATTCTCGCGACCTTCAGGTCCAGGCCTTCCTCGGCCATCACCTCGGCGGCGATCTGAGCGACCCAGTCGACGCCGCGGTCGGTCCCGCTCGTGCCGCAGGAGCCGACGATCACGGGGATGCCCGCGCCGGACGCGGCCGTCAGCAGGCTGCGCAGGTCGCGGGCCACCGCTTTGGCCGCCGTCTTGGGCGTCGCGGACCCAAGGTAGTAGGGACCCGAGTCGGTGGACCCGGCGTCGATGCTGATGACGTCCGCGCCCAGGGCGATGCCGCGCTCGATCGTCGCGTGGTCCCAGCCGGCGCCGAGCATGCCGCTCGGCGACAGGACCCGTACCGACTCGACCTGTTGGCTGTGCATGTTCCTCTTCTCCTTGTCAGTTCACCGGGAACTGCGGCCGGCCTTCGAGCGCCGCCACGAGTTCCTCGGCCCCTCGACGGCCCGCCGCGGCCCGTGCCTCCGCCGTTTGCCCGGCCAGATGGGAGTAGACGACGATGCCGTCCACCCCACGCAGCGGACTGCCGGGCGGGAGCGGCTCCTCGCCCACGACGTCGAGCGCGGCGCCCGCGATCTCTCCTTGCCGCACGGCCGCGACCAGTGCGTCCTCATCGACGATGGGACCGCGGGCGGTGTTGACCAGCAGCGCCGTCGGCTTCATCTGCTTGAACGCCGATTCGCCGAGGAGGCCCCGGGTCCGTTCCGTGAGCGCGGTGTGCACCGAGACGTAGTCGGAGCCGGCCAGCAGCTCGGGCAGCGTCACGAAACGGACGGCGGGATCGCTCCGCAACCGCGCCGGCACGTTGGTGGTGCAGACCACGCTCATGCCGAAAGCGCGCGCTAAGGGCACCACTGCCCGAGCCGATGCCCCGTAGCCGATGAGCCCGAGGGTGGAGCCGCGCAGTTCATGCCCGTCCTCGCGCGGCCAGGCCCCCTGTGCCACGCCTCGTGCGGACTGGACGAGGCGCCGGGCGCCCGCGAGCAGCAGCCCGATGGTGTACTCGGCCACGGCGTTGGCATTGACGCCCGGCAGGTTGCTGACGGTGATCCCGAGCCGGGACGCGGCGGCGATGTCGATCGAGTCGTGGCCCACGCCCGTTCGCACGATGACGCGCAGCCGAGGCGCGCGGGCGAGGACGCCCGCCGTCAGCGGATCGTTGGCCACCAGCGCCGCGTCGATCCCGGCGAGCGCCGCCGCGAGCTGGTCAGGATCACGTCGGCCGACGGCGGGCAGGTGCGCGGTCTCCAGCCCGGAACGTCTCAAGAACAGATCGACCTCGTCACCGGGACGCAGGTAGTCCGTGGTGATCAGAACGCGGGGCACGGCTGTCTCCCTCGTGGACGATGGAATGCGGGCAGGGGTCGTCATAACGCGCCGGGGACGTCACGGTGCGGACGGGGCGTCATAGCGCGCGGGTGGCGGTGGACCTTCGCTGCAAGGCATGGACGCGCGCGACCGCCAGCACGGCGAGGAGCGCGACGACCGCGACGTCCAGCAGCAGCAGGGGCCAGCCCGTCAGATCGACCATGCCGCCGACCAGTGCCGGTCCAAGGAAGCCGCCGCTCACCCAGCCGACGGTGTAGAGCCCGGTGTAGGTCCCGACCACGCGGTCGGACGGGGCGAGGTTCCACAGGACGACGACCGCGTTGACCAGGAACGACGACGCCCCCGCCGCCGCCACGCAGAGGCCGATGACGGCGCCTGCGGGAGTCTGCACCACGGTGCCGAGCACCATGCCGGCCGCGAACACCGACATCCCGACCATCATCACCCGCAGCCGTCCGAAACGCTCGGCGAGCCTCGCCACTGGATAGGCGGCCACGATGAAGGCCACTCCGCTGGGCAGGGTCAGCCCGCCCGCCTCGCCGCGGGACATGCCCAGCGCCTCCATGCCGTACGGCGTCATGAGCGCCCGCGAAGCGGCCCACGCGCCCCCGAAGAGAAGGATCGACACGATGAGCAGCGACCTGCTGCGATCCGGGTCTCTGACGATCTCCAGCACCGTGTCCCGCACCCGTACGCCGGGTGCCGCCGCGCCGCCCCGCACGCCAGATGCCGCCGCGCCGCCCTGTACGCCGGGTGCCGCCGTGCCGTGCTGTTCGCGATCCTCGGCGAGTGCGGTCTGGTAGGCGGGCGACCGGCTGTCCCGTACCTTCGCGGCGAGCACGGCCAGGGACGCCACCATCAGGATCGCGGGAATCGCGAACGACGACGTCGGGTGGTCGTCGATCAGGAAGATGCTGATCAGTGCCGCGACCATCACCGTGAGGCTCGATGCGATCTTGACGACCGCGTTGGCGCGGCTTCGCCGTTCGGGCGGGATGAAGTCGGGGAGAAGGGATTCGGCGATCGGCTTGAACGAGTTCGCGACCAGCGCGTAGCTGAACATCACCAGGATCAGCAGCGGCAGCGAGGCCGCGGCGTGCGGGATGGCGAGGAACAGCAGCGCCGCCAAGGGCATCCCGACGACGAGATAGGGGATGCGTCTCCCCCACGACGTGCGCGTGCGGTCCGATCGGTTTCCCATCCATGGCTGGATGAAGATGCCGAGCAGGTTGTCCATCCCCATCAGGAGACCGACGAGCGCCGCACTGCCGGTGTGCTCGCGGAGCAACGGCGGAACCTGCGAGTCGTAGAGGTTCCACGTCGACTCCTGCGCGAACACCGCCAGGGCTACGAGGAACGTGATCCGCCCTGTCCGCGCACGTCGCGTGCTCGCCGTCGTCGTCATTCGGCACCTTCCCTGTCACCACCGCCGGTGCGGCGACCGCCACCGTACTTTTGCTATAGCAAGACGGTCAAGAGTTGCTTAAATGGTTTGCTATGGCGACTAGAGTGGTGCCGTGCCGAGTGAGACGTTGAGGGGCCTGCCGACCGACACGCTGGCCGACCGCGCGTACCGGGCCATCCGCGACGCGATCACGACGGGCGAGCTGCGGCCGGGGCAGAAGGTCACCGAACGCGGGCTCGCCGAACGGCTGTCGGTGAGCCCGACGCCGGTGCGCGAGGCCATCCGGCGCCTCGAACAGGACGGCCTGCTCGAACGGACCGGACCGCGCACCGTGCAGGTGGCGGCGTTCGGAGACGCCGCGATGCAGGACCTCGCCGAGGTCGAGGTGGCCCTCCGCGGGATGGTGGCCCGCTTCGCCGCGCGGCACGCGTCCCCGGCACAGCTCGACCATCTCGACGCCGTGCTCGACGAGGCCGACGACCTGCTGATCGTCATCAAGCAGCGCCACCAGGCCGGGCGGGAGGTGTCCCGGCACCTGGACCGGCTGCTCGACGCCATGCAGCGCTTCAACGAGGGCGTCGAGTCGTGCGCCCACAACCCGGTTCTCGTGCGCCTGCTCGGCCAGACCCGGGTGTTCCCCCCGCCGGAGCGGCGGGCCAGGCTGATCGAACGGATCAGCAAGAACGACAGGTTCGGCCTGGATCGCTACGGGAGCCATCGTGCGCTCGTCCGGGCTCTGCGAGCGGGTGACTCTGCGACGGCCGAGGCGCTCGTCATCGACGACGCCCGCGGCGGACTCGAAGACCTGCTCGCCGCACCGACGGCGCCTGCGGCGACCTCGGCCTCCGCCACCCGAACCTGAGGTCCCGGGGCGGCGACGGCAGCCGTACGCCCACCCCTCGACGGCGCCGTCGCGCGTAAAGCGCTCTCGAAACATCTCGTCCACCCGTGCAACGGAAACGCAGGCGATTCCGTATGAGGTGTGTTCACGCGGCGAGTGTCGACGACGAGAGGCGGGACGCCTGTGGGATGGCCTACGGATCGAGATCTCGAGTTCACCGAGTTCGTGCGGGCCCACCGCGCGGCGCTGGTGCGGGTGGCGGCGTTGCTGGCGTCGGGAGACACGGCCCGGGCCGAGGACGTGGTGCAGACGGCGCTGACCCGGCTGTACCAGGCGTGGCCGCGGGTGCGGCCGGACACCGTGGAGGCCTACGCGCGGCGCTGTGTCGTGAACGCGGCGACGGACGAGCGCCGCAGCCCGTTCCGCCGCCGCGAGCAGGTACGGGCCCAGCTGCCCGACCGCGCCGCCGCCGGCGCCCGGCACGACGACAAGGCGGCGATCACGGCGTTGCTGGCCACCCTGCCCGCCGGCATGCGCGCGGCGGTCGTCCTGCGGTACGTCGAGGGCCTCAGCGTCGCCGAGACCGCCGGCGCCATGGGCTGCAGCGAGGGCAACGTCAGAAGCCAGAGCGCACGCGGCCTGGAGCGGCTGCGTGCCGTCTTCCCCGAACGCACGCGCAGCGCCGGCTGATCATCCCCGACCCTTCGAAGGAGCAGTGAAATGTCAGACCTGATCGACGTGCTGAGGACGCTGCGGCACGACGCCGACCCCGGACCGGCCGCGGCGGACGTCGTCGCCGCCGACCTCGCGCGCGGGCACCGTGCCCTCGGCCGCCGGCGCCGCCGCCGGATCGCGTACACGGGCGCGGCCCTGGCCGTCGCGGCGTGCGCGGCGGTGGGCGCCGGCCAGCTCGTCCGGTCCGGTGACGCCACGGCCCCGGCCGCGAGGGGCGCCGGCCCGGCGCCACAGGCGTCACGGGTGCAGCTCGTCGCCTACTCCGGCGCCCAGCCGGCCGGCTTCAAGGTCCGTACCGTGCCGGCGGGCTGGAAGGTGGTCTCCTCGGACAGGGGGGCGTTCGTGGTCGCGCCCCCCGGCACGGACACCGCCCCCTCGTCGCAGGGTCCGGACGGCGGCGGGGGCATCAGCCTCGAAGGCCGCCTGGCGGTCATGCTCCAGGGCCTGTCGCGCCTTCCCGGCCACTCATCGGTGACGAAGGTCGACGTCAACGGCGAGCAGGGGCAGCTCGGGTTCGCCGACGGCGGGAACGCCACGACCCGGGCCAAGTGGCTGATCTTCCCGGACGGCGCGGGCCACAAGGTGCTCGTCCAGGTGCCGGTGTCGCTCGGCCTCACCGACGACCAGATCGTGCGTTTCGCGCGCGGCATCACCGTCACCAGCGAGGCGCAGACCACAGGCGGCTGACATCGGGCCCGTGATCCTGGCGAGCACAATGCCTCGCCAGGATCCGCGCCGCTGCGGCATGGCCGTGAGGCGCGACCTATTCGCTCATGGAAAGCGCCCTCTGATCCAGAGACGACGAAATCGTGCCCTCTCAAGAAAAGCAGCTCCATGAACGCCTAAGAGGACCTGCGGCGCCCAACTCCGCGGTGCACGATCTCGCTGATCCACGCCAAGGCGAGGATCCACTTCCGATACACCCTCGACCGGCTCCACGAGCGCGCCCTGGACGGCGCGGTCGAGCAGCCGTGCCCTGGGGGTTCATCCGGCCCGGCGGCGGGCCTCGATGAACGCCGTGGGCGTCCCCGCCCTGCCTATCTGACCTTCCAGTTAGCATCGTTGCGGTGACGTCCTCCCCTCGGAACAGAACGGCTTGAGGAGAACAAGTGAACCCCGACATTGCCGTCGACGCCCTGATCTACGCGTTCTCAAGCCATGGGTGCAGGGCCCATCTCGAAACCGCCAATACGCTCATCATCCGTTTTCCCGAAGGCGGCAAGAGGTCGGTGGACATCACTGAATGGCGGATGTTCGTCAGCCGCACTCCCCCTTCGGCCCTGCCGGGAAATGCAGCCCATTGGGCCCAGGCGGTGGTGTCCAAGCACATGACGCAGCGGGCCGCGCCGGCGGCCCCCGCCCCGACGGCCCCCGCCCCGGCGGCCCCCGCCCCGTGGGCCGCCCCGCCTCCCGGCCCGGCTCCATGGGCCGCGCCCACCCAGCAGCCCGCGGCACCGTCCGAGGTCGGACGAATGATCGAGGCGGGAACCCTGCGTGTGCGGCTCTACCCGGAGGACGCGTTCGCCCAGCCACCCGGTCTGCGCGAGGCGATGCTCATCCGCCCGCTGGCACAGGGCCTGGTCCAGGCCGTCGTCGAGGACCTTCCCGACTCGATCCGCCCGGTGAACCGGGTCGACCTCGGCGGCGTCCCGGAGAACGAGGCCTTCGGCGTCGGCCTGCGCGCGGCGATCGAGAAGGAGGACCACTACACCGAGCGTAAGGAGGTCCGCGGCGTCCCGATGATGTACGTCGGCGGCCAGAACCGGTACGTCGGAGCCCATGTCCACGTCCTCGGCCGGCACGTCCGGCCCGGCCGGGTCGGCGCTCTGGTGGCCTTCCCCCTCCCCGAGTACATCTTCGTCCACGAGATCGGGGAGACGGTGATCTTCCAGGCCATGGCGACCATGCAGGACCTCGCCCGGACGTTCGCCGCCGACGGCGAGAAGCCGATCTCGTCGCAGCTCTACTGGTGGCGCCCCGGCGGCTACGAGCAGCGACCCGAACAGCAGGCGCTTTCCAGCGGCCAGACTCCCGACCTGCGCGCCGTGGGCGTCGACATGGAGCACAACGGCGACCAGGTGAACGTCAAGACCCACAACGACACCACGCTGGAGCTGATCGACCTCTGGACCCGCGAACAGAACATCCCGCGACGCTGACGCGCACAGCGTCCAAGGGCCCCATGCGGGATTTGGCGAACTGCACAAGCGCAGCGCGGTGATCTGATTACAATCGGCGACGGTCGGGTGTTTCCAGCGATTTCCGCCTAAGGCGGTGGGCACGATGGACTGGACGAGCCGCAGGCATCTTCGCCGGGCGGTGGCGGTCGCCTCCATCGTCGCGTTCGGCTGGGCGGTGTGCGGTGGATGGGCCGGGGTGGCGCTGCTGGTGGCTGTGCCGGTCCTGCTGGCGGGTCCGCGTAGCGCCTGCCGGTGCGTGTGGGCGGGCGTGGTGACGGGTGTGCTGGCCGCCGCCGTGGGCATCGCCCTGTGGCGGCACTGGCTCGGGGGCGCGCTGGCCGTGGTCACGGGGTTCACCCTGGCGGTGGCCCTGGCGAGGTTCGCGGTGCCGCTGTGGGTGCGGTCCCGGGTGCCGCCGTGCCGGTGCTGGGAACGGCGGTCGATGACGGATCTGCGTGATGCCGTCGAGGTGATGCGGCGGGTGGTGGTCAGGCCGCTGCCGCGTGAGATCGCCGGCATGGCGGCCGAGGTGCGTTATCTGACGGCGGGCGGTGTGGGCGGCGATCTGTACGAGGTGGTGGACACGCCGTTCGGGGTGCGGCTGATCATTGGCGACGTCAGGGGGAAGGGACTGCCCGCCGCGGAGCTGGCGGCCGACGTGCTCGGCGCCTTCCGGGATCTGGCCCAGCACGAGGCGAAGCTGTCGGCGATCGCGGTGCGCCTCAACGCGCTGCTGGTCCGCAGGGGTGGTGAGGAGGACTTCGCCACCGCGCTGCTGGTCGGTTTCCGGGCGGACGAGGGCAGCGCCGAGCTGGTCTGCTGCGGCCATCCGGCGCCGTTGCGGATATGCGGCGAGCGTGCGCGCCCGGTCGAGATGCTCGATCCGGCCCCGCCGCTGGCACTGTTGGGGCTGGACGACGGGCAGTGCACCGTGGAGGCGACCCCGTTCGGCCCCGGCGAGGCGCTGCTGTTCTTCACCGATGGTGTGACCGAGGCCCGCGACTCCCGTGGCCGCTTCTATCCGCTCCGCGACCGGGTCAGCGCGTTCCAGGGCGATGAGCTGCTGGAACGGCTCGTGGCCGATCTGCGCCGGCACGCCGGAGACAGGCTCCAGGACGATGCCGTCCTGCTGCTGATCCGGGCCGCCGGGCAGCCGGCGGCCTCGCGGCGTTCCTGATCCCGCACCGGACGGCCCGGTCGTGCTCGGACGTCGCGCGCCGGGGCGTCAAGGGGACGAGTCGACGGGCATCGCCAGCGCCTCGGCGACACCGGACGCGAGTTCCTGGGCGCGCCCGTCGGCGTGTGCGCTCTCGTAGGCACGGTCGCCGATCCGCTCGCGGGCCGACTCCTCGCAGGCCAGGCGCGGGCCGATGAGCATCGGGATGCCCGCCTGCGGGATGCCGATGCTGCGCCACACCGTCTCGGCGATGCCCAGGAGCCGGGCGGCCCGCGCCGCCTCACCGGTGGCGCCCACCGCCTCGGCCAGCAGGTCGATGGCCTCGGCGGTCCCGAGCCGGTCACGCAGCGACCACTTCACGCGTCCCGCCGTGCGTGCCGACGCGGCCGCCGCCTCCGGCCTGCCCATGGCCAGCTCGCCCATCCCCCGGAAGAGCTCGGCATAACTGCGCGCCCACAGGTCACCGCGCTGCACGCAGCGTTCGCGGACCGCGTCCAGGACCTCCAGCGCCTCGTCGTACTTCCCGGCTCCGAGCAGTCCGACACCGACGGCCAGCTGCATGTATGCCTCGCCGATGCCCCGGTCGCCGCTCCGGGCGAACAGGTCGATCGCCTCACGTGCCATCGTCACGGCCATCGTGTGATCGCCCAGCAGGACGCCGAGCACGCCGTCCATGCCGACTCCCCAGGCCAGGGAGAAATCGTCGGCCTGGGCCCGGGCCTGCGCGCGGCACTCGATCGCGTACCTGGCGGTGACGTCGGGTTCACCCTGCAAGCCGGCGAGCCATGCGCAGGACCACAGCCCCCGGGTCCGCGCGGAGCTCGGCTCGGGACACAGCGCCAGTGCGCGCTCCAGGTAGCGGCGCCCTTCCTTCATCATCCCGCACGGGAACCAGTAGAAGATCAGCAGCCCCGCCATCTCCAGACCCGCCGGCCGCTCTTCGGGCCGGGAGAGGCAGAACTCGATCGCGAGCCTGAGGTTGGCGTGGTCGTGCCCCAGCCGTGCCTGCCACGCCAGCTGGTCGGGTCCCCACCATCCGGCGTCGAAGGCGCGGGCGACCTCGCGGTAGTGGTCGCGGTGCCGTACCCGTACCTCCGGCTCCTCGCCCAGCCGCGCCAGCCATTCCGCGCCGTACTCGCGCAGCGTGTCAAGCAGCCGGTAACGGGCGCCCTCGCGCACCACGATCGACCTGTCCACCAGCCCGGCGAGCAGGTCCTCCACCTGATCGGACGCCAGCCGGCCCGCACAGCACACCGCCCGGACGGCCTCGATGTCGAAGGAACCCGCGAACACCGACAGCCGTGCCCACAGCAGACGTTCCAGCGGCAGGCACAACTCGTGGCTCCAGCCGATCGCCGTCCGCATCGTCTGGTGGCGTGGCAGCCCCGGGGATCCTGGGCGCTCCAGGAGCCGGAAGCGGTCGGTCAGCCGTTCGGTGATGTCCGGGACGCTGAACTCCCGGAGCCGGACGGCCGCCAGCTCCAGCGCCAGCGGTATCCCGTCCAGCCGCCTGCACAGCCTGATCACCTCGGGCCCGGGCGTCAGATCGGGGACGACGGCGGCGGCACGGTCCATGAACAGCCGCACCGCCGGATTGCGGGCGGGCTCGGCGGCGCCGGTCGGCAGCGGACCCACGGTGAGGACGCGTTCGCACGCCGCTCCCAGCGGTACCCGGCTGGTGGCCAGCAGCCGCAGGCCGGGCGCGGCGTCCAGCAGCAGGCCGGCGAGCTTCGCGCACGCCTCCACCTGATGCTCGCAGGTATCCAGGACGACCAGGACCTCTTTGGCTGCCAGGAAGTCGACGAGGACCTCGATCTGCGGCCGGGTGGTCTGGTCCTCGATCCCGATCGTCGCGCTCACGGTATGAGCCAGCAGGTCCGGATCTCGCAGCGGGGACAGCTCGACCAGCCACACCCCGTCGGCGCCCACCGAACGCGCCCGCCCCGCCGCCCGCACCGCCAGCCGGGTCTTGCCCACGCCACCGACCCCGGTCAGCGTCACCAGCCGTTCCTGCGCGAGCAGCCTGACGACCTCGGCCACCTCCCCTTCGCGACCGACGAAGCTGGTCGGCTCTCCGGGCAGGTTCCCCGGGCTCACATGTGCCATCTCAGAGCCCCTTACGGCTCGCGTCCGGCCCTCTCGCCGCGGGAAAGGCCATAACTCTCCAACACCGAAATACTACGGGAAGTGACCAGGCCGTTCCCGCGGAACCGCTCAAGCCGACCGCGACAGCGGCCAATGATCAGCAAACCGACCCGCACCACAGAAGCGCCGTCTTTCCCGCGCTGGAGGATCAGGGCAATCTCCGCGACCTGCTGATGGGGGAAGCTTGTGAGGCGCGGGGCTCTCCACAGCCCGCCGTGCGCGTGAACAGCAAATCCGCTCGCTGGTGCCACACGTTGCGAACACCTGCCCGGATCGACGAAATGTTCTCGCTGAGTACGCCACTGCGAATGATTCGGAATCAGAGCTGGAGATCCCGTCGGCTGCGCAGCCGGTCACGCTCCAAGGACAGACAGTCAATAATGCCTGGCAGGCAGCCACAAAGAACTACTTTGCAACAATTTTAAGATTCAAGGGGATTGTGAGCATGGATGCCTCTTGCGACACTTAATGTGCTGGACGTGCCGATCGAACGGGGCTCCACAGTATAAATCTGACTCTGTGTCACGGAAAGTTCGATGCGTTTTAGGACTCGTAGGGAGAGGTATTGGACGTCGTTGTGCACGAACTCGTGGAGGACCATTTCACGCTACGGGACGTCCCCGACTTCGGGTTGCCTGAACCGGTCTACGCGCAGGCGCTGGACAACCTGGTTCAGGCCAACGTGGACGTGATCGTTCACACCGGCGACGACCGGATCCTGCTCGGATACCGCAAGGACCTGCCACTACGGGAGATGTTCTGGGTGTTCGGCGGCCGGATGAAGGTGGGCGAGACCATGGCCGACACCGGCGCGCGTGCCCTCGTCCGCGAGCTCGGACTCGATGTGGACCGGGGCCGGCTGTCTTTTGCGAACATCTACAACGTGATGTGGGGAACCAGAAGCGCGCCGCCCGAGGAGCGCGGATTCCAGACCCTCCTCACCCTGATGAAGTACCGGTGCACCGAGGAAGAGGCCGCGTCCGTCACCGTCGCCGACAACACCCACCAGTCGGTGCGCTGGTACTCCACCACGGAAATCCGCGAGCTCCACACCTCCGGGTCCGACTTGATCCACCCTTTTCTTCCCATCGTCCTGCAGAACGCGGGACTGTACTGACCGACTAGACGTCCGGCCCGCTTGGACGCTCGGCATTCCCACATTCCGCATTCCTGCGTTTCCGGCCGCCTTGCCGGCATCCCGAGACGGGAAGCCAGCAGAAGCCAACTCACTTCTGGAGGCACGTGTGAACTGTCGTTCCTGCCACACCGTTGACCTGACCGAAGTCCTCGATCTCGGCAACCAGTACCTCAGCGATTTCCGGGACGACGATCGTCGTCCACCGCAGTGGCCGTTAACCCTGATGCTGTGCCGGGCGTGCGGGCTTCTGCAACTGCGGGACACCACCCCACGGGAGTTGATGTACCACGATCGGTACGGGTTCCGGTCGGGGGTCAACGAGGCGATCCGCACCGACCTGCGTTCCATCGTGGAGCACGCTCTGACGACACATCCCGGCGCGCGGCGATGGCTCGACATCGCCTGCAACGACGGCACGCTTCTGTCGTTCGTCCCGCGGGAGATCCACCGCGTCGGCATCGACCCGGTGACGACGTTCGAGCCCGAGTCGCGTCAGCACGCCGACAGGATCATCGTCGACTTCTTCCACCCGCGCTGGTTCGCCCCCGGCCCGGACGGTCAGGACCACGAGCGGTTCGACATCATCACGTGCGTCTCCATGTTCTACGACCTGGACGACCCGAACGGATTCGTCGCCGACGTCGCCGAGGTCCTGGCCCCGGACGGCGTGTGGGTCATCCAGCAGAACTACCTGCTGACCATGCTGGAGTTCGGCGCGGTCGACAACGTCTGCCACGAGCATCTCACCTACTGGTCGCTGGCCGCGTTGGAAGATCTGCTGGGCCGGCACGGCCTGGAGGTCAACGACGTCCTGCTGTCGGAGGTGAACGGCGGCTCCTTCCGAACCGTGGTGTCGCGTCGCGGTGCCCGGCCGGTCAGCCCGTCCGTCGCCGCGCAACGCGACCTCGAAGCGAGGGCCCGCCTGCACGAACCCGGCACCTGGTACCGGTTCGCCGATCGCGTGCGCAAGGCGTTCGGTGACCTGCACCGCCTCATCGACGAGATCAACGCGGCCGGAGAACGCTGCTACATCTACGGCGCGAGCACCCGGGGCGGAACGATCTGGCAGGCCGCCGGCCTGACCGCGCGGGACCTGCCGTTCGCGGTGGATCGGCAGGCGGCGAAGATCGGCCGCACCATCGCCTCGATCGGGGTGCCGATCATCTCCGAGGAGCAGGCCCGCGCCGATCATCCGGAGTACATGCTCGTCGCGCCGTGGTTCTTCCGCGAGGTGTTCATCGAACGGGAGCGCGACTACCTGCGCGCCGGCGGCAAACTCATCTTCCCGCTGCCCGACCTGGAGATCGTGGGCGCCTGAGCCGAGGAGTTCCAGTGCCACGTGCGTTGATCACGGGTATCACCGGGCAGGACGGCCTGTACCTCGCCGAACTCTTGTCAGGGAAGGGTTACGAGGTCTTCGGTTTAGTCCGCGGACAGAACAACCCCCGGGTCCAGCAGGTCGCGGAGGCCGTCCCCTCGAGCCGGCTGGTCAGCGGCGACCTGAGGGACCTGCCGAGCCTGGTGGGAGCCCTGGACGTCGCCCGTCCGGACGAGGTCTACAACCTGGGCGCGATCAGCTTCGTCGGCATGTCCTGGCGGCAGGCCGAGCTCACCAGCGAGATCACCGGGCTGGGCGTGCTGCGGATCCTTGAGGCGCTGCGGATCCACACCCAGGGTGACATGTCGAAGGTGCGCTTCTACCAGGCGTCCAGTTCGGAGATGTTCGGCAAGGCTCGCGAGGTGCCGCAGAACGAGAGCACCCCGTTCCACCCGCGATCCCCTTACGGCATCGCGAAGGCGTTCGGCCACTACATCACCGTCAACTACCGCGAGTCCTATGGGGCGTACGCGTGTTCGGGGATCCTGTTCAACCACGAGAGCCCGCGCCGGGGCCAGGAGTTCGTCACCCGCAAGGTCACCCGTGGTGCCGCGCGCATCGCGCTCGGGCTGCAGGACTACCTCTCCCTCGGCAACATCGACGCGTCCCGGGACTGGGGATACGCCGGCGACTACGTCGAGGCGATGTGGCTGATGCTCCAGCAGGACGAGCCGGGGGACTATGTGATCGCCACCGGGGAGACGCACACGGTCCGGGACCTGCTCGACGTCGCCTTCCACCGGGTCGGCATCGACGCCTGGGAACGCCATGTGCGGCAGGAACCCCGGCTGTTCCGTCCGGCCGAGGTCGACCTGCTGGTCGGGGACTCCTCGCGGGCCCGCGAGGAGCTCGGCTGGAAGCCACGCGGCAACTTCCGCGATCTCATCGAGATGATGGTCGACGCCGACCTGGCCGACCTGACGCGTCACCCCCGCGATCCCGCGAGCGCGGGTCGGACATCGGACCAGGAGGACCCGCGATGGGCACGGTAGACGTTCCCACGACCACGCTGAACACCGGCGTCGCCATGCCGCGCCTGGGGCTCGGCACCTGGACGATGACCCCCGCGGACGCCGCGTCCGTCATCCCGGCGGCCGCGCGGCTCGGATACCGGATGATCGACACGGCGGCGTACTACGAGAACGAGGGCGGGGTGGGCGAGGGCATCGCCCGTTCGGGCGTGCCGCGCGAGGAGTTCTTCGTCATCTCCAAGGTGAACGGCCGTGACCACGGATACGACAACACGCTCAAGGCGTTCGACGAGAGCCTGGCCCGGCTGGCCCTGGACTATCTCGACCTGTACCTCATCCACTGGCCGATGCCCCGGCGCGACCGTTACGTCGAAACGTGGCGCGCCTTCGCCCGGCTTCTGGCCGACGGACGCACCAGGGCCATCGGAGTCTCCAACTTCACACCCGCCCACATCGACCGCATCATCACCGAAGTGGGTGTGCCCCCTGCGGTCAATCAGATCCAGCTCAACCCGAGAATGGCACAGCACGCTTGGCGCGCCTACGCGCGAGAGCGCGGAATCACCTTGCAGTCGTGGCAGCCGTTGAATCGCGGCGAATCCCTCCTCGCCGAACCGGTGGTCCGCGAGATCGCCGCCCGCCACCGCAGGACGCCGGCGCAGATCGTCCTGCGCTGGCATCTGCAACACGATCTCGTCCCGCTGCCCAAGTCCCTGAACGCGGAACGTCTGGCCGCCAACATCGACGTATTCGACTTCCGGCTCTCCACGGCGGACATCGAGGAGATCTCCGCTCTCGACGGAACCGAGGAACCCGCCGACCCGGAGACCACGGAAGTGGACTGATCCAGCAGGCAAAGCCGCAGGCCCGTCTAGAGCACCTGCGGACAGCTGTAATCCGAGCCTGATCGTCCAGAATCGGCCACCTTGGCTTCAGTCTTGATGTCAGCAGGCCGAAGGCACCAAAGAAAAGTAATGCCACGAACGCACTGCGTCATTGCTGCTGGTAGGCAGGAGCAGTTCTGGCCGTGGACGACGAAGATGACGGCGGGGCACCGTGACCGGAGCGCCGAATTCCGAGACGGAACAGGGCTGGAGACAACTCCGCAGAGAGTCTTTACTCTGCGCTAGGCAACAACCCAGGCGAGCCTCGTTTTCAGCGGAGCGGCTATGAACTTTCGCAAGAAGGGATCGGCCGTCACGGCGGCCGGTGCGCTGGCCATCGTCACCTCTCTGACCGCGGGCGGTTCGCCCGCCGAGGCACAGGCCGCACTCCCCTCCGACCCTCCGATCACCCATCAGGACAATCCGCGGGTTCCCGAGGGTGCGGCGTGGACGCAGGCGTACTTCCCGTCCTCTGACGGCAGTGGTGTCGTGCTGCACGCCGACGTGCTGCGCCCGGCGAACCTGCCGGCCAATGCGAAGACGCCGGTGATCCTCTCGGTGGGACCCTATTTCGCTCACGCCGGGCAGACCGGCCCCGAGGGATGGGACCAGGTCGGGCCGTCGGCGCGCTTCCGGGACTTCATCGACGGCGCCCACCTGATGGCGCGCGGCTACACCTTCGTCATGGTCGATCTGCGCGGCTTCGGCGGGAGCACCGGGTGCCTGGACTGGGTCGGCCCGGGAGAACAGGCCGATGTCCGGGCCGCCATCAAGTGGGCGGCCGGCCGGCCCTGGTCGACCGGCAAGGTCGGCATGTACGGCAAGTCCTACGACGCCGTTACCGGGCTGGTGGGCAACAACCTCAAGCTGCGCAGCCTGAAAGCGGTCGTCGCGCAGGAGCCGGTCTGGGACATGTACAACTACCTGTTCAGCAACAAGGTTCCGCGCCCGAATGTCACCGGCACTCCGGCGGCCTACAACTCGATCGCGACCATTCCTCCGATGACCGGCGACAGCGACCGGTACAAGGCGAACGCGCAGTACGAGCAGAGCCATCCCCAGTGCCTGAGCGACAACATCACCAACAACAACGATCCCGAACCGCGTTCGGCGTACTGGAGAGCGCGCGACCTGGCCGCGCAGGCGGCCGGCACCAGCACGCCGTTGTTCGTGACCCAGGGCTTCATCGAGCCCAACACCAAGCCTGAGGACATGGCGCAGTACCTGGGCAACCATCGGGGCAGGGAACGCGGTTGGCTCGGCCAATGGGAGCACGTGCGGGGCAACGACACCGACGCCAACGGCCGGCTTCTGCAGGGCCGTGCCGGCTGGTTCGACGAGGTGATGCGGTTCTACGACCAGTACCTCCGCGGCGCCCACCCGTCAGTGACCGACCCGCCGTACGCCGTCGAGGACAGCCTCGGCCGCTGGCGCGCCCAGCGAACCTGGCCTGTGACCACAACGTCCTATCGGGCCCGGCTTTCCTCTGACCAGTACGTCGACGACGGCGGCGCGTCGGCGGCGGCTGCTCCGGGCGCGGACGCGGCGGACCGCGGCCGATGGGACATGGAGCGGGCGCCTCGGATCGAGCCTCTGTCCAGTGCCGAGAAGAACGCCGCCAAGCAGGCCGATGCCGCCGCTTCAAGCTTCTGGACCTGGTCCACGCCCGCACCCCGGGCGGTCCGGCTGACCGGCACGCCACGGATCACGCTCAACGTGAGCACGAGCGGGAACGTGATGACGCGCCTGTGGGACGTCGCCCCGGACGGCACGGCCACGATGTTCGACGAGAACGTCGCGTTGCTGGAACGCGGTGGACGGATCTCCTTTGACCTGAAGTCGACCGACTGGACGTTCCAGCAAGGCCACCGATTGGGAGTCCAAGTCGGGACCATCAGCTCCACGGGCTGGCTGGACGTCCCCTCGGGACACACGATCAAGGTCTCCGGCGCGCGGCTCGCCCTGGACGTGCAGGACCCGCGGTTCGACGTGCCGACCCAGGGCGACCGCTCGCCCTACCTGGACCAGTACCTCGCGGCCAACACCACCAAGCTGAGCAACATCGGCAACGGCACCTTCCCGCTGAGGACCTCACGCGGCCTCTGAGCAACCGAACCACCCGGCACGCAGCGGCCGCCCGGCACCCGTCCCACGGACGGGTGCCGGGCGGCCATGTCGATCTGGATCCGTCTTACCGAGGTGCCGCCCTGGGTCGTACCCGTTGACGCGCCGACCTTCCAATCATACATTCACTCATATTGTGTATGAATGAAGGAGTGGAGATGCGGGGAAGGACGGCCGTGGTGCTCGGCGGCAGCGTCGCGGGACTGTGCGCCGCGGGAGTGCTCGCGCGGCATTTCGACGAGGTGATCGTGCTGGAGCGGGACCGGCTCCCGCCGGGCGCGGAGCATCGCCGCGGTGTGCCGCAGAGCAAGCATCCGCATTTCCTCCTCAACTCCGGGCGGCGCGCGATCGGTGAGATCTTTCCCGGGTTCGAGGAGGCGCTGATCGCCGCGGGCGGGCTGCACCTGATGCCGTCGATGGACGCGGCGTACTGCGATGGTGACGGCTGGGCCCCGCGCAAGTCCGGATCGATGACGATGATCTACAGCTCCCGGGTGCTCATCGAGCGAGTCCTGCGTGACAAGGTCCGCGAGCTCCCGTCCATCGAGATCCGCGAGGGCGTCACCGTCACCGGGCTCGGTTCCGCCGGGGGCGGCACCGCGGCCGGGCGGGTCGAGGGAGTCGAGTACCGCGACGCCGATACCGACGCCGGCTACCTGGCCGCCGACCTGGTCGTCGACGCGCTGGGACGTGGTTCCTCGGTCATCGACTGGCTCAGCGCGGCCGGCTGGTCCGCGCCACCGGAGAAGACCCTCGATGCCAAGGTCACCTACACCTCGCGGTGGTACGACCTGCCTCCCGCCGGCGAGCGCCCGGGATCGTGGTGGTGGAAGCATCTGGTCATCACTCCGGCGCAGGACGAGGGCGACCGTCCCGAGGAGCACGCGTTCCTCAGCAACTTCTTTCCGATCGAGGGCGACCGCGCCATCGTGTGCATGGGCTCGTGGGGCGTCCGGATGCCGCGCACGGCGGAGGCGTTCGAGGCCGCGGCGGACCGTGTGCGGGCCCCCGCCTTCGGGCGGGCGACGCGGACCTGCGCTCCGACCTCCGAAGTGCACCTGACCCGTTCGACCGGCAACAAGTGGCGCCGCTTCGACCTGCTCGACGTGCCCCCGGCCGGGCTGGTCTGCGTCGGTGACTCGATCTGCGCCTTCAACCCGTTCTACGCCCAGGGAATGAGCTCGGCCGCCCGCTCCGCGCTCATCCTCGGCGCGATGCTGCGCGACCGCGACGCCCTCGACCTCGGGTTCTTCCGCGCGTTCCTCGGCCGGCAGAAGAAATCCCTCGATGTGCCCTGGATGCTCGCGATGGCCCGTGACCAGGCCTACGACTTCGCGACCGGGACCGAGGTCGTCGCCGCCTGGCGGCGCCGCCTGGCCGCGCGTCTCAGCTGGCCGATCTTCAACGCCATCAACGCCGCGAGCCGCGAGGACGCTTACGTCGAGCGGACGTTCGCCCAGGTGTTCAACCTCGACAAGTCGCTCAGGCAGATGGCCGCCGATCCACGGTTCTGGTTCGGCATCGCCCGTTACAAGGTGCGTCAACGGCTGGGACGTACGGTCGTCCCCGGCGGTTTCGACGACCAGCGGGATCCGCCCGGCACCGATTTCACCGGCTACACCCGCGCGGCCAAGGCGTCATCGGCCGAGACCGGCCTCGTCGACGCCTGACCCACTTGTCGACGCCTGACCCACTTGTCGACGCCTGACCCACTTGTCGACGCCTGACCCCACTCGTCGACGCCTGACCCAGGAGCCAGCAATGGGCTACACATGCGATTCAGCGGCCGAGCGCCTGGCCGGAGAGCTCGGCTTCTCCTGCCAGGACGCCGACCCCGTGGTGGACTTCCGCAACCCGTTCGCCCTGGAGAACGGGACCATGCCCTTCCTCGAACTGCTGATCGTCGGCGGCGCGGTGTTCGCCCTCGTCCACGCGTGGCGGCGGTGGCGGCGCGACGGCGACCCGGTCAACATCGCGCTGTGGTTCGCCTCGGTCGTCTACCTGGCCGTGATCGAGCCGCCGCTGTACTTTCCGGGCTGGTTCGGCTTGGACGAACACGTCGGGTTCATCTTCTCCCACAACGTTTTCACCGTGCAGTTCATGTACGACCGGCTGCCGCTCTACATCGTGGCCTTCTATCCCGCGCTGGCGCAGCTCGCCTACGAGCTGGTCCGCGTCCTGGGCGTCTTCGCGCGGCGCGGGCCGCTGATCGGCTCGATGACGGTCGCGTTCGCCTGCCAGGTCTTCTACGAGATCTTCGATCACCTCGGGCCGCAGCTGAAGTGGTGGGCCTGGAACGCCGACAACGAGATGATCAACCAACCGGCGCTCGGCTCGGTCCCGATGAACAGCATGCTCCTGTTCGCCTCGGTCTCCTTCGGCGCGATGACCTACCTCGTCGTCCGGCTGGTCGGACCGAAGAACGGCCGCGGCACGCTCACCGGCCGGCAGGTCGTCTGGCGCACCGTCGTCGCCGGCGCCCTGACCCCGCTGGCGATGATCATCGCGGGCGCGCCCAGCGGCGCCTTCCGCGGCGAGGATCAGCTCGGGACCCAGCAAGCCGTCCTCGGCACCGAACTCGCCGCCCTCTGGATCGTCGGCCTGTACCTGCTCGCGGACGCCTGGCGCGCGGTACGAGCCGACCCGCCCCGGGTGGCGTCACCGCTGTTCGCACAGACCTATCCGGCGCTGTACCTCGGCGTCCACATCGTCCTGTGGCTGATCGCCTTGCCCGCTTACCTCACGGCGACCGACGGCGTCACCACTCAGGGCACGCCGACAGGCAGCCTGTGGTACGTCGTACTGTGCACCGTGACCGCAGCCGCATTCGTCGTGGCCGCGCTCCGTGCGACCGTGCCACAACGGGCCGCGGAACCTGTGGGATCCTGATGCCATGGGGCACCACGGCTGGGGAGGTCAGCCTCCCGCATCGGATGCCGAGGCCCGGCAACGCATCATCGACGCGACCGCCCGCTGCATCGACAGGCACGGCGTCACCAAGACGACCCTGTCCGACGTGGCCGGCGAACTCGGCGTCACCCGCCAGACCGTCTACCGCCACTTCGGCCGCCTCAGCGACATCATCGGCGCGGTCGCGGCCCAGGGCGCCGAATCATTCGTCGACCAGCTGATCGCCCATCTCCAAGGGATCACCGACCCGGCCCAAGCCGTGGTCGAAGGCATGGTCTTCTGCGTGCGGACCATCCCCACCGAACCCCGCCTGAGCCTCCTGCTGCGACTGGGCGACTCCAGCGCCTTCGGCCGCGGCGCCACCACCAGGGAGACCATCGCCTACGGCGCCCAAATGCTGCAGCGCTACCCCGTCGACTGGGCAGCCGCCGGCATCGGCGAAGACGACCTCGACGGCCTCGCCGAGATGATCATGCGGCTCCTGACCTCATTGCTCCAGCACCCCAGCGAGCCGGCGCACGACGAGGCCCACCTCCGGGCCCTCCTCAACCGCTGGCTGGCCCCCGCGCTGCTCCAGCCAACAGCAACCGCACACAACCACCGCTGACCCCCCACTACCGACCCGCGACTGCACCCGCCTGGGCCTGGCCAAGGTGTTCACATGGAAGTCCTGAGCGTCACGCCGGCGGTCGGGCGAGTTTGGCGGCCACGGCGTCGAGGACCCAGTCCAGGCCGGTCGTGAAGGACGTCTCGGCGTCGACCTCCGTGCCGTCGTACACGGCCTTGGTCAGCGCCGGGAAGCGGCCCGTGGCCAGCATCTTCCTCAGATGCGGGCCCGAGGCGCGCTGCCAGTCGCGCTTGGACAGGCCCGTGGCGCGCTCGGCCCGCAGGTTCGCGATCTCGCGCCTGATCGCGCCGGTGACGTAGGCGCTGACGGTCTCCACGGCGCGCATGACGGTGTCGAGGTCGGCGAGGCCGTCGAGGGCGGCCAGCGTGGCCTCGGTCACCGCGAGGGCGTTCGGGCCCAGGGTCGGACGGCCGCCGAGCAGATCGGCCAGCCATGGGTGACGGAGGGCGGCCTGCCTGGTGCGATGGGCGCGGACGCGCAGCACCTCCCGCCAGTCACCGGGCTGCTCGTCGGGGAGGATCTCGCCGTAGACCTCGTCCACCATGAGGTCGAAGAGCTCTTCCTTGGTGGAGATGAATCTGTAGAGCCGCATCGGGCCGGCGTCCAGCCGGGCGGCGACCTTGCGCACCGACACCGCCTCCAGCCCGCCCTCGTCGGCCAGCGCGATGGCGGCGGCGACGATCCGCTCCCGGTCGAGCGGCACGGGGCGGGCCGACGGCTCCGGCCGATCCCACACAGTCATGCATACATCGTACTGTTGCGATGCACCGTAATGGAGAAATACAGTGTATCGACATGAGACAACGTATCGCCGTGGTGGGGGGCGGCCCCGCCGGCCTCACCTTCGCCCGCGTCCTGCACCGCCACGGTCACCCCGTCACCATCCTCGAACGCGATCCCGCCCCCGACGCCCGTCCCCCGGGCGGCACGCTGGACCTGCACGAAGGCCTGGGCCAGCGCGCGCTGGACAAGGCGGGGCTGCTGCCGGAGTTCCGGGCGCTGTCTCGCCCCGAGGGGCAGGCCATGCGCATCCTGGACACGGACGGCACCGTCCTCCGCGACTGGCGGCCCCGCCCGGAAGACCGGGCCAATCCCGAGATCGACCGCGGACATCTCCGTGACCTGCTGCTCGGCTCTCTCGACGTTCAGTGGGGGCGGCGTGTGACACAGGTGGTGCCTGGGACCCGGGACGGCGTGCTGGTCCATTTCGCGGACGGGCAACAAGAGACGTTCGACCTCGTGGTCGGCGCGGACGGCGCCTGGTCCCGGGTCCGCCCGGCGGTCTCGTCCGCGACGCCGCACTACACCGGCGTCATCTCGGTCGAGACCTCCCTGGACGACGTCGACACCCGCCACCCGGGCCTCGCCCGGCTGATCGGCGACGGTTCCGTGGCCGTGTACGGCGCGAACCGCAGCCTGGTCGCCCAGCGCAACAGCGGCGGCCACGTCAAGGTGTACGCCAAGTTCCGCGCGCCGCTGGGCTGGCACGCGAACCTGAATCAAGACGCGGACCTGGACCTGGCCGACGTCGAGGCCGTGCGGTCAAGCCTGCTGGCTCTGTTCGACGGCTGGGCCGCTCCCGTCCTCGATCTCCTCCGCCACGGCACCGCTTTCATCCACCGCCCCATTTACGTCCTGCCCGCGCCCCACACCTGGGGTCACGTCCCCGGGGTGACGCTGCTGGGCGACGCCGCCCACCTGATGCCCCCCTTGGGAGTGGGCGCGAACCTCGCGATGCTGGAAGGCGCCGAACTCGCCGAGTCCATCGTCGCCTCTGGCGATCCCGACGAGGCCGTCCGCGCCTTCGAGGAACAGATGTGGGCACGGGCCGACAGGTGGGCGAAGATCACGACGGCTGGTCTGGAACGCCTCGTGAGCCCGGACCCCAGCGAAGCCATCGCCCTCTTCGACGAAGTTCAGCCATCCTGACCGCCGAACGCGAGATCACCAGCAGCTCACCACGGCTTCACCGGGCAGCACGGCACCGCTGCGGTCCGGGGCAACGCCGAACAGGTCGCCTCTCCCCCGCCGCAGCCCAACGTCACAGCAGTTCGCACCCCGGAAAATGAAGTACGGGGTTGCGCCGTGGTGGGCGGTGGCATGTCGGCTGTGATCACGCGATCGGTGTTCTCCGGGGAAGCCGCAGAGTGAACGTCGCGCCCTGCCCCGGCTCGCTGCGCACCGCCGCGGATCCGCTGTGCGCTTCGGCGAGCTGCCGCACGATGGCCAAACCCAGTCCGCTACCACCCGTCTGCCTGCTGCGCGACTTCTCGGCCCGCCAGAACCGGTCGAAGACGTACGGCAGGTGCTCGGGCGCGATGCCCGGCCCGGTGTCGGCCACCTCGATCAGCACGTCGTCGCCGTCGGCGTACGCGCGCAGACTGATCCGCCCGCCTGCCGGGGTGTAGCGGACCGCGTTGGCGAGCAGGTTGCCGACCGCCTGCCTCAGCCGTACCGGATCGGCGTCCAGGTGCGGACGGCCGGTCACCTCGACGGTCAGCACCAGCCCGGCGACCTCGGCCGCGGCGCGGTAGACGGCCGCCAGCTGCTCGATCAGGTCGGCCGCGTCGACCGGCTCGGGGCGCAGGCGCAGCTTGCCCGCGTCGGCGAGCGCGAGCTGCTGCAGGTCGTCGACGACGTGCTGCAGCAACATGGCCTCCTCGATCAGCGACGCGGTCAACGCCGGGTCCAGCTCGGCCACGCCGTCCTGGGCGGCCTCCAGCCAGCTGCGGATGTTGCTCAGCGGCGTGCGCAGCTCGTGCGACACGTCGCTGACCATCGCCTTGCGCTGCCGCTCCATGCGGTCCAGGTGCTCGGACATCTCGTTGAACGCGGCGCCCAGCTCGCCGGCCTCGCCCTTGGCGCGCACCGTGACCCGGGCCGAACCGTCGCCGGCTCGCATCCGCTGGGCCGCCGCGGTCACCGCCCGCACCGGCCGCGCCAGCCGGGTGGCGACGAGCACGCTGACCCCGACCGCCAGAACGAGGATCACCGCGGTGACCCCCGCGACGCCGTACGGGTCGATGGCCGGCGCACGGTCGTCCGGCGAGCCGATGTAGAGCAGCGCGGCCGGCGCGACATACGGCTTCAACTGGGTGCGGCGCGCGGTGGCCAGGCACTCGGCGGCCGATGCCGGAGCGGCCGGGATGCCCGTCTCGTCCAGCCACACCTCGACCCGGCTCCCGTGGCACCGCCGGACCATGCCGGCGAGCTGGCTGAGCGCGCGCTTCTCGGTGGCGGTCGGTCCGGGCGCGTCCGGCGAGCACGGCGGCGAGCCGGGCGCCGCCCCCGCGGGCGGCTCGCCGGGCGCACCGGTCGGCTTGCTGGACGCGCCGGTCGACCTGCTGGGCGTGCCGGGCGGCTTTCCGGGTGTGGTCCTCGTCTGCTGGGGGGCGTCCACCCGCTCGGCCGACAAAGCAGGCTCCAACGTCGTCGCGACCGCGACCAATCGCGAGAGCGCCGTTCGCGGTGCCGCAGGGCCGTGTCCGGACGGCACACCGACGGGCGGACGGTCCGGTCCCGGTGCCGGGGTGACCGGAACACCCTCGCGGCGGAGGTACGGGCGGCCGCCGGGCCCGACGACGACCGTGGCGCGCTGGTGCTCGCGGCGCAGGCACGCCGCCTGCGCGTCGACCCGCTCGCGCAGCCGTACCCGCTCGGGTTCCGGCAGCCGGAACGGCCCGGCCGCGCGCGCGTCGATCCGGTCGATGACCGCGCCGGGCATGAGCGAGACGTCGACGGCGAGCGGATCGACGACGGCCGAGGCACGGGTGGGCAGCGGCGCCCGGCCGGCCGCCGAGTCCGCGATCCGGAGGCCGCCCTCGGTCGCCAGCGCGACCCGCCGGCCGCTCTGCCGGGCCAGCCCGCGCACGGTCTCCTCGACGCCGTCCCAGCGCGGGTGGCTCGCCGCGTAACCGAGCAGCGCGTCGTTGACGCGAGCGTCCCGGGCGAGCGTCTGGCCCTGCCGATGCCGGATCTCGCCGGACGTGCCGCGCGCCGCCAGCCACGCCGTCGCCACGATCGAGCACACAGCGATCAGCACCGAGCTGGCGACCAGGCGCACGAGCAGGCTATGGCGCACGGTCGCCGACCAGCTTGTACCCGACGCCGTACACCGTGCACAGCCGGACCGGCCGCCGCGGCTGCGGTTCGATCTTCTTGCGCAGGTTCTTCACGTGCACGTCGACCGTGCGCTCGGTGATGAAGCGGTCGAAACCGTGCAGATGCTCCAGCAGCTGCGCCCGGGTGAAGACCCGCTCCGGGCGCGCGGCCAGCGCCTCCAGGATGCGGAACTCCGCGGGCGTGCACTCGACCTCGCGTCCGTCCGCGAGCACCGTGTGCCGCTCGGGGTCCACCATGATGCCACCGACCCGGTGCACCCGCTCACCGCTCTCCCGGCCGGTCCGCCTCAGCAGCGTGCGCACCCTGGCCATCAGCTCGCGCGGGCTGAACGGCTTGGTGACATAGTCGTCGGCGCCGAGATCGAGGCCGAGCAGCAGGTCGTCCTCGGTCGCACGGGCGGTCAGCATCAGCACCGGCACGTCGGACTCGGCGCGCAGCACGCGGCACACGTCGAGGCCGTCGACGCTCGGCATCATCACGTCGAGCAGGACGAGGTCGGGGCGGCGCGCGCGGGCCTCGTCGATCGCTGCCCGCCCGTCGTGGACGACGAGCACGGTGTGCCCCTCGCGCTGGAGATAGCGGCGCAGCAGCTCCGCCTGTTTGGCGTCGTCCTCCGCGACCAGGACATTCGCGCACATGGCTCCCGAGCGTAGGCGACCGGGGACCCGCACCACGAGATCATCACACCGGCCACACAGGTTCTTCACTTTTCTCGGCCAGCATCTCGCGGCATGCGCCAGATCAAGATTCACACCGGCGCCGTGCTCGCCACCGGCCTGATCGCCGGGCTGGCCGGCTGCGGCTCGTCGAACGCTGGCGAATCCCGGAACGGCCCGCCCAAGCCGGACCACCCGGCCAACTCGCCCGCCGCGCCGGCAGGGCCATCCCCAGGGTGCCGACCTATACCGGCTGATACCCGGACCGCGGGCCCGCACATCTTCACCACCATGAACCTCTACATCGCCCCCGGCAAGGCCAGGTGAGAGCCACCAAATCTGAAACTGTGACGACATGGGTCACCTGCCGCCCGACCTGCGCTGGACGGGGTTCGGACCAGGCGTCCGGCCGTGAGGTCCGGAGCGGCGGGGGGCCGCATGATCAGCCCGGCTGCCGGGGCCCGAGCACGGCGCGGGCCGCGTTGAGACGCTGGACATCGTCGCGTTCGGTGTGGTCGCCCGACGCCTCGTCCGCCCATGCGAGCAGCCGGTGCAGATGCGCGTCGGCCGCGTCCGTGGTGATCGGGGGGCTGCCGAGGGCGACCGTTCCGGTGGTCCCGTCGACGGTGACGAGAGTGCCTTCGCGGAGGAGGCGACCGGCGACCGTCGCCGAGGCGGCGTTGAAGGCGAGGCCGGTGATGCCGACGACGGCGGGTTTTCCCATCGCTCGCGCGACGACCGCGGCGTGGCTGGCCGGCCCGCCGCGGGCCGTGACGATCCCCGCCGCGGCGGCCAGGCCGCGCATGTCGTGCGGGGAGGTCTCCGGACGTACCAGGATGACGGGGCCGTCGGCGGCCATCCGTACCGCCGCGCCCGTCGTGGTCGCGACCCTGCCGACCGCGACCCCGGGACACGCCCCCACTCCCCCGGCCAGGACGTCGGCCCGCGCGGAGGCCGCGATGCGCGGGGTACGGGCGTGCCGGAGGTGTTGCGGCGAGATCCTGCGCAGCGCTTCGTGACGTGTGATCGCGCCCTCGTCCGCCAGGTCGGTCGCGACGCGTATCCCGGCGGCCCCGGCGTACCGGCCGGGCCGGGCCTGCAACAGCCACAGCCGGCCGGCCTGGAAGGTGAACTCGACGTAGCAGGAATCGCGGTAGTGCTCCTCGACCCGGATGAGGCCGTCGGTCAGGGCGGCCCACACGGCCGGTTCTCGCGAGTGGAGTTCGTGCAAGGGCCGGGGCGATGATCGGCCCGAGACGACGTCCTCGCCCTGGTGCCCGAACAGGACGTCGCCGAACGGGACGTTCTCCCCTGTGCTGGGGTCGCGGCTGAAGGCGACTCCGGTGCCGCTGCGGTCGTCGCGGTTCCCGAACACCATGGCCTGGACGATCACGGCGGTGCCGAGATCGTGCGGGATGTCGTGGAGTTCGCGGTAGGTGCGCGCGCGAGGTGCGTCCCATGAGGCGAACACGGCCTCGACGGCCAGTTCCAACTGCCGGGGCGCGTCGTCCGGGACCGCTTGGCCGCATCGCCGCCGGATGAGCTGCTGGGTCGCCTGGATCTCCGCGGCGAGGCGTCCTTGCTCGTCATCGGACGACCGCGCGGCGGCTCGGTCGAGAGCGGCGGACACGCCGCCGGCATCGGTGCCGGTGAGCGCGGAGGCGAAGCCGGAGAGCATCCGCAGCCGCGCGTCGAGCGCGAACCGCGCGTCACCGGTCTCGGCCGCCAGGCCCGCCGTCGCCCCGGTCGTGAGGCCCAGATTGAGGACGGTGTTCATCATGCCGGGCATCGACACGCTCGCCCCGGAGCGGACCGAAACCGCCAGCGGGGCCCGCGTTGCTCCGAACCGCCGTCCCGTCGCGGTCTCCAGGCCGCTCATCGCGGTCGCGAGTTCCGTGGCGAGTCCGGCAGGGAGGCACCCTTGGCGCAGGAAGGCCCGGCATGCCTCGGTGGTGACGACGAACGCGGCGGGCACCGGCAGCCCCAGCCGGTGCAGTGCCACGAGGCCGTGCGCTTTGGCGCCCAGTGTCTCGGCGGATTCCTCGACCTGCGCCGAGAGCGGGCGGATCCACCTCATCGGGGGATCCCGAGGGTGGCGAGCAGGTCCTCATGAAGCTCGGCCCACACGGTGTGGTAGGACGCGATGTGGTCGGTCACGTACTCCAGTTGTCCTGAGGCGGCACGGGTGAGAGCGTCGGCGAGGCGGTCACGGTAGAGGCCGAACCGGGCTACCGCCGCTGCCAGCTCGGCGCACAGACCGGCGGCTCGCTGGTCCAGGTCGGTGAATCGGCCGAGAACGCGGGCGTCGTAAGCGGAGTCGCTGTGGTCGTTGGCGGTCATGGCGCCGTCGACGGGCCTCAGTTGCCAGGCCGTGCAGAGGTCGAGCAGTTCCGGGTTGAGCACCATGAACCGCTCGTAAGCCGCGGTCACGGCCGCGCGGGCGCCGGCTGCTTCGAGCTGGTGGGTGACGCGCTCGGCGTCTGTGACGCGGCCGGCGTCCGTCAGCCCCCACGCACCGAACTCGCCGGGCTCGTAGGTGACGAGCCCGGCGACCGCGAGGTCGATCAGCTCGGACTCGACTGCGGACTCCTCCATGCCGGTCGCGCCCGCCAAGCGCGCGGTGCCCGTATGGCCGCAGCAGCGCAAGGCGTGCAGCACCAGCAGGTCGTTGTGAACCGAAGAAGTTCCAGGTGTGGTCATGTTCCTGCTTTCTGTGACAGCGCGGTACCGCCAAATACAGTGCCCGCTTAAGATACTGTCACCATCTGGATGGTCACATCATTTGAATGCCGATCGTCGCTCCGCAATCGGAGGACGGGGATGGCGAAGGGAGGGATGCGCATGGAGGATTACGCCTTCCAGACCGAGGGGCTGGTCAAGAGGTTCGGCGCCACCACGGCGCTGGCCGGGGCCGATCTGCACGCTCGCCCCGGAACGGTGCTGGGCGTGCTGGGCCGCAACGGTGCGGGGAAGACCACGACGATCCGCATCCTGGCGACGCTGACGGACCCCGATGAGGGCACCGCGCGCGTCAGCGGACTCGACGTCGTCCGGGACGCCGCCGCAGTCCGGCCGCTCATCGGGCTGACCGGGCAATACGCCGCACTCGACGAAGAGCTGACCGGCCTGGGCAACCTCGTGCTGATCGGCCGGCTGCTCGACCTGCGCAAGCGCGCGGCCGTCCGGCGCGCGGAAGAACTGCTCGAGCGATTCGGGCTCGGCGACGCCGCCCGCAAGCCCGTGGCCACCTACTCGGGCGGAATGCGCCGCCGCCTCGACCTCGCCGCGAGCCTGGTCGGCAGGCCTCGTGTCGTCTTCCTCGACGAGCCGTCCGTGGGCCTCGACCCTGGCGGACGCGAGGAACTGTGGCGCATCATCCGGGAACTGACCGCGGACGGTGCGAGCGTCCTGCTGACCACGCAGTACCTGGAGGAGGCCGACGCGCTGGCCGACGACATCGCGGTGATCGACAACGGCCGCGTCATCGCCCACGGCACGCCCTCGGAGCTGAAGCAGATCGTCGGCGGCCAGGCCGTCGCCGCTCGCCCCAGGGACCTGGACCGCCTCGACGACGCGGCCGCGATCCTGACGACGGTCACCGGGCACGTCGTCGAACGAGCCGGCCGACACGAGATCGTCGTGCCCGTCGACAGCGACCGGGCCGTCTTCGAGGTGGCGCGCCGTTTCGAGGAGCAGGGGATCGCGCTGGCCGAGTTCTCCCTGCGCCTGCCCAGCCTGGACGAAGTCTTCTTCGCCCTGACCGGCGCCCCCGGCAACGCATCTGACCGCAGCGACGACGACGCCAGGAGCCGAGCATGACCGATACCGCCACCGGCTCACCCGCGACCGCCGTCTCCGCGGCTCGCCGGCCCGCGGGACTGCTGCGGCACAGCCTCATCCTCGCCGGACGCAGTCTCGCCAAGTCGGCCCGCAACCCCGGCGCGGCCGTCAACGGCGTCATCACCCCGGCGATCTTCATGCTGCTGTTCGTCTACCTCTTCGGGGGCTCCGTCGCCGGATCGACCGGGGAATATTTGCGCTACCTCTTCCCCGGGATCGTCGTCATGGGCGCGGGACTGTCCGGCATGCTCTCCAGCGGGCTGAGCCTCAACATCGACATGAAGAAAGGCGTCTTCGACCGCTTCCGCAGCCTGCCCATCGGCCGTTCCGCACCACTGCTCGGATCCGTCCTGGCCGACGTGGTCCGCTACGCCGTGGCCATCGCACTCCTGTTCGGCATCGGGTACCTCATGGGCTTCCGCGTCCAGACCGACGCGGCATCCGCACTGGCGGCGGTCGCGCTCTCGCTCGGGTTCGGGTTCTGCCTGAGCTGGATCACCGTGTTCCTCGGTGTCCTGGTCAAGGACGAAGGCGCCGTGATGACCTTCGGTTTCATCACCTTCATCCCGCTCATGCTCGGCACCAGCCTCGCGGCACCCGTCGACACCCTTCCCGGCTGGCTCCAGACGTGGGCGAACATCAACCCGATCACCCATGCCATGGACGCATCGCGCGCTCTGCTCACCGGTACCGCGGCCGGCGACTCGGTGGCCCTGACCCTCATCTGGTCGGGGATGACCCTCATCGTCTTCTGCCCGATGGCCATCGCCACCTACAACCGCGGACGCTGACCGGCTCCACCCCTAGTGTTATCGATCATGACCGGCGAAGTGATCATCCTGACCGGACCGCCTGCCGTGGGGAAGACGACGGTGGCCAAGCTCCTCGCAGGCGACGCCGACGGCCCGACGGTGCACCTGGCGACGGACCTGTTCTACCAGGCGATCCGCACCGGATTCGTACCGCCCTACCTGCCCGAGGCCCAGCGGCAGAACGAAGTCGTCGTCGACACGATCGTCGCGGCCACCGCGACGTACGCGCGCGGCGGCTACGACGTCGTGGTCGACGGAATCATCGGGCCCTGGTTCCTGCCGCCGTTCCGCGCGATGGCCGAACACCACCAACTGAACCTGACGTACGTGGTCCTGCGCCCCGATGTGGACACCACCCTGTCGCGGGCCCAAGGCCGCGCCGACAACGAACTGAAGGACACCGACGCCATCACCGGCCTCCACCACGCGTTCGCGCACCTAGGCGACCTCGACAGCCACGCGATCGACACCGCAGGCATCAACGCCACCACAACAGCCACCCAGGTCAGGCACGCCATCGAGTCGGGCAGGTACCGGCTCACCTAACAGAACCAGCACCCTCAGACCACGCAGAGCCGGACCCTCCCTTGGGCGTGCAAGACCACCGCCGCTTCACGCCCTGGTCGCGGGCTGGGGTATCGGCATCGAACCCAGCCACCGGAGTCACGGCCGTTACTGCCACTCCCTTGCCCTAGCCGGATCTTGCCATAGTCATGTCATCGGTATATACATGTCGCATGGGTGGTAGATCGATGCAGGAGCCCTCGTTCCTGATCCTGTCGGTGCTTGCGGCGGGACCGCAGCACGGCTACGCGATCATGACCGAGGTCAGCGACATTTCCGAAGGTCGGGTCGCGCTGCGGGCGGGCACGCTGTACGCGGCGCTGGACCGGCTGCGCGGTGAGGGCCTGGTCGAGGTCGACCGGGAAGAGGTCGTGGACACCCGGCTGCGCCGCTACTACAGGATCAGCGCCGCCGGGGCGGAGCGGCTCGCCGCCGAGGCCGACCGGATGCGCCGCAATGCCGACAACGCCGTGCAGCGGCTGACCACCGGCGGCTTTGGCGGCCGCCGCCTGGCAGGAGGGACGTCATGACGTCACTGGAGATCGGTTACCGCAGGCTGCTGGCCTGGTATCCGGGCGACTACCGCCGGGAATACGAGGAGGAGCTGATCGGGGTACTGCTGGCGGCCGCCGAGCCCGGCAGGCGCCGCCCCCATTGGCGGGAGGTGGCCGACCTGCTCATGGGTGCCGTGCGGGTGCGTCTGCGCCACTCGGTCGGCCGGGGCAGCGGCGCGCGCTGGCGGGAGGCGGCAGGGGCGGCCGGGGCGGTACTGGCCACGCTGATGCTGATCACAGGGTTGCCGTACCTGGTCTACAACGCGGGCAGTGCCGCCGCTGGCGGCATTCACGGTCTCGCGGATCTGATCACGGTCGCGGTTCCGCTGCCGGGCATGCTGATGGTCGCGGCCGTCTGGGCCGGACGCCGGCTTGGTCCTCTTGGTCACCGTTCGGTTCTCGGCTGAAGCGTTTCCGATCTCCTGACTCCTTCACGCTGCGGTGGCCGCGACCTGGAACCGGCACTCTGTCGGCGCTCACCTTGTTCATCACCCGTGCGGAGCGTCGCGATTTTTGGTCACCAACTCCCGGGCCGGGTTCCGGCGTCACCCCTTGACAGCACCCGCCCCTAGCGGGAGTTGACCTCCTGTTCCCGGTTCCAGGCCCCAGGTGCGGTCGACGATGCGGGCCCACAGTCGCCCGGTGTGCCCGGCGGCGACCGCGCTTCACCTTCCGGGGCGCCACCGCAGCCTGGGGAAGAAATGGCGTGCACGAACGCTAAGCGCCCGACCTCACGTCTGCAACATCCCGCCACGTCGTCAGCTCGGAGCCAGAGCGTACACAAGGACCTGCTCTGCAATGGTCATCGTGGGCGCGGCGCAGACGGAGGGTTCCAGTGGGGACGGGGGTCTCGCCGATGCGGTGCTGGCCGGTGACGGCGAGAACGGCTCCCCATCCAGATCGGGTGTAGCTGCCGTCAGCCGAGGTGACGCCCTTGACCCAACGCCCTTTCTCCAACCGAAAGGCTTGCGGCTTGCCGATCGACCCTTCGAGGCAATCGGCACGGCCGGGGAGCTTGGACGCGAACGTGGCGTGGATCGTGCCGTCGGGATCTGACCACAGAGTTCGAAGCACGCTCCCGACTGGAGCGGGATAGCGCGCCGCGGGCCCCTCGGGCATGCGTATGACGGCGACCGCGGTGGTGCAGCTCTCCGTCCCGCGGACGCCGACGGCCACGGAACGGCCGTCTGGCGTCACCGCGATGAGTTCGTCGATGTATTCGGCCGCTTCAGGGGTGAGGACGGCTGCGGGCGGCCGACCGGGCCCTACCCGATAGAGGATCCTTGGAGCGCCAGGCTTGGCGCCTATGACCAGAAGGTCCGTACGGCCCGAGACGCCGCTGAACACGCGTTCAAAAGTGGCACCCGGGAGACGGGCGAACCGGCCGGGCTCGTGGGTTATCCGCTCCGCACCGCTCGCCGGGTACTCGTACACCGAACTCACCACGCCGATGTGGGTCTCGGCGTCGCCGACCTCGTCCTCAGACGTATAGATCTTGCCTTGGTGGATCCAGAGACGGGCACAGCCCTTCCGCCCACATGGTGCTGAGCGCGCTCGCCCGTTCGCGACGTCGGCCTGGTGCACCCGGACCCCGGCGTTGGCCGGCCCGCTCCCCTCGTCCCGGAAAGGGGTGCTCAGCCAGGCGATCCGGTGTCCGTCCGGTGTCCAGCGCAGGTCGCTGATCCGCTCGTTCGGCCGGACCCGGGCGATCTGCCTGACACTCCCGTCCGCCCCACGGACGGCCACGCGAGTGGGAGTGACGTACGCGACGGCGGGCGCCGCGAGCACGGCCGGGCGTTCCGGCTCTGGAGACCGAGCGAGCGCGTAGCCTCCGAACTCAGCGTTGGGTGTAAATGAGGCCGACCTTGTCCAGTTCGTCGCCGGAGCGGCCATGGAAGCCGGCGATCTGCCAGCCCGACGGCGCGGTCCGGGTCGTGCAGGTGGAGGTCGTCGTCCCACCGGCCAGAGTGTTGCCGAGGTTGGTGGAGAGCTTGGCGTAGAAGATTCTGGTATGCCCGTCCTTCTGGCCCTGGCACAGATACGCGGAGGTCACGTACTCACCGCTGCCCAGGCTCAGGGACGACGCGGTGCCACCCGTCCCCCCGTGAGTGAACGCGGTGCCATCGGCCAGCGTGATCCCGATCTGGTTCACCCGCGCCCCGGTGCGCAACGAGATCCGGGTGGCGCGGGCACCGGCCGGTACACCCTCGACGTCGTTGAAGTAGGTGCCGTGCGGGCCACCGAACTGGTCACCGAACTGGTAGTCCGGATTCTGGGCCCAGGAGAACCTGGTGACGATCGGGTCGTGGTCGGACAGCATGCGTCCCGAGTCGTCGAGGAACTTCGCGTGCTCGTTGGCGTAGCCCGACGCGGTCAGCGTGATGAGCCGGCCGCTCCGGTAGAAGATCTTGTCGACCGTCTCGCAGGTGTCGGTGACGTTGGCCGGGTCGCAGACGAGGGCGGGGCTGCCCTCAGCCGGCACGCTGCCCTTGCGGGGGAGCTGCACCCACGCGTCGGTCAGCCCGTTGTCGGCGGCGAAGGCGCGCAGGGTCGCACCGTCGCCGGACCTGGTGTAGCGGGCGTTGGTGTCGCCCATGACCACCACGGCGTTCCCGTTCGAGTGGGCCTTGATGAAGGACGTGAGCTGGCGGAGGTTGGCCGCCCGGGCGGTGACGTCGCCGCTGTCGCTCCCGGCGTCGGCGTGCAGGTTGTAGAAGTCGATGAGGTCGCCTTCGGCCACCCTCACACGCATGAACGTGAACCCCTTGGGCGTCAGGCAGTCGCCGGAGTTGAGGTTGCAGTCCTGCCACTTCACCCGTTCGAAGTCATCGTCGCCGGTGGGATGGGACGACAGCAGGTTCAGTCCGCTGCCGATGCCCGCGCCGCCGCTGGTCGGCGTCCGGTACGGATGGGTGCCGGCGGCGTACAGGTTGGCGTGGTAGTTGAAGTCCTCCTGCACCTGGACGACGTCGTACGGGCCGAGCCGCTGACCGATCGCGGTGGTGGCCGGCGCCCGCGGCGTGGGAGCGCTGGACAGCCCCTCCGGCAGTCCGGCGATGTTGTAGGTCATGACGGTGAAGGAGCCGCCCGCGGCGGCGGAGGCGGGTGCCGCCACGGCCGTGGACAGGGCCGCAGTGGAGACGAGGGCCAGCAGTGCTTCGGCGAGCCGACGGGGTCTGAGCACGGGGGTTCTCCTCATGACGGAGCAAACATGAAACACCCTCAGGTATCACACCGAAGATAAGCCTCCCTACCGCCCCCGTCCATGCCTCCAGGCGCCACCCACCCTCCACCGGCAAGTACGGCGCGGAACTTCGAGCACAAGCGGATAGACACAGGTGACCCCGGGCGGCAAGACGAAGCGCGGAGGCGTCAAGAGCGCCTATAGGCGCGCGAGGGCGGCCAAACAGTCGTCTTTGAAGATCCAGTGGTGAGGAGGTGAGCCTGATGGACGATGACCCCACGCTGTTCGCCCCTGTGCTGATGGTGCTCTCAGCTGACCAGCCCCCTGCGGCGCGTCGAGGAGCAACAACTGATCGAGCACTTCGCATCAGCCGTGCTCCGGGCTCCAGCCGACGCCGATCGGCGAGACGTCGAGGTCGGCGCGTTCCCGGCGCCACTGCTCCAGCACCGCCTCCACCTAGGAGGCCATGGTTCATTCCGCGACAGATAGATGAGCACTCATTTAATTGACACTTACGCAACCACTGTTTATCTTGGCGCTCATCTAGTTAGTGCTCGGCCATGGAGTGACCATGCTCTTCCCCGACCCCCGCTACTTCGGTGAGCACGCCAGCGCGCCCCTCCGGCCTGCGACCACCGCGCGCGACTTCGTCTTCAAGCGCGTCGCCGCCGACGGCTCCCACGTCCCCACATCCTTACCGCCATCGCCGTCGTCGGGGTGCTCGGTCCGTGGATCGGCGCCGACAGCCGGGACGGCCTCGCCTGGGCCCCCGACGACTTCTGGCTGCGCCGCCGCCCCGGCGGCGAGCCGTCTAGAAGTTCCGATGGTTCCGGACGGCCACCTTCTGCTCCAGGTCCTCAGGGCGCCCGCGGCAGTCATGCCTTCAACAAAACAGCCACTCCTTCGACCCGAAAGGGATCACCATGACAGGAACAACCGGCCCCAGCATCGCCGCCCCCGGCCAGGTCACCGTGCTCGGCCTGGGTGACATGGGATCGGCGATCGCCAGGACGTTCGTCGAGCGCGGATACCACACGACCCTCTGGAACCGGACCGCGAGCAAGACCGCGACACTGGTCGCCGCCGGTGCCACAGCGGCCGCGACCCCCGCGGACGCGGTGGCGGGGAGCCCGCTCGTGGTGGTCTGCCTCCTCGACGGCGCAGCGGTCGAGAAGGTGCTGGCATCCGTCGACGCCGCAGTCGCGGGCAAGGTACTGGTGAACCTCACCAGCGGCTCTCCCGCCCAGGCACGCGACAACGAGCGCTGGGCGAACGAACGCGGCGCCGAGTACCTCGACGGCAAGCTCATGGGAGACCCGCCGCACATCGGCACGCCGAACATCATGATTCCGATCAGCGGCTCCCCCAGCGCGTGGGCCGCCCACGAGCCGACGCTAAAAGTACTCGGCGGCGTCGCCTACCACGGCGCGGACGCCGGCTTGGCCGCCGTGGAGTTCATGGCCCAGGTCGCGGTCTCCTACGAATTGCTCATCGGCTACCTGCACACACTGCAACTGGTACAGGCAGAGGGCATCGACGTGGTGCAGTTCGCCGAGCGCGTCGCCGGTTCGATACCCGCTTACCCGCCGTTGCTGACCTCCATGGCACGGGCGGTCAAGAGCGGCGACCACCCGCCGGACCTCGGTTCGCTGAACGTCCAGGCCGCGCTGATGGACGACATGATCAGCCACCGCGAATCCGTCGGCGTGGAAGCCACGCGGATGCGGGAGGTCAAGCAACTGATGGACCGCCGGATCGCCGACGGACACGGCCAACAGGGCTTCTCGAGCCTGTTCGAGCTTCTGACGAAGCACAGCCGCACATAAGCCGACCGTCCCGCCCCACACACGTGGCCGTGACAGGGAATGGCCCATTCCCTGTCACCACCACATGCGGCCGCCATCTGGCCACCCGGAACGCCGTCTGGACGAATCCCTGCAGGTGGACCAATGGCCAGCGCTGGTCGTACGACTTCGCGATAACGGATATGGAGGCGTTGACCGGCCTCCACACACTCTTTACGCGGACGCTGACGGCTCCCTGCACACCAGCCTCGACCACGATGGCTGGCACAACTGACGACCGGGCGGGCTCCGCCTCGATAACTCGACGGCACGCCCAACAAACTTGCTGAGACAGCGCAGCAGCGGAATCGACGCCTCCGCAGCGGCCGCTCCGTAAGCCCTGCGGGAATCACGGGGCTGCCGCCCAGGTGATTCACATCACGGCGGCGTGGTCGGGCCGTCGTCTTGCGCCAAGCCGTGCGGGGTGTCGCTGGCGCGGCAGGGCCTGCCGGTGAGCATGTTGGTGCCGGCGTTGGTGATGACCGAGTCGAGCCGGTCGCGTGTGTCGGTCAGGTCGGCGATGTGCCTGTCGATGTGGTCGCGTTGGTCGGCCAAGCGGGCGAGCAGTTCGGGCGTGGCGCGGCCGTCGACGACGCAGGGGATGAGGTCGGCGATGGTCTTGCTGGACAGTCCGGCGGCGTACAGCTGCTGGATGAGCCGGACCCGGTCGACCGCGCTGTCGGGGTAGTGGCGCTGACCGCTGGAGCTGCGTTCGGCGGCCAGGAGCCGCTGCTGCTCGTAGTACCGCAGGGACCGGACGCCGACGCCCGTCTTGACGGCGAGTTCCCCGATCCGCATCCGGCCCCTCCGTGATCTGTGGCACACATCTTGCCTCTGACATCAATGTCAGGTTTTAGCGTACCCGGCGTGAGGCCCACCGGCTGCCTCCCGGTCTGGCCGCCGACAGCCGGCCACCGCACAAAACCCAAAGGTTGGAGACCCCCATGACCACTTCCGCCACCGTGCCGACGGGGCTCACCGCCGGCATCGCCGCCACCCCGATCGTCTCGGTGAAGCCGATCGTCCTGCCGGCCCCCGAGCGCGGCGAGGACCTGCACGTGCGTGTGACCGCGCCGGTCACCGGGCGCGAACTGCCGATCATCGTGTTCGCCCACGGATTCGGCTCCCACCTGGACGGCTACGCACCTCTGACCGACTACTGGGCCGCGCATGGCTTCGTGGTGGTCCAGGCCACCCACCTGGACTCCAGAAGGCTGAACCTCGCCGCGGACGACCCCCGCAGGTCCCGGACGTGGCGAATCCGGGTCGACGACATGAAGCGCATCCTCGACGGCCTCGACGTGCTGGAAGCGACCGTCCCCGGGCTGGCCGGACGCCTGGACCGCGGCCGCATCGCCGCCGCCGGGCACTCCTTCGGCGGCCACACCGCCGCGATCCTGCTAGGCCTGCGCGTCACCGACCCGCAGACCGGAGCCGCCGAAGACCTGTCCGACCCGCGCGTCACCGCCGGCGTCCTGCTGGCCACGGCCGGGACGGGCGGCGACCATCTGACCCCCTACGCCGCCGAGCACCTCCCCTGGCTGCGTGACGTGGACTTCTCCCACCTCACCGTCCCGGCCCTCGTCGTCGCCGGCGGCAAGGACCACCTCCCGGTGACCACCCGCGGACCGGAATGGACCACCGAGCCCTACACCCTCAGCCCCGGCGACAAGAGCCTGCTCACCGTCTTCGACGGCGAGCACCTCCTCGGCGGCATCTCCGGCTACGAAGCCGCCGAGACCACCGACGAGAACCCCGAACGCGTCGTCCTCGTCCAACAGGTCACCCTCGCCTACCTGCGCCACGTCCTCGGCCTCGACAGTTCCGCCTGGACCGCCGCGCAAGCAGCCCTCACCAGCGCCTCACACCCAATGGGACGACTCGAATCCAAATGAAGCGCCACAAGGGTGGGCGCGTCGGAGCGGACGGTCGAGATCACCGGGCTTCCCCGTGATCCAGCATCGTCCACCTCAGCTCAAGCCGAGAAGGTCGCCGCCACGCTAATCCCCGGCTGCGCCGCCCACGCTGGAGATGAATGCAATTGTGTGGTCGGCCTCCAAGCGATCTGGCTGCAGGCGCGAAAACCCGACAGTCCTGCGGCGTGCCCGGTCCGCCGCGGTTTGTGCTTCAGGTGCGGATTTCGTTGAGGATCGCATGGAGGCGTCCGGCGCGGGAAGGCGTGATGGCACGCTCGCCCAGCCGGGTATCGATCTTGTTGTGGATCGCGGTCAGCCCTGCGCGCAGGTCGGCCGTGGGGTTCTGCTGGAGGTCGCGGCGGAGGTTGCCCAGGACGTTGTTGAGGTCCAGGCCGACGTCGGAGCGGATCTCGCCCGCGGCCACCCCCGCGTCCACGGCGCGCTGGGCACGCGACAAAACCTCGGCAGGGTCCGCGTGAGGGGCGGGTGCGGGCCTGGTCGGTCTGGCCCTGCGGGTGGGCTTGGGGGTGGCTGACGGGGTCGGATCGGGGGCGGGCGTGGCGGACGCCGATGGTGACTCCGTCGTGCTGTGGGTGGGAGACGGGGACGGGGACGGGTCAGCGGACGCCGCGGCGGCGCCGGAAAGATAGGACGGCGCCGTGGCCTCCATCCTCGGTGGCGGCAGAGCCCGCTCGGCCGAGTCACTCTGGAGAACCAGCGCGGTGAGCGCCACGAGCGCAAGGGCACTCAGCAGGACTACCGTGTGCCGCAGGACGCGGGACCGCCGCCGAACGGCCCGATGCGCCCGCCGGGCCAGGGTTCCGGCGCCACCCGGCACGGCGGCACGGCGCGGCCCGGCGAGCACCGCGGCCACCTCGGCGGCCGACGGGCGGGCCGCGGGGTCGGGCAGCAGGCATCGCACATGGACGGCGGCCACCTCGAAGGGCACCGCGCTCGACGACTCGGCGTCCGCCCGGCCGGTCACCGCCGCCGAGAGCAGCAAGCCCAGGGCACGCACGTCCCCCGCGGCGGCGTCGATCGGCCCACCGATCACCTCGCCGGTGCCGAAGCCGACTATCTTCGGGCCGCCGTCAGTGAAAAGGACGCTGCTGGGCTTGAGATCGTGGTGCGCGGCTCCCGCCGCATGGGCGTACGCGAGGGCAGAGGCCACCTGCCCGCAGACGTCAAGCGCCTCCCGCTGCGGCAGCGGGCCCTGGCCGAGCCGGGTGGCGAGCGTCTCGCCGCTCAGCAGCTCCATGACAACAAACGGCAACGGCACGCCGTCGGGCTGCCCGCTCTCGCCGAAGTCGTGGATGGTGACGATCGCCGGATGCGACAGCCGGGCCGCCTTCCGCACCTGCTCCAGGAACCGAGCCCGGAACACCGGCACCGCAGCCATCGAATCCCTGACCACCTTCACCGCGACCAGCCTGTCGAGCACCTCGTCCCAAGCCAGCCAGACCGTGGCGACGCGACCGGTTCCGATCTGCTCGTACAGACGGTAGCGATCGGCCAGATAAAGCGGTGTCGAGCCCACGCCGAGTAGCCAAGCACGATCATGAACGGCCCGCCAGGAATCTCCGAAGGAACCTCACATTCTTCACCACCAGGAATCGAGATCACCTACGTCGACCTGAACCGGGTGGGCCACCCTGAAGACGAACCACAACAAGCCCAACCCAGCCGCCCGTACGTCGACTCTCGAAACCCTCCGGACCTCAACCCGCCCAGGTTCATCCTCCGGCCTCTGATCACTCACCAGCTCAGCCCGCAGTCGATCCGCCGACTCAGCAGGAAAGGGATCCGCCAAGATCTCCTGCGCCCGGTTCAGCTCTTCTCCACGCTCCGGTCCGACGGCACCGACGGGCCCTTGCACACCTGCTCCAGCGGATCTGCCGGACTGAATTTCTCCCCCAGCACCGAAGACCTCATCGAGACGGTCATCGAACTCTGGACTGCCGACGTTCAGCGTCGGAAGTGCTCGTTGGGCTCCGTTGACGTCACCGCCCTCACTCATCCGGCGTTCGAATGGCTGTTGGCCAGCGCCGCGAGTCCCCGTGCGCGGGAAGGCCGGCGGCGGGTCGGGATGAGCGACGTAGAGGCCATCCGGTCAACCTCGGCCATGTTCGCCGGATTGGACAACCGGTTCGGCGGCGCACATTCCCGGACGGCGGCCGTCCAGTATCTGTCCGACCAGGTCACTCCGCTGCTGTCCGGCTCTTACAGCAGTTCGATCGCGTCCACGTTGTTCAGTGCCGTAGCCGACTTGTATCCGTTCACCTGCTCTTACTGAGGCCTTGTTCATAGGAGATGGGGGCCTTGGTGCCGGGCGGGTTGCTTCGCCGGGGGCGGTTGGCGGCGATCAGCGCTGCGGTGGCCAGGGTGAGCACCCCTGATACGAGTCCGGCCGTGTGCAGGCCGTGAACGAAACCCGCGTCGTAGCCGGGTCGGCCCGGGTCGCCGGCGCTGGTGGTGATGACCACGCCCAGGACGGCGACGCCGATCGCGGTGCCGGCCTGGCGGCTGGTGGCGATGCAGGCCGATGCCAGGCCGGAGCGTTCGCGGGGCAGGGCGAGCACTCCGGCGAGCTGCGTGGGGGCGATGGAGGCGCCCATGCCCACGCCGAGCAGAACGCCGAACAGGCTGATCGCGACCGGGCCGCTGTGGGTGTCCAGGGCGCGGAGAGCGAGCAGGCCGATGCCTGAGATCGTGTAGCCGCCGATCATCATGGTGTTCGGGCCGTACCGGGTGCACAGCCGAGCCGCGACGGGCGCGACCAGGCACAGCACTCCGCTGAGGGGCAGGAACAGTATCCCGACCATGGTCGCCGAGCGGTTCTGCACGTTCTGCAGGTACAGCGAGAACAGGATGAAGATCGCGCTGGTGCCGAAGGCCAGGACGAATGAGGCGATGTTGGGCACGGTGAAGTTCCGGTCGGTGAACACCGCCAACGGCAGCATCGGACGGGTCAGCCGATGCTCGGCGGCCAGGAAGGCGACCAGCGCGAGGGCCGCCACCCCCAGCGGGACGAGGGTGTGCGCCGAGGTCCATCCGTGGTCGCCTCCGGCGATCACGCCGTAAGTGAGGGCGGCCAGGAACGTCAGGCCCAGCAGTTGACCGGCCGGGTCCAGCGCCGCATGGTCGGGGTCCGCGCTCTCGGGCATCGAGCGTGCCACCAGCCAGACGGCGGCGGCGCCGATGGGCAGGTTGATCAGGAAGATGCTCGGCCAGCCCGCCGTGTCCACCAGCAGGCCGCCGATGAGCGGCCCGAACACGATCGACGAACCGCCGATCACCCCGTTCAGGCCGAGCATTCGCGCCCGCCGCGCCGGGTCGGGGTAGGCCTGCACCAGCAGCGACAACGACCCGGTCATCACCAGCGCGGCCGCCGCCCCCTGGACGGCGCGGGCCGCGATGAGCGTGCCGATGTTCGGCGAGAGCGCGCACCCGGCGGAGGCGACCGTGAACAGGACGATTCCGGCCAGGTAGGCGCGCTTGCGGCCGTACCGGTCGCCCAGCGTCCCTCCCGAGAGCAGCAGCGCCGCCATGCAGACGGTGTAGGCGTCGACGACCCACTGCTGCCCCGAGGGGCCGGTATGCAGGTCCGTGCCCATCTTCGGCAGCGCCACCGTCACGATGCTCAGGTCCAGCAGCGCGACGAACGGGCCGAGCATCAACCCGGCCGGCACGCGCCACCCAGCGGTCCTCGTGTTCATCCGTCCTACCTCTGTGCTCGCGCGGCAGCCGTGTGCGGCCGCAGGCACAGAATGCGAGCTAAAGTCGCCTTCATGTCAAACGGTCCGATGTACTCGATCGGGCAGGTCGCCGACCGCCTCGGCTTGGCCGTCTCCACCCTGCGCTGGTGGGAGAAGTGCGGGTTGATCACCCCTGCCGCCCGCGAGTCGGGCCGCCGCCGCTACAGCGAGGACGACCTGCGCCGCATCGCGATGATCCAGCTCTGGCAGACCATGGCCGCGATGAGCCTGGACGAGATCGGCGCGTTCCTCACCGGCCGCACCGACGACACGACGTGGCGGGCCGCTGTCGAGAGCCGCATCGCCGCCTGTGACGAACAACTGGCCCGGCTCAACGCCGCGCGCGCGACCCTGGCCCATATGCTGCGATGCCCCAACGACCACCCCGCCGACCGCTGCCCCTACCTCGCCGCCTCGATCGACGAATACCTGAGCACCGGAGTCATGCCGGCCTCGCCGATCTCTACGGCAACTCCGCCGAGCATCTCTTAGCTGAAGAGGTCGGTCGAGGTTAGCTTGCCCGGCATGGGTGGCAGGTGGGACGCAAGGCCCGGTTGGTCGCGGCGTTCGGCGCCGTGGTGCTGATGGTGGGGCTGGCATCGTGCGCCGAGCCCAAGACTTCGTCGGACGCCGACGGGCTGATGGTGGCGGGTCGTACGAGGGCGAGCCACTGAGCCCGCTGATGGGGTTCGACGAAAAGTGGCTGGGCTCCGCACGGATACTGGATGGGCTTCCGCTGATCCAACGCATGGGGCGTACCACGTCAGATGTGGTACGCCCCATGCCTGCGCCCCCGGTCCGTCGAGGGAAGCATCCCGTCGGCCCTGGCCCGTCGTCGGTGGCGCCTCGGCCATGGCAGCCTGGTGGCTGTGGCTGTGGCTTCCGGCGGTGGCGGTCGTGGGCAGGTCCCGGATGACCTCCCGGGCGGCGCTGGATCGATGACCGGGCTCGGCTAGCAGGCTCTCCCGCTGGTCGGTTCGCCCGTGTTCGGCCGGAAGATGCGCCTGTTGCCGTTCACGAAGTCGACGTACATGCCGGTGGCGGTGGCGTTGTCCACGACGACCTGCCGGTACAGGTAACTGCCGCACCCGTCCTGCCCGCCGCCGGTGTTGTCGGGCAGCCGCCGGCCGTTCCCGGTGTAGTACAGGCCCATGCTGGTGTAGACCCCGCCGCAGCCGGTGTAGACGCGCACCTCCGCGAAGGCCGCCGTGTTGAACTGGCCGTAGAAGATCTTGTACGGGCACGCGTTGCCGAACCGGAACTGCTCGCTCACCCGCTGCTTGGGATACCGGAAGGTACGCGTGTCGGCTGACGCGGGGGCGGCGAGACCGGCCACCAGCACGAACGGGGTGAGGACCATCAGTGCGCGCGCCAGGGGCCGTCTCATGGTCCGTGCCCTTCCGATATCGGGCCTCGTTCTGCCGAGCTGCGCCATGGGAGTCTCCTTTCATGGGACTGGATGAGGCGGGTCCGCCTCGGCTCGTGCGCCCGGCCCGAAGTGGTCATGCGGTGTCGTCGAACCTGGGTCCTAGGACGCAGTCGTCCCGGCCGGGGGCGGTCATGATTTCCTGGTCATTGTTCGTCCGCGGCAGGCGTTCACAAGGGGCGGCGTGCTCGGGCTCGCGAGGCATCGCCTGGTCAGGGCACGGTCGCGGGTTTTCCGGACCGGAACCGGAGGTGTCGGCATGGCCGGGACAGGGCCACGCGCGGACTTCGCCGAGCGCTTCGCGTTGCTCTACGCCGAGGCAGGGGACCCGCCCCTGAAGCAGGTCGTCGCGTCGGTCGAGCGGACCAGGCGCGTGGACGACCGGGGCCGGCCGGTCCGGGTCTCGGTCCAGCGGGTCAGTGACTGGCGGCTCGGCCGCAACGTGCCGGCCCGGTTCCCCGCGCTCGCCGTGGTGCTGGAGGTGCTCATCGGGCAGGCCCGGAAGCGGCGGCCGCGTCCGCTGGCGCCGGGACTGTACGACGTCGCCGCCTGGAGGGGCTGGTGGCAGGCGGCGCTGGCGAAGCGGGTCGAAGACGCGCCCGTCGCCGAACGCACCGAGGATCTCGGCATCTGCCCGTACCCGGGGCTTGCGCCCTTCGGCCAGGGAGACGCACCGTGGTTCTTCGGCCGGCGGCGATCGACCGCAACGCTGCTGGAGCTCCTCGACGAAGGCCGGCGGACGGGCGGCATCGTGACCCTGGTCGGTGCCTCGGGGTCGGGCAAGTCGTCGCTGCTGCGGGCCGGTCTCGTCCCGGCGTTGCCGCCGGGCGCCTCTGCCCGGCTGATGGTTCCGGGGGCCGACCCGGTCGGTGAGCTCGCCGAGGCGTCCGCCCGGATCGGGCCCGACGAGCCATGCGTGCTGATCGTCGACCAGTTCGAGGAGACGTTCACGCTGTGCCGCGACGAGGAGCGGCGGCGGACGTTCGTGGCCGGGCTGCACGCCGCCGCCCGTACCGCCCAGGCGGTGGTCCTCGGCGTCCGCGCGGACTTCTATGGTCACTGCCTGCGGTATCCGGAGCTGGCGGCGGCGATGCGCGACCGGCAGCTGGCGCTGGAGCCCATGACCGCCGCCGGGCTCCGGGAGGCGATCTGCGCTCCGGCCAAGGCGGTCGGCCTGCGCGTGGAGCCGGGCCTGGTGGACCTGATGCTGCGGGACCTGGGCGAACGCCACGTCTCCGGGGAGGGCCCCCACGAGCCGGGGGCGCTGCCGCTGCTCTCCCACGCGCTGCGGGCCACCTGGCAGCGTCGCCGATCCGGCAGGCTCAGCGTCGGCGGGTACCGCGCGGCGGGCGGCATCCAGGGCTCGGTGGCCGCGACGGCCGAGCGGGCCTGGGCCGGGCTGACCCCCGGCGAGCGGGACGCCGTGCGCCGCCTGCTGCTCCGGCTCGTCCGGATCGGCGACGACGCGCACGACACCCGCCGGAGGGTGCCGCACGCGGAGCTGACCTCGACCGCCACCGCCGAGCGGGCGCTCGAGGTCCTGGCCCGGCAGCGGCTGGTCACCGTGGACGCGGGCTGGGCTGAGATCACGCACGAGGCGTTGTTGTGGGCCTGGCCGCGGCTGCGGACGTGGATCGACGACGATCGTGCGGGCAATCTGGCGCGGCAGCGGCTGGAGGAGGACGCCGGGATCTGGGACCGCCAAGGCCGCGACTCCTCACTGCTGTACCGCGGGGCCCGCTTGGAGACGGCCCGCCTGGAGACGGGTCGCCCGCTCACCCCGCACGGCCCCGGCCTGACCCCGGTGGCCCGCGCGTTCGTCACCGCCTCGGCCCGGCACCGGCGCCGCGCCCGGTACGCCCGCCGCCTGGTGGTGGCCCTGGTGGCCGTGCTGGCCGTCGTCGCGGGCGGGACCGCCGGGCTGGCCGTGCGCCAGCGGGACGAGGCGATCTTCAGGCAGGTCCTGGCCGAAGCGGACCGGATGCGGACGACCGACCCGTCCCTGGGTGCCCAGCTGACCCTGGTCGCCCGCCGGCTGCGGCCCGCCGATCCGGCCGTCCGCACCAGGCTGATCTCCACCCAGCACACGCCTTTGCAGACGCCGCTCCGCGGCCACACCGGCGCCGTCTACCTGACCTCCCACCGGCCCGACGGGCGTGTCCTGGCGACCGCGGGCTACGACAACACCGCGCGGCTGTGGGACGTCGCCGATCCGACACGGCCCAAGCCGCTGGGCGGTCCGCTCACGGGTCACACCAGCTGGGTGACGTCCGCGGTGTTCGGTCCGGACGGACGGCTGCTGGCCACCGCGGGCGACGACAAGACCGTCCGGCTGTGGGACGTGCGCGATCCGGCCCGTCCGGTACCGCTCGGCCGTCCCCTCAACGGCGGGGACGGCACCGTCTACCTGGTGGCGTTCAGCCCGGACGGACGGATGCTCGCCACCGCGAACGAGAATCACACGGTCCGCCTGTGGGACGTGCGCGACCCTGCCCGTCCGGTTCGGCTCGGCCGGCCCCTCACCGGCCACACCGCGGCCGTCCGTTCCGTCGCGTTCAGCGGCGATGGACGGCTGCTGGCCAGCGGGGGCGACGACAAGACCGTCCGGCTGTGGGACGTCACCGGCCCCGGCCCGCCCCGTCCCCTCGCCGCGCCGCTCACCGGCCACCACGGGCTCGTCCACTCGGTGGCGCTGAGCCCCGACGGCCGCGTCCTCGCCAGCGCCGGAAAGGACAAGACCATCCGGCTGTGGAACGTCGCGGACCCGGCCCGCCCCGCGCCCCTGGGACCGCCCCTCACCGGCCACGGCGGCCCCGTGTGGTCGGTCAAGTTCAGCCCCGACGGGCGCATGCTCGCCTCCGCGAGCGTGGACAGCACCACCCGGCTGTGGAACCTCGCCGACCCCGCGACCGCGACCCAGCTCGGCGAACCGCTCACCGCACGGACCGGCATCGTCTTCGCGGTCGACTTCAGGCCCGGCGGCCGCGCCCTCGCCACCGGCAACGCCGACGGCTCGGTCCGGCTCTGGTCCCTGCCCGCCGGAGTCCTCACCGGACATTCCGCCAGCGTCGTGCGGCTGGCCGTCAGCCCCGGCGGCCGCCTGCTCGCCACCGCCAGCGACGACCAGACGATCGGTCTCTGGGACGCCGCGGGCTCCGGCCGCCCGGCGGGACGGCGGATCACCGCGCACACCGGCCTCACCTACTGGGTGGCGTTCAGCCCCGACGGGCGCGTCCTCGCCACCAGCGGCGGCGACCGGACCACCCGGCTGTGGGACGTCGGCGACCCCGCCGCGCCGCGGCCGATCGGCCGGCCGATCATCACCCGCCACCGGTACGCGGCGCCGGTCGCCTTCGGCCCGGACGGGCGCCTGCTCGCCACCGCCGACGACGACAAGACCATCCGGCTATGGGACATCCGCGACCCCGCACGCCCCGCCGCGACCGGGCCACCGCTGACCGGTCACTCCGGGTACGTCAACTCCGTCGCGTTCAGTCCGTCCGGGAACCTGCTGGCGACTGCCAGCAGCGACCACACCACCCGGCTCTGGGACCCCGTGAGCCACCGCCTCCTGGCCACGCTCGGCGGCCACGGCGGACCCGTCCAGCAGGCGGTCTTCAGCCCCGACGGCCGGATGCTCGCCACCGCGGGTGACGACACGACGGTCCGGCTGTGGGACGTCCGCGACCCCGTCCACCCGGCCGCGCTGGGACGGCCGCTGACCGGGCACACGGAGGCGGTGACCTCGCTGGCCTTCAGCCCGGCCGGCGACCTGCTCGCGACCGCCGGCTACGACAGGGCCGTCCGCTTGTGGAACGTCGCGCCCGCCGCGCCGATCGGCGAGGCGCTGACCGGCCACACCGCCGCGGTCCGGTCGGTCGCGTTCGACCGCGGCGGGCTCGCGACGGCGAGCACCGACGGCACCGTACGGTTGTGGGACCTGGACATCGACCATGCCGTCCAGCGGATCTGCGACACCACCCGAGGCGTTCTCACCGCCCGGGAATGGCGCCGCCACATCCCCCAGCGCCCCTACGAGCCACCCTGCAAATGACCTGGACCAAGGCCGTCTCCTCCAGCCCGACGATGTGAGATGCCCGCGTCTCCCACCCGCTCGGGCAGGTGCCGCTGGCTTTCGGCGCTATATATCAGATCGTTGATCCGATATTGTTTGGCGTATGGGGCGACGCAAGGTGCGCACAGACGCGTTGCGGGACGAACTGCTGACGGTCGCGACAGGGCTTCTGGACGCCGGAGGCAGTGCCGCGGTGACGACCCGCGCGGTCGCGGCGGGCGCCGACTCATCCTTGGCGGCGGTGAACGAACTGTTCGGCGGCAAAGCCGGGCTGGTACGCGCCATCTTCGCTGAGGGATTCGCTCGGTTGGCGCAGGAGTTGGCCGCCCTGGAGACCGGTGACGACCCCGAGACGGACGTTCTCGCGCTGGCGCTGACCATCCGTTCGTTCGCACACCGCCATCCGCACTTGTACGAGGTGATGTTCTCGCGCCCGTTCGCCGAGTTCCGGCCGGACGCGGAAGACACCAGAGCCGCAGAAGCGATCTACCAGGTCGTGGTCGTGCGGGTGGCGGCCGTGGTGGGTCGCGGGCTGGCCCGCGACGCCGCCATCGGACTGTTCGCCACCGTCCAGGGACTGGTCGGCCTCGAATCGTCCGGACTCCTGGGCAGCACCCCCCGATCGATCGATCTGCGCTTCCGCTTGACGGTGACCGCGACACTGAACGGATTCGCCGGGAGGCGACATGAGCACTGAGGACTTCATTCCCTGGCACCGGCCCAGCCCGTTGCTGACCGCGCTCGGCGGATTCCAGCGACACCCGACCGACCCGTTGCGGGCCGGATTCACCGTCGCGGGTCCCAAGATGAACGCGCGGGGGCTCCTCCACGGAGGCGTGATCGCCACGATCGGCGACGTGGCGATCGGGCACGCCCTCGCCGTTCAATCCGACCCGCCGACGCCGCTGGTCACCGTCAATCTCTCGTGCGACATCCTCGGCACCGCTCGCGAGGGAGAGTGGGTCGAGATCGCCATTTCCCCGACCCGCGTCGGCCGCAGGCTCGCGGCCGGAACGGCGAGGTTCTCCACCGGCCACGTCGTCGCCACCGTCACAGCGCTCTTCATGCCTGCCAGCGAACCGAAACCGGCACGGTAGCCAGCAATCACGCCAGGTCACCATCCAGATGGTGCGCTCATGGAATCAACTGCCGAGATCTGCCAACTCCACACCCTCGCTCTGGACTCGGCGCCGGCGAGGGTGAGTGGCATTCCGTTCACTTACCTCACAAACTGCTTGCGAGCCTGGCCTGCACCGGCAGGAATTGTGCGAGAAAGCCGACGGCACCCGCCGCGAGCATGATCTCAATTACGGTGCCGCCAACTGCTGCGGCTGCGCGATGTTTCCTCCTGAGACGGCGTCACTGATCCTGAGACCTTCACGCCGCTGCGGGGCGACCCCATGCTCATGTGCCCTTGGACGCCTCAGACTGTCCTGGCCGTCTGGCAAGATCGTGGCGTGAACGATCCACTGGCGGGGCTGGACGACATCGACTGGGCGAGGCTGCGGCATGCCTACGGCTCCGCGGCGGACGTGCCCGGCCAGTTGCGCGGTCTGCGCGGGTCGCCCGCCGAACGCGAGCGAGCCCTTGGCGACCTCTACGGCAACATCTTCCATCAGGGCAGCCGCTACGAGGCCACGGCGCCCGCGGTGCCCTTCCTGCTGGCATTGCTGGCCGATCCCGCCACCCCCGACCGTGGCGACCTGACCTACCTGCTGGTGGGCATCGCGATCGGCTTCGACGAGTCGTTCCTGCCGGCCGGAGTGGACATCGCCGGGTGGCGCGCAGAAGTGGACCGGATGCGCGCCGCCGATCCCGCCGAGGAGGAGCGCAAACTGGACGCGTGGGTGGCAGAGGCCGCCGACGAGGCCGAACGCCGGTCCCGGGAATGGCGGCGGTCCCTCATGGACTTCCGTGACAACCTGATGTTCGCGGAGGCCGAGCTCGCCGCCTACGACGCCGTTCGAGCCGGCACCTCGGTGTTCCGCGAGTTGCTCGTCCAGGACGACCCGGGGCTGCGGGCCAGCGGCGCCTACCTGCTGGCCTGGTTCCCCGAAGAGGCGGCGACGTCGATCCCGGCGCTCCGGTCACTGCTGGCGGCCGAGACAGTAGCCCCCATCGCCGCGAACGCCTTGGTGGCGCTGGGACTGCTCGCCGACCACGAAGCAGCCCCACTGCTTCGAGAACAACTGGCAGGCGAGGACCCGTTGCTGCGCTGGGCCGCCGCCATCGCCCTGGCCCGCATCGGCTCGACCGACCAAGACGTGATCGGCGAGCTGGCCACGGCCGCCGCCTCTCCCCCGGAGCAAGGCACCCTGCAAGTCGCCTACTGCGAAGGCGACCTTCGCGGATACGCCGCACGGACGCTGGCGGCCATGATCGATCCACCGTCCGGCACGCTCTCCCACGTCCTCGACGGCCTCGCTCGAACCTCTGAGATCGCCGCGTTCCCGATGACCGCAGCCGCCCTACAGATGGCATTCGGACCCGCCCAGTCGCCGGCGGCCCGAGCCCCGTCCTTCGCGGAGCTGACGAAAGCCCAGCGGCAGACCGTCCAGGTGCTGGCCGACCTCGACACCAAGACCTGGCAGTGGGTCAACTTCATCGAGATCATCGAGGCCTGGGGCCTCCCCCGCGACCGCGACGAATTCCGCACCTACGCCCGACTCTAAACAATCGGCCAACCTGACCGTTCCAATGCTTGGACCATCGGCACGGGTTCCTCAACCCCAACGGCCCGAGCACCTCACGAGCAGCATGGCCCAGCAGCTGCGACGCCGAGGGATCCGAACTCATCGCATGATCATCCCTGGCCACTGCAAGGCATCACAAAGGCGGCCGAGCATGGGGAACCAGTGGTCGCGCGTCAAGCCGTGCGCTTGTGAAGCACACCGAGGTACCAGCTGTCACGGTTTGCGACGTGGCCGTTCTTGCCGGAGAGGCTGAAGAAAACGGCGCAGGCTTGGCCGGGGTAGGTGATGCCCCTGTCCGGTCTGCCTCCTCCCGCACGACGGCGGACGACATGCGGTACGCCCACTCAGGAGATGTAGTTGAGGTTCCATTTCCAGAGGAAGAACGGGAAGAAGACGATCCTGGCCGGCAGCGAGATGAGAAAGACGGTGAAGGACAAGATCCAGCCGACCGTCCTGATCGAGCCGGAACGGACGAGGTCGGTACCGCTCTCGCCGGAGAGGTCGGCGACCGCCGCGAGCCAGTGGGAGCCGACGATCCAGTTGATGCCGAGGAAGCAGAGCGCAGAAGATCGACACCTGCTTGCTGTTCCTGGAGCTCGTCTGCACCAAGTCAAACGGCGTCCGCTCATCAGCGTTGATCAGCTCGTGGGCGAAAGCCAGCGATCTGTGTTGCGATGACGGCCGAGTCCGACCGCGTCGAACTCGTCAACGTGAGCGCCTTTGGCAGCCCCGAGTCGCCGGAGCGCCTGGGAGATCGGAGTGCCGATTGCCGGCCACGGCTCTCCCTCGGCCAGATGCACGGGGCCGAGGACCACCCTTCCCTCATCCCAGACCTGCGCGGACTGTGTCCCCGTCCCGCCGAAGTAGTCGGCCTCGATGTAGGCCACCGGTCCCGTCGCCGAACAGGCGGCCAGCACACGACCCAAGCCTGCGGGCGCCTTACAGAACCCGGCGAGTTCAGCTGCTCCGGCGACCGTGACCGCATCGAACAACGCGTCGGTCATCGGCAAGAGCGACAGATGTTGGCCGAGGGGAACAATGCGCGCCTCCGCGCCGGCGACGGCCAACTCAAGGAGCACGGGTTCAGTGGCTACGACCGCCTGTAGGCAATACATGCCTTCATTCTCGCGGGGTCGCCGGCAGCAACGGAACGCCAGGCACACCGGATCGACCGGGGCGAGTCGGCGGGTCTGCTCTCGTCTCCGGCGCAGAAAGGTGAGGGCGAGGTGGATGCCTTCGATCACGCCGAGCCAACCGGGCCCAGGAGGTCGGCCTCAATCTCATCGAACCGGGGCAGCATCTTCCGATCAATGTTCATGGGGCAGCTAAGGCAGGCCAGCGACGGCCCCCGACACCGGCTGGACCTGCGCCGGAAGCGGCACCGACATCGGGCACGACGAACCGCTGCTGATGCCCGGCCGCCTGGTCCCTTCGCCGCCGACGGCGGCCAGATGGATCGCCTCGTTCCCGGAAGGTCCTGGCTTCATCGAACCCGACGTAACAGTCATCGCCCGGGCCACGCTGCCAGGCGAGCTCGCTGGGGTGGCGCGTCCGTCAGCAGGACATCTTGCAGTAAAGGTGCTCTTCGTCGGTCATGGCCCGGCGAGCGAGGTCGGCGAGTTCCCTGAGAAAGTCGACCAACCCGGACGTATCCGATCCCTGGAAGTCCTCGAACCGCGACCATGATTCGGCCGCCTCAACGAGCCGCTGAGGGCTGGCCGCCGCGAGACTGACCATGAGCTCGTCGGACACCGTCACCACCATGACCTGATGGTCGTCGACCGACGCCAGCAGTTTGCCATGGCGGGGCCCTTTCTCGATTTCCTCGGTGCTGCGGCCGGTGAGAAATGCCTCCAGCGGCACCAAGTGGTAGTCCGGGAAGAGGTTGTTCATCTGGAGCACGTCGTCAAACAACGAGGACAAGCTCTCAGTGATCGCGTGGGCGGCCTCCTCGTCGGAGGGGGCTGAGAAGTAATCGCTCAGGACGCTCATGATCAGATACTGTCACCGGCCCTGGAGCGGTTCGGGAGGTTCACGAACATCCCCATCACAAGGCGGCCCCCGCCCGGGACAGGGTGACGTTAACCGACGTGCCATGCGCCACAGGTCGCGGCCCTGTCGGCCCGGATCCACGGTCGGCGCCCGGACGCAGGAGGGTTCCGGTCCGGGCACGGCGGGATAAGACCAGCACGGTTCGCGCCGCCACAGCCGAATAATCCGACCGGCAGCCTGCACACCAGGAACGGCGCCGCAAGTCAGATGCTGATTTCATCACCCCCATGGGCAGCTAGTAACCATGTGCACGCATACCGTGATTGGAGCTGCCTATGTGCACCCCCCGCACGATCATCCGTAATCTGGCCACCACGACGGCCGCTGCCACGCTGGCCGTAATCGCCCGCTCGCCAGCCCGGGTCTCACCTAAAGGAGGCGAAAGCGCGGGGATCGCTGCCGAGCGATGCCACTGACCTCCCCAAACGCGTTCCCATGCTCGCCTGCCTCTGCGGCACGGCCAAGGAGGACGACAGCCCCACCAGCGATGCCACTGGTCTCCTCAAGCGCGGTTCCAACCTCGTCGGCCTCGTCTGCGGCCTGGGCAAGGCCGACGAAGACGACAGCGCCGCCCCGGAAACCGATCGACTGATGCGCGCTGGAGTCGGCGCCTCATCATCTCCGAATGCGACAGGGCACAGCCACGAGGGGTCGCCCATCGCCGGAGGATGTCACCCGCGGCCGCAGGGTCCTGATGACATCTTGATGAAAAACGATCATGGATGGATCTAATTGATCTACTTTTAGGGCTGTGCGCTGGGGGTTCTGGTAGCCGGGACGGGATTCGAACCCGCACCGCCCTCATTGAAAGTGAGGGGACCTGCCAATTAGTCGACCCGGCCTTGTGCAGCGCGTACGAGGATCGAACTCGTGTTTCCAAGGTGAGAGCCTGGTGTCCTGGCCACTGGACGAACGCGCCTGGAAATGAGGAAGGCCGCCGCTCCGAAACCGGAGGGCGGCCGTCGGGCGTGCGAGCCTACGGGCGTTCTCCGGAGCGGCGTTCGCGCTCTTCGTTCATGGTGGCCGCTCCCTTCTGGTCCGTTGATCTCCACGATGCCCGGTCCCGGGCAGGTCCGCAACGCATTTCTTCGGCGTCCGGCCCCGTCAGCCGGTGGTGACGGTGCGGTCGAGGGCGCTGCCCTTCACCCAGCGGCTCCACGACATCTCGTAGAAGCTCCAGCCGTTGAACGGGTCGAGGCCGCGCTTGCTGCCGGTGATGATGACCGGGTCGCCGCGGTAGGACAGGTTGTAGAAGAAGTTGGCGACGGGCGGCGGCAGGTTCACGCAGCCGTGGCTCGCGTTCGTCCGGCCGAACGCCCAGTAGCGGTCGGGGCTCGCGTGCAGGTACTCGCCCGAGTTGGAGATGCGGACCGCGTGCGGCAGCTTCAGGTCGTAGTACTCGGGGTCCTTCTTGTCCGTGACGCCCATCCAGGCCGACGTCATGCGCTCGACCAGATGCTTGCTCATGGTCAGGTGGACGCCGCTGGTGGTCAGGTACGTGTCGACGCCGTTGCGGACGCGGCCGCCCTTGCCGGCGCTGACGCCGGTCCGCTTGACGACCTTCCCGTTGACCTTGAAGGTGGCCTTCTTGGTCTTGGTGCTCACCGTGGTGATGTGCTCGTTGCCGATGCGGAAGCTGCGGGAGACGTCGCTGACGCCGTACGTCTTCTTGCCCGCCTTGACCCCGGCCAGCTTCGCGGTGAACGTGACCTTCTGGTTCGGCTTCCAGTAGCGGCCGTTCTTCGTACGGAAGATCACCTGGCTGTCGCTCACCCAGTACCAGGCGCCGACCGCGGGCTTGGTGGACTTGACCACCAGCGCCTGCTCGACGGCCTTGCGGTCGTCGACGCCGCGGTTGAACGTCACGATGATCGGCATCCCCACGCCGACCTTCTCGCCCTTGCTCGGCGTGACGTCGGCGACGGCCAGCTCGTTCGCGGGCTTGAGCGTGGAGAACTTGCTCGTCGCCGCGGTCGACTTGCCCTGCGGGTTCTTCGCGACGACGGAGACCTCGTAGTCGGAGTCCGGACGCAGCGTGCGCGACTTCCAGCTGGTCTTGTCGGGCGACAGCCGGCCTTCGACCGGCCTGCCCTTGCGGGTGACCGTGACCTGTTCGAGGGCGCCGTTGCTGACCTTGACCTGGACGCCGTCCTCGGGCTTGGCCTTGCCGCTGCCGTTACCCGGCGTGATCGTCACCTGCGGTGCGCTCGGCTCGTTCTTGCCGGCGGTCGTGGTGCCGCCACCACCGTCGTCGCCGCCCCCCGAACAGGCGGTCGCGAAGAGCAGCACGGCCCCCGCCAGCCCCGTGCCCGCGCGCACCCCTGCGGTCAGCCCTCGCTGCACCATCAACCTCCCGACCCCGCTGTTACGAGGGAGACATTAGCGACAAAAATCGACGATGATGCCACAACCACGGGTTTTGGCCGATCTCCGAGACCAAAGCGTTGCAAGATCCACCAAACCAACCGGCCGGGCACTGAGGTGCTCACACAGCGTGAAGGCCCGCCGCTGACCACGGCGGACCTTCGATGCCGGCTCAGCTGAGCGCGCTGCCCTGCTTCCAGTCGTCGAACGACTGCTGCCAGAAGCTCCAGCCGTTGTCCCACTCGACCTCTCGGTCGCTGCCGGTGAGCTTGAGCACGTCGCCGCGCTGCATGATGTCGTAGTACCACTTGGCGTTGGACGGGCTGAGGTTGAGACAGCCGTGGCTGACGTTGGCCGACCCCTGCGAACCCACCGACCACGGTGCCGAGTGCGTGTACTCGCCGCTGTTGGAGAACCGCACCGCGTAGTTGACGACGGTCTTGTAGTAGCCCGGGTCGCCCTCCTTGCGTCCCGGCGAGACCATCGTCACCGGGTTGTCCTTCTCCATCAGGAGATGCACGCCGCTCGTGGTGGTGAACTCCCGGGTCTGGCCGTTGCCCGCGCTGAACGGAAGGGTGCGCAGCTTCTTGCCGTCACGCTTGACCGTCATCTTGTGCTTGCCGATGTTCCCGGTCGCGATCTGCGCGGCGCCGATGCTGATGGTCTGGTCGATGTCCTTGGCACCGTAGACGCCCTTGCCCGCGGGCACGCCGGCGAGCCGTGCGTTGAACCGCACCTTCTGGTGCGCCGCCCAGTAATTCTTCGTCCGGTAGATCACCTGGTCGGAGCCGATCCAGCGCCACGCGCCCTCGGCCGGCTTCTCGGACGTGACCACGAGCGCCCGCTCGACGGCGGCCTTGTCGGTCACGGGACGGTTGAACCGCACCATGATCGGCATGCCGACGCCGACCTTCTCGCCCTTCAGGTTCGGGGTGACGTCGATGACCGACAGCGTCTTGGACGGCTTCAGCGTGGAGAACCTGCTCGTCGCCGTGCTGACCTTGTCGTCGTGCTTGGACTGGGCCGTCACGGTGTACGCGGCGCCCGGCGTCAGCGTGCGGTCCGATCGCCACGACTTGCGGTCGGCCGCCAGCTTCCCGGTGACGGTCACACCCTCGCCCTGAACGGTGACGTTCTCCAGCGTGGCGTTCGAGGCCTTCACCTCGATGGGGCTGTCCGGCTTCACCGACGCGCTGCCGTTCCCCGGCGTGATGGTGACCGACCCGGTCTCGTTCGAGGCCAGCTCTCCCGAGCCGTCGTCCCCGCTGCAACCGGACGCGAGCAACGCCACGCTCGCCCCACCGGCCACCACAAGCCCCAAACGACCCCGTACAGCCACAATCTCTCCTAAATCATCAGATTTCCCCGTAGAGGGGGAAAGGTATCCGAGATTAGGAGACAAGCCGAACGACCGAAAAGTTCGATCTCCCCAGAAATCACACAACCTGTAGCTTCATCATCACCCACTGCCACAACCGGCGCAGGGGTGGGATCAGGCGGTGGTGGTGTTCACGTGGGAGAGGCAGCGGCGGAAACCGAGGATCGAGACCGCCACGGCGGCCGCGCCGAGGACGGCCACCAGGCTCGTGCGCACCCAGAGGTACATGCTGATGGACTCGTTGAAGAGCATCCAGAGGCTGATGACCGCGTTGAAGAAGAACACCAGCGACCACAGCAGGGAGATGCGCAGGAAGAACTGGCGGACGCGGGCGTGCTTGAGGAACGCCTCGGGCATGGGGACCATGTCGGTCGCCAGTTTCTGCGCGAGGGGACGGCGCAGCGGGACGGAGGCGAGGAACGCCATGGCCACCAGGAGCGTGCCGAGGGTCGGCTGAAGGAAGTAGACGACGGCGCTGTGAGTGGCGGCGGCGAGGGCCGCGCGGACGGTGACGCCGACGGCGGCGAGCAGGAGCATGCCCGAGACTCCGTGGCCGCGCGCGTAACGCCAGGCGATGCCCCCGTACACCCAGACGACGGCGGCGATGAGCGCGCCGTTCAGGCCGAGGAGGGCGAACGCTGCATAGAAGACGACGACGGGAGCGATGACGCCTTCGACGAAGCGCGGCAGGGCGTGCCGGAGCATGGACGCGAGCCTCGGCAGCTCGAAGCCGTGGTGTCCGTCCGCCGCCGGAGCGGGCGGCTCGGCGATCAGCGTCGTGGGTCGTTCCATCAAGCGCGGTGCCCCCGGATCGGCCCGGCGGGCCGCTGAAGAAGTGGTCACGATCCGCCCCACGGTACGTGATGATCGACCGCTCGCCGTACGGTTCGGCACGTTCGGCGCCCCCCTCGACCGCGGTCCGCGTCCCGGACCGGCTCGGGTGTTAGTTCGGATGCGCGGCGGGTGAAGTGCGGGTCGCGGCCGGATCCGGCCAAAATCGAACCTTCATTGCATCCCGGACGGTAGTGCGCGCGTTCGGGCGACTTCCCGGCGACCCGGCCCTTCCGAGCGCTATCGTCACCGCAAGGGCACACTCGAATACTCCTGGTACGCCCGGTCATCTCTCCGCGCACCCGAGCCGTTTCGCGCGCCATGGACGTAGAGAGGGACAAATACCACCCGTCCGGGCCTCTTGACCGTATTGGACGATTCGTTAATAGTTCTGGCACACGTTCCCGATGAGGAGGCGCGGATGGGCGAGGCACTCGAACCCGGCGACGGCAACTCCGAGCAACTGCGCGGCATGCTCCAGGCGGTCGGCACACCCGACGAGTTGCGGCAGCTCCTCGAGACGCCCGGCGTGGACGACGCGGTGATCGCGCAGTTCGCCCAGGCGGTCGGCGTCGACAACCTCCTGGACCGGGTGTTCGGCCTGATGGGCACGCGGTTCGTGCCCGAGCGGGCGGGCAAGGACGGCGGCGCCGCCCGCTGGAACATCGACACGCCCGACGGCGTCCGGACGTACCACCTGGTGATCGCCGGCGGCAGGGCCGACGGCGGGCGCGGCGCCCCGGACAAGACCAAGGTCACCCTCGGGATGTCCCTGCAGAACCTCCTCCGTCTGTGCGCCGGCCGTCTCAACGGCGTCACGGGCGTGATGACCGGCAAGATCAAGATCTCCGGCGACATGATGTTCGGCGCCAAGATGCAGGGCTGGTTCGACTACAGCTGACGGCTCACGCCGCGGCCCCGTCGCCGGCCACCGACGGCGGCCGAACGTCCCGCCCGCCGAACGAAGACGGCGGCTGAACGTCCTGGGCGGCGGACGACGACGATGGCTAGCCGTCCGCGACGTCCTGCCCATCAGACCGCGACGGCGGCTCGGCCTCCGGAACGTCCTGGCCGTCGGACACCGGCGGCGGCTGGACGTCCTGGGCCGCGGCGTAGATCGCGCGGAGGGTCACCGCCACGGACGGGCGGCGGACGCTGGCCGAACGGGTGACGGCGTACACCTCGCGGGCCAGCGAACGATCGGGCAGGCTCCGCACCGCCACGCCCTGGTCCCCCGCGGCCAGCGCCAGCGCGGGAATGGCCGTGATGCCGAGCCCCCTCGCCACCAGGCTCAGGATGGTGTGCAGGCCCTCGAACTCCCATGGCACCGGACGCGCCCCGCCCACCGCGTCCAGCAGACGGTCGACCGCCTGGCGCGAGGGTTCGCCGGGCGGCGCCGCCATCCACGGCTCCTCCCGCAACGCCTGCAGGTCGATCGGCCGCTCGGGATCCGACAGCGGATGCCCCGCGGGCAGCGCCAGCACCAGCGGATCGCGCCGCAGATGGAAGAACTCCAGCGTCGCGGGCGCCTGGCCCGCGATCTTGCCGGTCCAGTCGTCGACCAGGGCGATGTCGACCTCGCCGCTCTGGACCTGCCGGATGCCGTCCCCCGGGCGCGTCTGCCGCAGCACGAACGTGAGGCTCGGATGGTCGGCCAGGCTGCGCGCCAGCGCGGGCGCGAACGCCACCGCCGCGGTCGGGAACGACGTGACGACCACCCGGCCCATCGGGGTGTCCGCGTGGGCGGAGAGCTCCGCCTCCGCCGTCTCCACCAGGGTGAGGATCTGGTCGGCGCGTTCGGCGAGCCGGCGTCCGGCATCGGTCAGCTCGGCGCTCCGCGCGGTCCGGTCCAGCAGGGCGACCCGTGCCTCGCGTTCGAGCGCGGCCAGTTGCTGTGAGACCGCGGACGGCGTGTATCCCAAGGCCGCCGCGGTCGCCGCGATGCTTCCCCGCCGGGCGAACTCGGAGAGCAATCGAAGCCTGCGCACCTCAAGCATAAGTTCACCTTACGGTCAGCATCGACGAGACTCGCTTGTGATGATGCTAGATCAGGGAAAGCATTAACTAGCCCGGCCGGGTCACTTACGGGGATTCCTGCGTCACGCACCGTTACTCTCATGCCTTGGAGCACCCATGCTTGCCCAGAACACGCCCAGACCGTCCCGGCCGCTCCACCCTCCCCTACGCGACCTGCCGGTCTCCCCCACTTTGGCCGCCGACGAGACCCTCGCCCGAAGACGCCGAGAGGGTCTGCCCGTCCTCCCCCTCGGTTTCGGCGAGGCCGGGATCCCCATCCACCCGGCCCTGGCACGCGAGCTGGCATCGGCCGCGGGCCGCGGGGCGTACGGCCCGGTCGCGGGCTCGGCGCCGCTCCGCGCGGCCGCCGCGGGCTACTGGAGCCGCCGCGGCCTGCCGACCGATCCGGGCCTGGTGGTCTGCGGCCCGGGCAGCAAGGCGCTGCTCTTCGGCCTCCTGCTGTCCCTGACCGACGGGGACGTGGCCATCTCGGCACCGAGCTGGGTGTCGTACGCGGCGCAGGCGACGCTCACCGGCGCGAGGCCGGTCCACATCGCCACGCCTCTCGGCGAGGGCGGTGTGCCGAGCCCCGCCCTGCTCGCCGACGCGATCGTCCGCGCCCGCTCCGAGGGCCGCTCGATCCGCGCCGTCGTCGTCACGTTGCCGGACAACCCCACCGGGACCCTCGCCTCCGAGGCCACGGTCCGCAAACTCTGCGCCGTCGCCCGCGAGCACGACCTCTTGATCATCTCCGATGAGATCTACCGCGACCTGGTGCACGATCCGGCCCGCAAGGTGCCCAGCCCGGCCGCCTACGCCCCGGAACGCACCGTCGTCACCACGGCGCTCAGCAAGCACCTCGCCGCCGGCGGCTGGCGCCTCGGCGTGGCCCGCCTGCCCGACGGCCCGTTCGGCCACGCCCTGCGCGCCAGCCTCCTCGGCGTGGCGAGCGAGATGTGGTCCAGCGCCCCGGCCCCGATCCAGCACGCCGCCGCGTACGCCTTCTCCGAGCCGCCCGAGCTCGTCACCCACGTCGACCGCAGCCGCCGCCTCCACGCCGCCATGGCCCGGGCCGTGGCCGCCCGCTTCACCGACGCCGGCGCCCGCGTCCGCCCGCCCGAGGCAGGCTTCTACGTCTACCCCGACCTCAACCCCCACCGCGAGGTCCTCCGCGAGGCCCACGGCATCCGCACCGCCTCCGACCTCTGCGGCCACCTTTTGGAACGTTACGGAATGTGCGTCCTGCCCGGCAGCGCCTTCGGCGAGCCCGCCGACGCCCTCCGCGTCCGCGTCGCCCCGACCCGCCTCTACGGCGACACCGACGACCAGCGCCTGACCGCCCTCGCCGCCCTCGACCCGACGGCCCTCCCCTGGGTCGCCGACTCCCTCGACCGCCTCTCCGGAATCCTCACCGACCTCACCGGAGTGACCGGCCCCGGCCTCCGCCGCACCAAAGCCTCCGCCGCCTGAAAACGCGGAAACGCCGCGGTCCGGCGCATCGATCTCCCGATCGATGTCGCCGGACCGCGGCGCTTTCCCCGATTTCCCCGATGGGCGGAGGACGAGAGAATCGAACTCCCGCAGGTATCACCCTGATCTCCGTTTTCGAAACGGGTGCCTTGCCGCTCGGCCAGTCCTCCGTGCGTACGCCGCCGGGGACTCGAACCCCGATAACGCAGATTAAGAGTCTGCTGCATTTCCAGTCATGCTCGCGACGCTCGTCGAGCCGTAGCGGAGAGTCGAACTCCGTTTGCCAGGGTGGAAACCTGGTGCCTCACCGCCAAGGCTTCTACGGCGGGTACTGCGTGGACCAGCGGGGAGTCGAACCCCGATCACCTCTGTGCAAGAGAGACGTGTTCCCGTTACACCACAAGCCCATTGATCCCAGCAGGGGTGGTAGGAGTCGCACCCACATTTCACCGGAGTTGGAGTCCGGTCGCCTATCTGCTGGCTCACCCCTTCGTGCTTTCGTTTTCTTCGATGCACTCAATGATGGGGTGGTTCATGATCCACGGCAATTGGTTTTCTCAGAGGTCGGGGTCGGTGTCCTTGGCGGTGGCGACGGGGCGCAGCGGGCGGCGGAGGGGCACCAGCATCATGGAGAAGTCCGCGGCGGCGATGATGCGCTCTTCGTTGTCGGTCACGCGGCATTCGACGATGACCAGCTGCCGGCCGGACTTGAGCACCTCCGCGCGGGCGTACACCGTGTCGCCGTGGGGCCGGCCGAGGTAGCGGACGTGCAGGTCGGCGGTGACCAGGCTGTTCTTGCCGGGCTCGAACCCGCTGCCGCGTGCGGCCGCGGTGCCCGCCGCGACGTCGATGAGGGTGGCGATGGCACCGCCGTGCAGGTTGCCGGTGCTGTTGAACGCCGCCTCGCGGACGGGCATCGAGAGGAGCGCGTGGCCGTCGCCGATCTCGACGATCTCCAGCCCCAGCAGCTCGTGCAGCGGCGTGGACTCCCGCAGGGTGGTCCGGATGAAGTCCTGCTCGGCCGCGGGCAGGTCGGCGACGCGGATGGTGCTCATGGGTTCACTCCTCAGTCACGAACCCGCTCATCCTAGTTACGCCCCTGACCGGGGCGATCAGGGGTGGTGTATGGTGCGTCGTCGCACGGGCGAACGTCACAAACCATCGAGTGCCGGTCAAGGCGCGGTATGGCGTACTCCCCCGTGGTAAACCCAAAGCAGCGTCACAGTTGTGTCTAAAGAAGGCGAGGGGGCCCGCCATGAGGCATGCACGGGATGGGGCTGCCGCGGCGATGAACGCCGCTTCACGGGTTCTCGTCGCCCGGGGGAAGAACGAACCGCAGGAGTTGGAGAACCCCGATGTCGCGTGGGGCCAGCGAGCTCGTGACGGGGTCTGGGTGCCGACCAAGGACGGGCAGCGCATCCACATCGGGATCGACGTGCCGGCCGCCGACACGGTCGCGCAGGTGCTCCGGCCCAGCCTCCGGGTGTTCGTGGGCATCGAGGTCGACACCGACATCGTGGCGCAGACGACGTCGAGCGGGATCCGGCTGCTGACGGTGATCCACGGGCCGGACGCGCCGAGCGAGTTCCGCTTCCCGGTGTCGCTGGCGGACGGGCTGGCGCTGGAGGCGATGCCCTCGGGCGGGTACGACGTCGTCCATCTGCGTTACGGCGCCACCGTGGGACGCCTCTACAACCCGTGGGCCTGCGACTCGATGTACCGGCCGGTGAAGGCCGACTACTCGCTTGAGGGCTCGACCGTGACGATGCGGATCCAGCACGCGGGGTCGTTCTACCCGGTGGTCGTCGACCCGATCTACTCGCGCTGAGCGTCACTTCGCGGCCTTGGTGACGACGGGGTCCTCGAAGTCGAGCTCGCGGCCGATCTCGCGGAGCGTGTCGGCGCCGATCTTGCCCTTGCGGTAGAGGGTGTTCAGCTTGGCCCGCTGGGCCTTGACCAGTTCGCCCTTGATCCGCGCGCGGCTGGGCGGCGGTGCCCGGCGCGCGCCGTCCTCCTCGTCCAGCTTGTGCTGGAGGCGTTCGATCCGCAGCTCCAGCATCTGCCGGTAGGCGTCGGCGGTGGTCTCGTCGACCTCGTCGTCGTCGGCGAGCTCCTCCAGCCGGGTGAGGGCGGCCTGGAGGCCCGCCTTGCGGGCCGCCATCTTCTCCAGCAGCCGCCGGTCGGACTCGATCAGGCCGAGCCTGCGCAGGAGGAACGGGAGCAGCGGGGCCTGCCCGATGAGGGTGACCACGACGACGAGGGCGGTCAGCAGGATCAGCGTGCCGCGGTCGCCGCCGACCGCCAGGGGCAGCGAGAGGGCGAGGGCGAGGGAGATCGCCCCGCGCATCCCGGCCAGGCCGATGACGGCGCGCTGGCGCCGGCCCAGGCCCCGCTGGGTGCGGCGGCCGCCGGGCAGGAGGTTGGCCAGCGGCCCGTTGAACAGCTCCCAGAGCAGCCGGACGAGGACGACGACGGCCGACACGGCGAGCGCGACCACCATGATCTCCGTCCACGAGTGGCCGCCCTGGTCCTTGAGCACCTCGCGGATCTCCAGGCCGAGCAGGACGAAGAGCGTCGACTCCAGCAGGAAGATCAGGATCCGCCAGAACATGCTCCCGGCCAGGCGGGACGCGGGCTGCAGGATGCCCTCGCCGTGGGTGCCGAGGTAGAACCCGGCCGTCACGGTGGCGAGGACGCCGGACACGCCGAGGGTCTCGGCCGGGATGTAGGCCAGGTACGGGGTGACCAGGAGCCCGATGATCTGGCTGCTCGGGTCCTGGATCCGGCGCCTGACCCTGCGGATCACGTAGCCGACGAGCAGCCCGTACGCGACGCCGCCGATGACGACCTGGGCGAGCCGCGCCGCCCCGTGCCCGAGCGTGAAGGGGGTGCTGAGGGATTCCACGGCGAGGCCGAAGATGGTGAGGGCCACGCCGTCGTTGATGAGGCTCTCGCCTTCGAGGATCGTCACCAGCCGGGGCGGCGCGCCGAGCCGCTGGAGCACCGAGGTGGCGGCGACGGCGTCGGTCGGGGCCACCGCCGCCCCGAAGGCCAGGGCCGCGGCCCAGCCCACGCCGGGCAGCAGTGCGTACGCGGTCCCGGCGACGGCCACCGTGGTGACGGTGGTCAGGCCGAACGCGAGGGTGCAGATCGGCAGGGCGTCGGCCCGCGCCTCCCTCGGCGCGGTGAAGAAGGCGGCATGGTAGACGAGGGGCGGCAGGAACCCCATCAGCACCACCTCGGGGGACACCGCCACCGTGGGCAGGCCGGGCACGAACCCGGCCCCGATCCCCAGCACCACCAGCAAGATCGCGTCGGGTACCCCGAGCCGCGCGGACAGGGCCCTGGCCAGCAGCACCACCACCGCGACGACCAGAAAGACAACGAAGATCCGTTCCTCCTCCACGGCGGGATCCTGCCCCGCCCGCCGCGGCCCGACCCTCCGGCGGCACGTGAGATCGTCAACTCTTTCCACCCCGCGCTCCCGGCGGGCGGCGCCCACCGGGCCGCCCGGCGTCGTGATCATGCGGTCGGACCGGTACGGCGGGATACGGACAGCTGAATGTCGCCCACATGGCGGCCACCGTGGAGCCGGGTTGCGTGGACGATCTAGATCTGCGTCATATGGTGGAGAACGGGCCGAGCCTCGAGCCGCTCCCCTCGGCGAGGCCCCCCTGTCCCGCGACCGTCCCGGTCCCCTGAGACTGGAGTCATAGTGATCTTCACTCACGACGCCGAGCACGCGCTCGCCACCGTCGTCGACCTGATCAACACCGCGCCCGAAGCGGCCGGCGAGGAGCGGCTCGGCGATCTCGACGGCCTGCGCGCGTTCGTGGACCGCAACGCCTTCAGCGACATCCGCGAGCTCACCGGCCGGGATCTGTCCCAGGTGCGCAGCCTGCGGACGCGCTTCCACGCGGTCTTCGGCGCCACCGAGGTGCCCGCGGCGGTGACGCTGATCAACGACATCGTCGGCGGCGTCCGGACGACCCCGCACCTGACCGATCACGACGGGCACGACTGGCACGTGCACTTCTTCGCCCCCGGCGCCCCGATGGGCGAGCACCTGGCGGCCGACTGCGGCATGGCCCTGGCCTACGTGGTCGCGGCGGGGGAGCTCGACCGGCTGCGGACGTGCGAGGCGCCCGACTGCGCCCGGGTACTGGTCGACCTCTCCCGCAACCGGTGCCGTCGTTACTGCGACAGCCGCACGTGCGGCAACCGGATGCACGTCGCCGCCTACCGGGCCCGCCAGCGCGAGGCCTCCTCCCCCTGACCGCCCCCGGGCACCGCCTCCCCCGACCGCCGGCGCCTCCAGCCGCCGCCCCTGACCGCCGCCGCCCCGAGTCGCGCTGCCTCCCCTGACCTGGGGCTCCGGGCAGGCCCCGGCCGGGTCTCCAGCGAACCTCTCTCGCTCGCGGCCGCAACCGGCACCCACGGAACTTGAAGCAAATTCGGTTTAAACGGTGCCCTCGCTCGTCAGCATCCCCATGAGGTCGCTAACCTCGTCTTTCACACCCTTTGCGGGTTTCCACCTCGCAGGGGGCTGCGGCGTCCGACGTCCTCAGCCGTCCGACCTCACCAGCCATGGAGGATCCGCTGACCAGGCGAGCACTCATCACCGGCATCACCGGGCAGGACGGCTCGTACCTCGCCGAGCATCTGCTCCAGCAGGGGTATGAGGTCTGGGGCCTGGTACGGGGTCAGGCCAATCCGCACGTGTCGCGGCTGCGCAAGCACATCGGCGACGTCCAGATCACCACCGGCGACCTGCTCGACCAGGGCAGCCTCATCTCGGCGGTCGAACGGGTCCGCCCGGACGAGGTCTACAACCTGGGCGCGATCTCCTACGTCCCGATGTCCTGGCAGCAGGCGGAGCTCACGGCCGAGGTCACCGGCATGGGCGTGCTGCGCACGCTGGAGGCGATCCGCGTGGTCTCGGGCATCAGCCCGTCCCGCACGCCGGGCGACGAGCAGATCCGCTTCTACCAGGCGTCGTCCTCGGAGATGTTCGGCATGGTCCGGGAGACGCCGCAGAACGAGAAGACCCCGTTCCATCCCCGCAGCCCGTACGGCGTCGCCAAGACCTACGGGCACTACATCACCCAGAACTACCGCGAGTCGTACGGGATGTTCGCGGTGAGCGGGATCCTGTTCAACCACGAGTCGCCGCGCCGGGGCGCGGAGTTCGTGACGCGCAAGGTCACGCTGGGCGCCGCCCGCATCAAGCTGGGCCTGGCGTCGGAGCTGCGGCTCGGCAACATGGAGGCCCGGCGCGACTGGGGTTTCGCCGGCGACTACGCCCGCGCGATGCGGATGATGCTGGCGCAGGACGCCCCCGAGGACTACGTCATCGGGACGGGCAAGACGCAGTCGGTGCGCGACCTGGTGGAGTTCGCGTTCACCAGCGTCGGCCTCAACTGGGAAGACCACGTCGTCCTCGACGAGCGTTACACCCGCCCCGCCGAGGTCGACCTGCTCTGCGCCGATCCCAAGAAGGCGCGCATGCACCTCGGCTGGGAGCCGCAGGTCACCTTCGAGGAGCTCGTCTCGATGATGGTCGAGTCCGACCTCCGGCTGCTGTCGGAGTCGGCCCGCCCCGAGGACGAGCCGTTCAGCCCAGATCACTGGTGAGCCGCAGGCGTGCGACCATGCACGTATGGCTATTTGCGAGCATGTGCAGACCGTGCCGGACGTCGATCCGGCCCCGGTGACGCCTCAGGGCTGTGAGGAGTGCCTCGCGGAGGGGCACCGGTGGGTTCACCTGCGGCTCTGTCTCGCCTGCGGGCATGTCGGGTGCTGTGACTCGTCGCCGGGACGGCACGCCACGGCGCACTTCAACAAGGAGGCGCACCCGATCGTCCGCTCGTTCGAGCCGGGCGAGGACTGGCGCTGGTGCTTCGTGGACGAGCAGATCGTCTGATGCCCGACGTCCGGCTGGCGAGCGCGCCGGGACGCTGGATCCTGCTGGCCACGGTGCTGGGATCCAGCGTGGCGATGCTGGACGCCACGATCGTCAACGTGGCGCTGCCGCGGCTGGCCCGGGAGCTCGACGCGAGCATGGCCGGGCTGCAGTGGACGGTGAACGCCTACACCCTGACGCTGGCCGGGTTCATCCTGCTCGGCGGCTCGCTGGGCGACCGTTACGGGCGCCGGAAGGTGTTCGTGATCGGCGTGGTGTGGTTCGCGCTGGCCTCGCTGCTGTGCGGCGCGGCGCAGGACATCACCATGCTGGTGGCCGCGCGGGCGCTGCAGGGCGTCGGCGGCGCGCTGCTCACGCCGGGCGCGCTGGCGATCATCCAGGCGTCGTTCAGCTCCGACGACCGGCCGCGGGCGGTCGGCGCGTGGTCCGGCTTCGGCGGTGTCGCGGGCGCGGTCGGGCCGTTCCTGGGCGGCTGGCTGGTGGAGGCCGCGGGCTGGCGCTGGGTGTTCCTGCTCAACCTGCCGTTCGCCGCGGTCGTGGTGCTCGTGACGGTGCGGCACGTGCCGGAGAGCGTCGATCCCGACGCGCACGGCGGCTTCGACATCCTGGGCGCGGTGCTGGCCGCGCTGGCCCTGGCCGGGACGACGTACGCGCTGACCGAGGCCCCCGAGGGGAACGCGGGGGCCGCCGTCATCGGCGGTGCCGCCGCGCTGGGGCTGGGCGCCGCGGCGGCGTTCGTGTTCGTCGAACGGGCGCGCGGGCGCGGCCGGTACCTGCTCGGACGACGCGCGGACCGGCCGGTGCCCCAGCCCATGCTGCCGTTGACGATCTTCGCCTCGCGCCAGTTCACCGCGGTCAACCTCGTCACGTTCGTGGTGTACGGCGGGATGGGCGTGATGTTCTTCCTCTTCGTCCTCAATCTGCAGGTGGTCTCGGGCTTCAGCCCGATGGCCGCCGGCACGGCCCTGCTGCCGATCACGGCGCTGATGCTGCTGCTGTCGTCGCGCGCGGGCGGCCTGGCCCAGCGCGTCGGGCCGCGCCTGCCGATGACGGCCGGGCTCATCGTCGCCGCGGCCGGCATGCTGATGGCCTCGCGCGTGGGCAAGGACGCGTCGTACCTGCGCGACGTCCTGCCCGCCGTGGTGGTGTTCGGCCTCGGGCTGGCGGGGATGGTCGCGCCGCTGACCGCGACCGTCCTCGCGAGCGCGGACGTCCGGCACGCGGGGGTGGCGAGCGGGACCAACAACGCGGTGGCGCGGGCGGCCGGGCTGCTGTCGGTCGCCGCGATCCCGCCGCTGGCCGGGCTGACGGGGGACGCCTACAACGACGCGGCCGCGTTCTCCGACGGTTTCCGCAACGCGATGATGGTGTCCGCCACCCTCATGGCGGCCGGAGCCGTGCTGACCTTCTTCACCGTGCGCGACGACACGCTCAAGGCCGCGCCCGCCGCGGCCGAGCCGCAGTGCAAGCACCACTGCTGCGTGGGGGCCCCGATGCTGGAGCCCGAACGCGAGGACACACTCCCCCAAGCCACCGCGAGCTGACCGTCCCCGCCGGCGATCCCGGGGCCGCGCAAATCTCGGGTCCGATTCCGGCTATGTCCAGGACCGGATCGGTTCGTTGTCATACGGTCGGGGAATGAATCTGCGGCAGCTGCGCTATGTCGTGGCGACCGCCGACCACGGCACGATGACGTCGGCGGCTCAGGCGCTCTACGTCGCCCAGCCCGCGTTGTCCCGCGCCGTCCGCGAGCTCGAACGCGAGCTCGGCGTTGAGCTGTTCGCCCGTTCCGGGCGGGGCGTGGTGCTCACCGCGGTCGGCGAACAGGTGGTCCGGCAGGCGCGCGTCGCCCTGGACGCCATCGACGCGATCGAGGGGCTCTCGGTGTCACGCGCCAACGGGCGCGGATCCGAGCTGCGCATCGCCTCCACGTCGTCGCTGGAGCCGGAGCTGACCGGGCGGCTGATCCCCCGGTTCGCCCGCGACCAGCCGGCGGTCCGGGTCCGGGTCATCCGCTGCGAGGGCCGCGAGCAGGTCGCCGGGGCCATCCGGTCCGGCCGGGCCGACCTGGCCCTCACCGACCTGCCCGTCCCCGGCGACCTGGCGGCCCACCCGTTCGAGCAGCGCGAGGTGGTGCTGATCTCCCCGCCCGCGCTGAAGGTCCGCGACCCGGTGCCGCTCAGCGCGCTGGACGGCATGCGGCTGGTGCTGCCGAGCCGCGGCAGCGCGCGCCGCGCCGAGCTCGACTCGATGCTGGAACGTATCGGCGCCACGCCGGTGGCGGCTGTGGAGTCCGACGAACGCGGCGCCTGGCTCGGGTGCGTGCGGTCTGGCAAGGGCTCGCTGCTCTGGTACCGCAATCAGATCGACGACACCGAGGGCCTGGTGGTGCGCTCGTTCATGCCGCCGCTCACCAGGCTGATCGGCCTCGTGCACGCGCACCGGCAGCTCTCCCCGGTGGCGCGCGACTTCCTCGCCTTCGCCAAGGAGGCCTCGCGCGGCTGACCGGGAGCACGTCCCGAAGCCGGCGCCCGTGGGCTTCGACCAGGGCCTCGCCTCCTCCGCCGGCGCCGCGCGTGTCATGATCTGGGCGTGGAGGCGACTCATGCACTATGGCTGCTGGCCGTGCCGGTGGCGGCGGTCGCCGTCGCGGGGCTGTCCCGGCGGCTGGGATTCTCGGCGCCGCTCGTCCTGGTGATCACGGGCCTGCTCGTCTCGTTCGTGCCCGGCGTGCCCGGCTTCGAGCTCGACCCCGAGTTCGTGCTGTACGTGTTCCTGCCGCCGCTGCTGTTCTCGGCGGCCTGGAAGAGCTCGTACTACAACCTGCGCGAGAACGTCCGGCCCATCGGCCTGCTGTCGGTGGGCCTGGTCCTGTTCACCACGTTCGTCGTGGGCTACGCGGCGTACTGGCTCGTGCCGGGGCTGCCGCTGGCCGCGGCGTTCGTGCTCGGCGCGATCGTCGCGCCGCCGGACGCGGTCGCGGCGGTGAGCGTCGCGCAGCGGCTGGGGCTGCCCCGCCGCACGGTGACGATCCTCGTGGGCGAGAGCCTGTTCAACGACGCGACCGCGCTCACCGCGTTCCGGGTGGCGGTGGCCGCGGCGGCGGGCGCGGGCTTCACGCTGGTGGACGGTGTCGGCCGGTTCCTGTTCGCGGCGGTGGCCGGCGCCGCGATCGGGCTGGTGCTCGGGCCGCCGCTGCACTGGCTGCGGACGCGCCTGAACGACCCGCTGGTGGAGAACGGGGTGTCGGTGCTGACGCCGTTCGCCGCCTATCTGATCGCCGAGGCGCTGCACGCCTCCGGTGTGATCGCGGTCGTCGTCAGCGGCCTGTACCTCGGCTACCGCTTCACCGAGTCGGCCGCCGTGACGCGGATCATCGGCCACTCGTTCTGGAAGATCGTCATCTTCATCCTGGAGTCGGTGGTCTTCCTGATCATCGGGCTCCAGCTGCCCGCGGTGCTGGACGGCGTGTCCGGGTACGGCTGGGCGAGCCTCGCGTGGTGGGCGTTCGCGATCTTCGCCGTGACCGTCCTCGCCCGGTTCGTGTGGGTGTTCCCCGCGGGCTATCTGCCCCGCATGCTCTCGGCGCGGGTCCGCGAAAGGGAGTCGTGGAACGGATGGCAGGGCCCGGTCGTGGTGTCCTGGGCGGGCATGCGCGGCGTGGTCTCGCTGGCGGCCGCGTTCGCGATCCCCCTCCTCACCTCGTCCCACGAGCCCTTCCCGGGGCGTGACCTGATCCTCTTCCTGACGTTCACGACCGTTCTGGCGACGCTGCTCGTCCAGGGCATGACGTTCCCCATGCTGATCCGGCTGCTGGGCATCGCGAGCACGCGCGAGGAGTACACCGACAGGGTCGCCGAGGCCGGCGCCCAGCACGCCGCGGCGAAGGCGGCACTGGACCGGCTGGAGGAGCTCGTCGCCACCGAGGCCGCCCCCATCGACGAGACGGTCGCGGAACGGCTGCGGCAGCTCGCCGAGTACCGGCAGCTCCGCGCCTGGGAACGGCTCGGCGGCGGCACGGGGCCCGAGGGCGAGGAGGTGCCGACGATCACCTACCGGCGGCTCCGCCGCGAGATGCTGGCCGCCGAACGGCAGGTGTTCATCCAGATGCGCGACGAGCGCCGCATCGACGACGAGGTGCTCGACCGCGTACTGCACGACCTCGACCTCGAAGAGGCGGCCCTCCACCGCGACTGACCCGCCCGCCCGCGCACACACGAGCCGCCCGCACAAACTGCCCACGCACAAGCATTCCGCGCACGCGTGCAGAGCTCGTCACGCGGTGCGGCCGGGCCGGCGGTCGCCGAGGGCGACCGCGTTCAGCGTGCGAACGCGGGCGCCCTCGGCCTCACGAACCGTTGAGCGGCTTGTCGGGAAGCTCCACGGCGTAGGACTCCTTGACCACGTCGAGGTGGTGCCAGGACTCCCGGACGGTCGCGCCGGGCACGGCGCGGATCGCGTCCATGACGGCGACGAGCTCACCGCGCGAGGCGGCCTCGGCCTGGCCGACGATGTCGTAGCGGCCGAAGCCCGTCGCCAGGTAGCGCACGCCGTCCTTCTCGGCCACCGCCTCGGCGACCCGGCGGAGCCCGCCCGTCACCGTGAGCCCGAAGCCGCCCAGCTCGGCCGCGCCCAGCGCCAGGGGATCGGCCAGGCCGGTCACCTGGATCACTCCCGAGCGCATCAGCCGGACCACCCGGGCCCGCGTCGCGGCCTGGGAGAGCCCGATGATGTGGGCGAGCCGGGTGTAGGGCGCACGGCCGTCGCGCTGCAGCTCCTGGAGCAGCCGCCAGTCGATGTCGTCGAGCGTGATGTCGCCGAGCTCGCGCACCACGGCGTGCGAGTCGCGCACGGTGGAGACCGAGCGGAACACCTCCGCCGAGCGGACGCCGGGCACCGCGCGGATGTGGTCGACCTCGGCGGCCAGCGCCGCGTCGTCCCGCGTGCGCACCTGCGCCACCAGGTCGTACGGCCCGGCGGTCAGCGCGGTGAAGCTGACGGCGGGCCGTTCGGCTATGGCCGCCGCCACCTCCCGGGCGGATCCGTCGACGGTGACCGAGACGTGCCCGATCGCCTCCGCCCCCACGACGGCGGCGTGCACGATGCCGACAACGCGGACGACCTCGGTCTCGAGAAGGTTCTGCACGCGTGCCCGCACTGCCGTGCGGGAAAGCCCGACGCGGTCGGCGAGCGCCTGGAAGGTCGCCCTGCCATCCCGCTGGAGCTCGCGGACGAGCACGGCGTCGACCGCATCCAGCACGGCTCTCCTCCTCGACATGCAATGAATCGTTTCGCCAGCAACTGCAAGATCATTCCATTTCAGGACGGTATGACGTCAAATATTGATCTTGCTCGTGTTCGTCACGTCCGGTCACCGTCGAAGCGTCGGTGATCGGCCTCTCCAGCGACGAAAGTGACGCCGCTAAACCGGTGCGGCAACGCATCGACGCCCGGCTCCCTCCGCGAGGCCGGGCGCACCCGGGGCCGCACGCGCGCCGCCCCGCGTCACGATGATCACGCGGGGAACGGGCGGGACGGCCGCGATGGGCACGGGATCGGGCACGGCACACCGGGGCCCAGAGCGTGAAGTGCATGCGCCTCTCCCGGTGTTCTGCTGTGTGACGCCTCTACGGGGGGACGGCCGTCCGTGTGAGGCACATGTAAAAAAAGTGCATCCACGCCGCACCATCGTCAAGAGGTAACTTTACAGAGAGCGAAACCTCACGTTGCACCTCATTCCACAGAGTCCACCGAATCCCACTCGTCACGGGCGTCCGGTGAATGGCGGAGAAGCAGGTCAGAGGGTGGGCACGCGATGGTCAGACAGGAGTCACCCGTGAGTACGATCCGTTCAGGGAGAGGGTCAAGCCCGACTTGTCCTGTTTCCGGGCGCCGGGCGGCCGGCGGGGCGGGCGCTTGGTCCGAGCACGGCCGGGTATGGCTCACAATGTACGGTGGCCCAGCCACTTTCATCCGCGATTGGTGTGTAGAAGAGCCGTGCGCCTGTTGAACGGTGAGCATTCCGCTCACGACCTCACCTACAACGACGTCTTCATGGTCCCCCGCCGCTCGCCGGTCGGGTCCCGGCTCGAGGTCGACCTCGCCACGGTGGACGGCAGCGGCACGACGATCCCGCTCGTCGTCGCCAACATGACCGCGGTCTCCGGCCGCCGCATGGCCGAGACGATCGCCCGGCGCGGCGGCCTCGCCGTCATCCCGCAGGACATCCCGGTCGAGGTCGTGTCCGACGTGATCGGCTGGGTGAAGGACCGGCACCTGGTCTACGACACCCCCATCACCCTCACGCCGGGCGCCACCGCGGGCGAGGCGCTCGCGCTGCTGCCCAAGCGCGCCCACAACGCCGTGATCGTGGTCGAGGACGACCGGCCCGTCGGCGTGGTGACCGACGCCGACTGCCACGGCGTCGACCGGTTCGCCCAGCTTCGCGACATCATGTCCCGCGACCTGGTCACGCTCCCGGACACCGTCGACCCGCAGGAGGCGTTCAACCGGCTCCACGAGCGCGGCCACCGCCTCGCGCCCGTCGTCGACGGCACGGGCCGCCTGACCGGCGTCCTGACCCGCACCGGCGCCCTGCGCGCCACCCTCTACAAGCCCGCCGTCGACGGCGCCGGGCGGCTGCGCGTCGCCGCCGCCGTGGGCGTGAACGGCGACGTGGCCCGCAAGACCAAGGCCCTGCTGGAGGCCGGCGCCGACCTCATCGTGGTCGACACGGCGCACGGCCACCAGGAGAAGATGATCGGCGCGCTGGCGGCCGTCCGCGGCCTCGACCCGCAGGTCCCGATCGTGGCCGGCAACGTCGTGACCGCCGAGGGCACCCGCGACCTCATCGAGGCCGGCGCCGACATCGTCAAGGTCGGCGTGGGCCCGGGCGCCATGTGCACGACGCGGATGATGACCGGCGTGGGCCGGCCGCAGTTCTCCGCCGTCCTGGAGTGCGCCGCCGAGGCACGCCGGCTCGGCAAGCAGATCTGGGCCGACGGCGGCGTGCGGCACCCGCGCGACGTGGCGCTGGCACTGGCCGCCGGGGCGGCCAACGTGATGGTGGGCTCCTGGTTCGCCGGGACGTACGAGTCGCCGGGCGACCTGCAGCGGGCCGCCGACGGGCGCCTCTACAAGGAGAGCTTCGGCATGGCCTCGGCGCGGGCCGTGCGGCTGCGCACCGCCGACGACTCCCCGTTCGACCGTGCCCGCAAGGCGCTGTTCGAGGAGGGGATCTCGACCTCGCGGATGTTCCTCGACCCGCAGCGTCCCGGCGTCGAGGACCTGATCGACTCGATCGTCGCCGGGCTGCGCAGCTCGTGCACCTACGCGGGCGCCCGTTCGCTGGAGGAGTTCCACGACCGCGCCACGGTCGGCATCCAGAGCTCCTCGGGCTACGCCGAGGGCATGCCGCTCTCCAGCAGCTGGTGACGCCCGGTAACAGCCGAATCCGGCCACCAGCGGTGTCCGTAACACCCCACGGCGTTTACAGCGGGCCCTCGGGGACCGGCAGGCCCGGTTACCCCGTCCGCACCGTCCGCACCGTGCGAAACCGATGCGGAGCTCCGAATCCGCCTCCCCAACCGGCGCCGAATTGCATATTCTAGTCAAAAGTCGCGCATAACAGCAGCACAGCGAGCATTAGGTCGACTACCACGTAAACCCGGTCCGGTTTTACGCGTCCATAATGTAGGACGGAGCCTAATTTCACCGCTGGTGGGGGATCGGAGCGTACATGGCGAGTCGATTGGCCGGCAGGCGTGCCCAGCGGGACGATGACGCCCCCGCCGAGGCCGGCGACCCCGTCGCCGCCCGCGGGCTGCCGCGCGCCCTGGGGCTCACGCTGGCCTCCGCACTCGTCTGGGGGGTGGCCCACCTATGGGCCGGCCGCCGTGTGGCGGGCACGATCCTGCTCAGCGTCTTCGCCCTGCTGGCCATCGCCGGCGCGGTGACGGCGATCGTCTTCCAGCCCGACCTGGTCCGGCTGGCGGTACAGCCCACCTGGCTCAACACGTTCACCATCGGCATCCTGGCGCTCGGCCTGGTCTGGGTGACCATCGTGATCCGCTCGTACCAGGTGGTCCGGCCCGACGGGCTGTCGATCGGCGCGCGGACGACGGCCACCATGACGGTCACGGTGCTCTGCTTCGCCGTCGCCGTGCCCGTGACGTGGGCCGCGCACAGCACCTACGTCTACAAGGACGCGCTGACGAGCATCTTCCGCACCGGCGACAGCAACGGCCGCCCCGTCAACACCGACGACCCATGGAACGGGCAGTCCCGCGTCAACGTGCTGCTCCTGGGCGGCGACGCGGCCGCCAACCGCGTGGGCGTGCGCACCGACAGCATGACCCTCGCGAGCGTCGACACCAAGACCGGCGACACCGTCCTGCTCGGCCTCCCCCGCAACCTGGAGAGCTTCCAGCTCCCGCCGGGCCCCGCCCGCGACCGCTTCCCCTACGGCTTCACCGGCGACGGCCCCGGCACCCCCGGCCTGCTCAACGAGGTGTACCAGTACGCCGAGGAGCACCCCGACATCGTGCCCGGCGTGACCAAGAACCACCGCGGTCCCGAGCTGCTCAAGGCGACGATCAGCGGGATCCTCCACCAGCGCGTCGACTACTACGTGCTGGTCGACATGCGCGGCTTCGCCGACATCGTCGACGCCGTCGGCGGCATCAAGTTCCGCATCCCCGAGGACATCGTCTACAGCCGAGAGAACCGCGTCCTGAAGGCCGGCTACCGCACCCTGTCGGGCGCGGAGGCCCTCTGGTACGGCCGCTCGCGCACCAACAGCGACGACTACACCCGGATGGGCCGCCAGAAGTGCCTGATGCGGGCGATCGCCCAGCAGGCCGACCCGCAGACCGTCCTGCTGAAGTTCGACAAGCTGGCCGCCGCCACCAAGCGGGCGATCTCCACGGACATCCCGCAGGAGCTCCTGCCCGCCTTCATCTCGCTGTCCGGCAAGGTGAAGGGCGGGGCGAAGATCGACAGCCTGCAGTTCGTCCCGCCGCTCATCAGCACCGGCAACCCGGACTTCGCCCTCATCCGCAAGCTGGCGGCCAAGGCCGTCGAAGGCGGCCAGGCCGGCCCGAGCGCCACCCCCTCGGCCACGGCGACCGACTCACCGGACACGCCCTCGGGCAAGTCCGGCCAGGCCTCCCCGCGCACCACCAAGGCCCCCCAGTCCAAGCCGGTCTCCCTAGAAGCAACCTGCCCCTCCTAGACGCCCCAGGCACGCCCGCAGCGCACACAGCACAGCTGGCCTAGACGCGGCCTGCCCAGACGCGGCCTGCCCAGACGCGGCCTGCCCAGACGCGGCCTGCCCAGACATGGGTGGCTTAGGCGTGGGTGGCTTAGGCGTGGGTGGCTTAGGCGTGGGTGGCTAGGCGTGGGGTGGCCCGCCTAGACGTGGGTGGCCTGGGGCCTAGGCGTGGGTGGCCTGGATCGGACAGGGGCGGCGCTGGCCGCGCGGGAGGGAATCCCGTGCGAGGCGGGAAGAAATCCCGTGTGAGAAGGAATCCGGTGTGAGACCGGCACACCGCGTCCGCCAGGTCGTCAACATCGTGAACCTGTCGACGCCGCTCGGGCTGCTCCTCATCGCGGCCGGAACGCGGCGGCCGGGCGTGCGGCGCGGGCCGGACGGCCTGCTGGTCGCGGGCGGCTACCGGCTGCCGCTGCCCGACGCGGCCGCCTTCACGTGCGGGAACGTGATCCTCGTCCGGAGCGAGGCGGCCGAGCTCCTCGACCGTCCCCGGCTGCTCCGGCACGAGGGACGGCACGCCACCCAGTACGCGTTCTGCCTCGGCCCGTTCATGATCGTCGCCTATCTGGCCTGCGCGGGCGTGTCCATGGCGGTGTGCGGCGACCACTCCTCCTACAACCCGTTCGAACGGCTGGCCGGGCTGGCCGACGGCGGCTACGAACGGCGGCCGTCGCGCACGTTCCGGCGGCGCGCCTGACCCAGTGGTCAGATCAGCGTCACCGCCGCGCGGCAAACCTGAGCCGGTTTTCCCGCATCCCATCTCTTGACACCGAGGACGCAGGGGCGGGAAATGACGCAGACGATCGAGGACACCGACACCGACACCGGGCTCGCGGCTCTGGAAGACCTGAGCCAGGCGCTGACCCGCCGCGGCCACCTCACGATGATGGTCACCGCCGGGGGCCGGCCGCGGCTGGAGGTCCTCCACCGCACCGAGCCGGGCCGGTCGGGCACGATCGTCTGCGAGCGGGACACCGACGGCGAAGCCTGGTTCTGGTGGACGTGGGCCGACCGCATCGCGCCCGCACGCGAGCTCGAACAGGCCGCCGTCCTGGTCGACCGGAGCCTGCGCCAGGCCCCCGGCGCCGCCTGACAAGCGGCGCGAGTCCATCACGCTTGAGCGCCGCTTGCGGAACGTCGAGGGGAGCCCGCCCGATCCGCTCTCACACCCGAGATGTCTTCGCAGGTCCCCGGAGGGGGGATCATGGGAGGGACGACTTCTCTGACGTGAAGGGCGGGGCTCGGGTGCCTCAGATCCAGGGCTGCGATGCCTTCCGGGCGGCGATGCCGCGCGGGCAGCGGCCGGAGAGCATTCTCGTGCGGCTCACCGCCGACGACGGCGCGGTGGGCTGGGGCGAGGCGGCGCTGGCCGGCGGTGACTCCGGGACGTCCGGTTCGATCTGGTCCGACATCGCCGAGCGCATGGGGCCGGCGCTGATCGGCCTGGAGTGGGAACGGCCCGAGGACGTCTCGGCGGCCGCCGAGCTGGGCGACCGCCCGGCCGCGGCCGCGATAGACGTCGCCTGCTGGGACCTGTGGTGCCGGGCCCGGGGCCTGCCGCTGGCCCACGCGCTGGGCGGCACCCGCACCTCGATCGTGACGGGCGCCCGGATCAGCCCCGAACCCGTGCTGGAGACCGTGGTCTCCCGCGTCAACCGCGCCGTCGGCGCCGGGCACACCCGCGTCACCGTGAGCATCCGGCCCGGCTGGGACATCGAGCCGGTACGGCTGATCCGCGAGGCCTACCCGGCGCTGGCCCTGATCGTCGACGCCGGGCACGCCTACCGCGAGTCCGCCGAGCACATGGCGGTGCTGGAGGGCCTGGACGCCTACGACGTGCTGGCGATCGAACGTCCCTTCCCCGCCGCCGATCTGGTGCCGCACGCCCGGCTGCAACGCCTGATCCGCACCGCGGTCGCGCCCGACATCGGTGACATCGAGACCCTCGACGCCGCGATCTCGCTGGAGGCGGGCCGCGCATTGAATCTGCGGATCGGCCGGCTGGGCGGGCTGACGGCGGCGCGGGCCGCCCACGACCGGGCGTACGCAGCGGGCTGGGCGGTCTGGTGCACCGGCTCCGGCCCGTTCGGCATCGGCCAGGCCGCGGCGGTGGCGCTCGCCGCGCTGCCCGGCTGCGACCTGCCGAGCGACGTCTCCGATCCGGCGGGCGGGCCCGCCTTCGTCACCCCGCCGGTCCGCTCGTCCGGCGGCGTGGTGGGGGTGCCGCTGACGCAGCCGGGGCTCGGCCACGAGATCGACGAGGAACGGATCGTCCGGCTGGCGAGCCGCAAGGTCCGCATCCACGCGTGAGCGGTCCGCCGCCGTCCGGTCCGCCGCCGTCCGGGCCGGTGGAGCCCGGCACGGCGTGGGTGGTCGCCGGGCCGCCGGGCTCGGGCAAGTCGACGGTCTGCCGGCTGCTGCTGGCCCGGCTGCGCCCCGTCCCCGCGCTGCTCGACAAGGACACCCTCTACGGCCCGTTCGTCGCCGCGACGCTGGCGGCGTACGGGCGCGCTCCGGGCGAACGCGAGGGGCCGTGGTACGACGAGCACGTCAAGCGGCACGAGTACGAGGGCCTGACCGCCACGGCGCGCGAGATCCGCTCCCACGGCTGCCCGGTGATGCTCAGCGGCCCGTTCACGGGTCAGATCCACTCCGCCGGGCGGTGGCGGGAATGGGCCGCGGCGCTGGGCGGCGACCCGGTCCGGCTGGTCTGGATCCGCACCGATCCCGCGACGCTCAGGCACCGGCTCACCGAACGCGGCCTCCCGCGCGACACGGGCAAGCTCGCGGCCTTCGGCTCGTTCATCGAACGAATGCGGCCAGGCCAGGCGCCGCCGGTCCCCCACAGCGCGATCGACAACCGCCTGACCGCAGCCACTTCACTGGAAGCCCAGCTCGCAGACCTCTAGGACGCCTGCGAGGGCGGCTCAGGCGGCGGTGTGTACGGCTGCTGAGTGTAGGGCTGCTGAGTGTAGGGCTGCTGCGCGTAGGACTGTTGGTCGGACAGGTCCGGTATCGCCCAGTCGGGCTGGCCGTAGGACGGTTGCGGCGGGGGCAGTGCGGGCTGCTCGCCGGGAAGCGGGGCCGCGGCTTGCTCCGGCTCGGGGGACTTGCCCGCCCGCCGGTCCTCGTAGGCGTTCTTGATGCGGCCTCCGAGGCGTTTGCCCGCGTCCTGCACCTGCTGCGCGCGTTCGCTCGCCGCGGCTTCGCGCATCTTGTCGGCCGACTGGCGGCCGGCGCGCCGTCCGAGCTCCTGGAGCTTGCGGGCGCGTTCGGATTCCAGCGCCTGCTGCACCCGTTCGGCTTGGACGACCCGGGTCGCGTTCTCGCGGGCGATCTGGCCGGCGTTCTGGGCGCCGTCCCAGGCGATCGCGGCGCCCTGGCGTGCCGCCGCCACGGCCCTCTCGTAGCTGCGAGCGGGCTGGACGACCGTGCCGGCGGCCAGGTCGGCGAACGTACGGCGCCGCGAGCCCAGAAGCGCCGGGACGCTGTTGGCCAGGAAGAACGCCACCGCGACCAGCCACAGCAGGAGAGCGAAGAAGAACAGCCCTTCCAGGAGCAGCACCCAGGCGAGCGCATAGAGTCCGGTGCCCGACGCGGTGGTGACCAGCGCCCGCTTGAAGGAACGTGCCATGCCGGGCTTGGCGTCCTCATTGGCGGCGTGCCGGACGCGGAGGTCCATCGTGGCCTTGCCGATCGTCCGCCCGGCCAGCGCGAGGCCGACGACTTGATGGAGCAGCTCGGCCAGGACGAGGAGCAGGAGGGCCTGCTCGACGTTGCTGACGAACGTGTCCCACACGCCCGCGCCGAACTCGGTCGCGGCCTTCTCGACGTTCCCGCCCGACATCAGGAGCGCTCCGGTCGCCGACAACGTCTTGGACGGCAGGTCCTGGACGACGTACGTGTGCAGCCGTCCCCACGTCATGCCTCCGAGCAGCACCGCCACGACCACGAGCAGGCCGGTGTCGATGGACCAGGCGAGGAGGCGCCTGCCGCGCGGCGCGGCGGTGGGAGTGGGAGCGCCCGCCGGGACGGGTGGCGGCGCGTTGTACGGCGCGGGAAACGGGGGTGGCGGAGGGCCGTGCAAGGGTGCCCCTTACGCGATCAGAACGGCAGAAACCCCCAGGATCTTAGGCTTTCCCGGCAACCCCTGCCAGCCCGTCGCCACGTCCGGCCACCCGGATCCCTAGTACGACTTGGGCAACCCCAGCGAGTGCTGCGCGACGAAGTTGAGGATCATCTCGCGGCTGACCGGGGCGATCCGCATGAGGCGGACGGGCCCGGAGAGCATGCCCACGCCGTACTCGGTGGTGAGGCCGTTGCCGCCGTGCGTCTGGATCGCCTGGTCGACCACCCGGACGGCGGCCTCACCGGCGGCGTACTTGGCCATGTTGGCGGCCTCCCCCGCGCCCATGTCGTCGCCCTCGTCGTACAGCCAGGCCGCCTTCTGGCCCATCAGCCGCGCCAGCTCCAGCTCGATCTTGGCCTGCGCGAGCGGGTGCGCGATGCCCTGGTGGGCGCCGATCGGGGTATTGAAGACCTGCCGCTCCTTGGCGTACGAGGTCGACTTGTCCAGCGCGTAGCGGCCGATGCCGGCGGCCATGGCGGTGGCCATGATGCGCTCGGGGTTGAGCCCGGCGAACAGCTGCAGCAGCCCGCCGTCCTCGTCGCCGACCAGCGCGTCGTACGGCAGCCGCACGTCGTCGAGGTGGCAGATGAACTGCTTCTCCGGCGACACGATCTCCATCTCGATGGGCGTGTACGTGAAGCCGGGGGCGTCGGTCGGCACGATGAACAGCGACGGGCGCAGTGAGCCCTTCTGGTCCTGGCTGCGGCCGACGAACAGCACCGCGTCCGCCTCGTCCACGCCGGAGATGAACGTCTTCTGCCCGTTCAGGATCCAGCCGTCACCGTCGCGGCGCGCGGTGGTGGTGATGCGGTGCGAGTTGGAGCCGGCGTCGGGCTCGGTGATGGCGAACGCCATCTTGACCGAGCCGTCGGCGAACCGCGGCAGCCAGTGCTTCTTCTGCTCCTCGGTGCCGGACCGGGCGATGATCGTCGCGCAGATCGCCGGGGACACGACCATGAGGAGCAGTGGGCAGCCGGCGGCGGCGAGTTCCTCGCACACGGCCGCGAGGTCGCCGATGCCACCGCCCCCGCCGCCGTACTCCTCCGGCACGTTCACGCCCAGGTAGCCGAGCCGGCCCGCCTCGGCCCACAGCTCGTCGGTCTTGCCGCCGCTCTTGGCCTTCGCCACGTAGTAGGACGGGCCGTACTTGGCGCCGAGCTCGGCCACGGCGGCGCGCAACGCCCGCCGTTCCTCGGTCTCGATGAAGCTCACGCGGTGTTCCCTTCGGCGGTCGTGGGTTCGGCGATGACGGCGAGGACCGCTCCGGCCTCGACCTGCTGTCCCGCGCTGACGTTCAGCTCGGCGACGGTGCCACCGGCCGGCGCGGCGATGCGGTGCTCCATCTTCATGGCCTCCAGGACGAGCAGCGTCTGCCCGTCGGCCACGGCGGCGCCCCGCTCGATCTCGACCCGGATGACGGTCCCGGGCATCGGCGCCAGCAGCGATCCGGGCGCGACCAGGTCGCTCGGATCGGCGAACCGGGGCAGCCCGCGCAGCGTCACCGGCCCGAGGACCGAGTCGACGAACACCGGCCCGTCCCCGGTCGCCCTGATCGCGAACGCGTGGCGGACGCAGTCGATGTCCAGCGCGACCTCGGCGGGCGTCGCGGAGATCAGGCGCACGCCGTCGTGCCCTTCGGCGACGAGGCCGTCGCGGGTGAGTCGGTAGGACACCTCGATCGCGCCGTCCGGCCCCTCGTACGACTTGCGCTGCGGCTGGGACGGCACGTTGCGCCAGCCGGACGGGAGCCCTCCCTGCACGCGGGCGGCCGCGCGGTTGGCGGCGGCGTCGGCGAGCGCGGCGGCCAGCGCGGACAGCCGGACGGCACGTTCGCCGGCCAGCGGCGCGGCGAGCACGTCCAGGCCGATCTCGTCGAGATAGCCGGTATGGGTCTCGCCCTTGAGGAACGCGGGCTCGGCCATGATCCGGGCGAGCAGGTCGCGGTTGGTGGTCACGCCGTGCACGCGCGCGCCGGTGAGCGCCGCGCGCAGCCGCCGGGCCGCCGCCGTGCGCGTCGGGCCCCACGCGATCACCTTGGCGAGCATCGGGTCGTAGTGGACCCCGACCTCGCTGCCGCTCTCCACGCCGCTGTCGAGCCGCAGGCCGTAGGACGCGGGGACGGTGAACGCGGTGTCGACGTCCGGAACCTCGAACGTGTGGAGCGTCCCGCTGCCCGGCCTCCAATCGGCCGCCGGGTCCTCCGCGTACAGGCGTACCTCGATCGCGTGGCCGCGCGGTGCCGGCGGCTCGGCGGCGGGCAGCGGCGCGCCCTCGGCGACCTCGATCTGCAGGCGGACGAGGTCGAGCCCGTAGACGCACTCGGTGACGGGGTGCTCCACCTGGAGGCGGGTGTTGACCTCCAGGAAGAAGAACCGTCCGTCGCGGGCGAGCATGAACTCGACGGTGCCCGCGCCCTCGTATCCGATCGCCTGGGCGGCGTTCACGGCGGCCGCGCACAGCTCGGCGCGCAGGCCAGGGCTCACCGCCGGAGACGGCGCCTCCTCGATGATCTTCTGATGGCGGCGCTGGACGGAGCACTCGCGCTCGCCGAGCGCCCACACCGTGCCGTGCCGGTCGGCGAGGATCTGCACCTCGATGTGCCGCGCGTTCTCCAGCAGCGGCTCGCAGAAGACGGCCGGGTCGCCGAACGCGGACTGCGCCTCGCGCCGGGCGGCCGCCACGGCGTCCGGCAGCTCCGCGAGCGTCCGGACGACGCGCATCCCTCGTCCGCCGCCGCCCGCCGAGGCTTTCACCAGGATCGGCAGCTCGGTCTCGGTCACGGCGTCCGGGTCGAGCTCGGGCAGCACCGGAACGCCGGCGGCGGCCATCAGCTTCTTGGCCTCGATCTTCGAGCCCATCGCCTCGATGGCGGCGGGCGGCGGGCCGACCCAGGTCAGCCCGGCCTCGATCATCGAACGCGCGAACCCCGCGTTCTCGGAGAGGAAGCCGTAGCCGGGGTGGATCGCGTCGGCACCGGCCGCCTTCGCGGCGTCGATGAGGAGGTCACCGCGCAGGTAGGTGTCTGCGGGGGCGTCGCCCGCGAGCCGCACGGCGGCGCCCGCCTCGGCGGCGTGCGGGGCGCGCTCGTCGGCGTCGGAGAACACCGCGACCGTGCCGATCCCGAGGTCGCGGCAGGTCCGGAAGACGCGCCGGGCGATCTCGCCGCGGTTGGCCACCAGCAGTCGGTCGATGGGCCGTCCGGTCGTGGGTTGTTCGGTCTTGGGTTGTTCGGTCATGGGTTGCTCGCTCACATCCGGAAGACGCCGAAGCCGTCGGCTCCGGAGACGGGCGCGTTGTGGACCACCGACAGGCACAGGCCGAGGACGGTACGGGTGTCACGCGGGTCGATCACACCGTCGTCGTACAACCGGCCGGACAGGAAGTACGGCAGCGACTCCGCCTCGATCTGCGACTCGACCATCTCGCGCATCGCCCTGTCGCCCTCCTCGTCGTACACCTGGCCGCGCGCCTCGGCGGCGGCGCGGGCGACGATCGACAGCACCCCGGCGAGCTGCTGCGGCCCCATGACGGCGGACTTCGCGCTCGGCCAGGTGAACAGGAAGCGCGGGTCGTACGCGCGGCCGCACATGCCGTAGTTGCCCGCGCCGTAGGAGGCACCCATGACGAGCGAGAGGTGCGGCACTTTGCTGTTGGCCACCGCGTTGATCATGAGCGCGCCGTGCTTGATGATCCCGGCCTGCTCGTACTCCTTGCCGACCATGTAGCCGGTCGTGTTGTGCAGGAAGAGCAGCGGGGTGTCGCTCTGGTTGGCGAGCTGGATGAACTGCGCGGCCTTCTGCGCCTCCGCGCTGAACAGCACGCCCTGCGCGTTGGCGAGGATCCCGACCGGGTAGCCGTGCAGCCGCGCCCACCCCGTCACCAGGCTCGTTCCGTACAGCGGCTTGAACTCGTCGAACTCCGAGCCGTCCACGATCCGGGCGATGACCTCGCGCGGGTCGAACGGGGTCTTGAGGTCCTCGGGAACGATCCCCGCGAGCTCCTCCGCGTCGTACCGCGGCTCCTTCACCGGGCCGGGCGCCGGGCCGAGCCTGCGGTGGCCGAGCCGTTTGACGATCTGCCGGCCGAGCCGCAGCGCGTCCGCCTCGTCCACGGCCATGTAGTCGGCCAGGCCGGAGGCGCGCGCGTGCATCTCGGCGCCGCCCAGTTCCTCGTCGCCGGCCTCCTCGCCGGTGGCCATCTTCACCAGCGGCGGCCCGCCGAGGAAGACCTTGGCGCGCTCCTTGACCATGACGACGTGGTCGCACATGCCCGGGATGTAGGCGCCGCCCGCGGTGGAGTTGCCGAACACCAGCGCGATCGTCGGGATCCCGGCCGCCGAGAGCCTCGTCAGGTCCCGGAACATCCGCCCGCCCGGAATGAAGATCTCCTTCTGGGTGGGCAGGTCGGCGCCGCCCGACTCCACCAGGTTGATCACCGGAAGCCGGTTCTCCAGGGCGATGTCGGACGCCCGGAAGCTCTTCTTGACCGTCCACGGATTGGACGAGCCGCCGCGCACCGTCGGGTCGTTCGCCACGATCACGCACTCGACGCCCTCGACGACGCCGATGCCGGTGACCACGCTCGCGCCGACCGGGAAGTCGCTCCCCCACGCCGCCAGCGGGCTGAGCTCCAGGAACGGCGAGTCGGGGTCGAGCAGCAGCTCGATGCGCTCGCGGGCCAGCAGCTTGCCGCGCTTGCGATGCCGGCTGACGTACTTCTCGCCACCGCCGGCCAGCGCCTTGGCGTGCTCGGCCTCCAGGTCAGCGAGCTTGGCGAGCATGGCGTCGCGGCGCTCGCGGTACTCCGGGCTCCGCGGGTCGAGCGTGCTCTTGAGGGTCAAAGGATTGCCTCCGGGATGTCGACGAGACGGGATCGCAGCCACTCCCCGAGCGCCTTGCCCTGCGGGTCGAATCGGGTCGATGCGGATACGCCCTCCTGGAGCAGCCCTTCGACGACGAAGTTGACCGCCCGGAGGTTGGGCAGGAGGTGCCGGGTGACGTTGTGCTCGCGCGTCTCAGGCAGCAGCTCGGTCAGCCGTCCGGTGGTGAGGAAGCCCTCCAGCCAGCGCCATTGCGCGTCCGTACGGGCCCACACGCCGATGTTGGCGTCCCCGCCCTTATCCCCGCTGCGAGCCCCCGCGACCCGCCCAAGTGCCACCCGCACGGTCGAACTGCCCGCCGAAGCCGACGCGACTCCGGACGCGAGCGCGCCAGCGGACGCGGGCGTGCCAGCAGGCGTGGGCGTAACAGCGGACGCGGGCGTGCCAGCGGAGGCAGGCGTAGAGCTGAGCGCCGAAGAGGCCGGGGGATGAGGGAGGTTATCCACAGAACGCGGCTCTACTTCCCCCGGCTCGTCTGGACTCTCAACAATGGAATCGGGGGCCACTGGATCGGATGCGGAGGTGATCGGAGCGGGAGCGGCAGCGGTGACCGCCGCGGGCGAAATGGCGGCGCGACTACCGCCGGGCAGGACGGCCACGTGGTCGATTTCCTCGTTCGGCACGAACGCGGGTGTGTAGACGCCGTACGGGCTGCCCTTGCCCGGTGGGGACGTCATCGTGAAGCCGGGGTAGCCCGCCAGGGCGAGCTCGACGACGGCGCCGCTGAACGTGCGGCCGACCTTGTCGGGATCGGGGTCGACGACGGCGCAGCGCAGCAGTGCGGTGGCCTCACCCTGGGTGGCGGGGTCGGGCTTGGCGGTCCCGATCAGCGTCCATTCGACCCTGGCCGGACGGCTGTCGCCGAAGGCGGCCTCGAGCTGCGCCTTGGCGAACTCGGCCTTCGCCTCGATGTCGAGACCGGTGAGCACGAAGGTCATCTCATTGCGGTTGCCGCCGAGGTGGTTGAGGCAGACCTTGGTGGTGGCGGGCGGAGGCGAGCCCTTGGCGCCACTCAGGCGGACACGGTCGGGGCCCTCCCGGCTCAGCTCGATCGTGTCGAAGCGGGTCGTCACGTCAGGCCCCAGGTAGGCGGGGCCGCCGATCTCGTAGAGCAGCTGGGCCGTGACCGTCTCGGTCGTGACGCCGCCGCCGGTCCCCTCGTGCTTGGTGATGACGCTGGAGCCGTCGGCGTGGATCTCGGCGAGCGGAAAGCCCGGCGCCTTTACATTGTAGATTTCTTGGAAGAACGCGTAGTTGCCGCCCGTCGCCTGCGCGCCGCATTCGAGCACATGCCCGGCCGCCGTGGCACCGGCGAGAGCGTCCCAGTCGTCGCGCGACCAGCCGTGATGGGCGGCCGCCGGGCCGACGACCAGCGAGGCGTCGGTGACGCGGCCGGTGACGACGATGTCCGCCCCCGCCTTGAGGCATTCGACGATGCCCCAGGCGCCGAGGTAGGCGTTCGCGGTCAGCGGCTGCCCGTAGCGGGAGTCGGTGAGCCCGAGCTCCTTGGCGCGAGGCAAAAGATCATCACCCTCGACGTGGGCGATCTTCACGTCGACACCGAGGCGGTCCGCGAGCTCGCGCAGCTTTGCGGCCAGGGCACCGGGATTCAGCCCGCCCGCGTTCGTGACGATCTTCGTGCCGCGCTCGGCGGCGAGCCCCAGCGCGTCCTCCATCTGACGGAGGAACGTGGTGGCGTAGCCGCCGCCGGGGTCCTTCAGCTTGCCCCGCCCGAGGATCAGCATGGTCAGCTCGGCGAGATAGTCGCCGGTCAGGACGTCAAGGCGGCCGCCCTCCAGCATCTCCCGCATCGCGGTGAAGCGATCGCCGTAGAAGCCCGAGGCGTTACCGATCCGCAACGGTCGACTCATGACCCGAACACTGCCAGGCTCCCTCAAAAAAATCAATCGCGCTTGATTGTTTTCCAGGCCGAACGTTTGGTTGACTGAACGGGATGACCACGCAGGCGATCCCCCGCGAGCCCCGGCAGGACCGCAGCCGAGCCACCCGGCGGCGGCTGCTGGAGGCGGCCGTCGACTGCCTGGCCTCGGTCGGCTGGACCGGCACGACCGTGGCCGTGGTGGCCGAACGCGCCGGGGTCTCGCGAGGCGCGGCCCAGCACCACTTCCGAACCCGCGAGGAGCTGGTCACCGCCGCCGTCGAATACGGCTCGGACGTGCGCGTCGACCAGATGCGCGAGCGCCTGAACGTGCTCGCCGGCGAACGGCCCTCCACCCCGGAGGTGCTCACGCTGCTCGGCGAGATGTACACCAGCCCGCTCTTCCGCGCCGCGCTCCAGCTGTGGGTCGCGGCCAGCTCCGACGAGCAGCTCCGCGCCCAGGTCGTCCCGATGGAGGCCCGCTTCGGCCGCGAAGCCCACCGCCTGACCGTGGAGGCACTGGGCGTGGACGAGAGCACGCCGGGCGTACGGGAGACCGTCCAGGCCACCCTCGACCTCGTCCGCGGCCTCGGGCTCGCCGATCTCCTCACCGACGACTCCGCCCGCCGCACCCGCCTCCTCCAGCAATGGGCGATCACCCTCGACATGGCCCTGAGCCGCTGAGCCGGACACCAGGCCACTGAGAGCGGCCGCCGGACCAGCTGAGCCGGACACCGGGCCGCTGAGTCGGGCGTGGGCGAGCAATGACTCAGTCAGGGGTGTAGTGCCGATTCCAGTCGCCGTTCAGGCGAGGGACGCAAAGCCGATCAGTCGTTTGGGCTGGCGGCCCAAGCGGGTCGCCGTCCTCCCGATTTCAATGCGCCCATGGGTGAAATCTGGGATGTCGCCGTCGTCGGCTGCGGGCCCGTGGGGCTGATGACGGCGGTCTCGCTGGCCATGCGCGGGCACCGGGTCGTGATCGTCGAACGTCACGCGGCGGCGTACGGACTGCCGCGGGCCGTCACGTTCGACGACGAGGTGGCGCGGCTGCTGGCCGCGGCGGGCCTGGGCGACCGGCTCGGCGACATCAGCGAACCGGCGGACGAGTACGAATGGCAGAACGCCTCCGGCCAGGTCCTGCTCCGCTTCGAATGGGACACGCCGGGCCCGTCCGGCTGGCCGCGGACCAGCATGTTCAGCCAGCCCGCCCTGGAGGATCTGCTCGCCGAGCGGGCCGGCGAGCTGGGCGTGACCGTGCGGCGCGGCGCGCGCGTGACCGACGTGCGGCAGACGCCGGAACGGGTGACGCTGACGCTCGGCACCGGCGAGACGATCGACGCCGGCCACGTCGTCGGCTGCGACGGCGCGGGCAGCACGGTCCGCTCGTTCATGGACACCTCGGTCACCGACCTGGGCTTCTTCTACGACTGGCTGGTCGTGGACCTCGTCCCGCGCACCGAACGCCGCTGGAAGCCGGTCAACCTGCAGATCTGCGACCCGGCGCGGCCCACGACCGTCGTCTCGGGCGGGCCCGGCCGCCGCAGATTCGAGTTCATGTGCCTGCCCGGCGAGCGCAAGGAGGACCTCGACCGGCCGGAGGCCGCGTGGGCGCTGCTCGCCCCGTTCGGCCTCACCCCGGCGGACGCCACGCTGGAACGGCACGCCGTCTACACCTTCCAGGCCGCCTGGGCCGATCGCTGGCGAGACGGCCGCGTCCTGATCGCCGGGGACGCCGCGCACCGGATGCCGCCGTTCGCCGGGCAGGGGTTGTGCGCGGGCGTCCGCGACGCCGCCAACCTGGCCTGGAAGCTCGACCTGGTGATCACCGGGCGCGCCGATTCCGCGCTGCTCGACACCTACGGAGCCGAACGCGGTGCCCACGTCCGAGCGGTCATCGAGACGTCCATCGAGCTCGGGAAGATCATTTGCATGCCGGACGCGGCCGCCGCGGCCGTACGGGACGAGGAGATGAACGCCGGCGGCGGCACGGTGATCACCGACCTGCCGGGGCTGCCGCTGACGGCCGGGCTCATCCGACCAGGGCACCACGACGAACTCGCCGGGCGGCTGTCCCCCCAGGGCCGGGTCGCCCGGAACGGCCGCGTCGGGCTCTTCGACGAGGTCGTGGGGCCCGGCTTCTCGCTCCTGTCCATGGCCGATCCACGGGGCCTCCTGAAGCCCGATGAGCTGGCCTTTTGTGCCAGACTCGGAGCGAGGACGATGCGGCTCGACGACTCCTCGGACGTCGACGGCACCTACCGGGCGTTCCTGGCGCAGGCGGGCCGCGAGGCGATGGTGGTCCGGCCGGACTTCCATGTGTTCGGCGCGGCGGGCCCGGCCGGTCTCGGCGGGCTCGTCCGCGACCTGCGCGCCGCGCTCGGCGGCGCGTGACCGGAGGTGACGGGGTGAACGACACGTCCGGATGGCTGCTGCGGCTGCGCGCCACCGAACCGCAGGGTCCGCCGGTCGCCTCCCCCGTGACCGTCGCGATCGCCCGCGACAGCCTCGGCGACGGCCCGATCGGCTGGGCGGGGCAGACCGCCCGCGTGATGGCCGAGGAGGTCGTCCGGCAGATCCCCGAGTACGGCGGCGGGCCGTCGCCGTTCGAGACGTTCCGCCGCTCGGTGGAGGCCGCCGTGCTGGCGGCCCTGGTCGGGCTCTGCCACGACGTCACGCCGGACGGCGCCATGGTGCCCGAGGAGACCGTGCAGGGCAACGCCGACCTCGTCCGCCGCGGCGTGCCGCTCGACCGGGTACTGCGCGGGGTGCGGCTCGGGCACGCGCTCCTGCACCGGGCGCTGATCGACGCCGTCGACGGCGAACCCGAGCCGGTGCGCCTCGCCGAGCACCACCGGGTCAGCGACCTGCTGTTCGCCTACGCCGACGTGCACGCCAGCCGCATGGCCGAGGAGTACATCGCCGAACGCGACCGGTGGCGGTCGAGCACCGAGGCGGCGCGGCGCCGGGTGGTCGAGGACGTCGTGGCCGCCCGGAGCGTGACGGCCGAGGCGGCGAGCCGGACGCTCGGGTACGACCTCACCCGCCATCACCAGGCGTTCCTGGTGAACGCCGACGCCCTGGAGACCCTCGCCGAGGACCTGCGCCGGCTCGCCGTCGAGGCCGCGCGGGCGGTGGGCGGCGACGGCGTGCTCATCATCCCCGCCGGGACGGCCGAATTGTGGGCATGGACCAGCTGGCCGGCCCGCCCCGCCGAGACCGAACGATCGCTCCGCGAACGGCTGGACGTGCCGGACGGGCTCCGCCTGGTCGCCGGCCCGATCGCGCACGGCGTAGCGGGATTCCGCCGCAGCCACCTCGGCGCGCTGGAAGCCGAACGACTCGCCGCAGGGGCCCGCCTGACCTGCTTCAGCGACGTGCGAGTGACCGCCCTGCTCACAGCCGACCAAGAGCAGGCGCGGTGGTTCGCCGAGGAGACGCTCGGCGGCCTGTACGGAACAGACGAGCGAGCCCGCGAGTTGCGCGAGACCCTGCGCGTCTACCTGGCCTGCGCCCGCAGCCCGCAGGAAGCCGCCGCCCTCCTCCACATAGCCCGCAACACCGTCACATACCGCGTCAAGCGCGCCGAGGAACTACTGGGCAAACCCCTCTCAGGCGACCTACTAGAAGTGCGCCTGGCCCTAGAAATAGCCCGCACCCTCCCCTAACCCCCTGCCTCCCATCCCCCACTCGCACCCCGCACCGCGCTTACTGCCGGTGTGGTCTGCGGCCGCGCGCTTCCCTGCCGGCCGGGAGACGGGGCGGCGGGACGGGAGATTGTGCGCACACGATGGACGGGGTGAGTGGCGTCGGGCCGGCGCCGAAGGCTGGGGCGGGCAGGCAGAGCCATGCCAGGCCGTGGGTCTCCTTGGAGTCGACGGTGATCGCGGTGAAGGCCGCCGGATCGATCAGGCCGGGGCCGTCTCGGATGATCTCCTGGTGGAGGTAGTTCGAGGTGATCAATCCGAGGTCGGCGCGGTGGTCGTCGAGGGCGGTCTTGAACGCGGCGGTGTCCAGGAGCCGGAAGAGGTGCAGCACGGCGCGGCCGCCCACGCCGTGGCCGTCATACCGGACGTAGCCGGCGTTGACCGCGATGCGCAGCCGCAGTTGCGCGGTGGCCGCGGAGATCTGGTTGTGGTGGCGGAGCGCTGCGCGCAGGTGGTGCGGCCATCGCCCGAGCAGGGGCTCGACGCTGATGTCGGCGGGGGCGATCACCAGGACGGCGTCGCCGCGGTCTTCCCGGTGGCAGGCGTCCAGGGAGACGCCGATCTCGGCAAGGGACTCGGTGATGATCCGGTAGAGCGCGGTGTGCAGGTAGGAGTGGATCGCCGGGTCGTGGCGGCCGAATCCGACGATGTCGGCAGCGAGCATCGCGTGGTGCAGGACACCGGACGTGGACCAGATGGTGTCGCTGGTACTGATCAAGACCATGACGGGTTACCTGTCTGGACGATGGGGTGCGTTGTGATCGTCGGCCCAGAAGTCGATGAGCTGGTCGCGGGGCAGGTCATGCAGGAGCGTGGCCTGGTCAGTCAGGCGGCGGCCGGTGATCAGCCGCCACGTGACGGTGAGGACCATCGCGAGCATCGCCTCGTCCGCGGACCGGGGGCCGGTCGGCGGGTGCTGGGATCCGGCCGCGGTTCGCCGCCCTGACATCGGCCCGCCCGGCTTCTGGCACCACTTCGGACGCCCGTTGATCGCGGGCGTGGAGTGAGCAGCCATGATCGGCATGTCGGGCAATGGCTTTCTGGCTGGAGGGGCAAAGGGGCGGCCGGAAGAGCGCCCACGCCAGAATCATTGAAGGACCAGAGGCTACCGAGAGCCGGATACACCAAATTCGGACAAAGAGAATGGTCATCTGTACGACGCCGAACACGTCACACCGGCCAATCGACTGGCACCAGGCCACGCCGGTGACCGGAATGTCCCGGTTTGTTGCAACAGGGTCGGCTGGGACGAAGGCGAGCCGGCACCGGCCGGGCGGAGGGGACGGCGGACCCTCGCCGCCCTGCCGCCAAACAGGGTCGTTGCGGCGAGGGGCCGCCGCCGCCAGTCGGGCCGCCCGGTCGAAGAGCCACCCTTCCGAGGGAAAAGTTGCGAAATGTGTCACATGACACAGCTCCTCCCCATCTGATTATTACTCGAAATTCCGGCCCGGCAGGGCTGAACGGAACTGAACGCTGTACACGGAACTGAACGGCGCCGGCGCGGCGGGCGCCAAGGGCTGGTGAGGGGCGGCCGGATACCGCACGGTGTTCGGTTTTGCCCAAAAGGCCATGGCATCCGACCGAAAGGCCCTAACCTTCGGGATCACATAGGTCATGATTCGTGTAAGCCACCCAAGGACCGCCAATCCGGACAGTGGCGCATCGTTCCCCCATATCCGCCCGGTCGAGTCCCGAGACATCACTTCCAAAAGAGAAAGCAGATCGCAGATGCACAGTGACGTCTACTTCGCGTACCTGATCCAGGTCCAGTCCGCTGCCCGGCAGCGGTCCGCAACCGCGCGAGTCATCGCGCCGGCACCGGCACCACCTGTCTCGCATCGCCCCGGGCGACCATGCCCGCCCCGGTCCGCCGATTCCCTGACCAGGTGAATCGGGCCTGCCATGCGCGACGGGTTCAAGCGCGTCAAGCGGTGGTTCTGGAGGCGGAAGAGCCGCTCGGGCCCCACCAAGGCCGGCCTGCGGCGGCGTCTGGAACTCGCCTACCCCGGTCCGGGTCGTGACCGGGACAAGCTCAAGCTGATCATCCTGGCTGTGCTGCTGAAGGACGGTCACGACCAGGACGAGGTCGTCGAACTGGCTCGCCGCCGCAATCTGAGCGAAGCCAAGGCCAAGGAGTTCCTGCGCGGCGAAGTGGAGTTCGGGTTTCGCTGGGACGTCCTCGAGGCCCTGCTCATCGACTGCGGCGCCGACGCGGTCTCGGTCGAGGTCGCCGGGGAACTGTTCGCCAAGTTCCCACTCCGCGAACAGCCCTTGGACCGCGCGGCCCACGCCCCAGCCCGGCCGCCCGCGCCTGACGGGCCAGCCGTCAAAGCCGGCGATGAGAGCCCGCGCGATCCTGACGGCGCCGCAGGGCACGGCTCTCTGCGACGCACCGCCGACCACGACGCCAACCGCACGCCGCGCCCCGATCCGCGTAACGCGACCACACCAGCGCAGTTCATCGCGGCGATGTTCGAATACCGCGTCCTCAAGGGCAATCGCTCGTACCGCAAGATGGCGGCGGCCGTCGGCAGCAGATACGCCCACACCACGTTCTCCGGCCTGAAAACCCGTACCACCCTGCCCGCGCTGGAACTCGCCATGTCCTTCATCACCGCATGCGGCGCTCACCCTGACGAACTGGGCGAATGGAAAGAAGCGTGGCAACGCATCGCGCTCGCCCAGACGACCCCAGGGGACGAACCCCCGGAGGACAACGACCTGCAAGGCGCCACAGACGACTGAAGGGCGCCAAACCTCCGCCGTCCGCCCTGAGCGCGACGCCGTGCGGGCCGTGCGGTGCCTGCCGTGCGGGCCTGCCGAACCTGCCGCGCCGGGCCTTCGGGTCAAGCGGGTGGTGGGGTTTGGGCTGGCAGCACAAGCCGGGGGCTCCGCTACGTCGTTGAATCGGCTTCAGAGGTTCCTGTAGCTGAGAGGCGGAAATCATGCGTGTTGCCAACCTCGCCGGCCGGGCGGTGGTGCTCGTCGACGGTGGAGCGATCGACCTGGCCGAGGCCGGTGGAGGGCGGTTCCCGTCTGATCCGCAGGCCCTGTACGAGTGCTGGGACGAGCTGCGCGGGTGGGTCCCCGAGGGGGTCGCCGTCCCGTACGAGGACGCCGACTTCGGAGCTCCTGCGCCCGCTCCGCGGCAGGTGTTCGCCATCGGGGTCAACTACCGCGACCACGCGGAGGAGTCGCGGATCGATGTCTCCGGACGGCCCGCGCGGCCGCCGGTGTTCACCAAGTTCGTGACATGCCTGACCGGCCAGGACGCCACGGTCGCTCTGCCGAAGGACGGTCTCACCGATTGGGAGGCCGAGCTCGTCGTGGTCATCGGCCGCCCGGCCCGCCGGGTGACGGCCGCGGCCGCCTGGGATCACGTCGCGGGCCTCACCGTGGGCCAGGACCTGTCGGAACGGCTCACCCAGCTCGCGCCGCCGCAGCCCCAGCAGTTCTCGCTCGGCAAGTCCTATCCCGGGTTCGGGCCGATGGGGCCCTTCCTGGTGACGCCCGACGAGTTCGCCGACCCGGACGACCTGGAGATCGGCTGTGACCTGAACGGCGAGCGCATGCAGGCCGCCCGCACCAAGGAAATGATCTTCAGCGTCCCGGAGCTGGTCGAGGCGCTGTCGGCGATCACGCCGCTGCTGCCCGGCGATGTCATCTTCACCGGGACGCCCGCGGGGATCGGCGGCACGCGCACTCCCCCGCGGTTCCTGGCTCCCGGCGACCGCCTGGAGAGCTTCGTCGAGGGCGTCGGTGCCCTCCGCACGACCTTTGTGGAGGGCTGACATGGCCATGCACCGGTTGACCGGCATCACCATCGGGGTGCCCAACGTCGCCGAGACCGCCGCGTACTACGCCGAGTTCGGGCTCGCCCCGGCCGGAGCGGACACCTTCGCGACGGTGGACGGCGGCGAGCAGCTGCGCCTCGTCCACTCCCCCACGCGACGGCTGGTCGAGCTCGGCATCGGGGTGGACGACCCCGACGACCTGGGCCGGATCCGTGCCGCTCTCGCCCGGCTCGACCTCGCCCTCGACGCCGGCGGCACCGTCACCGACCTGGGCACGGCGGTGCGGGTACGGGTGGAGATCGCCGGCCGGATCGTCCGCGCCGAGGAGCCCCCGCCGGTCTACAACGGGCCGGGACGCGTGTCCCGTGCGAACGGCCGGGCGCCCGGCGTGCTCCGGGAGACGCCTGTGCGTCCCCGCAAGCTGGGGCACGTCGTCATGGGCTCGACCGACCACGAGGCGAGCCGGCGGTTCTTCACCGAGGGCATCGGGTTGAAGGTCAGCGACGAGGTGCCGGGCGTCGCGGCGTTCCTGCGCTGCTCCACCGACCACCACAACGTGCTGGTGCAGCCCGCGCCCGTCCCGTTCCTGCACCACACGTCCTGGGAGGTGGAGGACGTCGACGAGATCGGCCGCGGCGCGCACCGCATGCTGGAGGGCCATCCCGAACGGCACGTCTGGGGGCTCGGCAGGCACCACATCGGCTCCAACTTCTTCTGGTACCTGAAGGATCCCGCGGGCAACTTCTCCGAGTACTACAGCGACCTGGACTGCGTCGTCGACGACGCGATCTGGAAGCCCGAGGTCTTCACGGACATGCGGGCGCTCTACGACTGGGGCCCGCCCGTGCCGCCCTCGTTCATCGAGCCCGAGGACCTGGCGGCGCTCATGGCGGGAGCGCACGGCGGATGACCCACCACACCGAGGGCGATCGGCCCCTCGTGCTCAGCGCCGAGGATCTGCCGCTGGTCGAGCGGGTTCCGCTCGCCGACCGCGATCTTCCCGCGAGCACGTACGAGCTGCTCCTCCGTACGGCCGGCGCCCGTTCCGGCTCGCCTGCCCTGCACCTGCTCGGCGAGAACGGCCGCGGCTGGTCCGAGCCGGACACCTGGACCTTCGGCGATCTGCTGCGCCACGTTCACCAGGCCGCCAACGCCTTCCTGGCGGCCGGTCTGCGGCCGGGCGAGGTCGTCGGCCTGCTGCTGCCCAACACGGGGTGGACGTACGCGGCGCTGCTCGGCGCCCAGGCGGCCGGGATCGCCAACCCGGTCAATCCGCTGCTCGCCGAAGACCACATCACCGGCATCCTCTCGCTCACCAAGGCGCGGATCATCGTCACCGTCCCGCAACTGGCGGACAAGGCGCGGCGCGTCGCCGAACGCCTTCCCGCCGTCCGCGCCGTCCTCGATCTCGGCGACCTCGCGGCCGGGCGGCCCGGTGACCGGCTGCTGACCGCGCGCCGGCCGCGGCCCGGCGACCTCGCCGCCTACTTCCACACCGGCGGCACGACCGGAACGCCCAAGGTGGCCCCGCACACCCACGCCATGGAGGTCTACATGGCGTGGGCGCTCGGCTGCACCGGCGCGTTCCTCGGCGACGCCGTGGCGCTCGCGGGCCTGCCGCTGTTCCACGTGAACGCGGTGCACGTGACCGGGCTCGGGCCGTTCATGCACGGCAGGCCGGTGGTCAGCCTCGGGCCGCTCGGCTACCGCGACCGCGCGCTCATGGCCGGCTTCTGGCGGATCGTCGAGCGCTTCCGCGTCACCTCGTTCTCGGCGGTGCCGACGGTGTACGCGGCGCTGCCGCCGGTGCCGGAGGGCGTGGACATCTCCAGCCTGCGGGCCGGGGCGGTCGGCGCGGCGCCCCTGCCCGAACGGGTGCGTTCGGGTTTCGAGTCGGACGCCAAGGTACCGATGCTGGAGGGATACGGGCTGACCGAGGCGACGTGCGCGAGCGCCGCCACGCCGGCGTTCGCGCCGCGGGCGGGCTCGGCCGGCCTCCGGCTCCCCTACCAGCGGATCAAGGCGGTACGGAGGGACGCCGGCGAACGTCCGGCCGGTGACTGCGCCCCGGGCGAGACGGGCGAGCTCGCCATCAGCGGCCCCGCGGTCTTCCCCGGTTATCTCGGACCGGACGGACCCGATCCGCGCGGGAAGGTCGTCGACGGCTGGCTGCTGACCGGCGACCTCGGCCGGGTGGACGCCGACGGCTATGTCTACCTGACCGGACGCGCCAAGGACCTCATCATCCGCGGCGGCCACAACATCGACCCCAGGCCGGTCGAGGAGTCGCTGCTGGCCCACCCGCTCGTCACCGGCGCGGCCGTCGTCGGGCGGCCCGACGACCACGCCGGTGAGCTGCCCGTCGCGTTCGTGACGACCTCGGCACCGATCGCCGAGGACGAGTTGCTGTCGTGGGCCCGTGCGCATGCGCCCGAGCCCGCCGCCGCGCCCAAGGCCGTCCACGTGGTGGACGAGCTGCCGACGACCTCGATCGGAAAGATCTTCAAGCCCGCGCTGGTGGCGGACGCCGTCCGGCGGATGACGGAGGAGAACTCATGATCGGCCGGATCGACGTTCATCAGCACATGGTGCCCGCCGCGTACGCCGCCTGGCTGCGCGACCACGGGATCACCGCGCCCGGTGGCCGCGAGCTGCCCGAATGGAGCCCGGCCCTGGCACTGGAGCTCATGGATCGGCAGGGCATCGCCACCGCGATCCTCTCGCTCAGCACACCGGGCGTCCATCTGGGCGACGACCGCGAGGCCGCCACGGCGGCACGGGAGTTCAACGAGTACGGCGCCGAACTGGTCAAGGACCATCCCGAGCGCTTCGGGCTGTTCGCGACGCTCACCCTGCCCGACGTGGACGGCGCCGTCGCCGCCGCGGCGTACGCGCTGGACGACCTGTCGGCCGACGGAGTGGTGCTGCTGGCCAACAGCCGTGGCGTCTATCTGGGCGACCCGGCGTTCGACCCGCTCATGGCCGAGCTCGACCGGCGCGGCGCGGTGGTGTTCGTGCACCCCGCCGAGCTGCCCGGGCCCGCGGCACCCGGCATCCCGCCGTTCGCCGCCGACTTCCTGCTGGACACCACGCGCGCCGCGTACAACCTCGTGCGCCATGACGTGCCCCGCCGGTTCCCGGGCATCCGCTTCATCCTGGCCCACGCGGGCGGCTTCGTTCCGTACGCGGCGCACCGCCTGGCGATCGCCCTGTTCGCCGAGACGGGCCGCGATCTCGACCTCATCCTGGCCGGCCTGGCCGGCTTCTACTTCGACACGGCCCTGTCGTCCAGCCCGGCCGCGCTGCCGTCGCTGTCGTCGTTCCCGCCGCCCGGCCATGTCGTGTACGGGAGCGACTGGCCGTTCGCGCCGGAGCTCGCCGTCTCCTACTTCAACGAGCCGATCGCGGCGGACGAGGCCATCGGCCGCAACGCGCGGGTTCTCTTCCGCCGTCTCGAAGGGGTCTCGTCATGATCGACCTTGACGTCGACGTCCTCATCGTCGGTGGCGGCGGAGCCGGGCTGACCGCGTCGATGTCGTTGTCGCGCCTGGGCATCGACACGCTCCTGATCAACGCCAGGCCGGGGACGTCCCACCTGCCCAAGGCGCACGTGCTCCACCAGCACACGATGGAGGTCTTCGCCGACCTGGGCCTGGCCGGCGCCGTCTACGAGCGGAGCACGCCGCCGGAGAACATGCGGTACTCCGGCTGGTACGCGGGCCTCGCCGGGCCGGACGAGGACCACGGCAGGCGCTTCGGGCTGATCGAGTCGTGGGGCGCGGGCGGTCTCTCCCACGAATGGGCCGCGGCGAGCCCGTACCGGCCCGCCAACCTGCCCCAGCTCCGCCTGGAACCGCTCCTGCGCGCCCGCGCCGAGGAACTCGCCCCCGGCCGTGTGCGCTTCCACCACGAACTGACGGACTTCCGGCAGAACGGCACGGGCGTCGTCGCGTCCGTCACCGACCACGGCTCCGGCACGACCTACCAGGTCCGAGCCCGCTACCTGCTCGCCTGTGACGGCGGCCGCACCGTCGGTCCGTCCCTCGGGATCTCCCTCGAAGGGCCGCGCGACCTGATGCGGATCGCGTCCGTCCATCTGTCCGCGGACCTGTCGGCCTGGGCGCGTGACCCGGGGGTCCTCATCCGCTGGCTCCTCCTGCCGCATACCGGCGGCGGCGCCACGATCGTCCCGATGGGCCGGACCGCTGGGGACCCGAGTCCGAGGAATGGGTCGTCCACCTCGACTACGCGTCCGACGACCCGCGCGGTCTCGACGACGCCCAGGTGATCGCCGACCTCCGCACCGCCCTCGGCCTGGCCGACCACCCCCTGGACGTCCACGTCATCACCCGCTGGTCGATCGAGGGCGTCGTGGCCGAACGGTTCCGGCACGGCCGCGTCTTCCTGCTGGGCGACGCCGCGCACCGCCATCCGCCGACGGGCGGCCTCGGCCTCAACTCGGCGATCCAGGACGCGGCCAACCTGGCGTGGAAGCTCGCCGCCGTCCTGCACGGTCACGCCGCCGAGGGTCTGCTCGACACCTACGAGCCGGAGCGCCGCCCGGTCACCGCTCGCAACGTCGAACGTTCCGTCGAGAACGCCCTGAACCACCTGGTGGCCGGCGAGGCCGTGGGAATCACACCCGACGCCGGCGCCGACGCCAACTGGCGCCGGATACGACGCCTGTGGAGCGGCCTGCCGGAGGACGAAGCACACGCACGCCAGGTGCGTCGCCTCATCGCGAGCCAGTCCATGGAGTTCGACGAGCACAACATCGAGTACGGCTACACGTACACCTCGACGGCTGTGGTGCCCGACGGCACCGCCGTCCCGGCCAACCCGGACCCCATCCGCATCTACCAGCCGGCCGCGCGCCCAGGCCACCCCCTGCCGCACGCCTGGCTGGACGCACCGGACGGCCGGCGTCTCTCCGTCCATGACCTGGTCCGGCCCGGATGCTTTCTCCTCATCACCGGCGAGGACGGTCAAGCGTGGTGCAAGGCGGCCGCTACGCTCCCCACGTCCGTCCCCGTGGACGCCGTACGCCTGGGCCACCTGGACGGCGACTTCCTGGATCCCCGCTCCGCCTGGACCCGCAACCGCGGCCACGACCGTGGCGGAGCCGTACTCGTCCGCCCCGACCGCTTCATAGCCTGGCGCGCCCACACCGCCTCCCCTACCCCGGAGCAGGACCTGACGGCCGCCCTCGACCAGATCCTCGGCACCGGCTCGTCGAAGGGCCCGGCCGACGACCAGGATTGAGCGCCATGTCGCCGATCATTAAAGGAACGCCGTCGGGTCGCCGTCTCCGGAAATGAGAAAGGCCCCGCCGTAATGGCGGGGCCTTTCTACCAAAAGGTGTCCGGCGGTGTCCTACTCTCCCACACAGTCTCCCGTGCAGTACCATCGGCGCTGAGGGGCTTAACT